>DATFHF010000059.1:0-38388 GCA_035248685.1 Jatrophihabitans sp.
GCCGGCGCCGGGCCTGGAGGTCAGCCACACCGGTCCCCGGTCCGGACGGCGAGGCCAGCGTCCACGGGGTGGCCTGCTGCGAGCCGATGGTGAACGAGGCGTTCAGGTGCATTGAGAACGAGAAATGGATGCGGATGAACAGGATCTTGATGCTGGCCTGCACCTGCACGTCCACCGAGATGCCGAGGTAGATCGGCGCGTACGCCTCGATGGCGACCGAGGCGGTGACCGAGGCGACCACCGAGATGCTGATGCTGATCACCTTGAAGTCGACGCTGCCGTACAGCTTGCCGACGATGGCCAGGCTGCCGTTGATCTTGTAGTAGCGGTCGCTGGATTGGCTGGCGTTGGTGGGGTTGAACCAGGCCACCACACCGGTCAGGATGCCCTGCACGGTCACCGACACCCCGGCGCTGAGCGGCCCGGCGGAGATGTCCTTGCCGACGCCGAGCGCCAGCGCGACACCGAACGAGATGACCGGCCCGAACGTGCCGTTGCTGATCTTCGGCACCAGGTTGCCACCGCCGTCGGCCGCGGTGAGCCGGCCGATGTAGAAGCCGCCGGCACCGACGAACGGGAAGATCTGGAGTCCGAAGCAGACCGTCCAGTCGTTGTTGTAAGGGAATCCGAAATCGAAGTAGAAGCCGCCGTCGGTGTAGATGTCGATGATGACGTTGGGCAGGGTGACCGACACCTCGCCGAACTCCAGGTGCCGCATGATCGTAGGCAGTTGGAGTTCGATGTGGTAGACCCCGACGTCCTCGCTGACCTTGCGGTAGAGGATCTGGAACACCAGGCCGGCGAACGGGCCGGCCTTGTCGCCGGCCAGGCTGATCTGCACGCCGTACATCACCGGGTCGTTGAAGACCAGGCCGAGCGTCACGGTGCCCATCACCGTGAAGTTGGCGCCGATCAGCCAGCCTGCCTGCGGGTCGAACCGCAGGATCTCCCACGGCTTGGGGGATCCCTGGGTGGAGACGATGATCTCGTGCAGCTTGGTCAGCACCGCCGGCATGGTGGTGGCACCGGGGGCCAGCACCAGGTGTTGGCCGACTCCGAGATCCTTCAGGTCCAGCAGCGCGGCACCGGCGCCCGGGGTGGCCGGCGGGCTCTCGTTCAGCACGTCCCAACTGAGCGGGTTGGCATCGGTGAAGCTCTGGCCGAGGAACGAGCCGGTGATCGCGATATCGACCGTCGGCGAACCGCCCTTGCTCAGATAGGTAAGGCTGATCGTCTGGATGTTGACTATCCCCAGGTCCAGCCCGATGGTGTCCTTGATGCCGATGCTGCGCTGGGTGAGGTTGACCACCAGCTGCAGGTCGTTGAAGTTGATCTTGTAGAGGACGTCCCACGGCGAACTGAGCACCGACGGCGCGCTCGGATCCACCAGCTGCACCAGGTATTCGATGATGTCGCCGAAGGTTACCCCGCCGAGCTGGAGGGTGACCACCGCGTCGCCGTTGGCCGCCGTGGTGTAGCTGCCGGTCAGGGTCAGCTTGTTGAAAGCCAACGCGAAGATGTAGCTGACGGTGGTCTTGTTCGGTGGCGTGGCCGGCTGCTGGAACACATAGGCCAGCGACATCGCCAATGAATCACTGCCGAAATGGCTCTTCAGCGCGCCTTCGATCTTGCCGGAGTAGGCGAACTTGCCGGCCTGGCCGGTGATCGGCTGCCGGCTCAGCGCGACGCTGGCGTCGACCTCGAGCTGAAGGCCGGGGATGTCCGGGGTCCAGGACGCGCCGCCGGCGAAGGAGTAGCTCTGGTCGCCGGTGTCGTAGCTCAGCGACAGCTCGGTGACCGCGATGTTCAACAGTCCGTCCGGTGCGGTGAAACCGAGCGCGGTCTGCACCAGCTGGCCGAGTTGCACCGGCTGCTCCAGTTTGCCGGTCAGCAGCCAGGACTTGTCCGGTCGCAGCTCCGCGCTCAGCCCCAGCATCACGTCGCCGCTGCCGAAGTCGAGCACCGCGATCAGGTAGCCGCTGTAGACCAACGAGCCGGACGTCCAGTCCAGATCGACACCCACGCTGGCCGAATCCAGGCTGAAGTACGGTGCCACGATCGGCCACGGCTGGACGGTGCCGATCACCATGCTGAAGCCGAGGATGGCCGGCGCGGATAGATCCGCGCTCAGATCCAGGTAGTTGAGCTCCAGCTGATTGTTCAACAGCGGCGCCGGCAGGGTGTCCGACAGGTCGGTGCCGGCTAGTTCGGCCAGTGCGCCGATACTCGGCAGCGCCAGCTGCTCCACCGAGACATCGAGCAGCCAGGATGCGCCCGGCCCCTCGCGAGAGACCAGCACGTCGACCGGCACGGTGCCGATCAGCAGCTCGCCGGCGAACACTCCGCTCAAGGCCGGTGAGCTGAACGGCGTCTGCACGGTGAGGTCGATGTCCAGCTTCTCCAGCGCCAGCCGGTCCGGCACCACCGTCCAGGCATCGGCCGACAGCGACACCGAGATCTCGGTTACCGATAGCTTGCCGAGGTTCAGCTGGACGGAGAACGCCTGCAGGGTGAAGCTGCCGATCTGGGCTACGCTGTCCGGCAGCTGGCTGGCCAGATCGACGCCCCCGATCAGCTTGGCCAGCGCGCCCAGCCCGGCCACGTGGTATTCCGGGGCGCAGGAGATCACCACGTCACCGCTGTCCAACGGCAGCGGCACCCGCACGGTGAGCTCGGCCGAGCCGCCGGCGAGCGAGATGCCGCCGGACACCCAGCCGGTGGTGCGCGCCGCGCCGGTGGCCGGCAGCACCGAATTCAGCCCGATCTGCAGGTTGATGAGCTCGACCACGCTGGGGATCAGCGTCCAGCTGTCGTCCATGGTGACCGCCAGCCGCACCGCGGCCGGCTGCCATTGGTTCACCGGGCCGGCCAGGCTGAGGATCCAGTAGTTCAGGTGGCCGGCGACCGCGCTCTTGATGGCATCCGGGATCGAGCTGAGCAGCGACAATCCCGAGATGAATCCGAGCAGTTGGGAGAACGGCACCGGTTGCGCGGAGGCCAGCCGCAGGGTGGCCGGCCCATTGTTCAGCGGCAGGTCCAATGCCAGCGCCACGGTGCCGCCGCCAGCCATCGGGTTCAGGCCGTAGACCGAGATGCCGACCGAGCTCTGCCAGCTGGTGACGCTCAGCACCGGCACGCGGCTGGCGGCAGCCGGCTGCGCGCTGCCCGGGGCGGCGAGCTCCAGTGCGCCGCTCGGACCGGTCAGTGCCAGCCCGCCGCTCGGGCTGGGTGCGGTGGCGCCCGCGGTGATCGCGGCCTGCGGCTGGGTGAGGCTGACCGCCGGCAACCGCGAGATGCCCAACTTCGGCGCGGTGGCACCGGATGCGCCGCGGACCGCGAAGCTTTCCCGGGTGGTCGAGACGGTGGCCGGGCCGGCCAGTGCGAGCGAGGCGCCCGCCGGCAGGCTGAGCACCGGGGCGAAGCCGGCCAACGCGCCGCCACCATTGGCGAGGACGCTGAGCTGCAGGTTCAGGCCGACCGTCAGCACCGGCCCGAAAGCATCCAACGGACCAGGCACGCTGCGAAGCACGAACGACGCCGGCGTCTTGCTGTCCACCGTCAACCCGGATACCGCCGGATCCTGCGCCAGGTTGGGGAAGCTGGTGGCCAGTGTCCAGCCGGCCGGTGTGGCGACGGTGAGCTCGATCAGCAGGATGGTGCTGGCCGGCTGGGCCGGATCCGGGCCGGTGGTGAAGCGTGCGGTCACCACCGGGTTGCTCAGGCCCAGGATGCTCTGGCTGGACAATGCCCCGCTGGCCACCAGCGCGCCGTTGCCGTCGAAGTCGATGCTCGCGGTGCCGACCAGGGTCAACTCGGGCGTGCTCAGCTGTGCGGTGAACAGGTCGACGATGGACTGTCCGGGTGGCTGCAGGGTGGTCGCGTTCAGTGGGACCGGATTGGGCTTGTAAGCAGTGAGTCTGCCCTGCAGAGCGGTCAGCAGTGGATCAGCCATGTCAGTCCTGCTCGCTCGAATCGGGCATGGGGAGTAACCAGTCGCCCCGGGTCGCCGGGAACGCTCGGGCCGTGTTGGCGAACACCGGTCGGGATGACCCCACGCCGGCTTCGGCAGCCGTCGGCGGCACGGCCAGCGCTCCGGCCAGCAGCCCGCGGTCCACCGTGGTCGCGGAGAGCACCGCGGCCCATACCGACCAGAAGCCCCGTGATCGGACCGCGTGCCCGAGTAGCCGTGCCCACCGGAGCCGGCCGTCATCATCCGACATTTCCTGATAAATCTCGGCGGCATCCTTGGCGTGCTGCCAGGCCGCCGTGCGTAGCATCAGCCGCGGGTCGTCGAACTCGATCAACTTCCGCCGCTCGGTGCCGCTGAGCGCCAGCTCCTCCGGATCGGCGGTCAGGGCCAGCCGCAACCGGTCGTCGACCAGGACGGGCGTGTTGAGTCCGAACAGCCGGACGGTATTGGCGGCCGCTTCGGAGTTGGGTACCACGTAGACTCGTTCGACGACCTCCGGCTCGCCTCCGTCAGTGCCGGTCACCTCCACCGGGCTTGGCTGGTAACCGAACGGTGCGTCGTTGCCGATGCCGAAGGTGGTAGCCCGATCCGGCAGCAGGACGTCCCCCCAGCTCGGCTGGGCCTGCCCGCTGGCCGTCTGCGCACAATGCCGGCAGAGCACTAGCAGGTCATCCCAATCCAGCTCCCGCGCGCGGCCGAGCATGACCTGCCCGGTACCGGCATGCCAGCCGATTCGGCTCAACGGCAGCGGAATCTCACACGCCGAGCAGTAATCGCCGAACGCGATGGCCGCCGCGTCCCCGGCATCGAGCTCTGCCCAGCGGGGGTCCCACGGTGGTCGGCCGACTGGTCGCATTTGGCGTTCCTCGGAATTCGAGCGGCAGGACGGTTAGGGGGTGTCGTCGGTGTCGGTGCCCGGGAAGTAGTTCTGGCCGACGATCTCGGCGAGAAACTTGTCCATTACCGACGTGGTGGTGTTCGGGACTACCCAGGAACCACCTGGGCCAAGGAGATCGATCACGGTGACCCACACCGAATACAGCCCGGGCTGTTGTACCGACTTCATCATCATCTTCCAGAGCCCGTCGAACTGGCTGGCCTTCGCGCCTTTCAGGAGCTGCAACGAATCCAGCACGGTGAACCAGTGCTCGGTTCGCGACCACAGTCGGATATCGGCCTCGGCACCCGGCTTCTTGTCGTTGCTGCTGGGCTTGTTCAGATTCACCAGCGCGTTGACCATCTTGGTGCTGAGCGGGGTGGTCGGGTTCACCACCACCCGCACCTCCACGTCCAACCACCACTGCGGCGCGACCACGCCATTGGTGGTGCCGTCGGCCCAGACGTCGGCCTTGATGGTCCGGGTGACCTTATCGGCGGATTTCAATTCAGTCTGGTCCGCTACCGGATACTCCACCGCATACCAGTTGCCGTTCCACTTCATCTCCAGCACCGGCTTGGTGCTGCGGTAGACCTCCGTGTACCACTGCGGCCAGAGGTAGCTGGCCCTGATGGTCGTGTAGTACCCGACCTCATCGGCCGGCTTCGGGGCGAACATCGCGTCGTTGCGCGGTGGTTTGGAGAGCTTGTTGGAGTTGCAGACCGGGCAGGCGATCAGGAAGTTGTTCCAGGCAAGGTAGAACAGCGGGTATGGCGCCTTGGGCACGATGTGTTCGACCGCCAAGCCGGATTGGTAGTAGTGCTCGCAGAACGAGCAGAACCGGCCCAGCTGACCCTCCAGCGGCCCGGCGGCGGTGCCGTACATGGTGGCCAGCTTTCGGTCGATGGTCTTTTTGATAGTGGTGACCTCGCTGAGCATGGTCTTCACTTTTTTCTTCGGCGGCTGCTGCCCTTTCTTCTTCTTGGGCGCCTGGGAGATCAGCAGCAGCCCGTCCAGGAGGGCCTTGGCGGTCGGGCTCGCGGTGCCGAACACGTTTTCCACCGGGTCGGCCGCGGTGCTGCCGAATGTGATGGTGAACGCGGCCAGCGAGTTGTTGAGGGCAGCCTGACCTTTGTCCATGACAACCACCGGGCCGTAGACGCCTTGATTGCCCTTGGTCACCGGACGCATCAGCTACCTCCTGTCTTCGCGTAGCCGGCGTACCAGCCGAGGGTGGTGTGGTCCTTGCCGGTGGGGTCGGCGAACAGCAGCGCGTCGACCTGGCCGGACTGCGGAATGGTCAGCATCAGCACGCCGATCGCGATCCGGTCCAGCTCCAGCAGGTAGATTCCGTCGTTCTGGCTGAGCGACAGCTGGCCGATCTTGAGCTTGAGCACGCCCTGAAGGCTCAACAGCTTTCCGCCGGTTCCGGTGCCGGGCAGCTTCAGCCCGATGCCGGCGTTGGCCGAGTTGGCGGCACTGCCCGGTGACCAGGACATCAGCATGCTGGCCTTGAAGCCGGCCGCGGCGGCCAGCGCGCCGGCGGTGCCGAAGCCGAGGTCGGCGACGATGCCGAACCAGGGCGCGGTGATGCTGCCGCCCAGCGGCGGCGTGGTGCCGATGCCGAGAAAGCCCAGGCTAGCCGGGGTGGCCGGCTGCTTCGAGCTGTCACCGGCGGGCTGGGTCGGCACGTGTACGAAGCTGGCCAGGGTCAGCGGGAAGCCGGCGAACAGGCTGGTCTGCCGAGCCACGCTCTGCACCGAATCCAGCACCAGGTGCGAGGCGTCGAAGGTGTAGACATCCTTGCTCCGGTCGGCCGGGATGTAGTCCAGGCTGATCCAGAGGTTGGTGTAGAACAACCGCTCGGTCGACAACCGGTCGGCCGGTGTGGCCACCGAGCTCGGGCCGAACGAGAACACATCCAGTTGGCCGGGCTTGGGCGGCAGGTAGCGCATCGCTCCGGTCAGCACGAATCGAGATTCGGCAGGCTTGCTCGGCTGTTTCGGGTCCGGCGGGATGACCGTGACGAACTGCGCCGCGGTCACCTCGACGGTGTCCAGCACCGCGCTGTCCAGCACGAACAGGTTATCCGCGGCGGTCGAGAAGGTGTAGCCGCCGGTGTTGCCCTGCTGCTGATACACCCCGTCCAGCACCAGCACGTTCGGGGTCAGCTCTTGCATGGTGGCCGGGTCGGCCAGGTTGGCGGCCTCGCCGAACAATTGGTCCACCAGCAGTTCGATCTGGCTGGCGAAGGTGCGCACCAGCGAGTTCTCGAACCGAACCTTCAGGTTCAGCACGTTGAACGCGTACGGCGGCTGGGCGCCGGCGGCCGAGTTCGGGCTCTGGTAGAAGACCAAGCCGAACAGCGACGACGCGGTCTGGCTGATGGTGCCGCCGGACACCGTGCTCGGGGTGACGGTCAGCCCCAGGTGATGTGCCTTGAACGCGCTGGCGTCGATGCCGGCGGCCAGCCCGGCGATCTCACTGGGCAGTTGAGCCGGCGGCACCGGCGCGTTCAGGAACAGCACACCCTGCCAGTGCGGATCGTCGGCCAGCGCGGCGAACGGGGCGAACTCCGGATCCTTGCTGTTCTTGGCCTGATTGATCAACGCCTGCAGGACGGACTGGGCGGCCTGGACGCCGCCGGTGCCGGGGTTGAACTGGCTGCCCTTGTCACCGGCCCAGCTGTCGGTGTCGGCGGCCAGCACCGACAGCGGTTTGCCGGCGAACTTCAGCACCAGCAGGGTGTTGCTGGCCGACCAGTTGCTCGGCCAGCTGTCGATCGTCCATACCTGGCTGGCGTCGGTCGGACTGCTCGGGATCTGCACCGTCCCGTTGTTGGCCGGTGGGACGGCGGCCAGCGTGCTGGGATCGGAGGCCACCAGGAACAGCTGGTTGGACTGCAGGGCGGCGGCCAGGTTGCCGGTGATCTGCTGCATGGTGAGCGGGCCGGCCAGCGACTTGGCCAGCGTCACGTTCACCACGTTGCCGTTGCCGTCCACGTCGGCTTGCAAGCCCTGCGGGGTGATGCTCGGCGTGGTGGCACCACCGGCCAACTGCACCGCCTTGGCATGTCCGGTCAGAGTGCCGATGGCTGCCCGCCGGGTGGCCGACACCGCCTGGTACTCCAGCTGCTGGTACGGCGTTAGGTCATGGGCGGAGATACCGGTGTACGGCAGCATCGGGTAACCGGCCGGCAACCCGCCGCCGGTCGCGGCCGGAAGTGACATGCCGGCCAGCTCCCGGAACGACATGAAGCCGGCCGCGCCGGCCGGTGCGAACAGCGCGGCACTGTCGGCCTGCGCCCGGTACAGCGCACCGGCGCTGCCACCCGGCCCGTACACCGAGGCGTAGGCGGTGGTCGCGGTCGGTTGCAGTCCCTTGCCCACCGCCAGTGCCGCACCGCCGGGACTGAACCAGAGTTCGGAATCCGGTTGCACCTGGATGTATTCGATACCGGAGATGCCACACATCAGCTGCTGTGCGCCGCCCACCGGCTTGTTCTTGCCGTCCACCACGGTGATCGCGAATGCCCCGCTCGGCACGAAGTAGTACGGGTCCTGCGCGGACGGCCCGTCCGACAGCGCCCGCACCGCCAGCACCAGCTTGGCGGTTTGGGCCGGCGCGTTGTTGAGCGGGCCGAGTTGCACGCCGTAGCCGTTGGTGGTGACGTAACAGGACTTCAGTTGCGGCACATTCTGCACCGCGGCCGGCACCAGCTGGATGTAGGTCAGCGCCGGATCCAGCGGTCGCAACGGGTGCACCGACAGCGTCACCGGCAACTGCGCGGCCACCCCGGACTGCACCGATTGGAACACCGGGTAGCGCCAGGAGGCCAACCGGTCCGGCAGCTGCGGTACGGCCGGGTCGGTGGCGAAGATCCGCAGCCCGACGTCGAGCCGATCCAGGTCGCTCGGCGCCGAACCGTTGTTCAGGGTGAGCCCGGTGACCGCGCAACCGGCCTGGGTGGCGCTGAACGGCAAGGTCACCGCGCTGGTGGCAAGCACCGATGCGGCACCGAATCCCGTTGTGAAGTAGATGGATCCCGGATCACCGGAGCGCTGGCCGACGACCAGGTCGGCACCGCCGGCGTCGGGGGCGATCGGGCAGCCGGCACCGATCCACAGCGCGACGCTGCCCAGGCTCAGGCTGGCCAGCCCGGTCACCACCGAGCCGTCGGAGGCCAGCCAGGACGCCTGCCAGTTCGCGGCCGGCTGCTGGGGATTGGTCACCCAGACCAGCCGCAGCGGCCGGCCGGCCCGGAACGCGGCCAGCTGACCGGCCAACGGCTGGTCCAGGGGGGTGTCGGCCGGCGCGAACAGGTAGCTGCCCGGGTACTGCTGCCAGCTGTCGGTCAGCGTGACGGTCTCACCGGGTGGCCGGGTCAGGTCGAACGGCGTGTACGCGACGGTGCACCAGCCTGGTGCGCCGTCGAGGGTCCAGAACGGTGTGGAACCGCTCCGGGTGAAGCTGGCCACAACGCCTTACCCGGTCGCCGGGAAGCTGAGCGAGTCGCCGCCGACCAGCGGCAGGTCGAAGGAATCCACCGTCGCCGAATAGGTGTAGTAGAGCGGGGAATTGAACGCGACCAACTGGTACTGCGACACCGGTTGCCACTGCAGGCCACCCTTGTTGGCCAGCGGTCCGTTCGCCCGGAACATGAACTGGGACGGGATCTTGCCGGGCACCCAGGGCACCGGTGCCAAGCCGGCGAACAGGCTGCGCAGCGTGCTGCCCAGCGTGAGGTAGGTCAGATTGGTTTGCATGAGCACGGGAATCTCGGGCACCACCACAGCCCGGCCGCGGAACCACACCCCGACCGCCGGTGCCAGGATTGTGCCGTCCTTGCCGTACTGGGTGCCGGCAGCCTCCAACGCGGCCCGGGTCGGCGCACCGATCAGCACCGGGTTCTGGGCGGCGCCGACGAAACCGGTGCCGTCGCTGGACGGATAGCTGGATGGGTAGTACAGCCGCCAGTACTGCTGCTGGTAGGCCGCGCCCTGTAAGTCGATCAGGCCGCCGGTGCCAGCCTGCGACGCACCGACGGTGAGCCCCTGCAACTGGGACAGGAACGGGTCGTAGCCCAGCACGATGCCGCCCTGGGCGCTCGGCGCCTGCCCCACCTCGATCCAACTCCGGCCGGTGCCGACGAAGCCGTTGAGCGAACTGACGCCGGGATCCACCGACTGGTGGGACTGGAAGTCGACCCGCAGCCGCATGCCCGGGCTGAGCTCGACACAGCGCTGCACCGGGTCGAATCCGTAACGGAAATAAAGCGATTCGGCAAAGGTTTGCGGCAGCGCCTGGGCCAGCCAGCCCCGGATCTGCTGGAACCGGCCGCCCTTCAGGCCCGCCGCGTCCAGCGCTTGCAGGAACTTGTCGAATCCGGCCCGCAACGCGGGCCGGATCGGCGACGAGTCGAACGTCCAGATCGAGCTGTCGACGTTGATCTGGTAGCTGAACGGTGAGGTGGCCGTCACCAGCGTGAACGGAGCCGCGGCCGGCAGCTGCCCGCTCGGCGTCGTGGTGAAGATCTGGTCCAACGGCACCGACACGGCCGGTTGCTGGCTGACCGTCTGAGCCGAGTACAGGTACGGCTGCTGCCCGCTGGTAGGTGCCGAGAAGAAGTAGCTGTTCACCGCTAGCCGCCGGCGCCGGTGCTACAGGGTTTGGGACGGGCTGCTCGAACTGGCGTTCACGGTGTCACCGTTGTGGCCGACGTAGGGCACGCTGTCGGTCGGGCAGGTGACTACCACCGCATTGCGATACATGAAGATCAGCAGCGGATTCGTGGTCGGGTAGTCGGTGCAGTTGACGTTGATGCCCACCTGCATGGAAATGCTGAGGCCGCCCTGCGAGCTGTAGGCCAGCGTGTTGGTGTTACCGAACTGGTTGACCTGCGGCTGCGAAAGGTTCACCCGGTTATAGGTATTCGCGTTGTGGTTCGGGGTGTACGGGCTCGCGGTCGGGATGGCCGACACCGTCTCGGTGGTGGTGAACTGGTTGTTGACCTGCATGGTCAGGTCTTCGCCGGTCATGTTGTAGAACACGGCCTGGGCGGCGGTGGTGGCATCGACGTCTTCTTCGGCCATCTGGCTCTCCGTTTCCTGGGACAGGTGCGTGCGCGACGCATGGGCAGCAGTCATCGCCCGACGAACCCATGCGATCAGGGCGATCGGTGTGATGTCTGCGGACTGGTGGTAACGGGATGTAAGGCAAGCGTTACCCTAAGCTCCGGTCTGGTTGCAGTCAACCCGAACCGGATTAAGTGCTTAGAAGTACTTAGGGTTCCCCAAGCGTCACCGACGTCAGGCGTGCTCGGCGCGCTGATCGACTGCCAGGAAGCGCAACTCCGAGGTGTATCGAGCACCGGCTGCGTCCTGTAACCACAGCTCGTTTTGGTCCGGCAGCATCTCGGTCAGGCTGACCGTGCCGTCACGTTCCTCGGCCGATCGGCGGATCGACTTGGCCAGGATGTTGACGTACACCAGGCTGCGGAAGTCCACGAAGGTCGGCTTGTCCTCGACCGGCACCTTGTAGAAAGCTCGCTCCGGCAGGCCGTTTTCCCGCCGCCAGCGCCGGGCTGCCAGGAACCGCTCGTCCTCGGATTTCAGCGCCGCCCATTCCACCTCGGCGGCCGGGAAACTCCAGGACTCCCGGGCCAGCACCAGCCGGTCGAGGGTGATCCGCGGGCTGCGGGTGCCGTGCCCGATCGGCTTGAACGCGTTGACGGTAGCAGCCGACAGCAGCTCGCCGAACACCTTCAACAGCGGCGCCTCGAGCGAACCGGAGCCGGACCGAACGATCAGCCGGCCGTCCTCCAGGTACACGGTCAGGTCGGCGGCCGGGATGATCGGCCCGGGCGGCGCGGCCGCCTCTAGATGGATCGTCCAGTAGGTGTAATCCGGCGACATCAGCGCCGACGGCGGCGACACCCGGGAGCTGACACCGGGCACCTCGCGGGACGGGATCGAGTAGATCCGCCGGTCGCCCAGATCCGCCCGGGCGGCCGCCAGCATCCAGGCCGGGTCATCGTGTTGCTGGACGAACAGCCGACTTTCCATCGTGTTGAACGACAGGTGCAACTCCCCCAGCACGAACAGGTGCTCGTCGCGCTCCACCGCATCGGCGTCCGCGGCGGCCAGCATGAAGTCCGGCGAGTGGTGGATCGCCGTCGCCCACGGCACCGGCCGGGGCGGGAACAACTCGGCGATCCGGTGCGCGATGTCCTCGCCGCGCAGCTGTACCTCGGCGGCGTCGTCCGGGATCTGCAGGATCTCGGCCCAGCGCCGCTGGAACTCGGCCACCGCCCGCCGGACCGGCTGGGCCAGGCTGCGCATGTTGTAGAACAGCTGCGGGGTGGCCAGGCTCAGGATGCCGGCCAGCGGTACCGCGGTGCTGCCGGACTGCGCCACCCGGCGCTGGTAGATCTCCAAGAACAGCTGGTCGTACTGCTCGCCGATCTCGGCCACCAACCACCGAGCGCTTTCCAGCAACAGCGACAGCGGGCCGGCCAGTTGCTCGCGCAGCTTGGGCCCCAACCCGATCCGGACGCCACGCACGGTGTCCTCGTACACCAGGGTCCGCCCGGCGTAGGTCTGCCCGCCGCGACGCTCACCGTCCTGGCCGGTGAGCGACTGGAACACCTCGCCGAGTTCGGCCAACGCCGCCTCCAGCGCCACGTCGTCGCCGGCCGCCGCGCTGACCTGATCGCGGGCGGCCATCAACCGGCCGAGGATGCCCAGCGCGTACTCGCGGACCGCCGGGTCACCGATCCGTTCCAGCCGGGCTTGCAGCGTCCGTTCCGGGAATGCCTCGATGGTGCCGACGAAATCCAGCCGGAGCAGACCGCGCTCGACCATCGAGTCGAGGGCGGCCAGCAGCGCGGTCCGGTTGCCCAGCTCCGGAAACTCCGACCAGGTCATCTCCGAAGCGAGGTCGCGTACCGTGCGCACCCCGTCCACCAGGGCCAGCAGTTCGGTTTCCCGCGGCGTGAGCGGCACCGGCGCCCGGCCGGGCACGTGCAAGGTCGCGCCGTCCAGTCGGTGCGCGGCGAACAGCCGAGGCACCACCCAGGGCCGCAGGGCCGGATCGGCCGACAGCGCCCGAGCCAGCGAGTCAATCGCCCAAGTCTCGAAGTACACGGTGCGCCGGGTCAGGAACTGCTCGTCGACCGCCATGGTCAGCGGGGCGCCGTCGGAATTCCAGCGCGCCCAGCCGACCGGCCCGGTGAAGCCGATGGTGTCGTTCTTCAGGCTGTACCGCTGAAGGTAGCTGGCAACTGTCAGCTCGTGGTTGCGGCCGCGGACGTTGCGTGGTTCGCCGGCGGCGAGCTTGTCCAGGCACAGCTTGAGCAGCTTGGGGTTCTGCCAGGCCACCGCCTCCCGGAATCTGGGTGAGCCGGCGATCTTCTGCACGGCCGCGGATAGTCGGTCGCCGGCTGCCTGGTATTCGGCCCGATACGCAGGCAATCGGCTGGGGTCGGCGGCTGCCGCGTCGGCCGCCGCGGCCAGTTCCGGATCGGTCAGCGCGAGCACGCTCTCGGCAGAAAAGCCGGTGCTGCGCAGGACGACCTCGCGCCAGCTGGCCCAGCCGGTGTCGGTCAGCTTGACCAGGTGCGACGGCAACTCACTCATTACTTCACCTCACCTGCTCGATCTGTTCGGCCAGGCCGTCCAAGGTGGGGTTGTCGAACAGCGCCACGATCCCGATGTCCACCCCGAACTCGGCCCGAACCCGCGTCATCAGCTCCACCGCGCTGAGCGAATTGCCGCCCAGGTCGAAGAAATCGGCGTCGTGCGGGATGTCGATCGGGCCTAGCAGTCCGGCCCACAACACCCGCAGCCGGCCGATGGTGGTCGTCGGCTGCTCGGTCGGTGCCGAACGCACTGGCGCCGCCGTGGCCGCCGGGTTCGGCGCCGGCCGGGCCCGGCGGGTCGGTGGCGTGGCGCTCGGCCGGCCGTCGACGAAGTGCCGCACCCCGACCTGGCGCGGGGTCCGGGTACCGAGCAGTTCCAGCAGCAGCGGACCACCCAGCTCGGACGGCAGCCCCAGCGTGGCGTCGTCCGACACCGCCAGGCCGACATCGCGCCAGCGTGGCCAATCGATGGTCAGCGAGCGGCGGGCAACCGGCAAGCCACACCGGACCAGGGCATCCAATACCGCGTTGGCGGCTGCATAGTCGGCGCCGCCGGCCACCCCCTCCAGCGCGGACCGGCTGGAGAAGGCCACGAACAGATCGAGCGGTGGATGGTCGGCGAACAGCCGGGCCAGCGCCAGCGCGCCGAGCACCTTCGGGCCGATGGTGGCCGCCGCCTTGGCCGCCGAGCTGAACGCCAGCATCCCGCTGCCGATCACGCCGGCCAGGTGGAAGACGCCGTTGATCGGACCGTGCCGCTGCTCGACGCCGGTAACCACCTCGGCCAGCGCCGACAGGTCGGTCACCTCGCAGGCCGCCACCTCGACGGTGGCACCCAGGGCGGCGAGCTCGGTCAGCAGCTCCGGAGCCACCTGGCCGCTGCGGCCGGTGAGGATCAGCACCGGCTGCCCGCCGATGCCGGCCAGCTGGCGGGCCAGCACGCCACCAAGGCCGCCGGTACCACCGGTGATCAGGTAGACACCACCCGGTCGCAACGGCTCAACCGGATCCGGACGCAGCGTCAGCGGCCGCTCCACCGGAACCCAGCGGCGGTCGCCGCGCAGCGCCACCACCCGGTCCGGTCCACGGTCACGCAGCTCGGCCACCAGCTCATCGGCCGGCACGCCGGCACCGAGGTCGATGAGCTTGGCGCGCTCCACCGCACCCTCCTCCGGCACCGTCCGCACCAACGCGGCCAGCGCCGCATAGCCCGGCAGCTGGGCCTCACTGCCGCTGATGTCGACCGAGCGCTCGGTGAGTACCAGCAGCGCCGGCCGGGTCGCGAGCGTCCTGGCCGCCTGCCGAACCAGCTCGGCGCCGATATCGAAGCCGACGGCGAGCTGCTCGGGTACCTCGGCCGAGCCGGCGCCAAGCGTGCCGGCGTGCACCAGCACGCTCGGGGTGACGCCCCGAGCCAGCACGGACCGGAACACCGCGGTCAGATCGTCCGGCTCGCCGGCCCGAATCACGAAGGAGTCGCCGGCGTCGGCGTAAGCGTCGCCGAGGCTGACCGCAACCACCCGCAGCCCAGCTGCTACCAGGCTGTCGGTGAGCTGCTCGGCCCAGGCCGGTTCGGCGGGCAGCAGGGTCACCGCGACGCCGTCCTCGGTCTGCTCCGGCAGCGGCTGACGGGGTGTGTCCTGCCAGCTGAGCGTGCTGAACGGGGAAAGATCACCGATCTCTTCCGGAGCATCCGTCGAGGCCAGGTCAGCCCAGTATGGGCTGCGTTCGTAAGGGTATCCGGGAACCGGCAGCCGGTTCAGCCCGGTCAGGCCCTCCACCGCCGCCCAATCGACCGGATGACCCTCGGTCCATACCCCGGCAATCGCGGTGAGCGCAGAACGCACCTCGGCCAGCGGTTCGGTCCGGCGCTGCGCCAGGGTGGGCAGCACCTGATGCCGGCCGTCCAACACCGACGGGTGCTGCCGGACCACCGAAGTCAGTGCCCGACCCGGTCCTACCTCGATCAGCAGTTGCCGGCCGTCCCGACCGGTGAGCTCATCCATGGCTTTGGCGAACAGCACCGGTTTGATGAGTTGGCTGGACCAGAAGCCGGGCTCGCGGACCTCATCCGCGGTGGCCAACCGGCCGACCGCCGCCGAATAGAAGTCGATGACCGGCGCCGACATCGCGATGCCTTCCAGACCGCGGTCGAACACCGGCACCGCCGGTGCGGCGATCGGAGCATGCGAGGCATGGCTGGTCCGCACCTGGCGGCAGGACAGCCCGGCGTCCTCCATCACCAGGCCGGCCGCCTGTACCGCGTCGGCCGGTCCGGCGACGATCACCTGCAACGGTCCGTTGATCACGGCGATCCGCACGTCGTCGGTGAGGTACGGCCGCACCTCGTGCTCCGGGGCGGCGACGGCGATCATGCCGCCGGGCGGGGCAACCTGAAGCGCCTGGGACCGGACCACGACGACCCGGACGGCATCTTCCAACGTGAAAATCCCGGCTACCGTGGCTGCGGTGATCTCACCGAGGCTGTGCCCGACCACCGCGGTCGGCCGGATCCCCCAGGCCTGCCAGGCCTGAGCCAGCGAGTACTCCACGGCGAAGATCAGCGGCTGGGCGATCTCCGGCAACTGCATCTGCGCGTCGTCGCTGTCGTGCCACAGCCGGCGCAGCGGCACGCCCTGTGCCTCGAACAGTTCCAGGCACCGGTCGAACGCCTCGGCGTAGGCCGGCGAACGGTCATACAGATCCTGGGCAACGCCGACATGCTGAGTGCCCTGGCCGGGAAACAGGAACGCGGCGGTGCTGGATTGCCCAGGCGCCGGCGTGGTCAGGTGCCCGGCGGACTCCGGGTCCCGCAGCAGGGTGACCGCCTCCTGGCTATCCGCCGCGACGACCGCACCTCGATAGCGATGAGCGGTCCGCCCTCGCTGGAGGGTGCTGACACTGTCGACGAAGTTAACGTTGCCTTGCAGTGCGTCGGCACCGAAGTACGCCACCAGGCTGGTGCGGTAGCGGTCGGCGGCCGCCGCAGTACGCGCCGACCACACCACGATCCGGGGCCGGTCGGCCGGCGGCCGGGGCGCGGTTCGGGCCGGGGCCTCCGCCAGGATGGCGTGCGCATTGGTGCCACCTACGCCACAGGCGTTCACCGCGGCGATCCGCGGCCGGCCGGGTTGGCGCGGCCACGGGACCGGCTGGGTCGGCACTCCGAACGGTGAGTCGGCCAGCTCCAGTGCCGGGCTCGGATCCTGGTAGCCGACGTTGCCCGGAATCGTTTCGTGTTGCAAAGAAAGGGCAACCTTGATCAGTGACGCTATCCCGGCGGCATGTCCCAGGTGGCCGATGTTGCCCTTCACCGAGGTCAGCGCGCAGCTGCCGGCCGGCACCGTCCCGAACTGCCGGTAGGCCGCCTTCAGCGCCGACACTTCAGTGGCGTCGGCCTGCACCGCGCCGGTGGCATGCGCCTCCACCATCGCCACGTCGGCCGACTGCACGCCCGCCAGCGCCATCGCCCGTGCGATCGCCGCCGCTTGGCCCCGGACGCTGCCGGCAGCAAAGGCGTTGCGGGACGGGCCATCGTTGTTGATGGCGGTCGAGCGGATCACCGCCCGGACATGGTCGCCGGCGGCGATCGCGTCCGACAGCCGCTTGAGCGCAACCAGGCCGACGCCGGAGCCGTACACGGTGCCGGTCGCGGTCTTGTCGAACGGTCGGCAGTAGCCGTCCTGGCTCAACGTGTCGCCGGGTTCCCACCAGTAGCCGTGGCCGAGCGCGACGTCGATGTCGACCCCGCCGGCCAGTGCCAGCTCGCACTCGCCGGCGAGCAGCGAGGCGGCGGCCAGGTGCACCGCGACCAGCGAACTGGAGCCGTCGGCGAGCACGCTCAGGCTTGGTCCGCGCAGCCCCAGCTTGTAGGACACCAACGGCGCGAGGTAGTCAGTGCGGTTCCAGTCCGCCGCCGACATGGCCGCCGTCCCCGGCAGGTCCAGGCCGGCGTTGCCGCGGACCAGTCGGAGATAGCGGTTGGCCGCGGACGAGCCGAACACCCCCACGTCGGACAGCTGCTCCGGGTCGTAGCCGGCGTCCTCCAGGCAGGCATGCGCGCATTCGAGAAAGACCCGCAGCTGTGGGTCACAGGCCCGCGCTTCCTGCGGGCTCAGCCCGAAGAACTCGGCGTCGAAGCTGTCCAGGTACGGCGCGGTGGCGGTCGCCTTGACGTAGTTCGGGTCAGCCAGAGCCTGGGGCGACACCCCGGCGGCCAGCAGTTCCGCATCGGAGGGGAAGGCGATGGACTGCACGCCGTCGCGCAGGTTCGTCCAGTACTGGCCCGCGTCGACGGCCCCCGGCAGCCCGGCGGCCAGCCCGACGATCGCGATGGGTTCATGCCATGCCAGGTTGTTCATTCCTACCTCAAAACTCGTCGGATGAGCCGGCGGGGCTGACGTCGTCGCCGGGTTGTGCCATTGGCCGGTAACTTCGCCGGGACGATCGGGAGGTCGGCCGGCGGTTGTTTCTGCGGGTAGCGCGGGGTGGTCGGCAGGAGCGGAATAGACAGCATCGGGTAGCTGCGACGATCCATATCGGTGGCCCGGATCTACCGCTGTTGATGGGTGATCAGGCCTGCGACGACAAGGTATGCGGCCGTCCCGTTATCGGCATGCGTCATGGATTTCGGCCCTCCCTTGATGTGCCGTTTGCGCCCAGCCACCGATGCCCGGCCTGATCCGGCCCACCCATCGTGCCCGCTACCCCGGGCCTCTTTGTCTCCTCACTTGCTCTGCGTAACGGCGGTATGCCCGGCCACGTCGCCGAGCGCCGACCAGTCACCGTCCGGGTCGGCGAGTGCCGCGGTCACGATTCGCGCGTAGTCCGATACCCAGCGGTGGGCGGTGCTGTCGTCGAATTCCTCGGGATTGAACTGAAGGCCGCCGCGGATCTCGCCGCTGGCCAGCGCACCGATGCTCCAGGCCGCACCGCTGGGCATCTGTTCGCTGATGCGCTCCTTGCGGATCACCGTGCTGGTGCGCTCAGAGATCCGGAACGCCTCCGCCAACCCATCGGCGAACGGTGACTCGAAATAGCCGAAGATCAGGTCGCAGTTGGCCGGGTCGGCCAGCGGTGCCATCAGCGTCGGGATCTCCCGATCGAGGTGCTCGATCGGCAGCTCGTGCGCGTACGCGTTCAAGCAGGTATTGCGGGTGCTTTTGAGTACGTCGCGGAAGCTGGTGCAACCGGCGAGGTCGGTGCGCAGCGGCATGAAGTTCAGGAACAGGCCGACCGTGTCCTTGAACTGCGGCTGGCCGCGACCGTGGATGATCGTATTGATCACCGGGGCGGTGCTGCCGCTGATCCGGTGAGCCAGCACGTTGAAGGCCGCCAGCATCACCATGAAACCGGAGCACCGCGCGGATTTGGCGAGTTGGGTTATCGCCGCTGCCTGTTCCACCGACAGCATCGCGTTGTCAGAGCGGTAGTCCTGGCTGTGCACGGGCTGGACCGGTCGGTCGGTCGGCAGCGTGAAGACCCCGGCGTCGCCCAGCTGCTCGCGCCAGAAGGCCAGGTTCCGTTCCGCTTCTGGGCCGGCGGCGTTGCGCAGCTGCCACTCGGCGTACTCCCGGTACTGGGTCACCGGCGGCAGGCTCAGCGGCCGCTCTCCGGTCCTGGCCGCGTAGCAGGCTGCCAGATCCCGCACGACCAGATGCAGTGACCAGCCGTCGCAGGCGGAGTGGTGGGTCAGCAGGCTGAGTACCGAGTCGCGGTCATCGAAGCGGGCCAACACGGCCCGCAACATCGGCAGCTCCTCGACATTGATGCTGCCCAACTCGGCCTCGGCCAGGATGTCCTCGGCTTGCTCGTCCCGCGATCGACCCGATTCGGCCGCCAGCTGCCGAACCTCCAGTGGCACCCTCGACGGCGGGTACACCCGCTGGTACGGCGGTTGGCTGTCTCGCACGACAATGGTGCGCAGCGTCTCATGGCGGACCACCACGTCGTCCAATGCCGCTTGCAGTGCCGCCACCTCCAGCGGGCCGGTGATGCGCAGCGCCTTGGTGACGATGAACCGCGGGCCGAACGCTCCGGCGTCGCCGCAAAATAGCTGCTGCTGGTTGGACAGCGGGAATCGATCCGGGGCACCGTCGGGTTGCTCGGCTGGTGCAACAACCTCGGGAAGGCTCACGGCATCTCCTCGGCTCTGGGATGTGCTCGCCAATGCGACGAACGGCTTTCCTTCGAATAGACCAGCCGGCCGGAGAAATACCTATGAATTACGCCCAGTTGGGCAATATTGAACAACCTCGAAGAGGAAACCAGCCGGCCGACCCTCGATCATTTGCTGATCGGCCGGCATCGCGACGGCGTCCTGCCGGCTACCAGCTGATGTCGGCACGAGACGAGTCGCGGTTGCGCATCGGTTGGGTTCGCCGCGCGCGGGGCACCGATCACTTGTACTTTCAATTCGAAAGGACGCCCCCGATGACGCAAGTCGCGTTCCAACCCGAAACCGCGGTGGAGCGGTTCCCGCTGTCCTGGCCGCAGCGACTCCTGCACTCGGGCGACCAGGGCGACCTCGCCGGATTCTTCAGCCAGCGTTTGGTGCTGGCCACCGCGTTGCGGATCACCGGCCGGGTGGATGTGGCGGCACTTCAGGGCGCTCTTGACGACCTGGTGCGGCGGCACGAGATCCTGCGCACGATCGTGGTCCGTGATGCCGAACCCCCTTACCAGCAGGTGCTTGCGCCGCCGCCGGTGCCGTTACGTATTTGGGATCTGCCGGCCGCCGCCGACCGCACCCGCGAGGTGGTCGCCGAGGAGTTGCTCAATGAGGTGGCGCTGAGCCCGCTGAGCGCCCGTCAGCTGCCGTTGCTGCGCGCCGAGCTGTGCCGGTTCGACGACCAGGACTCGGTGCTGATGCTGCTAACCCACCACACCGCCTGTGACGAATGGTCGATCCAGGTGATCCTGCGCGACCTGGCGACCTGCTACTCGGCGAGGACTGCCGGCCGGCAACCGGAACTGCCGAGCCTGCTTCAGTACCGCGAATTCGCCGAGCTTCAGTCGATAAAGATCGGCGTCGCGGCCGACCAGGCGCGCGGCTACTGGCGGGACAAGCTGCGCGGAGCGCACATCTTCGCGATGCCGACCGACCGGGCGGTGCCGGCCCGGCACACCGAACCGTATTCGGCACTGCACTTCATCGTCGATGCCGAGGTGATGACCCCGCTGGCAGCGCTGGCCGGGTCACTGCACACGACTCAGGCGGCGGTGCTGCTGGCCGCGGTCAATGTGCTGGCCCACCAGATCGTGGGAACCACCGATCCGGCCATCGACATGGTGACCACCGGTCGGACCGATCCCCGGTACACGAACTCGGTCGGCCCGGTGCTGAACTTCCTGGTGTTCCGTACCGACATCTCCGGGTGCGCGAGCTTCCGCGAGATCGCCGCCCGTACCGGCGATGTCTGGGACGAGGCGTTGCGGCATGAGATCCCGATCCAGCACATCGAGCAGGCGGTTCCCGAGCTCAGGGAGCCGACAACGGACGCCCGGATGACCAACTTCGTCTTCAGCGTCCACATCCCACCGTTCGATGACGACGCGCTGCGGATCGCTGACGGCGCTTATGAGATCCGCCGCCGGCTGCTGCCGGCTCCGGTGGCGACCTGGATCCCGCACGGCGTGGCCTGGCGGATGCAGTTGCTGCCGTCCGGTGAGCTGACCGGCTGCATCCAGTACAACCTCGAGGACCTGGACGAGCAGACGGTGGCTGACTGGGCCGCCGGCTACCAGCGGATCCTGGCGGCGGCTGCCCTCGATCCCGACCAGGACTGGCAGGCCCGCTAGCGTTCACCGCTTGCGAAAATGGCGGAATCTGCTGGCCCAGCCAGCAGATTCTTCCATTTTCGAGTGCCTCCCCGGATACGACTCGGCGTCTCCGCCCGGCAAACCTGCCGGGCGGAGACGCCGTGGATGAGACGTAGTGTGACTAGCTAGCCCTGAGATGCGGTGAACAGCCCCTGGTCGGTGGTGGCCAATGTCCAGATGCCGTTCCACGCGGCGGCCGCGAACTCCGCCTGCGCCTGCCGGTTGACGTTGCTGATGGAGTCACAGGCGTCGTGGAAGCAGGCGTCGTAGAGCTCATCGGCGACGCCGCCGAACAGCGCGGCTTCCTCCGCGGTCTTGGGCGAGTTCGAGCCGCCGAACAAGCCACCGATCGGAACGCCCGCGTCAGCCATCGGACCGAAGTCGGCCTGGCCGGCGACGAAGTCAATCGACTCCTCGGTCGGCAGCCCGACGCTGGAGAAGTAGTTGGTGAAGACGTTCTCGACCTTGTCCGAACCGTCAGGCCCGCCGGTAAAGACGAAGCGGCCGTAGTTCGGCGCGGCGATCGAGTGGATGTCCACCGCGGCGAAAATCTTGCCGAGCTGCTTGGCGCTCAACGAGTGCACATAGTGGTAGGAGCCCAGCTGCGCGACCAGCTCACCGTTCGGGTCCTGGCGAGCCCGAGTCGCCTCGGCGCCATAGAAGATGAACCTGATCTTGTACTTCGGAGTCAGGTGCAGCCGGTGGATCTGGTAGGCGATCTCCAGCGCGGTCGATACCCCGCTGGCATTTTCCACAATGCCCGGACCCGACGGCAGCGCGTCCAACTGCTCATTGACGACCAACACGTGGTTGGGGTCGCCGCCCGGCGTGTCGGCAATGACGTTCACGGTTTGCCTGGTTTGGTTGATGGTCCTGGTCGCCACCCGCACGGTGCTGCCACCGCTTCGCGCGGCGGCCAGCATCGCGGCGCCGGAGTCGTAATCGGTGCCGATCGCCGGAATCGCGACTGCCTTACCGATGGTGGCGCTCACCACGCCGGTGCGGCCGGGCAGGCCGTCGTTGTAGACGATCGCGGCGGCGTAGCCGGCTGCCGCGGCATTGAGGATCTTGTCGCCGAACGTGCAGGTACCGCGCTTGATCAACGCCACTTCCGGTGCGGTGCCGACGATCGGCGGGAAGTCGCTAACGGCACAGCCGGACGTCGAGCTGTCGATGTTGGTGGTGGGTACCACCGCACCGGTCACGTCAGCGCTGCCGGAGTAGTCGAAGGTGGAGGCCGGGTAGGTCGCCGGCGACGGCGCGACCTGGGTCAGCAGCGGCGGCGACAGCTCCTTGAAGTACGGGAAGCTGAAGGACTGCTCCCTAGGATCCAACCCCGAGGATTCCAGCGACTTCTCGACGTACTTGACCGCGGCGGCGTAGCCAGGCTCACCGGCTGCGCGGATGCCGTTGTTCTGGTCGGCGAGCTGTTGGAACACCTGCTCCCGGGCGAAGATGGCGCTCTCGGTGACGGCGCCACCGATGCTGCTGTTGCTCGTCGGCCAGGGTGGCCCGTCGCCGTGGGAGGTCGCGCCGGCAACCGGTTCGGCCAGCCCGACGGCCGTGACGGCGGCTACTAAAGTTATGCCCAGCTTGACTATTTTTTGCACGTTTCCCCCATTGTTTTCAGTTGAATGGCGCGCATCGCCTCGAATGTCGCTGCGCGAGACGTTTGAATCTGAGGCACCTTACGTCTTTCTTCGTGCTTAGAGTGTCTCTTCTCGTGCTTTGCCGGTATGAGACCCCAGCAGAGTATTCGGTCGTTCAGATGCGCAACACCACCTTGCCGAGATAAACGCCGTTCAGGTGATCGATCGCGGCTTGCACGCCGTTTTCCAGGCCGTCCACAATCGTCTCGGTGATGACGACCTTGCCCGCACGCACCCACGCGGGGAATTCTTCGTCGAACCTGGGGAACAGTTCAGGATGGTCGAAGGTATAGAAGCCAAGCAGATTCAGCCGCTTGCCGATTACCGAAAGTATGTTGCGCGGCCCCCTCGGGACGCCCGAACGGATCTCCTCCATCCCGCCGCCCATGACGATCCGGCCGCGCGGCTTCATCGCATCGATGGCCGCCTCCAGGTGGGAGCCACCTACGTTGTCGAAATAGACGTCCAGCTCTTCCAGTTGGGAGCGGATCCCGTCGTGGTAGTCGAAGGCGACGTCGAAGCCCAGGGTCTCGGTGAGGTACTTGACCTTCTGCGGTGAACCCGTCGAGCCGATCACCCGCGACGCCCCGCGCTGTTTCGCGATCTGGCCGGCGAGGTTGCCCACCGCGCCGGCCGCGCTGGACACGTAGAAGACGTCCCCCGGTCGCACCTGAGCCACCGTGACTCCGACGTAGGCGGTGAGCCCGAAGCAGAGGTGATGGGTCAGCGACGGGTAGGCGTTCGGGTCGAGGACCCGGAATTCGGCGGCGTCCGCCACTACATAGTCCCGCCAACCGAAGCGGTGCCAGACCACGTCGCCGACACTGAGATCCGGGCTCTCGGAGTCGACCACGATGCCGATGGCGTCGCTCCACATCGCAGCACCCGGCTGGAAATCTGGGATGTCCACGCTGCTCAGGTCGTTCATCCGCAGCAACAAGCCCGGGTCGATGGACATGAACAGGTTGTGCACCACAACCTGGTTCGGCATCGGATCGGGCACCGGTACCTCGACCAGGCGCACGTCGCCAGGGGCCGGCAGCTTGCCGGTGGGGCGAGACACCAGGTGCATCTCACGGCTCAATCTCATGGCAACATCTCCCCCACGGCGGTGCGGCGACGGACAGCGTCAGTTCCAGGTCACGGCACACTGGCAGGCACAGTCGGGTTTTTCGGCAGCCGAGAACCTCCCGATGCGTGGAAGCGTGCGATCGACCGGCGCCGGGTCAGGGCCAGGTAGCTTTCCTCGCCATGGTGCCTGCCGGCCGGAGCCCAGGCATCTCCCTGAGTGCTTGTCGTAGTCAACCGTGGCGCTGTGTCAGCCGCGCCGATGCTCAGGCCTTGCGACGGATGGCGGCGCCGTTGGCACGGAAGCCGCCCTGGGACAGGTCGAGGGTATGCGCCGCGTGCCGAACCTTGCTGGCCAAGTAGGCCGCGTTGGCGTCGGACAGGTGCACGCCGGTCCGCACCTGCTCGACCACGCTGATGCCGAGCGCGCTGAGCTGGGCCGCCTTGTCCGGGTTGTTGCTGAGCAACGCCACCCGGCGCAGGCCGAGCGCGGCAAGCATTTGAGCGGCAACTGTGTAGTCCCGTTCATCCTCGGCATGGCCTAATGCCAGGTTGGCTTCATAGGTGTCCAAGCCGGTGTCCTGCAATGCGTAGGCGTCCAGCTTGGAGTACAGCCCGATCCCCCGGCCCTCCTGTCGCAGGTACAGCAGGTAACCGCCGGCATCGGCGATCCGCTCGACCGCCTCGCGCAGCTGCGGCCCACAGTCGCAGCGCTGGCTGCCGAAGGCGTCACCGGTCAGGCATTCGCTGTGCAACCGGACCAGGGCCACCGAGCCGCCGACCTCGGCCGGCCGGCTGCCGGTCGCCCGTTCGCCCAGGCCGAACGCCAGGTGCTCCCGGTCGTCCACCAATCCGTTGAAGGTGTAGACCCGGGCCAGGGTGGTGAAGCCGTCGGACAGTCGCAGTGGTAGCGACAGTTGCCGGCGGATGCTCGCGCGAGGCGGTGCCTGCTTCATCTGCCGGCCCGCTCAGTCCGCGCAGAACCGCGGCGATAGCGCGTACCGCAGCAGCACCACGTCACCGATCTGGCGGACCTCGGCGAGGGTTGCTCGCCGATCGGGATTCCACGGGTACCGCCCGTCGCTGACGAACCGGCAGGCACGCGAATCGCCCACGAAGAATGGGGCGATCACCAGGTGTAGCTCGTCGGCCAGGTCGGCGGTCAGGAACTGGGTGTGCACCGTCCCGCCGCCTTCGACCATCAACCGCTGCACCCCGCGGGCGGCCAGATCCTCGCTGACCCGCTGCATATCCACCGGTCGGCCGCCGTCCAACACGGTGGCCACCGCGCCGAGCCGGGCGCGGACCTCGGGCAGCGCGTCGGTAGCGCAGTAAATCAGCTTCTCGGCGTCGCCGGTGGTGAAGAAGTTGGCGTCGGCATCCAGTTGCCCGCAACCGGTCACCGTCACCTTGATCGGGGACGGACGCAAACCGCGGGCCAGCCGCTCCGCGCGCCTGGCGGCTGAGCGGATCAGCAGCCGCGGGTTGTCGTTGCGGATGGTGGCCGCGCCCACCAGGATGGCGTCGCAGCCGGCCCGGACCCCGTCCACCCGGTCGAAGTCTGCCGCGTTGGACAACGGCAGCCGGCTGACCGTGGCACTGTCGAGATACCCGTCGATGGACATTCCGCAACTGAGCAAGGTGTATGGCCGATCAGCCACGCGCAACGCCTTTCGGACCGGCGGCGGCCAGCGCCGACCGCCGTGACACTGAACCGGCATGGGTTTGCCAGGTGCCCTGCCGAAGCCGGGTCGTGACGAGCACCGCGGCGCCGGGGAGGCTGGCAACGATCGCCAGCACGCCATATACGGTAGCTGTTGCCAGGCCCTGTTCGGCGCCGAGGCCGGTGATTGCGAACAACCAGGCGGCCGCGCCCTCCCGTGGACCCCAGCCGCCGACGTTCATCGGCACTGCCATCGCCAGCAGCACGAGCAGCGCCAGCGGCAGCAGCTGGGACAGCGGGCCGGTGGCGCCGGCGGTGCGCGCCGCGATCATGAAGGTGGCGGTGTGCCCGAACACCACGAGCACCGACATCGCCAGCACGGCCGGCCAGGTCGGGCGGGCCAGCAGTCCGCGCCGGATGTCGGTGCCGGCCGTTGCCAGCAGCCGGGCCGGCCCGGACGCGCCGCGGCGCAGCACCAGCCGGATGGCGCAGCCGGCGCCGACGGCACTGATCGCCATGGCCAGGACGATCATCGGCGTGGCCGACCGCAGCGGCGACTCGATGCTGAAAAGCACCGCCACCGCCAGCGCACCCTGCACCACCTGGCCGGCGACCCGATCCCAGCCGACTGCGCGCGCCGCCCGGCTAAGGTCACCGGTGTCCCGACCATGCCGCATGGCACGGTCGACGTCGCCGAGCACTCCGCCGGGCAGTGTGACGTTGAGCAGTTGCGAGCGGTAACAGGCCGCTACCGCCGCCGGGAGCGACAGCCGCACCCCCAGGTTGCCGGCGACCAGGCTCCACCGCCAGGCCGCGCACACCGTGGTCAGCGCGCCGATCAGCATCGCGGCGAGCAGCGCCCGGCCATCGATTCGATGCAGGCCGTGCAACAACGGACCGGTGCCCAGTCGCCAGAGCACGCCGACCAGGATGGTCGCGCCGGCCAGCAATCGCAGCCGCGACCACGCCGTTCCGCCCATCGTCTGCCAGCCCCCTCCTACGATCGCGGCTGGCCAGGATGGCTGTGCGCGTCCCTGCCTGGAACTACGCATCCGGCGACGGCTCGGTTCAGCCGGCTCGGGCCATGCTCAGCACTTGACCGACCAGCCGCCCGGTGACCGCCCAGCCGGTTAGCGTGCCTCGGCGTTCGGCGGCGGCCAGCCGCAACCGCTGCCGCAATTCGGCGTCGGTCAGCCAGTCACGCAACGCCGTGCTCAACGCTCCCGGATCCTCGGCCGGCACCAGGAGGCCGGGACGGCGACCGTCTGTGGTCTGGCCGAGTGCCGTCGGCAGGCCGCCGACCGCGGTGGCCAGCACCGGCAGCCCGCGGGCCAACGCCTCGGTGACCACCATGCCGTAGGTCTCGACCCGCGAGGCCAGCACCAGTGCATCGGCGCTCGCGTAGGCCTGCTCGAGTGCGGCTCCGGTCAGTGGCCCGCGCAGCCGGATTCGGTCGGTCAGGCCGGTGGATTCGGCTTCGGCGCGCAGCCGGGCGACGAAGTCCGGCTCGCGGTCCAGGCTGCCCACCCAATCACAGCGCCAGCGCAACTCGGCGACGCCGGCGAGTGCCGCCAGCAGCAGGTCGTGCCCCTTGCCGTGCGTCACCGAGGCCACGCACAGCAGCTCACCGCCGTCAGCCGAACCGGCCGCCGGCGCTGCCGGATCGACGCCGGGCTCGGCGACCTGCACGGCAGCCGGTGGCAACTGCGGGTATAGCTCGAGCAGCCGCTGTCGGGTCCACCGGCTGGTGACCAGCACCGCAGCGGCGGCGGCGAGCACCGCAGCCTCGCCGGCCATCGTTGCCGGATCCGGGGCGGTGCCGTCCGGTTGTGCCAGTCCGAGCGGCAGGTGTATCAGCACCACCAGCCGCAGCCGGGCCGCCTGCGGCACCAGCAGTTCCGGGACGATGCTGGCGACCAGGCCGTCCAGTAGGGTCACCGCACCGTCCGGGATGTCGGCCAGCAGCCGGCCGAGGTTGGCTACCGCGGCGGCCTCCGGACGCGGCCAGCTACCGGCCACCGGGTGCACGGTCAGCTGCCAGCCGGCACCGGTGAGTTCGCGAATGACCCGGCGGTCATAGTGATTGCCGCCGCTGGGCCGGGCCGGGTCGTCAATGCTGTCCGGGACGACGACATGCACCGCCCCACTCACAATGGCCGCTCGCTCTTCGCGCAAGCGCTCATCGCAACGTTCGCTCCGCGCCTCGCTCGTACTCGCTCGATGCTCACTCACAATGGCCGTTCGCTCTTCGCGCAAGCGCTCATCGCAACGTTCGCTCCGCGCCTCGCTCGTACCTCGCTCGATGCTCACTCACAATGGCCGCTCGTAGCTGGCCCAGGCAATGTGCGACTCGTGCAGCGTCACCGTCAGCGCGGTCAATCCCAAGGCGCCCTCCCCTAGCGCGCCGGCGTGCACCCGATCGGCCAGCCGGTCGGCGATCACCTGAGCCAGCGCCTCGGTGGAGGTGTTCATGCCGGCCAGCGCGGTGTCCTCGTCGAGGTTGCGGTAGTTCAACTCAGCTAGGACGGCCTTCAGCTCGCCGGCCGCCCGGCCGATGTCGACCACCAGGTTGTCCGTGTCCAGTGCCGGCCGGCGGAAGGTGGCGTCCACCAGGTAAGTGGCTCCGTGCAGCCGCTGAGCGGGTCCGAACACCTCGCCGTGGAAGCTGTGGGCGATCATCATGTGGTCCCGGACGGTCACGCTAAACAACGGGTCACTCCTCGCCGTAGTTAACAAGGTGGCAGAGCGCCGGCAGCTCGCCGGCCGCCAGTCGAGCCATCGTCTCGGGCAGCTCGGCGAACCGCGAGCGGCCGGTCAGCAGGGCGTCGAAGGCCGGATCACGCAGCAGTTCCAGTGCCAGCGCCAGTCGGTCGGCCGTGGTCCGCCGGTGGCTGCGGGCCGGTGACACGGTGCCGACCTGGCTGGCCCGGATGGCCAGCCGCCGGGAGTGGAACTCCCCGCCCAAGGACAGGTTGACCTCGGTGTCGCCGTACCAGCTGAGCTCGATTACGGTGCCGTCGGCAGCCAGCAGTTCCAGGCACCGTTGCAGTCCGGCGCCGGTCGCGCTGGCGTGCAACACCAGGTCGCAGTCACCGACGGCCTGCTCCGGTGAGCAGAACCGGACGCCCAGCGCTTCGGCCACTGCGGCCCGGTCCGGGTCGATGTCCACCAGGCTGAGCTGGATGCCGGGGATGCCGGCCAGCAGCCGGGCCAGGCAGCAGCCGACCATGCCGGCGCCGACCACCGCGACCCGGTCACCGACCAGCGGCGCGGCGTCCCAGAGCGCATTGACCGCGGTTTCCACGGTGCCGGCGAGCACCGCCCGCTCGGCCGGCACGCCGTCGGGCACCGGGACCACCGATCGGGCCGGCACCACGTAGCCGCTCTGGTGGGGATACAGGCAGAAGACGGTCCGGCCCCGCAGCGCCGGCGGACCCTGCTCGACCACGCCGACGTTGAGGTAGCCGTACTTCACCGGCCCGGGAAACTCGCCGTCCTGGTACGGCGCGCGCATCTGCTGGTACTGGCTGACCGGAACCCGGCCCTGGAACACCAGCGTCTCGGTGCCTCGGCTGACCCCACTGCACACCGTGCGGATCAGCACGTCGTCCGGCCCCGGCTCGGGCAGCGTGACCGGTCGCAGTTCGCCGACTCCCGGCTCGACCAGCCAGAACGCCTGTGCCTGCTGCCGCACTCGTCACCTCTTTCCAGCTATCGTCATCCGGTCCGGTACTGAACCTCCGGGCCGGTTTCGGCGTATCACCTTTCAGAACCCGATCGAAAACCGTCCGGCTACGGAGGCATTGTGCGCGCTGTTGACCTAGGTCCGGTGATCGGGTTGGTCGGCCAAGGCGCGCTGCTCGCCGAATTGGCCGGGACGGTCGGTCTCGGGCCGGCCGGCTGGCTGATCGGTGCCGGCTGCGGCACGGTCGGCTATCTGGTGCTGCGCGAGGCGTTGCCGCGTCGGGATTCCGGCGGTTTGCGGCCGGCCGATCGGATCACCCTGATCCGGGCCGCGTTGGCCGGTGGGGTAGCGGCGTTGGTGGCCGATGGCCTGAGCCGGCCGATTCCGGTGCGGACGCTGGTGCTGCTGGCCGCGCTGGCGCTCGTGCTGGACGCGGTGGACGGCCCGGTGGCTCGCTGGACCCGGTCCGCTTCGGCGCTCGGCGCGCGCTTCGACCTGGAGGTGGACGCGTTCCTGATCCTGGTACTGAGCTGGTATGTCGCGCGCTCGGCGGGGCTGTGGGTGCTGGCCATCGGCGGGGCACGCTATGCCTTCGTTGTGGCGGGCTGGTTCGTACCGGCGCTGCGCGCGCCCTCGCCACCGCGGTATTGGTGCAAGGTGGTGGCCGCGGTGCAGGGCATCGTGCTGACCGTGGCGGCGGCCGCGGTGCTGCCATTCGCTATTACCGAAGGGCTACTAGCGATAGCGCTGACTCTGCTCGCGGAATCCTTCGGTCGGCAGACCTGGTGGCTGCTGCACCAGGTCCGGGTACGCCGGCCCGAGCCTGAGCGACCACGGCTGCTGTCGGTGCCGCCGGGCGGTGGACGATGAGATTGCCCAGCGGTAGCAAGCTATTCGGCTCGCCTCGCGAGATCGGCCGCTGGGTGGTTTCCGGGTTGGCGTTCCTGCTGGTGTGGTTCGCACTGGTGGCCCCCAACCAGCTCAGCCGGTTCAGCCCGGCCGGGTTCGTCCGGGTGCCGATCGAGGGCTTGGTGATCCTCGCCGTGGGCTTGCTGAACCCGCCGCGGGTGCGTTGGCTGGCAACCGTGCTCGGCGGGCTGCTCGGCCTGCTGACCGTGCTGAAGCTGTTCGACCTGCTGCTGTTCGCCGTGCTGGATCGACCGTTCAATCCGGTGACGGACTGGGGCAATATCCAGCCGGGCATCGGGGTTGTCGCCGATTCGGTCGGACGATTCTGGGCCGGCGTGGTGATCGTCTGCGTGGTGCTGCTGGTGCTCGGCGTGCTGGTGCTGGTGACCTGGTCGGTGTCCCGGCTGCTTCGGCTGGCCGCCCGGCACCGCAGCGCATCGATCCGTACCGGGACCGCGCTGGCAGCGGTCTGGCTGGTGTTCGCGGTGGTCGGCGTGCACCTGGCCGGCGGATCGGTAGCCTCCACCAACGCGTTCGGAATAGCCGACGAGCAGTTCCAGCAGGTACGCGCCGGACTGGCCGATCAGAAGACGTTTGCCGCGGCGGTTGCTGATGATTCCTTCCGCTCGAAGCCGGCCGGCAATCTGCTCACCGGCTTGCGCGGCAAGGACGTCCTGGTGGTTTTCGTGGAGAGTTACGGCCGAATCGCGGTGCAGGGCAGCAGCTTCTCCCCCGCCGTGGACGACACGCTCCGGTCGGCGACCAGCGCTTTGCAGGCGACCGGCTCCTCCGCCCGCAGCGCATTCCTGACCTCGCCCACCTTCGGCGGCGGCAGCTGGTTCGCGCACTCCACCTTGCAGTCCGGGCTGTGGATCGACAACCAGCAGCGCTACAACGAACTGGTGGGCGGTGATCGGTTCACCCTAAGCGACGCGTTCAAGCGCGCGGGCTGGCGCACGGTCGGCGATGTGCCGGCGAACACGAAGGATTGGCCGCAGGGCACGTCGTTCTACCACTACGACAAGATCTATGACGTTCGCAACGTCGGCTACGCCGGTCCGCGGTTCAGCTATGCCACCATGCCAGATCAATATGTGCTGTCGGCGTTTTCCCGGCTGGAGCTAACGCCCGGCCACCGGCCGCTGATGGCCGAGATCGACCTGGTGTCCTCGCACACGCCGTGGGCGCCGCTGCCGCACCTGGTGCCGTGGAACCAGATCGGCGACGGCTCGATCTACGACGGCATGCCGACCCAGGGCAAATCCGCGGCGTCGGTCTGGCTGCATCCGAGCGCGGTCCGAGCTGCCTACGGCCAGTCGATCCAGTATTCGCTGAATTCATTGGTGTCCTTCGTGCAGAACGCGCACGACGACAACCTGGTGATGGTGGTGCTCGGGGACCACCAGCCGTCCACCATCGTCAGCGGCAACAACTCCGGCCACGACGTGCCGGTCTCGATCATCGCGCGCGATCCGGCTGTGCTGGACCGGGCGTCGTCCTGGGGTTGGCAGGCCGGCCTGCTGCCGGACCCGCAGGCGCCGGTGTGGCCGATGGACGCGTTCCGGGATCGGTTCCTGACCGCCTACGGTCCGTTGCCGGCCGCGGCCGCCGGCCCGCGCTGACCGGTCGCTCGCAGCTCGACACAGCACTCGCCGGGGCGTGGTTGCAGCGCCGCTTCGACGGTCTGGGCGTCCAGGCCGTCCAGGAATCCGCTGAGGTAGGCCTGATTGAGTCCGCAGACCAGCTCGGTGGCCTGCCGGCTGGCCGGGTGGAACGGGCAGTTGCGCAGGCAGAGCCGGGTTGGCGATACCCGATCCGGTTCGTAACCGTGCCGCTTCAGAACGTCCGAGCTCACGGTCAATGCCCGCTCGGCGCCGAGCCGGCCCGGGCGCAACTGGTCGCGTTCGGCACTCGCCAGCGACCGGCCCCGCTCACGCGCGGCCCGCAGCACCGCCTGGATCGCGGTTTCACCGTTGCTGTTGCTGAGCACGCCGTCGATCAGGATCGCGGCGAGCACCTCGTGGTGTCGCTCGGGCAGGCTGATGTGGACGTCGATGTTGACCGGCGAGTACATCTTGGGCGCTCGTCCCACCTTGCGCAGGCCGGCCGGTGCGAAGTCACTGCGCAGCAGCCCGGCGCTCACCAGCTTGTCGAGGTGGAAGGCCGCCAGCTTGCGGGAGATGCCGACCGCCTCGGCCGCCTCCTCCCGGCTCACCGGATGATGCGCCCCGCGGATGAATTCGTAGATCGCCTGACGCAGGCTGTCCTCGAGGGCGGCGACCGCGCGGATGGCTGCGCCGGTGGGCAGGGCGGTGGGCTCGGGCACTGTTGTCACCGGGCCACCATAACGCCTATCTAGATATCCGGAACTCTAAGAAGTTCATATATCAGCTGAAGAGCTTGACTGTGTGGCGCAATAAAGCCTAGATTCGTTAGTGATATCAAGGTCGCGCAGAGGAGAGCTTCATGGACGCCGTGCAGCAGGCGAAGCAACCGGTGACCGCGCTGGCCGGCCCGTACGGTCACCCGTTCCACCCGATGTTGGTGACGGTTCCGATCGGGGCCTGGGTGGCCTCGCTGGTGTTCGACATCGGGTCTCGGATCGTCGACAAGCCCGGCTTCCTTAGCCAGGGTTCGGAGTGGCTGATCGGCATCGGGGTGCTGGGTGCGCTGGCCGCCGCTATGTTCGGTTTCCTGGACCTGATGGCCATTCCCACCGGCACCCGGGCGTTTCGGGTCGGCCTGCTGCACATGGGGCTGAACCTGTTGGTGACCGTCGGCTATGCGGTGAACTTCGCCTGGCGGCACGGCCAGTACACCCACCAGGGGCAGGTCGGCGGCGGCCAGCTGGCGCTGTCGATCGTCAGCATCGCGGTGCTGTCGGCGTCCGGTTACCTGGGCGGCAAGCTTGCCTACCACTACGGCGTCCGGGTGGCCGATGAGCGCGTCCAGGCCGAAGGATTCACCGACGCCGATAGCCTGGCGCCGCAAACAGTGGGCCGGCCCGGCGATACCGGAATCGCTTCTTGATCCGTACCCACTGATCCCTACCGACCGGAGAGGTTCTACATGGATGTCGCGGCACTTATCGCCTGGATCATTACCGCGCTCGGTGGCTTCTACTTGCTGGGGACGTGGATCCAGCACGGTGGGCCACGCCGGAACGTAGGCACGAGGAGCAACTTTCCGCCGCCGCTGGTGTTCAGCCACTTCGTGCTCGCCGCACTCGGCCTGATCATCTGGATCATCTACCTGGCCACCGATAAGAAGGGTTGGGCCTGGACGGCGTTCGGATTGCTCATCGTCATTGCGTTGCTGGGTTTCACCATGCTGATCCGGTGGCTGCCCAGTTACCGCACCTCGACCGGTGGCCGGGTGGCCCAGGCGGTCACCGGCGGGCCGGCCGAACGGCACTTCCCGGTGGCGGTGGTGGCCGGCCATGGCGCGCTCGCGGTGGCCACGGTGGTGCTGGTGCTGTTGGCCTCGGCCGGCGTCGGAAGCTAGCGGGGGGCGGACCCCGCCATGGTGCTGGCTAGCGGATCGCCGCGGCCAGCACCATGGCGTGGCTGAGGTCGAGGTCCTTGCTGGCGGTGAGCAGCGTCAGCGTCCGGTGCTTCTTCGCGAGTGCGCGCAGGTGTGCTGAGGCGTCCGCGTGGTCGACGTCGACGAGTTCTTGCTGGTAGCGCTGGCTGAACTCGGCGAACCGGTCGGGCCGGTGGCCGTACCAGGTTCGTAGTTCGGTGGATGGAGCGATGTCCTTGCACCATTCGTCGAACCGGTCGGCGTCCCGGCGCAGCCCGCGTGGCCACAGCCGGTCGACGAGTAGCCGGTAGCCGTCTTGGTCGGCCGGCGGCTCATACACCCGGGCGACGCGGACGATCGGCATGTTTGCCGTTCGGTCAGGCCGGACGGTGCAGGCTGGTCACAGATGCTTCGTCGGCCTGTGCAAGATCGGCGGCAGGATGCTCGACGACGGCGAGTACCCGAGCTGCCATGAACCGCGCGGTCCGGACCGGCGTGCCGCGGCGGGTCACCTCGGTGACCTCGATGACGCCGCGGCCCTGGCTGACCTCGACCCGACGGCCGGCCCGAGTGGCGGTGATGTCGTACGTCCGGCTGCCGTCGCCGGCGTCGATAACTATCTCTACCCGATCGCCTCGCATCGGCGTTCTCCTCTCGGATCAGCCGTTTGCGGCGGCTCCTTGGTCCATTATCCGCCTGGCGCCGATCTTTTTCGAATGCCTGTTCCCATCGCGCATGACCTGCGCCATGGGCCGACCCCTGAACCGGCCTTGGGCCAGATCACAAATAAGGGGTCTGGCGCCACGGGGGGTGAGCGCCAGACCTACCTCAGTATGCGCCTAGCCCGGTAGGCACATCGGCGCGCCATGCCGGAGACCCGGTTGAAGTCCGCCGGGGTTCAGCAGGCCGGCGTGTGTCGGGCGGGTTGTCAGCCGGTCACGGATCGGCTGACCTCGGCGTCCCATGCCTGCCCGAGCTGCCATTCCCGATCGGCGAGCTCTCGATAGACGGCGAGGGCCTCCGGGGTGGCCGGAACGTCGGCGCGAATCAGCGCGAGCCGGGCCTCGGTGGCGGCGATGTAATCCTGAGTGAGCTGAGCGAACTCTTCATCGGTCATGGGTGCTCCGTTTGGTCACTTCAGCGCGACGCTCGGGCTCTGGGTTCGAGGCGGGAGCCGGCGTGGCAGCTAGTACTCGACAGCTAACTGCTCAGCCGGCACCGACGGTACTAGCTCTGCGCGCGCACGCAAGCATTGCTGTGACGCTATGTGCGCGGCAGCTGAAGTCATTCCAGCGGACCTCGATAGCTCCCTTGTTAGTAACGCACCGCGTATTCGTCATCGGTGACGTGCTCAAGCCAGGTGACGACCTGTCTTTGGGCGTCCGCCTCCTGCATAGCAACGTGGGCCATGAAGCGATCCGGCGTCGCGCCGTGCCAATGCTCCTCGCCAGGCTCGATGTACACGACATCGCCGGGGCGGATTTCCTGAACGCCACCGGAGCGTGTTGCGACGAGCCCCACGCCGTCGGTGACGTAGAGCGTTTGGCCCTTGGGGTGGTGGTGCCAGGCGGTTCGAGCGCCGGGAGTGAATCGCACGTGGGAGCAGCCCACAGCTGACTGTTCGTCGGGGTTGCGGACGCCGTCGATGTAGACGGTGCCGGTGAACCAGCCCGTTGGACCGATACCAGTCTGTCCGCCGCTTCTTGTGTACTTCATGGTGATCTCCTTACTTGCTGTTCTGCCCGGGCTGCAGTAGAACCTTGATGGCTCGGCGCTCGTCCATGGCCTGATATCCCTCGGCTGCGCGGTCAAGCGGCAGGGTCAGGTCGAAGACCTTCCCTGGATTGATCTTGCGATCCCAGATGAGCTGGATCAGCTCCGGCAGAAACCGCCGCACCGGGGCCGGTCCGCCGTGGATGTGCACACCAGCGCCGAAGAGAACGTCGCCGGGAATGGACACGTCGTGCGATACGCCGACGAAGCCGACGTGACCGCCTGGGCGGGTCGAGTGGATGGCCTGCATCATCGCTTCCTGCGTGCCGACGGCCTCGATGACGCTGTGCGCGCCCAGCCCGTCGGTCAGCTCCTTGACCTTGGCGACGCCGGCCTCGCCGCGTTCCTCAACGATGTCGGTGGCTCCGAACTCGCGAGCCAGCCTCTGGCGGTCGGCATGGCGACTGAACGCGATGATGCGCTCGGCGCCGAGTTGTTTGGCAGCCAGCACTCCGAGCAGACCCACTGCTCCGTCACCGACGACGGCGACGGTCTTGCCGGGGCCTGCTTCGGCCGCAACGGCCGCGAACCAGCCGGTCCCGAGGACATCGGAGGCGGCCATGAGGGACGGGATCAAATCCGGGTCTGGCTGCTCGGGGGTGGCGACGAGCGTGCCGTCGGCCAGCGGGATGCGTGCCTTGTCGGACTGAGTGCCGATCGTGCCCATCAGCACCCGATGGATGCAGTAGGCCTGGTAGCCCGCCTGGCAGATCTCGCAGGTGTTGTCGGATGCCCAAAACGAGCCGACCACGAAGTCGCCGACCTTGATGTCCTTTACCTCGGAGCCGATTTCCTCGACCACGCCGACGTACTCGTGTCCCATGACCTGGTGATCCGGCTGCTCGGCGCCTCGGTAGGGCCAGAGGTCCGAGCCGCAGATGCAGGTAGCCGTCAGGCGGATGATCGCATCCGTCGCCTCGACGATCGTGGGGTCGTCGCGCTCCTCGACCTCTACCTGACCTGGTTTGATCATTATTACTTGACGCATGTTGCTCCCCTTCTCTGCTTCGATTGTTAGATCGTCGCGTCCCCCACTAGCGAGCATCGCAACGAAGAGCGCGGCCGCCCGGCGTTACCGGGCCGACTGACTCGGATATGACCTATCCACTTACCTCTCACTGTAGCACATAGGCGGATACCGTGTATCCGCTTCGTGCTACCCTGGAGCTATGCCAGAGGTCACGGCCCCACTGCGGAAGGACGCGGCGCTCAATCGCGAGCGCCTGCTCGCTGCCGCCAGCGAGTTGTTTGCCACGCGGGGCCTGAACGTCACTCTGAACGACATCGCCCATCATGCCGGCGTCGGTGTCGGTACCGCCTATCGTCGCTTCCCCAACAAGGAAGCCATCATCGACGCTCTCTTCGAGCAACGCATGCAAGAGGTCGCAGACGTCGCCCAGCAGGCCCTCGATGACCCCGACGCCTGGAACGGACTTCTCACGTTCCTGGAGCGCGCGCTGCACATGCGTCACGGGGACCGCGGACTGAACGAGATCATGAACAACCGCGTGTTAGGGGATGAACGGGTTAGCCAGGTGCGCGACCGGATCGCGCCCATCATCACCAAGCTCGTGACGAAGGCGAAGAAGCAGGCAGTGGTCAGGCCGGACTTCGATCAGAGCGACATGATCTTCATCCAGCTCGGCCTATCGGCGATCATCGACGCCACCCGCGAGTTGTCGCCCAACCTGTACCGCCGTTACCTCACGATGTTCTTGGACGGGATCCGTACCGATCGCGAAAGCTTTACGCGTTTGCCGGTCAAGCCACTGACCGCTGACGAAACCCACCGCGCAATGACCCGGCAGCGGCGGAACACCTAGCGGCTGCGACCACCACGAGGCGGCGCTCAGCCTGCCGAGTTTGGGTCGAAGACGGCCCTGAGGCGCCCTTGAGGCGCTACTCGAAGCCAGCGGAGGTCCTGGCCCGGTATTCGAAACTCGCGCCCTCTTCCACCATTCAGACTGCGCTTGTCCGGCTCGGTGTGGCCAGACGCCGGCGGCACGACTCCACCTGATGCTCGCTGGCGTTGCCCATGGATAGACATTTGGATGAGGGCGCGGGCGAGCTTGTCGACGTCAACATGGTCTTTCCGGACCGGCCGCACCTGAATGTGGAGATGCCCACGACAGTGATCGCGCATCGTGGGCCGGCTTTGCGCCCGCAGTGCCACCCCTCAACCGGAAGCTTCACTGACCGGCCAACTCGAATCGAACGGTGCGCGTAGCGACGTCAGCAACGACCAGCCGGGCCTGGATGTGTTGGCCTGGTTGCAGCGAGGCGCCCGTGCATCGTGCGCGTATGGCGGGCTCCTCGATGCTAATCGAGGCCCCGTGGCCATCGGCACTGAGCACCACTGCCGCGAACGTCTGTCCAATGCGATCCCGCAGCAGCCAGGCTTCGGTGAGGTCGAGGACTGCGCGGTCGACCGCATGTGCGCGGTGATCGGCCGTGGCCATCGACGCGGGTAGGGCCGGGACGCGGTCACGCACCCACTGCGGAACCGGTGTGCCAGCCTGCACCGCGAGGCAGATCTCACTCACATAGCGATCGACCAGGCGCCGCAACGGTGCCGTCGCGTGGGCGTACGGCGCACCGATGCCGGCGTGCAGCGGCTGCTCAGGCGGTTGGCCGTCGAAGGCAACGTAGGCCGCCCCGCGCAGCAGAGAGGCCGCGTGATCGAGGAACGCGACCTGGCGAGAATCGGCTCGGCTCAGGTCGGCGAGCACGTCACCGGGTGCAGCTCCTGCGGGCCAGGCAACTCCCAGGGCCGGCGCGATCCGGCGCAATTCGTCGATCGCCTGGCTATCGGC
>DATFHF010000060.1:0-50339 GCA_035248685.1 Jatrophihabitans sp.
CTCCTTGATCGAGGCCACCACCGGGCGGATGTTGATCAAGGTCTGCGGCGTGATCGCCTCGACGTCCTGGGTGGTCATCCGCTCCCGGACGACCCGCTCCATCCGGGACAGGCCGACCCGGATCTGGTTCTGGATCAGCTCACCCACGGTGCGCAGTCGCCGGTTGCCGAAGTGGTCGATGTCGTCGACCTCGTAGCCGTCCTCGCCGGCGTGCAGCCGAACCAGGTACTCGATGGTCTTGACGATGTCTTCCTCGGTCAGGTTGCCGTGGTTGATATCGGTGCTGACCTCGAGCTTCTTGTTGGCCTTGTACCGGCCCACCTTGGCCAGGTCGTAGCGCTTGTGGTTGAAGAACAGGTTCTCCAACAGCGCTTGCGCCGACTCCTTGGTCGGCGGCTCGCCCGGCCGCAGCTTGCGGTAGATGTCCAGCAGTGCCTCGTCCTGCCCGGGGATGTGGTCCTTCTCCAGGGTGGCCAGCAGGGTCTCCGACCAGTGGAAGTGCTCACGGATCCGGTCGGAGCTCCAGCCGAGGGCCTTGAGCAGAACGGTCACCGGCTGGCGGCGCTTGCGGTCGATGCGCACACCGACCGTCGAGCGCTTGTCGACGTCGAACTCCAGCCAGGCACCGCGGCTGGGAATGACCTTCACCGAGAAGACGTCCACGTCGGAGGTTTTGTCCAGGCTGCGGTCGAAGTAGATACCGGGCGAGCGGACCAGCTGCGAGACGACGACCCGCTCGGTGCCGTTGATGACGAAGGTGCCCTTGCGGGTCATCATCGGGAAGTCACCCATGAACACCGTCTGGCTCTTGATCTCGCCGGTGGTGTTGTTGGTGAACTCGGCCGTCACGAACAGCGGCGCGGCGTAGGTCATGTCCTTGTCCTTGCACTCCTCGATGGAGGCCTTGACCTCTTCGAAGCGGGGCGAGGAGAAGGACAGCGACATCGAGCCGGAGAAATCCTCGATCGGCGAGATCTCGCCGAGGATCTCCTCCAGGCCGGACAGCGGCGCCAGTCCGGAGCTGCTTTCGTCGCGAGCCTGCCTAAGTTTCCAGGCGTCGTTGCCGATCAGCCAGTCGAAGGATTCCGTCTGCAGTGCCAGCAGGTTGGGAACCTCCAAGGGCTCCCGAATTTTGGCGAATGAGGTACGAACGGGGGCTCCTGGGATGCCCTGAATCGTGCCTTGCGTTTCGGACTTACCGGGGCGAGAGACTGCCAAGATGCGTCCTTCCGAGGACCAGATCGCTGATGTGCACCTATGCGGCGCCGCCTGCTCAACGGCGCGTTGTCTGCTGCACCCCACTCATCCGGCGGCTGGAACGCCAAGCACAGACAGCAGGAAGTAGACCCGGTACGGGCCGTCGGTTGTTTGAGGGCAGCGCAAATTAGCAGTTTAGCCTCGATGGGCGCGCCTGTCCAGGCCCCTCCCTGAGGGAGCGGCTTCCGCGCGGACGGAACGACCTCTTCCGACCGCCTTCGGCCAATTTCTGGCCGGTGCTGGCTGGTCCTACTTGCCGGCTGACCTGCGGCCAGCGTGCAAGCGGTGCATCGACAGGGTGCCCCGGGAAATCGGCGCAGTCAAGCGTTTCGGCGGCTCCGATGCCAAGTTTCTTGCCGAAATCCGCCGATCGGGCACCGTCGGAGCGGCCGAATCGGGTAGCCGACGACCTCGGCCGAGCCGGTCGTCAGATCTGGTCGAACTTCGACACCAGCCAGTGACCGTCCACCAGATTGAGGGTGGTCCGAACTCGGAATGGATCTATCCGCGGCGCGCTCAACGAGGTGTTGGTCACCTTTTGCTGACCGAAAACCACCACGGTGACCTGCTTGCCGTCGGCCGATACCGTCTCCACCCCGGCGTTCTCGGTCTGGGCTTGCACGACGACCTTGGACTTCTCGGCGGCCGGCTTGATGGTGCTGGTCATGGCCTGGACGTAATCGGTTTGCGCCCGGCCGGTGAGCTGGGCCCGCGCCTTGGCCAGGCCGGCGTCGAAGGTGCGGTAGTCGTAGGACAGGATCAGCGCCACCGAGGACTTGGCGGCCGACAGTGCCTGGTCACGTTGGCTGACCGAGCCGGCGCGGCCCGGGGCGGCCATCGCCAGCCAACCGCTGACGCCGGCCAGCAGGACGGCCACCAGCGCCAGCAGTACCGCCAGCCACCGCGGTGAGCTGGCTTGCACCCGGTACCCCCGGCTAGCCGGTTCGGCCTCTTCCGTTTCCTGGGCTGCGGTCGGCTCCGCCGGCCGAGGCCCCGGCATCGGTCGGCGGACCGCCGGCTGCACACCGGCGGCTGCTGCCCGCCGGGCACGCGAGGTCGGCGAGGGGCCGGGACGAGGCCGGTCGGGCAAGACGGATCCGCCATCGACCACGTCCTCGATGTCCTTGTCGGTCACGTCCTCGACGTCCTTGTCGGTCACGACAGCGACACCGACTGGAGGTCGTCCATCAACCATTTGCCCTCGACCAGCTTCATGGTCACCTGGAACCGGTTCTGCGCGGCGGTAGTGGACTTGCCGGTGGCGTCGATGCGCTGGGTGTCGGAGGACACCACCACCACCGCGTCCTTGCCGTCGAAGCTGACCAGCCCGGCACCGGACACGGTCGCTCCCGAGCTGATCTTCTGGCTGGCCAGGTTTGACTGCAGGGTGCTCTTGTTGGCCTGCCACTCGGTCGCCTTGGCCTGGGTCAGCCCGGCCACCGCCACCGCGAAGTCGGCGTCGAAGCTCTTCAGCCGATAGGTCTGAATGTTGATCGTCTCCTGCTTGGCCGCGTCTACGGCAGCTTGCTCGGCCTTGCTGAGCCCGGCCGCACCGCCGTGCCGGTGTGCCAGCCGCCTGCCGGCCAGGGTGCCGGTCAGCGCCAGCAGGACGATCACGATCGCGGCGAGTGCCCAGATCACCGGCCGTGGCACCGACCGGCGCGACTCGTCCATCCGTCCTCCCGCCTTCCGTCGCTGTGTCCGACCGCGGCCCGGACCTGGCCAGCCGTCAGTGCAGGCCGTTGGTAAGTAGCGGCAACCAGGAGTTGTCCGCGAGCAACCCGGCACTGCCCATCGAGCCACCGATCTGCACGGTCCGCGTCGAGTATCCCGGCGATCCGGCCGGCACGGCCCGCGGATAGACGGTACCCGCGCCGCCTGTGGTGACCGGGTCACCACCCGGCGCGTGTTGCGCACCGCGAATACCGGTGGTGGAGCTGAGCGGCAGCGAGCACCGGGCCGAGGTGTTCACCTTCGCCGGGCCGGTCTCGCTCGGTCGACGTTTGGCGGTCCCGCCATATCCGGCCTGGCAGGACGGCGGGTCGTCGACGTTGAAGACCAACCCGAAGTGCGCGGTGCCATCACCCGGGGTGACGGTGTAACCGCCGGCCACGGCGGACGGGTAGATCAGCAGGATCGCCTGGATGCCGTCCAGGTGCGAGACCACCACCTGGTTGACCGAGGTGAGATTGGCCAGCAGCAGGTTGAGGTCGGAGGAGTTGCCGGCGAGGAACTGCCGAACGGTGGCCAGCTCGTCGTGGGCGGCGGTGAGCAATTGGTTCAGGTCCGGGTCACTTTGCTTGAGCTGACCGGTGAGCAGGTTCAGGTTGTGTGCCCAATCCTTGATCGCCGGGCCCGAGTCGAGCTGGGTCTTGAGCACGATCTGACCGTTGTCGATGAGCTTGAGCGTCTGCGGCAGATACTGCTCGGCTTCGGCCAGCAACTGGTCACCGGAATCCAGCAGCTGCTGTAGCGCCGGCCCGCGGCCGTTGAAGGCCTGACCCAGCTCGGAGATCATCGTGTTCAGCTTGGTCGAGTCGATGTGTGACACCAGGTTGTCCAGGTTCTGCAACAGCACCTGGGTGGCGATCGGCACCCGACCGGGCGTGGGTAGCACCGCGCCGTCGGTCAGGTACGGGCCCCGGTCGCCGGGCGGTTCCAGGTTGACGTACTGCTCCCCCACCGCGGAGCGGTCGGAGACATAGGCCTGGGCGTTCAGCGGGATCGCCGGCTTACGGCAGCTGCGCAACAGCAGGTCCACCCGCACGCCGTGCACGGTGGCGCCATCCGAACCGCGGTAATCCAGCAGGTGCAGGGCGCCGACCTTGCCCACCGTGACGCCGCGGTAGGTGACCTCGGCGTTGCTGAAGATGCCGCCAGAATCGGGGAAATCCGCACTGACCCGGCAGCCGCCTGGACCGAACAGGACGGCTCCCAAGCCGACGTAGTTGAACCCGACGTAGCTGATGCCGAGCAGCGACAGGGTCAGGAAGGCGAGCAGCTGAATCTTGGTGGATCGGGAGATCATCGGCTCAGCCCCCTAGTCCGGTGAGCGGCGCCGCGCCGGCGTCCTTGACCTTGGGGACTGCCGAGGTGCCCACCGGTAGCGGCGTGAGCAGGTTGTCCAGCAGGTCGCTCAGGTTCAGGTCGGCGCTGATGTAGAGGTTGGTGTAGTCGCCACGGACCCCGTTCACCGAGGTCTTGGGGAACGGATAGGTGGCCAGCAACTCCAGTGACTTCGGCAGCGCGTCGCCGGCCTTGGTCAGCTGGGTCATCACCGGATCCAGGCTTTTGAGCGCGGCGACGAAGTTGTCGGTGGCGCCGTTGACCACCTGGACCGCGACCGTGCTCAATCGATCCAGGCTGTTCAACAGGGTGACGAACTGGCTCTTTTCGTCGGCGAGCACCTTGATGGCTTGCGGCATGGTGTCCAGTGCGCCGGCCAGCACCTGCTTCTGCCGGTTCAGCGTGCGTGCCAGGTCGTCCAAGCTGTCGATCGCGGTCAGCACCCGGGACTTCTGGGTGTTCAGGCTGGTGGTCAGCTGGCTGGTTTGGCTCAGCAGGCTCCGCACGTCGGCGGTGTGCCCGGACAGCGCCTGGTCCAGCTCGTGGGTGATCGTCTTGATCTGTTCGAGGCCGCCCCCGTTGAGCAGCAATGACAGCGCGCCGAGCACCTCCTCGATCTCCGGCGTCGCACCGGTCCGGCCGATGCCGATGTGCGGGTAGGCATAGCCGGGATGCGGCGCCTGGGCCAGCGAGGTCTCCTCGGCCACTTCGCCGTCCGTCGGGTAGGACAGCGACACGAACTTCTCGCCGAGCAGCGAGGTCTGCCGGATCCGGGCGTAGGCGTTGGCCGGCAGCCGGACGTCACCGTTGATCGCGACCTTCACCTCGGCGTTCCAGCCGACCAGCCGGACCGACTCGACCCGGCCGACCGACACGTCGTTGACCTTCACCGCCGACTGCGGTACGAGATCCAGCACGTCGGAGAAGTCGATCAGGACGTGGTACGGATGGCTGCCCAGGTCGGCGCCGCCGGGCAGTGGTGCGGAGTACAGGCCGTGGAAACCGCAGCCGGTCAGCGCCAGGCAGCCGGCCAGCGCGACCGCCAGCGACCGGAGCCGGCTCGGGCCCCGCCTCATCCGGTGCCGCCCAACGACGGCAGGCTGGGTAGGCCGGGCAGGCCACCGCCGGTTCCACCCAGCGGTGGCAGGCCACCGAGCACCTTGGCAATCGCCTGGCAGGTCTGGGTGATGGTGCCGGCTGCCGGCAGGTTGCCGGTGGCCACCAGCGCCGAACAGATCACCGCCGGATCCAGCGGATTCTGGGTGCCGCCGAGATTGTCGCGGCTGTCCAGGGTGCCGGAGACCGAGTTGTAAGTGTGGTTGAGGTCCGACAATGCCACCGGGGCAACCGCCAGGATCTCGTTCAAGGCGGCCTTCTGCTTGTCCAGCACGCCGGTGACGGTCTTCAATCCGACCACGTCGGTGTGGATGCTGTCGCCGTTCGCCTTTATAAAACCGGCAATGTCGCTCAGCGCGCGGGTCAGGTTGTGCAGCGCCGCGCCGAGCGAACCTCGTTCGTCGGCCAGCGCGGAGGTGACCTGGTCCAGCTCGTCGTTGAGCTTGCGCACCTGGGCGTCGTTGGCCACCAGGGCGTCGGTGAAGACCTGGAGGTTCTTGACCGTCCCGAACAGATCCGCCCGGCCGTTGGCCAGCGTCCGGACCGCCTGGGACAGGTTGTCGACGGTGTTGCCGAGCGCGTCGCCGTTGCCCTTGAGGTTGGCCGCGCCGACCGAGATCAGGTCCGACAGCGGCCCGTTGGCACTCAGCGAGGTCGAGTCGGCACCTTGCGGTCCGAGCGCCGTGTTGAGCTTGTCCAGCGCGGCGTAGATGTCGTCGAGCTCGATTGGCGAGGCGGTCTGGTTCATCCCGATCAGCGCGTGGTCGGGCAGCGGCGGACAGCGCGAATCGCAGGAGGCCATGTCCAGCAGTTGGACGTAGCGGTCGGATACCAGCGAGGGCGGGATGATGGCGGCCCGGACCACCTTCGCGTCAGCCGGATAATCGGGCAGCTTGATGGCACGGTCGTAGTGCATGGTGACCAGCACGCCGTCCCCGTCCGGCTTGACCTTGCTGATGGTGCCGATCGCGACGCCGTGCAGCCGGACCGAAGAACCCGGGTACAGCCCGACCGCCCGCTCGAACCGGGCGGTCACCGTCTTGGTGGGTTTGGGCAGCAACAGCAACACGATGGCGCCCACCAGCACCGCGAGCAGGATGGCAACCACGGTTAATTGGGAGACCCGCTTGGGCAAGGCGGCCGGCAGCATCAGTCACCCACCCCGGTAAGAGTGCCGAACACCCCGGCAGCCGACAGGTTCTGGATGTAGGTGTCGAACCACCGGCCGTTGCCCAGGGTGTTGGTGAACACCCGGTAGAACGGGGCGAGCAAGGCCAATCCGCGGTCGATGTTGTCCAGGTTTTTCTCCAGGACGGTCAGCACCCCGTTGAGCTCATCCAGCGCGGGCTTGAGCGTCTTTTGGTTGTCGCTGACCAGGCCGGAGATCTGCAACGACAGCGAGGAGGTGTTGACGAATAGCGTCCGGATCGCGTCCCGACGCTGGTTCAACTCCTCCAGTAGCAGGTTGCCGTCGGTGATCAACTTGCTGATTCGGGCGTCCTGGTCGGCCAGCACACCGGTAACCGAGTTGGCCCGGGCCAGCAGCGTGCGCAACGCCTGGTCGCGGGAGGAAATCGTCTCCGACAGCCGGGACAGCCCGTCCAGGGTGCTGCTCACCGAAGTCGGGGTGTCCTTGAAGGTCTGGGCGATGGTCTCCAACGATTTGCCCAGGGTGGTGGTGTCGATGGCACCCAAGGTCTTGGTCAGATCGGAGAACGCCGGGTAGACGTCGAAGGGGGTCAGCGTTCGGCTGAGCGGGATCACCGAACCGGGCTGCTGCCGACCGGTCCCCGCCGAGTCCAGTTCGAGGTACTTGCGGCCCAGCACTGTCTTGATCTTGATGATGGCCTGGGTCTGGTCGCCGATGAAGGCATGCTTGACCCGGAAGCTCACCTTGACGTCCCGGCCGTCGGCACCGTCCAGTCGAACCCCGGTCACGGTGCCCACCTTGACCCCGGCGATCCGGACCTCGTCATCGGGCACCAGCCCGGAAGCTTCGCTGAAGATGGCCGCGTACTGCGTGCCGCCGCCGATGATCGGCAGCTTCGCGGCGTTGAAGGCGGCCCACAGCAGCACCGCGATGATGACCAGCCCGATGGCGCCGATAGTGGTCGGATTGCGGGAGGCGAAGGAGCGCCCGCGCGGTGCCCGCTTCACAGTGGCCATCAGCCACACCTCGCAGGTGGAAAGGACACGCTCGGGGTGAGCTTGGCGCCGCCGGGCAGCGTCACCGTCCCGCCGAGGGAGCAGACGAAGAAGTTGAACCAGGACCCGTAGGTCGCCGTCCTGGTAAGCGCGGCGACCTTGTCGGGCAGCCGCTGGAGGACGCCGTCGATGGTCGAGCGGCCGGCGTTGAGGTTCTTGGCCAATCCGGTCAGATCCTCGACGTCCTGCTTGAGCTGTGGCCGGGACTTGTCCAGCAGACCGGCCGTCGCCGAGGTCAGCTGGTTGATGCCGGTGATGGACTCCCCGATCGTCACCCGATCACCGGCCAGGCCGGACACGAACCGCTGCAACTGCACGATCAGGTCCGAAAGCTCGGTATCGCGCCGGCCCAGCGTGTCCAGCACCGCGGACAGGTTGTCGATCAGGTCGCCGATTACCTTGTCCTTGTCCGCGATCGCCGACGTCAATTCCGCGGTTTGCGCCAGCAGATTGTCGACCGTGCCACCTTCGCCTTGCAGGGTCTGGATGATCTCCATCGACAGGTCGTTTATCTCGGACGGGTCCAGCCCGCTGAACAGCGGTTTGAAGCCCGCGAACAGGGTCGATAGGTCCAGCGCGTCCTGAGTCTGGCTCAGCGGCAGGGTGGCCTTCGGCTTCAGCGGGGCCTCCGGGACGCCGGGGACCTCGCTGCCCTGTTCCACCGCCAGATAACGCTGCCCGACCAGGTTGCGGAACCTGAGCTTGGCCACCGACCAGGTCGTCAGCGGCCGGTCCACCGACACGCTGAAGGTGACGTCGGCCACGAACGGCGCGGTTGCCGGATCGGGCGTGCCCGGCTCCCGGACCAGCTTGATGGACTTGATGGTGCCGACCCGTACCCCGGACACCCGGACGTCGTCACCGACCAGCAGGCCGGTCGCATCCCGGAACAGGCCGTGGTAGCTGACCGTCCGGCCGAAGCCGGCGTTGCTGATGGTGGCAGCCAGCACGTAGGTCGCCATTGCGGTAACCAGGAGGAAGGCAATGAGCTTGATCAGCGGGCTGAGCATGCCTCTCATGGGCTCACCTGGGCCTTCGCACGAAGACAGCCGATCTTCATAAGTTCTGGTCGCCATGACAACCGGCGGTTATGAAGATCGCGTCCTTTTTGCTCGCTCATCCGACCCGCACCTCGCTGCCGCGCAGGATCGGACCGGCCAGCAGGGTGGCGATGGCAGGCACCTTGGCCGGGTCGTTGCCGTACTGGCCGGAGATCAGCGCGTCGATCAGCCTGGTCTCGGCCGGGCTGCCGACACCGGTCCGGTCGTAGGCCGCCCGGTCGGCGGTAGGCAGTGACTCCGGCGGGTTGTAGGCGGCGCCGTCCGACTCCGACGGCGGGATCTGCAGGCCGGGGAACGGCACTTGCGGACCGGGCAGGCCATAGCAGTGCGGGCCCAACTGCCCCGGTGCGGTGATGTACTTCGGTTCGTTGCCTGGCACGTACTTGCCCTGGCTCTTGATCAGCTCCAGGGTGATATGCAGCCCAGGCTGGCCACCGCCGAAGGCCTGCTCCAACCGCGGTTCCAGGCCGGCCAAGCCCTGGGCCAGGCAGGGGTACTCCGGCGAGTACTCGGCGAGCAGCTGGAGGATCTGCGCCGAGGACGCCGAGACCTCGATGAGGTAATCGCCGTTGGCGGTGAGGAACTTGTCCAGCTCATCGCTGGTGGCGGTGGCCGAACCGAGCAACTGATCCAGCGCCTGCGGCCGCCGGCTGATCGTCCGCGAGGTGGTCTGAAGATTATCCAGGCTGGCCAGCAGGTCGGGGGCCGCGTCGTTGTAGAGCTGGGCGACCTTGCCGAGCTTGTCCAGGTCATCCACCAGCTTCGGCACCTTGGGGTCGAATTTGGTCAGATAGCTGTTCAGGGCAGCCAGGTTGTCGCCCAGCTGCTTTCCGCGGCCCTGCAACGCGGTGGCCAACGCGGTCAGGGTCACCTTCAGATCCTCCGGGTGCAGGGCGAGCAGCACCGGGTACAGGTCGTCGAGCACTCGCTCGATCTCGATGGCGTCCTTGCCGCTGGTGATGGTGGCGCCGGCCTTGATCGGTGCGGCGGCCGGTCCGCTCAGCCCATCCGGCACCTGAAGGGCCACATACCGCTCGCCGAACAGCGTCTTGGGCAGCAGCAGTGCGGTGACTCCGGCGGGGATCAGCTTGGCCCGGGTCGGGTTCAATGCCAGCCGCACCCGGGCCCGGGTTTCCGGTTGTTGACCGTCGACGGCCGGCAGGTTGTACGTCGAGATGGACCGGACGCTGCCGACCACGATGCCGCGCAGCTTGACGTCGGATTCCGGGATCAGTTGGGCACCGGTGTGGTCGGTATCCAACGTGACCATGGTGACCTTGCTGAACACCTGCTGGTAGGCAGCCACCGACAGGCTCACCAGGCCGGCGAGCACCGCCAGAAAGACCAGGCCGTACGCCCGGATCCGCAGCTTGCGCAACATCGAGTCAGCCATCGCCGGTCAGCCCGCGATCCGGACGGTGGTGGTGGCGCCCCAGATGGCCAGCGACAGGAAGAAGTCCACCACGTTGATGGCCACTATCGCGGTACGCACCGCTCGTCCGACGGCTACTCCGACACCCGCCGGCCCGCCCTTGGCGGTATAGCCGTAGTAGCAATGGGTCATCACGATCACCACCGCGAAGACCAGCACCTTGAAGAACGACCAGAGCACGTCGGTGGGCGGCAGGAACAGCCGGAAATAGTGGTCGTAGGTGCCGGTGGACTGCCCGTAATAGGCGGTGGCGATGGTTCGAGTGGACAGGTACGAGCAGAGCAGGCCGATCACGTACAGCGGGATCACCGCGATGAAGCCGGCGATCAGCCGGGCGGTTACCAGGAACGGCAACGAGGGCACCGCCATCACCTCGAGGGCATCGATCTCCTCCGAGATCCGCATCGCCCCGAGTTGCGCGGTGAAACCGCAACCGACGGTGGCCGACAGCGCCAGCCCGGCCACCAGCGGGGCGATCTCCCGGGTGTTGAAATAGGCCGAGATGAAACCGGTAAACGCCCCGGTGCCCAACTGGTTGAGCGCCGCGTAACCCTGCAGGCCGACTTCGGTACCGGTGAAGAAGGACAGGAAGGCGATTACCCCGACCGTGCCACCGATCACCGCCAGCGCTCCGGTACCGAAGGTCACCTCGGCCAGCAGCCGGAGCACCTCCTTCTTGTAGCGCCGGACGGTCCGCGGCGTCCAGGCCAGCGCCTTGACGTAGAACGCCAGCTGTTCGCCGAGGTCGTCCAGCGCGGCCACCGATCGGCCGGCCTGCCTGCGCACACTCGTGAAGGACATCCGGCTCAGGAGCCCTTCGGCGGGACGACCTGGAAGTACACGGCCGTCAGGACGAAGTTGACGAAGAACAGCAACAGGAAGGTGATCACCACCGACTGGTTAACCGCGTCGCCGACACCCTTCGGACCGCCGCCGGCATTCAGCCCCTTGTGGGACGCCACCACCGCGGCGATCAGTCCGAAGATGACTGCCTTCAGCTCTCCCGCGTACAGGTCGGGCAGCTGGGCAAGGGCGGAAAAGCTGGCCAGGTAGGCACCGGGGGTGCCGCCCTGAAGCACCACGTTGAAGAAGTAGCCGCCGGCCACCCCAACCACGCTGACCAGCCCGTTGAGCGCGGCCGCCACCAGCATGCAAGCCAGCACCCGCGGTACCACCAGCCGCTGTACCGGCGAGATGCCGAGCACCTCCATGGCATCGATCTCGTCGCGGATCTTGCGGCTGCCGAGATCCGCGCAGATCGCCGAGCCACCGGCCCCGGCGATCAGCAACGCACACACGATGGGGCTGGCCTCCCGGATCACCGCCAGCACCGAGGCCGCCCCGGTGAAGGATTGCGCGCCTAGCTGGCGGGTCAATGAGCCCAGCTGAAGCGCGATCACGGCACCGAACGGGATGGCCACCAGCGAGGTCGGCAAGATCGTCACGCTGGCGATGAACCAGGCCTGCTGGACGAACTCCCGGGCCTGGAACGGCCGCTTGAAGGTCAGCCGCACCACGTCCAGGAACAGTGCGAACAGCCGGCCGGCCTGGCTGATGCCGCGGGTCACCGACAGCGAGGTCACTGCGCCGCCCCGTCGAGTTCAACTGAAGGTCGGCCACCGTCCTGCTCCAACGATTGCCGAACGGCCTCTTGCGCCCGCGGCGGCAGCGTGTGCAGCAGCTGGAGCACCCGCTGGTGGCGGCGCATCGCGGCCCGGCGCTCCGGCAGGCCCGGTGAGGGTTGCAATTGCGGCGGCACCCCGCTGCCGACCGCACCCTTCGGCCCGGTTCCCTCGGCCGGCGGCCCGTCGTCGGTCATTGCCGCCAACTCCGCGGCTACCTGGCCGGCGTCCTTCTCCTCCGACATGCCGATGGGCCCTTCCCGCCGTCCGTTCAAGAACTGTTTGACGACCGGTTCCTCGGAGGTGAGCAGCACCTCGCGAGGGCCGAACATGACCAGTTCCCGGCGGAACAGCAGACCGAGGTTGTCCGGAACCGTCCGGGCAGTGCCGATGTCGTGGGTGACGATCAGGAAGGTCGAGTCGGTCTGGGCGTTCAAATCCACGATCAGCTGGTTCAGGTAGGCGACCCGCACCGGATCGAGGCCGGAGTCCGGTTCGTCGAACAAGATGATCTCGGGATTGAGTACCAGGGCCCGGGCCAGGCCGGCCCGCTTCCGCATGCCGCCGGAGATCTCACCCGGCAGCTTCTTCTCGGTGCCGGTCAGCCCGACCATCTCCAGCTTCTCCGAGACGATCTGCCGGATTTCTGACTCGCTCTTGCGGGTGTGCTCACGTAGCGGAAAGGCGATGTTGTCGTACAGGTTCATCGATCCGAACAGCGCACCGTCCTGGAACAGCACGCCGAACAGCTTGCGGGTTTCGTAGAGCTGATGCTCACTGCATCGGGCCAGGTTGACGTTCTTGATGAAGATCGAGCCGCGATCGGGCTTCAGCAGGCCGACCAGCGTCTTCAAGAACACCGACTTGCCGGTGCCGGACGGGCCGAGCATGACGCTGATCTCGCCCGGGGGAAGGGTTAGGGTGACATCGCCCCAAATGACCTGCTTACCGAAGGTCTTGGTCAGGCCTTCGACGGTCACTTCGACACCCATCCCGGCTCCTCCCCTCGGCGCCTGGCTCGGCAACCGAGAGTTCAGCCGGCGTACGGACGAACGCCGGCATCCGCCGGGATCAACGACCGATTCAGCCATCGGTTACCGGACGGTACCGGTCCGCCGATTTCCGGTTACCGCGCGTGGTCAGCCGGGCTTGAGCCGCGGGCAGCATGGGGTGCAGGCCTCCGATTCGGAGAGGAGACCTGCCCCGACGATGCTCAGCAAGTGATGACACCGCAAATCCGTTTAGGTACAGTCTGGCGCTAAGCGGACGCGGTGCGACGGCTTAGGCCCACTCGTGGTTCAGCATTGTCGATACCTCCTCCCTGGCCACGTCTTGCACCTGCATCGGTTCTGGAATAGGGGATTCGTTGGCAAGCATTCCAGTGACATCCTGGTCGATCTGGCGCATACCCCGATCCGCGGTTGTGTTGGTGCTGGCTGTTGATACTTCCGCAATAGTCGTCCCGGCATTGACGAATTCGGAAATATCCAGAACCGCGTTACTCGCCGCCGTGTTGTTGGCGTCGCTCAGTATCACCTACTCGGCCCTAACCTACAGCTGGGAACGCGCTCGGCGCGCGTTATGGGAAAATGCCCGCACCGACCACTACCGAAACTTTCTGGCGGTTTGGGGCTTCGCGGCCGCGATGACGTTACCGCTGGCACTGGCCGCCGTGGTAATTACCGTCGGCGCCATTGCTGAATGGCCGGCTCGGAACATGTCCGGTCGCGCGCCGCTGTATCGATTCGTCTACAGCACCGGCGGCGCGATTCTGGCTGCCGGTGCGGCGCAGTTCTGTGCCGGCCTTTCCCTCGAATATCGACTGCCGTGGTTGCTGGCCGCGCTCAGCTATATGGCCGTCGGAGTGGCGTCGGTGATGGTGGCGCAATGCGCGACCGGCAACCGCGACGGTTGGCGGCAATTCCTGAAGTGGGACGCGCATCGAATCGAATTCAGCACGGTGTCCATCGGCCTGGTGGAGGTGCTGTTGCTGAATTCGCAACTGCATCCGCTGGCCTGGCTGACCTTGCCGGTGACGCTGGCATTGCAGCGCTACACGGTGCGATCCGACCTGCGCGCATTGGAAGATCCGGCGCTCACCCCGATGCGGGAACAGGCCTGGCTGACGGTTGCCCAGGAAGTTGTCCGGGCCTGTGCGGTCAGCGCCATTATGCGAATCGAGACCACCGATCCGGCCGCGGTCAGCTACCTCGCGCAGATCAAGGCCGGCTGCGACGCGGTCGGTGCAGCCGGCGACTCCGGGGTGGCCATCCTGTTGACCGATTGCCCCGGTCCCAATGCCGATGCGATGGCCGGACGGATGCGGGCGGTGCTGCGCCGGGATGGCATCGCCGCCCAGGTGGCGGTCGCGGCCAAGCCCCGGGACGGGCATACCCTGGCCGATCTGCTCGCGGTCACCGAGGCGGAGCTGATCACCCGGGGCGCGGCCGACCGGGCGACCGAACCCGGCGTTCCGGAGGCCTGACCGGCAGCGCATCAAGGAACCGATAGCGCGTCAGGGGCCGGTCCGCGGATCGCGGACCGGCCCCTGACCTAGCTGGAACTACTTGACGGTCACCGTGGCGCCGGCACCCTCAAGGGCGGCCTTGGCCTTGTCGGCGGCTTCCTTGTTGACCTTCTCCAGAACCGGCTTGGGAGCGCCGTCCACCAGGTCCTTGGCCTCCTTCAGGCCGAGGCTGGTCAGGGTGCGCACCTCCTTGATGACCTGGATCTTCTTCTCACCGGCCGCTTCCAGGATGACGTCGAACTCGTCCTGCTCCGGCTCGGCTTCCACCGGCGCGGCACCGGTCGGGCCGGCCGCGGCGACGGCGACCGGGGCGGCCGCAGTGACGTCGAAGGTTTCCTCGAACTGCTTCACGAACTCCGAGAGCTCGATCAGGGTGAGCTCCTTGAACGCGTCGATGAGCTCGGCGGTGCTGAGCTTCGCCATGATGTGGCGTCCTTTCTGTATCGCCGGGGTAGCCGGCTGGGATGGGTGTAACTACTCCGCCGGCTCGGCGGGGCTTTCTGAAACCTCTTCGGCCGCGGCCGATCCTTGGCTGGCAGCAGCGTCGCCGGCACCGGCCTCGCTGGCGTCCGCATCGCCGGCAGCAGCCGGCGACCCTTCCGCCTGCTTGTCGGCAAGCGCCTGGGCCAGCCGGGCCATCTGCGACAGCGGGGCCTGGAACAGCCCGGCCGCGCGGGTGGGCAACGCCTTGAGCACGCCGGCCACCTTGGCCAGCAGCACCTCACGCGAGTCGAGGTCGGCGATCCGGCCGACTTCGGCGGCGCTGAGTGCCTTGCCCTCCATGACGCCGCCCTTGATGACCAGCATCGGGTTGGTCCGGGCGAAATCGCGCAGCCCCTTGGCCGCAACCACCGGGTCGCCCTTGACGAACGCGATCGCGGTCGGCCCGATCAGCAGGCTGTCGTCCAGCGCAACACCGGCCTGAGCCGCCGCCCGCTTGGTCAGGGTGTTCTTCACGACCGCATACGTCGTGTCGCGCCCCAGCGTCCGGCGCAACTGGCTCACCTGCTTGACCGTCAAGCCCCGGTACTCGGTGATCACTGTCGCGGCGGAGGAGTTGAAGTGCTCGACGATCTCGGCGACCGCGGCAAGCTTCTCCTTGTTCGGCATGTCCCTCCTCTCCTACCTCTCGTCCCTACACGTCCCGTCCCGCTGGGCACGACTACCGTCCCGAGACAGCAGAAACGCCCCGGCGCAGGGCGCACGGGGCGTGAGAAATCGACGCTTACCGGCCATCCCTGCGCGGGCCGCTCCGGCATTGTCGGAACTCTTCGGTCGCATGCGCGCATGCGACGACCAGCGGTCTACGGGTGGATCGGCTTCGACTGTACGGGCCGTCCGCGCTCGGCACCAAATCGGGGCGGGTCGGCCACCGCTCAGCCGGTCCGCCAGGACGAGCCGAAGCAGACGAACGGCGCCGGCATGGCACCGCTCAGCGCGCAGGCATCAGCCAGCGCCTGCGCCGAGTCAACACCCCGGGACAGCGCCTGGTGGTAACCGACCATGACGGTGGCCGCGACCTCGTCATGCACCTTCGCCACACCGGAGATCACGCTGCGGGTGCCCAGGTGTAGCAGCACGCTGGTCAGGCCCAATGCCTCGTCGCCGGGGCGGATGGTGGCCTGCCCGAGCTCGCAGGCGGCCAGTACCACGTGCTCGGCCGGCCTGGTCGACTCGTCGAGTTCATAGGCGAACATCGGCCCATCGGCGAGCCGGATCGAGGAAAACAACGGGTTCTCCGGCTGGTGCGTGCCGTGTGCGGCCAGGTGCAGCACGCTGGCCTCGGCCAGCGCCGCCTTCACCGCCGCCTGATCGGCCGCCGGCCCGACCAGGTAGTCGCCGGCGTCCCAGCTCTGCGCCACCAACTTGGCCTCCGCGTCGGCGTGGGCAAGTCCGGGTCCGGCCACCGCTATCACCCGTCCACCGGGCCGGCTCGGGCTGGTGGACGCCCGCAACCAGGCGGTGCTCGAGGGCACTGCCACGACCGGACGGCCGCGCAGCGAAGGCAGCAGCCCCCACGGCAGCGCCGCCAGCTGCCCGGTCGGTGACAGCACCAGCCGGTCCGACGGCAGATCCAGCGGGCTGACCAGCGCCCGATCCAGGCTCAGCAGCGAGCTTGCCAGGCTGCTTCGCACCGCGTCCGCGATCGCCGCCAATAGGTTGCCACGCGCGATCATGTCCAGATCCGCCCGGATCCGGCGGACCAGTTCGAACACCGGCGCGGCCGGTCCGAGCGGAACCGTCCGCAACCGGCTGCCGGCGGCCACCAGCGCATGCAGTTCGGCGTTGGAGGTGAGGTAGGTGACCCCGATCGCGCCGGCCGCGGCCAAGCCGGCCAGGATTTCGTCCACGCTGGCGGCCCGTTCGGCTTGGCCGGAGCCCTGCCAGTGCCAGGATTGCGAGCGCAGTACCTGCTGGATATCAGCGATCCGTCGGCGCAGCCCCTGCACCGCGGCCACCGCGGACGGGTCGGACGAGCGCTGCCGCAGCTCTTCGGTGAGCTGGCGCAGTTCGGCCAGCTTGTCGGCAACCCTGGCGTCGGGCGGCGCCACCACCGGCTGGACTCGGTTCGATGCCGCGCGTCCCGACTCGACCGCGGCCAGCACGCCGCGCGGCTTGCCTTCGGCCAACGCCAGCGACACGTGCAGTTCGGCCAGCGCCCGGCCGTGCACCGCACCGGCGGTCTGCACGTCGATGCTGCCGAACCGTGCCTGGTGCCGAGCCAGCTCATTCAGGCCGGTGCGGATCTCCCGGCGCGCCGCGGCTCGATCACCGGTCGCCGAGTACAGCCGGCCGCGTACCAGTCGGGTATGCAACCGGGCTGAAATCGAATCACCGGCCCGGATGACACCGCCCGCGGAGGCGACCTCGCCGGCCTCCCGCACCCGCCCAGCCCGCAGCATCGCCTCGGCGGCGATCAGCTGCGCGGTGCGCGCCTGGGTGTCCAGCGACTCGGCGCGGAACTCGGTGGCCAGCCGCAGCGCGACCGGCGCCAGCCGCGCTCCCGGCCGGCCGGCCGCCAGATCCGCATGCAGCAGCAACAGCTCAGCGTCGCGTCGCCAGCGATCGTTGCCACGGCGCCGGAACCGGCTGCGCGCCTTGCCGGCCAGCCGTCGGGCGGCAGCGATTTGGCCGTCCAACAAAGCACATTCGGCACGCGCCAGCTCGACGTCGCCGACGTCTTTGAACAGCCTGGCGGCCCGGAACAACTCGCCGGCCTCGCGTAGCGCCTCGTCGGCGTCCCGGTGCAGGCCGGCCTCGATCATCACCCGGGCCCGATCCAGCAGGATCACCGCCGGTGAGACGTCGGCATCGTTTTCCAGTACCCCGTCCATGATTTGAAGCGCGGAGGCCAGGTTGCCGGCAAGGAATTCCAGGTAACCCAGGTTGTGCCGGGCCTTGACCTCCGCGGTGCGCATGCCGTGTTCACGCGCGGTGGTGATCGCGCTGGTCAGGTCCGCACGCGCGCTTCGCAGTTGGCCCTGGAACAGGTGGGTAACCCCGCGGTTGAGCATGATCGAGTACTGGATGGTGGGCTCGGCATGCTCGATCAGCGCCACCGCGGCATCCAGATACCGCAGCCCTTCGGGCACCCGGCCACCGCGCACCAGCATGAACCCGAGCTGGTTGTCATAGAGCGCCTGCAGCCCCGGGTCACCGGCCGTCGCAACGAACCGGTGGGCCTCCTCGAGCGCGGCCAAGCCCCGGGCCAGCCCGCCGAGTTCCGATTCGCTGGTGGCGATACTGATCCAGATCCGAGCCGCCAGCCGGTCGTCTATCGGCGGCTCGCCGTCAGCCAGCGCGTCCACCGCGGCGCGCAGCAGCGGCAGCGCCCGGGCGGGTCGGCCGGCATGATTCTCGGCCACGCCCAACCGGTGCAGTCGCAGCGCCTTGTCGACCGCCTGCTCCTTTGCGAGTACCGCCACGCAGTTAGCTGATCATGTGGCCGTAGGTCGATCAAGCCCGATCAGCGAGCTGAGCGCGGCCCAGCCCCGGCCGACCGCGTCCGCGACATCCATCGAGTCGAGCCGGTGCGAGTTGATCAACCGCTGGGCCAGCTCGCCGGCCAGTACCGGAGCAGCGAACGAGGTGCCACTCCAGGTGGCGAAACCCCCGTAGAAGTTGTCCATGTCCAGCGACGCGCGATGACCGTCACCCGGGACGAACAGCTCAGCCAGCGGCTGCAACGAACCGTTGAAGGTCGTCGGCATGGTGCTCACCACCGCGGCCCCTACCCGGTGGCAGCTGACCCAGTCCCCCGCGTTGCTGAACAGCGCGATGGTCTGCCCGTCCGGGTTGAGGGCGCCGACGCTGGTCACCGGGACGGTATCCGGGCTGGGCTCGAACACCGGACCTTGCTTGTTGGGCGCGAAGCCGGCCGGGTACATGTGCCGGGACGTCGAGTCGTTGCCGGCCGAGGCCACCACCGCGACACCTCGCCGGCCGAGTTCTTGCAGCGGCGCCAGCAATAACTGGTCGAACGCCACGTCGGACGGGGATTCGTGGTAGTAGCCCAATGACATCGACACCACGTCCACCAGCAGCTCCGGCTGTCCCTGCAGCAGCGCCAATTCCTGCCGGAACACCAGCCGGTTCACCGCCCGCAGCAGGTCGCTCTCACCGACGATGCCATCGCTGTACATCACCCGGACCGCCAGGATGTTGGCGTCCGGGCACAACTGCCGGACGATGCCGGCGATGAAGGTGCCATGGCCGGAGTCGGAGTCCAGGGTGCCCTCGAGCGGACTGTTCAACGCCCCGCTGAACTCGGGATTGGTGGCCGGATCGGTCAAGCCGAGCGGAAGCCCGGCCACCGTCGGCGACCGGTCGACGATCCCGTCCGGCAGCCAGTAGTGCTTACCCGCACCGGTGTCCAGGATCGCGACCACCGGCCGCCGGCTGGCCATCTGCGGGTCGGCGCACCGGTTCGGGTCGGCGCCCAGCCACTTGACCGGTGCCCGGCCGCCGGTGCCCGGCATGCCGTACTGCGCCGTCACCCGGCCGCCCTGCATGAACGGGCCACCCTCCATGAACGGACCGCCCTCCATGAAGGGGCCACCCTCCATGAACGGACCGCCTTGCATGAAGGGGTTGCCGCCGATCTGACCGATGCTGCTGGTCATCAGGTGCTCGAGGGTCACCGCGTGCGACCGAGGGTCATTCTCGGCCAGGATCGCGCGGAAGGTCTGCAACACCCCCCAAGCATCCGGCGGCGTAGCCGGGGCGCCGGTGTTCGGGCTGAGCACCACCCGGCTGGCCAGCGTCCGATTAGCCAACTCGCGCAGGCCGTGCCGCTCGGCCACCGCGAGCAGTTGCGGGTCGAGCGGTACAAACGTCGCGTCTAGCCCCAGCGAAGCGGCCGCCTTGGTCAGCGGTCCGCGTACGGCCGGCACGTCCGCATCGCGAACCAGCAGCTGGGAGCCGACGTAGACGGTAGGCCGCACCGCAGGCTGCTGGGGTGCCCGGACCGCGGTGGTTGGGTCAAGCACCCGGGCGCCGTGTTGGTTGAGAATGTAGGGCGGCGGGTTGAGGCTCGGCTCCCTGCGCCGCGAACCGGTCGGTCTTGGGTTAGCTGACTCATCCTGGGAGCTCATCGGACCTCATCCAATCACGCGAAGGGATATACCGGCTAAAACTTCCGCGGCGAGGTCGGGTCGGCTAGATCTCCACCGCGGGCGTCGCTACCGGCGGGTGCGCGGACACATCGGCTGCTCGGATCACGAACCTGGTCAGCCCGTGTGCCACGTCATCGAAGACGAACCTGCCGTCCGGATCGGCGGTCACCTCACGAGTCATACTGCCCTGATGAAGCTCCACCGAAGCATTCGCGCCGGGTGCGGCCCAGCCGTCGATGCGGACCCGGTCCGGCCCGTCCGAGCTGATGGTGACCATGGTGGTGACGCTCTCGCTGGAGAAGGTCATCGTCTTCACCGCGTTGACCTGCTCGGCTCCGCGCATGGCCAGCTCGCTGCTGCTCGCCAGCTGCAACTTGGCGATCTCGACGTGCAGGGCATCCAGCGTGATGGCGAACTGCAGCCGGTCCACCAGATCGGTCGGAACCGGATCGAGACCATCGTAGAGCCGCCCGACCTGACTGAGAATGCGCGCATCCACGTCGTCCAACGGCTCAGCGGCCAGCGATTCCCACGCCGGAATCTCGGAGATGTTCATCGAAGCTCCCATCGAGCATCAGTGGCCAGGCAGCTACGTAGTTTCGCCAAGCAACGGCCACGGGTGGGGCCGATGCTGCCGATCGGCATCCGCAGCGCCCGGGCCAACTCGGCATAGTCGGGACGATCAGCGAATGCGATGACCCGGAGCAGCTCGCGGCAGCGGTCCGGCAACTGGGCGATATGCGACCAGAGGACCTTGTTGTCGGCGCTGCGCAGTGCCAGGTTCTCCGGCAGTTCGGAATCCGGACTGGTCACCGCATCTTCCTCGATCTCGTAGGGCACCTGCCGCGCCTGACCGCGCAGCAACCGCCAAGCTTCGCGCCGGGCGGCCACCAGCAGCCATTGCAAAACGGCTCGGCTGTCGGTGATCGACTCGGCATGACCGACCAGGGCTAGCCAGGTGGTCTGGAGGACATCCTCGGTCGATTCCCGGTCCAGGCGCTGGGCGCGCACGGTGTGCCACAGGATCGGCGTGAGCAACGCGACCAGTTCGGCCATCGCCTCCTGCTCGCCCTGCCGGTAACGCTCGAAGACCTCGCCGGCTCGGCTGACCAAGGTGCCTTGTTCCGCCTCGGCGTTGATCATGACCGCCACACCTGATTCCGCAGACTCCACCACTGACGAACGGGTCTGCTTTCCTCCCGTCCGAGCCTAAGGACTGGCTGTTCCAGAGCATGTTCTAGATCAAGGAGATTTGCCAACCCATTCTGATACCGGCAGAGGACAAACCCGGCGAAGGGCGAAATCCATCGAAGAAATATGGCCGATCGGCGAACTAGCAGCCGATCGCGAAGGAATGTCAGCCATCGATGTATCACCGACGGCAACCAGCGCCTCTGATCGAACGTGACGGTTCGCCGTGGCCGCGCGCCCACATCGGGGGGACGCACCGGGTAGCTGAAAAGCAGCGTATCCAGTGTGACCGGGTGGGCGCGCGACTGCGGCGTACCGCACGTAGGCCGAACGGCCTCAGGCCGTCGTGGTCTCTTCCAGCAGGTTGCGGGTGCGGTTGACGTCCACCGGGATGCCCGGGCCCATCGTGGTCGAGAAGGTCACCTTGCGCAGGTAACGGCCCTTGGCCGCGGCCGGCTTGGCCCGCAGCACCTCGTCCAGCGCCGCGCCGTAGTTCTCCACCAGCTTCTCGGCGGGAAAAGACACCTTGCCGATCACCAGGTGCAGGTTGGACTGCTTGTCCACCCGGAAAGTGATCTTGCCGCCCTTGATGTCGGTGACCGCCTTGGCGACATCCGGGGTCACGGTGCCGGTCTTGGGGTTGGGCATCAGGCCGCGCGGGCCGAGGATCCGGGCGATTCGACCAACCTTCGCCATCTGGTCCGGAGTCGCGATAGCGGCGTCGAAGTCCAGGAAGCCACCGGTGATCTCTGCGATCAGGTCGTCGCTGCCGACCCGGTCGGCACCGGCCGCCTCAGCGGCGGCAGCCTGCTCGCCGGTCGCGAAGACGATGACCCGAGCGGTCTTGCCGGTGCCGTGCGGCAGGTTGACCGTCCCACGCACCATCTGGTCTGCCTTGCGGGGGTCAACGCCGAGCCGCATCGCGACCTCGACCGTGCTGTCGAACTTGGCCGGCGCCGCCTGGGTGGCCAGCTTCGCCGCTTCCAGCGGGCTGTAGATCCGGTCGGCCTCGACCAGCTTGGCGGCTTCCTGATAGGCCTTACTGCGCTTGCTCATTTGACTTGCTCCTGTTCGTCAGTGGTCCGACGGGCTTCGACTCCTCGAAGCCCTCCCACGCCTGCACCTTCAGCCCGGCATTACCGCCGGGTACTGCGAATGTCCTTACTCAGAAACGGTGATACCCATCGACCGGGCGGTGCCGGCGATAATCTTGGCCGCCTGATCGAGGTCATTGGCGTTGAGATCCTCCATCTTGGTCTGGGCGATCTCGCGAACCTGGGCCATGCTCACCTTGGCGACCTTCGTCTTGTGCGGCTCACCCGAGCCCTTGGCCACACCGGCCGCCTGCAACAGCAGCTTGGCGGCCGGCGGCGTCTTCGTCACGAAGGTGAATGAACGGTCCTCGAACACCGAGATCTCGACCGGCACCACCTGGCCACGCTGGGACTCGGTGGCGGCGTTGTAGGCCTTGCAGAACTCCATGATGTTGACGCCGTGCTGGCCCAGTGCCGGGCCGACCGGCGGAGCAGGGTTCGCCGCACCGGCCTGGATCTGAAGCTTGATGATCGCGGTGAGCTTCTTGCTCTTCGGAGGCATTCTTCTTCTCTTCTTCTGGTTGGGTTGTTCGGATCCGGGCGGATGTGCGGGCTAGATCTTGGAGACCTGGCCGAAGGACAGCTCGACCGGGGTCTCCCGACCGAAGATCGAGACCAGCACCTTCAGCTTGGAGTGCAGCGGGTCGATCTCGTTGATCGTGGCGGGCAGCGTCGCGAACGGGCCGTCCATTACGGTCACCGATTCACCGATCTCGAAGTCCACCACCTCGGCCGGGCCGGAGCCACCGGCCTCGGCACCGCCGCCGGCCGAACCCTTGCCCGTGGCGGCCGCCTTCTGGGTGGCCGGCGCAAGGATCTTGATGACCTCGTCCATGGACAGCGGGGACGGCTTGGAGGTGGCGCCGACGAAGCCGGTCACCCCGGGGGTGTTTCGGACCGCGCCCCAAGAGTCGTCGGTCAGGTCCATCCGAACCAGGATGTAGCCGGGGAAGACCTTTCGGCTGACCTGCTGGCGCTTGCCGTTCTTGATCTCTACGACGTCCTCGGTCGGGACCTCGACCTGGTAGATGTAATCCTCCATGTCGAGGGAGGAGATCCGGCTCTCCAGGTTGGTCTTGACCTTGTTCTCATACCCGGCATAGGAGTGCACCACGAACCAGTCGCCCGGTGCGCGACGGAGTTCTTCGCGCAGTTGTTCGACCGGATCGACCTCGGCCTCCTCGACCGGCTCGGCCTCGGCAGCCGGAGCTTCCTCGGCGGGCGCGGCCGGCTCGACGGCCAGCTCGTGATGGACCGGCTCACCTGACAGCGCCGCGGCCGCCCGGGCCCAGGCTGCATCCGCCTCGTCCTCGGCGGCTTGGTTGTACTTCTCTTCGGCGCTGATCCCGTACACCTGGTCCTCGACGTCCAGGGCGGGAAGGTCACCCGCTGTCGGCGCCGCCGACTCCAGGTAGTCTTCCTCGGCCCGGCCGCCGATACCGGCAGCGTCGTCGTCGAACTCGGTCACAGGCTCTCTTCCTTGCTGTTGGTCATGCTTGCTGTTGTCAGGTCAGCCGAACACCGCGAGGACCAGCTTGGCCAGCCCCAGGTCCAGCAGCGCCACTACGGTCACCATGATCACCACGAAGATCATGACCACCACGGTGTAGGTCGTCATCTCGCGCCGGGACGGCCACAGCACCTTGCGCATCTCGGACACGGTCTCCCGGGTACGCCGCTGCAACGCCCGCAGCAGTGCCGGCAACCAGCCCAGCAGGACGCCGAGGCCACCACCGGTATTGCGCGGTCGCGACGACGGCGCAGGCGCAGCCTGTGTGTCAGTCACCGTTACTCCTCTCGGGCCTCGGCCCGCGCCCAGTGGGGTGGGCGCGAGCGCGACGCTGATAGCGCAGGGGCGGCAGGACTCGAACCTGCAACCGCCGGTTTTGGAGACCGGTGCTCTGCCAATTGAGCCACGCCCCTTCATGACGAACCGGTACCTCTACGGTCCGCCGACGCCGGCTCCAGGGCAAACCGAGCGAAGCGTTACGCGCACCGCCGGCCGCTCGCGCGCCGCCATGGAATGCGCGCATGCTTGCGCACGGCCAACCTGGACCCGAGTTGCCAGTGTAAAGGGTGCCCCGGCCACGGCCAAAAGCGCCCGGATCTGAAACCATGAAGCCATGGGTACCCGCATCTCCGACCGGATCGCAGCCATCGCCGAGTCGGCCACGCTGGCCGTCGACGCCAAAGCCAAGGCGCTCAAGGCCGCCGGTCGCCCGGTCATCGGTTTCGGCGCCGGCGAACCGGACTTCGCCACCCCGGACTACATCGTCGAGGCGGCGGTGGCGGCCGCCCGGGATCCGCGCTACCACCGCTACACCCCGGTGCCCGGCCTGCCCGAGTTGCGGGAGGCGGTGGCCGCCAAGACGCTGCGCGACACCGGCTACCAGGTGGATGCGGCCCGGGTGCTGATCACCAACGGCGGCAAGCAGGCCGTCTACAACACCTTCGCCACCCTGCTGGATCCCGGTGACGAGGTGCTGCTGATCGCGCCCTACTGGACCACCTACCCGGAGGCCATCAAGCTCGCCGGCGGCGTCCCGGTGGTGGTGCATACCGACGAGTCCACCGGCTACCTGGCCAGCGTCGAGCAGTTGGAAGCGGCTCGTACCGCCCGGACGAAGGTGCTGCTTTTCGTGTCGCCGTCCAACCCGACCGGTGCGGTCTATCCGCCGGACGAGGTGACCGCCATCGGACGGTGGGCCGACGACCACGACCTGTGGACGGTGACCGACGAGATCTACGAGCACCTGGTGTACGGCGATGCCCGCATGGTGAGCATCGCCCACGACGCCGGAGAGCGGGTGGTGGTGCTCAACGGGGTGGCCAAGACCTACGCGATGACGGGCTGGCGGGTGGGCTGGATGATCGGACCGCTGGACGTGATCAGGGCTGCGTCCAACCTCCAGTCGCACGCCACGTCCAATGTCTCCAACGTGGCGCAGATGGCCGCGCTGGCCGCGGTCACCGGTGACCTGTCGGCGGTGGCCGAGATGCGCACCGCCTTCGACCGCCGCCGGCGGGCAATTGTGGAGCAGTTGTCGGAGATCGACGGCGTCGTTTGCCCGGAGCCACTCGGCGCTTTCTATGTCTACCCGTCGGTGAAGGGACTGCTGGAGCGGCCGATCGCCGGTCGGGTGGCCACCAGCAGCGCCGAACTCGCCGGCCTCATCCTGGACGAGGCCGAGGTGGCGGTGGTGCCCGGCGAGGCGTTCGGTACCCCGGGCTACGTTCGGATGTCCTACGCGTTGGGCGATGACGACCTGGCCGAAGGGGTTGCCCGGATCGCCAAGCTGGTCGGCAGCTGACGCACGGCGGGCCGGGTCAGGCCATCAGATCCTGGTAGCTCGGGTTCTTCCGCAGGTAATCGGCCACGAACGGGCACACCGGCTCGACCTTGCCACCGTGGCTGCGGATGTCATCCAGCGCGTAGGTCACCAGCCGGCTGGCTAGCCCCCGGCCGCCGTAAGCGGGCAGCGTCTCGGTATGCGGTATCACGGTCACGCCGTCCCGTTCGAAGTAGTTCGCCAGGCCGACCCGAACGCCGTCGAGGTAGATCTCGTACTGCTGCCGCTCGACGTTATTGCGCAGCTCGATGTGCCCGTCGTCGCCGGCCGGCTCCGTGGTCATCGGGCCAGCCGAACCGTGGCCCGCGCTCGAGCCAGCACCGTCTCGCCGTTCACAGTTGCAGTCAGGTCCAGCACCGCGGTGGCCGCCTCCTCGTCCACCGATCGGACCGAGCCGGTCACCACCAATTCGGCCGGCCGGTCGGACTCGACCACCACCGGACGGGTGAACCGAACCCCGTACTCGAGGACCGCTCCCGGATCACCGAGCCAGTCGGTGACCACCCGCACCGCGGTCGCCATGGTCAGCATCCCGTGCGCGATGACGTTCGGCAGTCCGACCGAGGTCGCGGTCTGCTCACTCCAGTGAATCGGGTTGAAGTCGCCGGAGGCGCCGGCATAGCGGACCAAGCCGGCCCGGTCCAGCGGAAAGGTCTGCGCCGGCAGGCTGTTGCCGACCTCGACGTCGACCAGCTTGATCGTCATGAGCGGGCCGTCCCACGCGCCACCAGGGTGGCCACCGCGGTGAGCACCGGCTCGCCGTCGACGGTGCTGACCTCACCCTTGATGGTCACCAGCTCGTTGCCGGCGACAGCTCGAATGGATTCCACCGAGCTGACCACCTGAAGCACATCACCGGCCCGGATCGGACGGTGGTGGCTGAATCGCTGCTCGCCGTGCACCACCTTGGAGTAGTCCAGACCGAGCCCGGGATCACGCACCACCTGCGCGCTGGACCGCATCGACACCACGATCGCGAAGGTCGGTGGCGCGATCACGTCGGGGTAGCCGAGGGCGCGGGCGGCCGCCGGGTCGCGATAGACCGGATTGGCGTCACCGATCGCGTCGGCGAACTCTCGGATCTTCTCCCGGCCGACCTCGTACGGAGCGCTCGGCGGAAACTCCCGCCCGACGTAGGACTGATCCAGCGGCATACCCGCACGCTATCCCACCGCCGCAACAGCCGGCCCGAGGCCCGGAATGCCGACTGGCGCCTACCGCGTACGCGGCAGACGCCAGGGCAGGACGTACTCGAAGGTCAGCGGGTCTCGCGATGGGCGGTGTGCTTGCCGCAGTTCGGGCAGAACTTCTTCAGGTCCAGCCGATCCGGATCGTTGCGCCGGTTCTTCTTGGTGATGTAGTTGCGGTGCTTGCACTCCTGACATGCCAAGGTGATCTTGGGACGTACTTCGGTGGCTGCCATGTGTGCCTCTCCTGCTCGGCTCGGGGCGGCGGGCGCCCCGGAGAAAATCCTTCAATGGTGTTGCGGTAGCGAGGGCCGGACTTGAACCGGCGACACAGCGATTATGAGCCGCTTGCTCTACCAGGCTGAGCTACCCCGCCGTGGCCTTCCTGGATGACCGAGCCCCCTTACGGAATCGAACCGTAGACCTTCTCCTTACCATGGAGACGCTCTGCCGACTGAGCTAAGGGGGCCAAACCTGCGCGAGTTCGCGGTGGATCCTGCTTTTCCCACCGCTTCCTCGAACGCCGAATGGACTCTACCCGACCTGTTCGGAGAAGCCGAAATCGGGCGGGACGTCCGGAGCCCTGGCCCACTGGCAGGACACAGACATGTAAAAGCCTTGGTGATCGCACGGGGGAACGACCACCAAGGCTCCTCAAGTATGAACCCTAGGTAGTCGGTTGGCAACCCCCCGCTACTAAATTTTCGCCCATTTGGCGCATCCGCTAGAAACCGCGAGGACCCCCTCGAATTACGTCGAGAGGGTCCTCGCCACTACTGGTGTGGCGGCTGTTGGGTTCGAACCAACGTAGGCTGAGCCGGCAGATTTACAGTCTGCTCCCTTTGGCCACTCGGGCAAACCGCCGTGTCACACCGGTGCGGCGAACCGCGCGAACGAGAATACACGAGCACCGGACAGCAGTTCAGCTACCCGTCGTCGTGGGGCCGGCGGGCCGCTCGGAGCCGGTTGGCGATAACGTCGAGTCGAGCACCGCGCACCGCGTCCGGACACCTGAGAATCGAGGAGCCATGGCCGATTCGTCCTTCGATGTCGTCAGCAAGATCGATCGCCAGGAAGCTGACAACGCGCTTAACCAGGCCGCCAAGGAGCTGGCTCAGCGGTTCGACTTCCGGGGCACCAACGCCTCGGTGGCCTGGTCCGGTGAACTGGGCATCACCATCCGGGCCGACACCGAGGAACGCGCGGCGGCCGCCCTCGACGTGTTCAAAGAGAAGCTGATCAAGCGCTCCATCTCGCTGAAGTCGCTCGACGCCAGTGACCCGAAGCCGTCCGGAAAGCAGTATGTGATCACCGGCTCGCTGAAGCAGGGCATTCAGCCCGAGGTCGCCAAGAAGATCGCCAAGGCCATCCGGGACGAGGGGCCCAAGGGCGTGCAAGCCCAGATCCAGGGCGACCAGCTGCGGGTCTCGAGCAAGAAACGCGACGACCTGCAAGCCGTCATCGCACTGCTCAAGGCCGGCGACTTCGGAGTCGCGCTGCAGTTCGACAACTACCGGTGAAGGGCATCATCCTGGCCGGCGGCTCGGGCACCCGGCTACACCCGATCACTCGGGCAGTAAGCAAGCAGCTGCTGCCGGTCTACGACAAGCCGATGATCTACTACCCGCTGTCGGTGCTGATGCTGGCCGGCATCACCGATATTCTGATCATCACCACGCCGCATGACCAGGACCAGTTCGTCAGGCTGCTCGGCGACGGCGGCGACTACGGGATCAAGCTGAGCTATGCCGTCCAGCCGGATCCCAACGGCCTGGCCGAGGCGTTCATCATCGGACGTGACCACGTCGGCTCGGACAGCGTCGCACTGGTGCTGGGCGACAACATCTTCTACGGACACCTGCTCGGCCAGATGCTGCTGGAGGCGGCCCAGCTGACCGTCGGCTGCCGGCTGTTCGGCTACCAGGTGAGCGACCCGCAGCGCTATGGCGTCGCGGAGGCCGACGAGAACGGTCGGCTGATTTCGATCGAGGAGAAACCGGCCAAGCCGAAGTCCAACCTCGCGGTGACCGGGCTGTACTTCTACGACAACGATGTGCTCGACGAGGCCGCGGCGCTGCGGCCGTCCGCTCGCGGCGAGCTGGAGATCACCGACCTGAACAACCGCTACGTCGAGCGCGGCACCGCGCAGCTGATCGACCTGGGCCGTGGGACCGCCTGGCTGGACACCGGCACCCACGACTCATTGATCGAGGCGGGCCAGTTCGTCCAGGTGCTGGAACATAGGCAGGGCGTGCGGATCGCCTGCCTGGAGGAAATCGCGTTGGCGCGCGGCTTGATCTCGGCCCACCAGGCGCTGGAACTCGGCCAGGCACTGGCCAAGTCCGGCTACGGCCAGTACATCATCGAGCTGGCGCAGCGGGCACTGGACCGGGGAAAGGTCTGAGGCCGGCGATGGCTGATCCGAACTCCGTCCACGACCGGCTGCTGGCGGCCAACGCCCGGTACGTCGAGAGCTTTCCCGGCCCGCGCCCGCAGGCGCCGGCACTCCGACTCAGCGTCGTCGCCTGCATGGACTCCCGGCTGGCGCTGTTCGGCGCGCTCGGCCTGAACATCGGCGACGCCCACCTGATCCGGAATGCGGGCGGCGTCGTGACCGACGACGTGCTGCGGTCGCTGGCGATAAGCCAGCGCTATATCGGTACCCGTGAGATCGCCGTGATCCACCATACCGACTGCGGCATGTTCGGCTTTGACGACGCCGGGTTCCGGGCTGAACTGTCGGCCGAGAGCCAGCAGGAACCGGGGTGGGACGTGCCGGGCTTCACCGACCTCGAGGACAGTGTCCGGCAGGCGGTCCAGCGGATCCGGCAGTGCCGGTGGCTCCCGTACCGCGACTCAGTCCGGGGCTACGTCTTCGACGTGCGGACCGCCGAGATCACCGAGGTCCGGTAACGGCCCGCTGCCGACCACCCGTTCGGGCCTGGTCGGCCCAGGCGTCATCGGCAGCCCGGCCGCCTGCCACTGCTCGATGCCGCCGATGACGTCACAGGCCGGCACGCCGATCGACAGCAGTGCGGCCGCGGCCAGCGAGGACGTGTAGCCCTGCGAGCAGATCACCACCCAGCGCTGCCCAGCAACCGCCGCCGGCAGCCGGGAACTCGAGGTCGGGTCCAGCCGCCACTCCAGATGGTTGCGCTCCACGATCAGCGCACCCGGCACCTCACCCTCCTCGGCACGCTGCCAGGCCGGCCGGATGTCGACCATCAGCGCTCCCTCGGCCAGCGCCGCCGCGGCTTCGTCGGGCGTCAGTCGTTCCACGGCGGCGCGAGCGGCTGCCAACAGCCCGTCTACGCCGGCATAGCGGGGCAGCGATCCGGCATCCGAAGCCATCAGGCCGCCGAGCCGGTAATTGGCCGGAGCCGATCCGGTGCCGGCTCCGGGTCGTCGGTGTCGATCGAGCCGAGGCAGCGAAGCAGGCCAGCATCAGCCAGCTCGTACAAGGACATTCGGGTCAACGGGGGCGAGTACGCATGCACGCTCACAGCCGATTCATCAGACAGGTTCCGAACATCATGCACGTAGCGCGGGCCAAACCCCACGCCATCGCCGGCTGTCCGACTGACTTCGGACAGTCGGTCCGCTACCTGGCCGCCGGATCGGTAGCACAGCTCGTTCAAGCAGCCGTTGATCACCGTTAGCGCACCGGACGAACCGCCGTGGTCGTGCAGTTGGGTCGCCTGGGACGGCAGCCAACTGATCAGCCAGACGTCCACCCGACGGTCGCGGTACAGCCGCTGATGCCATCGTTCGGCCTGGTCGTATCGGATAAAGGGGTATTGGCCGGCAGCGACCTCGGCGGCCACGGCACGGGTGTAATCGAGGAGTTGAAGCGGATCGAGGTAGGGCCGGGCATGGCTGACTGCCCGAGATCGGGACGGCATGCAGAACTCCGAACGGACGCGACTGACAGCGGGACTCGGAACCGGAACGTGCCGGTCAGCCCGTCCGACAGTGCTGGTCGAAGGAGTCTGCGCGACGGCTGGACCAGAAGGAGACCTGCCAGTACACCGGATCGGTGCTAACGCAAACCTTTCCGATGCTGGCCATGTCGCCAGTATGCCACGACCAACGACATTTCCTAGCTGACCCATCGAGAAACTAGCCGATCAGCGTTGACCGGCCACCCAAGCGGCGATCAGCTGGCCGAGCGGAGTTCAGCTGGCCCAACGGAAAGACGCCATCAGCTGCACGAAGCGGTCCATCAGGTCGCAGCTGTCGCCGTTGGCGCTGAACTCGGCCAGCAGCGCGAGCGGCCCTTCCGGCGCCGGGACGACGTACCGAGCCTGACCGCGGCTGGCGTCCAGGTCGATCAGCTCGGCTACCGGGCTGTCCGCGGCCAGCTTGATCGAGTCGACCGGTTCGTCCAACAGACCAATGCTCAAGACGGCGCTAGCGGCCATGATGTCGTCAGCGCCGATGACCGCCGTGCTGAGCACCGCGACTACCGGCGCGCCGGCTATCTCTTCCGGGATGGAGCCGTCCGCGGGCGTCGCAATGAGCCAGTCTCGGCAGTCCAGTTCGAAGGCCGGCAACTCCAGTGCGTGGAGATCGTTGTCCACGGCGCCTCCTTGCTCGCGTGCATCCCGGGAACGACCCCGTACCGGGCTTGTGCTACCGCGGTCATACCCGCGGGACCAGGCTTCTAGACACGTTCTGAAAATGTCGCTGAACAATGTCAGCAAATTGCAGAACTGCTCCCCCGCGCCGAGAAAAATACCATCGGGAATGCTTTCAGACCAGAGCCTGAGCAGCGAAACCTTCGCGGTGGTCGGTTTATCCCGGTAGGTGCCGTCGACCGTCCGCAACTGAACAGAAACCTCAGGCGCAGACAGGCAAAAAGCTGGGTGAGACGTCCGAGTTATGGCTGGTGCTAACCCGATGGACGAGCCGCCTGGATGATGTCTTGCTCGACGCCACGGTAGGCCGTCAACGCGCTTTGGACCGACTGGGCGGTCTCTTGCAGGAACGCGCACAGTGCGTGTCGATGCTTCGTCCAGTCCTGCTCGGCGGCGCTCAGCGCGGCAGCCAACTCGAGCGGTACGCCGGCAATATTGTTCATCCGGTGAACTATCGAGGGACTATCCTGGATCTCGCGGGTGAGCGCAGACAAGTCCAGTTCTAATGCGCGCATTTGTGAGAAGTCAGCAGCAATCTTTGAACCGAGCAAAACCAGAGAAGAGTCAGCTTCGCGCATGGCTGCAAACTCTAGGCGGAAATGGACTGCCGGCCGGCGGAGTTGTCCACAGACGGCGGGCGGCCCCCTGGCCGGTGAGGCAAACCACGAGGCCAGCTGCCCGTTACGTCCCATACCATTGAACGGGCAGCGTCGCTGTGCGAGCCGCACGGTGCCGGTCCACCCAGTAGTGCTTGAGGAGGCGGAACAGCCCGCATGTCCACACAGGTCCAGCAGCTAGACCGGGTCGTCATACGGATCGCCGGGGACTCCGGGGACGGCATGCAGCTGACCGGGGATCGGTTCACGCAGGAAACCGCCAACCTCGGCAACGACCTGTCCTCCCAGCCGAACTTCCCCGCCGAGATCCGGGCGCCAGCCGGCACCCTGGCCGGCGTCTCCTCGTTCCAGCTGCACTTTGCTGATCACGACATCCTCACACCCGGCGACCGGCCGGACGTCCTGGTGGCGATGAACCCGGCCGCCCTCAAGGCGAACCTGCCCGATCTGCTCAAGGGCGCCACCATCATCGTCGACACCAAGGACTTCACCAGCCGGGCACTGGCCCGGGTCGGCTGGACGTCCAACCCGATCGAGGACGGCACCCTCGACTCCTTCACGGTGCATGCGCTGGACCTCACCCAGCTGACCTTGGACGCGTTAGCCGCGATGCCCGACCTGTCCCGCAAGGACGCCGGCCGGTGCAAGAACATGTACGCCCTCGGCCTGCTGTCCTGGATGTACTCCCGGCCCACCGAGGGCACCATCCAGTTCCTGCGGGACAAGTTCGTCAAGCGCCCGGAGATCGCCGAAGCCAACATCGCCGCGTTCAAGGCCGGCTGGAACTACGGCGAGACCACCGAGGCGTTCGGCGTCTCCTACGAGATCAAGCCGGCTCCGCTCGCCGCCGGCACCTACCGCAACATCGCCGGCAACCTGGCACTGGCCTACGGCCTGGTGGCCGGTGCCCATCAGGCCAAGCTGCCACTGTTCCTGGGCGCCTACCCGATCACCCCGGCCTCCGACATCCTGCACGAGCTGTCCAAGCACAAGCGGTTCGGCGTGACCACGTTCCAGGCCGAGGACGAGATCGCCGGTATCGGGGCGGCGCTCGGCGCCAGCTTCGGCGGCGCGCTGGGCGTGACCACGTCATCAGGTCCGGGGATCGCGCTCAAGGCCGAGACGATTGGGCTAGCGGTATCGCTGGAGCTGCCACTGATCATCGTCGACGTGCAGCGTGGCGGCCCGTCGACCGGCCTGCCCACCAAGACCGAGCAGTCCGACCTGCTCCAGGCCATGTTCGGGCGCAACGGCGAGGCGCCGGTGCCGATCGTGGCGCCTCGCTCGCCGGGTGACTGCTTCAACGCGGCCCTGGAGGCGGTCCGGATCGCCACCAGCTACCGGACCCCGGTGTTTCTGCTGTCCGACGGATACCTGGCCAACGGCTCGGAGCCGTGGCGGCTGCCGGCGCTGTCCGAGCTACCGGATCTGAGCGTGCAGTTCATGCGCGACGCGAACGGCGAGAACGGCGAGTTCCTGCCCTACCTGCGGGATCCGGAGACGCTGGCCAGGCCGTGGGCGATACCCGGCACGCCGGGCCTGGAACACCGGATCGGCGGCATCGAGAAGGCCGACCGGACCGGCAACATCTCCTACGACCCGGACAACCACGACTTCATGGTGCGCACCCGGGCCGCCAAGGTGGCCGGCATTACGGTGCCGGACGTCGAGGTGGACGACCTGGCCGATCCGGTGGCCGGACCGGCGCGGGTGCTGGTGCTGGGCTGGGGCTCCACCTACGGCCCGATCGGAGCCGCGGTGCGCCGGGTGCGGCGGGCCGGCTACCCCATCGCCCAGGCGCACCTGCGGCACCTGAACCCGTTCCCGGCCAACCTCGGTGAGGTGCTGGCGCGCTACCAGAAGGTCGTCATCCCCGAGATGAACATGGGCCAGCTGGCATTGCTGATCCGGGGCCGGTACCTGGTCGATGCCATCTCGGTGACCCAGATCCGCGGCATGCCGTTCCGGGCGTCCGAACTGGCCGAGATGCTCCAGGGCGTGATCTCGCATGGATCGTGAAATGCAAGTGGGGAGAGTTTGTTCGATGGGGTGGTGGCAGCTGTGACAAGCCTCGGACTGAAGGCTAAGGACTTCAAGACCGACCAGGAGGTCCGTTGGTGCCCGGGCTGCGGTGACTACGCCGTGCTGGCCGCCGTGCAGGGCTTCATGCCCGAGCTCGGCATCGCCCGGGAGAACATCGTGTTCATCTCCGGTATCGGCTGCTCGTCCCGGTTCCCGTACTACATGAACACCTACGGCATGCACTCGATCCACGGCCGGGCGCCGGCGATTGCCACCGGCCTGGCCACCAGCCGTCCGGACCTGAAGGTCTTCGTGGTGACCGGCGACGGCGACGCGCTGTCCATCGGCGGCAACCACCTGATCCACGCGCTGCGCCGCAACGTGAACCTGACCATCCTGCTGTTCAACAACCGGATCTACGGGCTCACCAAGGGCCAGTACTCCCCCACCAGTGAGCAGGGCAAGATCACCAAGTCGACGCCGTTCGGGTCGGTGGACCACCCGTTCAACCCGGTGTCGCTGGCGCTAGGAGCCGAAGCCACCTTCGTCGGCCGGACGCTGGACTCCGATCGCGCCCACCTGACCTCGGTGCTGCGCGCGGCCACCGAGCACGAGGGCGCCGCGCTGGTCGAGATCTACCAGAACTGCAACATCTTCAACGACGGTGCCTTCGACCTGCTGAAGGACCCGGACACCCGAGGCGAATGGATCATCCCGCTGGTTCACGGGGAGCCGATCAGGTTCGGCGGTGACAAGGCCGTCGTCCGGGATCCGGCTACCGGCGGCCTGTCCGTCGAGGATGGCGTCGCCGAGGACGACAGCCGAGTGGTGGTGCACGACGCGCACGCGGCCGACCCGTCCTACGCCTTCGCGCTCTCCCGGTTGAGCCAGCTGGACAGCAGGCTGTCGCCGATGGGCGTGTTCCGCAATGTGAAGCGCGACAGCTACGACCGGCTGGTCAATGCCCAGGTCGACGCGGTGCGGGCCAAGGCGCCGGGTGACGACGCCGCGCTGGTCGAGCTGCTGCGGGGCAGTGATCCCTGGACCATCGGCTAGTCGCCGGTGGGACTCACTCTGACCAGGCCGGACGGGCTGACGCTGTCCGACGATCCCAACCTGGTCGATCTAGCACGGTGTACCCGATGGCTGGCCGGTTCGTACTGGGCCAGTGACCGTACCCCCGACCAGATCGCCCGGTCCTTCGCCGGGTCACGGGTCTTCGGCGTCTACCAGCCGGACGGCCAGCAGCTGGCGTTGACCAGGGCGGTCACCGACGGGGCGAGCTTCTGCTGGATCAGCGACGTCTACGTTGACGAGGTGGCCCGTGGCCGGGGCATCGGTACCTGGCTGGTGGCCACCGTGGTCCGGGTGCTGCAAGACGAGGGCGTGCCGCGGTTCCTGCTGGGCACCCGGGATGCCCATGGCGTGTATGCCCGGATCGGCTTCCAGCCACCGCTGGTGCCGGAGGTCTACATGGAGCTGGACACCCGGCCGACCAGGCCCACCCGGGCCAATGTGGATCCATCGGTGTTGCGCTGACCGTTCGGCACCGCGGTTGGGACGAGGCCGGTTAGGACGTCGGCAGGTTCGAGTCGGGCCGGTTGGCATCGGGCGGGCGTACTTCGGAGCCGGCCGGTGCCCGTCCCCGCCGGGTACCGGCGATGACGGTGGCCAGGCCACAGACCACGATGACACCGAGCAGCACCAGCGGGCCGACGCCGAGCGACAATCCGGCTTCGGCGAGCTGGATGGGAATCTGTATCGGGACCGGCCGGTCATCCGACGCCAGTTGCCGGTGTTCGGCCGGACGTACCGACGCGGGGTGAGGCTTCCCGACGGTCCGGGCTTGTGCCGGCGAGCCGACCGACGACGCAGTGTTGTGAGAGCCGGTCGAAGGACTGCCCGAACCGGCGGACGTCGACGACGCCGCGCCGACCACGGCGGAACTGCTGGAGACGGTCGATATCGACACTGCCTTACCGACCGCGATCGCTTGCCGTTGCGCGATTCGGGTCAGCTCGGCCGCTTGGGCCTGGGCTGAGCGTGCTACATCCGCCGCCTGTTGCGTGTTCTCGGTGGCAACCGGGGTCACGGCTTTGTCGAGCTGGCGCTGAGTCGCGGCCTGGGCAGCCGCCTGCTTCGTGACCAGCTTTTGGGCCGCCGCTGCCTGCTTAGCTACTGCCTTCGCGGCTGCGAGCTGCTCCGCTGCTAACTGCTTGGCAGCTACCTGCTTGGCTACCGCCGCCTGTTTGGCCGCCGCAGCGGACTTGGCCGCTGCCGACTTAGCTGCTGCGTGCTGAGCCGTGGTCCCATGGTGCGCCGACTGGCTCACCGGGTGGTTGGCCGCCGCGTTGGCAGCGGGAACGGCGATCATCAGCCCGGCGAACATCGCGACCCCGCCAGCCACGGCCAGCCGGCAGGCGACGCCGGTCCGGATGCTCGAGGCTGCCACGGTTCGCCCTCTCTGTCGATGTCCAGCACTCCCAATCGCTGGAAATTCCGGCAAAAGGGCGTGCAATCTGCGTTAACTAATCGTAGCGTACCCCAGCGTAATCTGCTCTATACGGAGAGTAATCGGCCCGCGTACGGCGCGTCGCAACGATAAATAGGCTGTTTTGCGGCGGTTGCTACTCGGTGGCGCGGGCCGCCGACCGGGCCTTTGCCCGCTCCCGCTGCTCCACGAACCGGGTCGCCTGGGCGTCCAGGCCGGTCATGAACACGGCCAGCTCGTCGCGGGCCTGCTCACCGACCGGGCCGAAGTCGGTGCGGTCGAACACCTGCCAGAACTTCAGGATCGGTGCCACCACGGCGTCGTGGTGCAGCCGCAGGTCATAGATACCTGCCTTGGCGATGATCACCGAGTTGCGCAGGTAGTCCGGCATGGTGGCACCGGGCATTTGAAAGCCGACCACCTCGTCTCGGACCGCGGCCATGGTGGCGTCCGGCGCGATGTCGAAGGCGGCCGCAACCAGGTTGCGGTAGAAGATCATGTGCAGGTTCTCGTCCAGCGCGATCCGGGCCAGTAGCTGCTCGGCGATCGGGCAGCCGGTGGACCGGCCGGTATTGCGGTGCGACACCCTGGTGGCCAGCTCCTGGAACGAGACGTAGGCGACCGCCTGCAACGGCGTCTTGTCGCCGGAGTCGTAGCCGGCGGTCATGTGCTGCATCCGCAGCTCTTCCAGCCGCACCGGGTCTACCCCGCGGGTGACCACCAGGTAGTCGCGTAGCGCGATGCCGTGCCGTCCCTCCTCGGCCGTCCACTGCCCGACCCACTGACCCCAGGCGCCGTCCCGGCCGAACCTGGTGGCGATCTCGCGGTGGTAGGAGGGCAGGTTGTCCTCGGTCAGCAGGTTGACGATCATCGCCGTCCTGGCCACCGGGTCCAGCCGGGACTCGGTCGGCTGCCAGTCCGTCCCGCCGAGGAACGCGAAGTCCCGGCCTTCGCTCCACGGCACGTAATCGTGCGGCATCCAGGGCTTGGCCACCGAAAGGTGCCGTTCCAGATTCGCCTCAACGACCGGCTCCAGCTCGTGCAGCAGCCGCGCTGCATTCCCATCGGGACCGGACGGGATCCTGCTGGCGGTGGCAGTCATACCTGCTCCTCACGGACGGCGTAGGGGTTACCTCGACCGGCTCGACCGGCCGTTGTTCTCAGCTGCTGCGCACCTCCACCAGATCGGTCAGCGCAAGCATGGCCGCCTTGGGCGCAGAGTCCGGTAATCCGGACAAGGCGGCGCGGGCCGACTCGGCATAGGAGCGGACCGTCTCGCGCGCCTGCTCCAGCGCGGTGGATTCACGCATCAGCCGCAGCGCCTCGGCGTGCTCGAAGTCGTCCGGGATCGGCCTGCTGACCAGCTCGCGCAGCCGCCGATCGCCCGGGTCGGTTGACTGCAAGGCGTACAGCACCGGCAGGGTCTGCACCCCTTCCCGCAGATCGGTGCCCGGCGTCTTGCCGGATTCACCGGTGTCGGAGGCGATGTCGATGATGTCGTCGGAGATCTGGAAGGCGATGCCGAACTGCTCGCCGAACACCCGCAAGCTGTCAATGGTATCCGGATCGACGCCGGCGAATCGGGCGCCGAGCTCGGCCGAGGTGGCGATCAGCGAGCCGGTCTTGTCGGCCAGCACCGCGAGGTAGTGCTCGATCGGGTCGACGCCGTCCTTCGGGCCGACCGTCTCGCGAATTTGGCCGGTCACCAGCCGCTCGAAGCACCGGGCCTGGATCCGAACCGCCTCCGGGCCGAGATCAGCCAGGATGTCGGAGGCGCGGGCGAACAGGAAGTCGCCGGTCAGGATGGCCACCGTGTTCGTCCAGCGCGAGTTGACCGCGACGGCGCCGCGCCGGATGGTGGCCTCGTCCATCACGTCGTCGTGGTAGAGGGTCGCCAGGTGGGTGAGCTCGCAGACCACCGCCGACATCACTACGCCGTCGGCCTCCGGGTAGCCGAACTGCGCGGCCAGCAGCGTGAGCAACGGCCGGAATCGCTTGCCGCCGGCCATCACCAGGTAGCGTGCGGCGTCGGCAACGAACTCGTCCTCGGACCGCACCGAGGCCCGCAGCGCGATTTCCACCGCCTGCAAACCTTGCCGGATGGCCGCTTCCAGCTCCGCATCGTCGAACTCGATGCCGACGGCGAGCAGTCCCTGAGAACTCACCCGCGTAACTTAGCTGCCTTGTCAGCCAGGTCCAGCAACGGCTGCGGGAAGACGCCCAGTGCCAGCGTCACCAACGTGCCCACGGTGATCGAGAACCTGGTGAGGACCGAGGGGATCGCCACCGTCGGGCCGTCCTCGGCCGGCTCGGCGAAGAACATCATCACCACGATGCGCAGGTAGAAGAACGCCGCGATCGCCGAGCTCACCAGCGCGATCACCACCAGCGGCCCCGCGGTGTGGTAGGCGGCGCGGAACACCACGAACTTGCCGGTGAAGCCACTGGTCAGCGGAATGCCGGCCAGGGCCAGCAGCAGGAAGGTGAAGGTGGTCGCGAACAGCGGCGAGCGCTTGGCCAGGCCCGACCATTGCGACAGGTGAGTGGCCTCCCCGGTGGCATCGCGCACCAGGGTCAGCAGGCCGAAGGCGGCCACCGTGGTGAAGCCGTAGGCGGCCAGGTAGAACAGCACCGCCGACAGCCCGGCCGCGTTCAGCGGGACCAGCCCGACCAGGATGAACCCGGCGTGTGCGATTGCGGAATAGGCCAGGATGCGCTTCAAATCGGTCTGGGTCAGGCCGAATACCGCGCCGACCACCATCGAGGCGATGGCGACCGCCCAGATGATCGGACGCCAGTCCCAGGCGCTGACCGAGAACCCGACGTAGAGCACCCGGATGATCGCTCCGAACGCGGCGACCTTCGTGCAGGCCGCCATGAAGGCGGTGATCGGCGTCGGCGCACCCTGATAGACATCCGGCGTCCATGAGTGGAACGGCGCGATGCCGGCCTTGAACAGCAGGCCGACGATCAGCAGGCCGAAGCCCAGATAGAGCAGGACGTCGGACTGGTTGGAGTTGTTCTGCGCGCGCAGGATGTCGATCAGGTCGACCGAGTTGGCGTAGCCGTAGAGCAGGGCCAACCCGTACAGGAAGAACGCCGACGCGAAGGCGCCCAGCAGGAAGTACTTCAGTGCCGCCTCCTGGCTGAGCAGCCGCCGGCGACGGGACAGCCCGGCCATCAGGTACAGCGGCAGTGACAGCACTTCGAGCGCGACGAACATCAGCAGCAGGTTGTTGGCGGCCGGGAAGATCAGCATGCCGCCGACCGCGAACAGCGCGAGCGGATAGATCTCGGTTTGCACCCGGGTGCTGGTGGCCAGCCTGCGATCGGCCGGCGAGCCGACCACCACGGCGGCCTCGGCGACGATCGCGCTGCCCGCCTCGACCCCGCGCTCGGCGATGAGCAGCACCGACAGCACCGAGAGCACCAGGATGGTGCCCTGGATGAACAGCGTGACGTTGTCGACGGCCAGCGCGTTGGACGCGGTCAGCACCGACTTGCCGTGCAGCAGGATCACGTCGATCAACGCGACCACCAGCGTCACCAGGGTCAACACCAGCTGGGCGACGAAGCGCTGCTCGCGCGGCAGCACCGCCTCGACCAGCACGCCCAGGCAGGCGCCGCCGAGCACGATCAGGATGGGCAGCAGCGCCGCGTAGCTGATCGATGGCGTCGGGATCAGCGCGTTGGGATCGACCGTGGCGGCGAGCGCCGTCAGCGGGCTCACTTGTGCGTCCCAGTAGTACCGGGCCGGGCCACGTTCTGCGGCTGCGGATCGGTCTGGCCGATGTCGTGCAAGGTGTACTTCACCGCCGGGTTGATGATGTCGATAACCGGTTTGGGATAGACGCCCAGAGCCACGATGAGCACGATCAGCGGGGCGATTGCGAACGTCTCACGAACATTGAGATCGGTGAACGCGCTCACCCGGGCGCCGATCGGGCCTTGCATGGTGCGTTGGTACAGCAGCAGGACGTAGATCGCCGCCAGGATGATCCCGGTGGTGCCGAGCACCGCCAGCGCCCGATGCCTGGTGAAGGTGCCCAGCAAGGTCAGGAATTCACTGATGAAGGTGGACAGTCCGGGTAACGCCAGCGCGGCCAGCCCGGCGATCAGGAAGGCGCCGCCGAGCCGAGGGACGACCGCCGCGGCACCACCGTAGTCGGCGATCTGCCGGGTCTTGCCGCGGGCCACCAGGAAGCCGACCACGATGAACAGCAGGCCGGTAGCCAGGCCGTGGTTGACCATGTAGAGCACCGCGCCGGTACCGCCCTGGGTGGTGAAGGCGAAAATGCCCAGTCCGATAAAGCCGAAGTGCGCTACCGAGGTGTAGGCGACCAGCCGCTTCATGTCGCGCTGCCCCATCGCCAGAAACGCTGCGTACAGCACCCCGATCACCGACAGGATCAGGATTGTCTTTGCGAAATACCGGGAAGCTTCCGGGAACAGCGGCAGGCAGTAGCGCAGGAAGCCGAACGTGCCGACCTTGTCCAGCACGCCGACCAGCAACGCGGCGCCACCGGCCGGTGCCTCGGCACCGGCGTCCGGCAGCCAGGTGTGGAACGGGAACAGCGGCGCCTTGATCGCGAATGCGATGAAGAAACCGAGGAAAAGCCACTTCTGGGTGGCCCCGCCGGGCACGTGCCCGACCAGGTCGGCGAAGGCGAAGCTGGACGTGCCGGAGCTGACGTAGACACCGATCACCGAGGCCAGCATGAGCAGCCCACCGACCAGTGAGTACAGGAAGAACTTCATCGCCGCGTACTGCCGACGGGGCCCGCCGAAGCTGCCGATGATGAAGTACATCGGCACCAGCATCGCCTCGAAGAAGACGTAGAACAGGAACACGTCGGTGGCGGCGAATACCCCGATCATGAACACCTCGAGCAGCAGCACCAGGCCGAAGAAGGCCTTCGGCGAGCGCTTGGGCAGCTCGCGTTCCTCGGTGAACGCCACCGTGTCGAAGCTGCCCCAAGACGACAGCACCACGCACGGGACGAGCAAGGTCGCCATTGCGATCAGCACGAGTGCGATGCCGTCCAGGCCGAAGGCGAAGTGCACGCCCAGGTTCTTGATCCACACCCAGGAGCCGGTGAACTGGAAGCGGCTGGCGCCGGCTCCGGTCTTGAATTGGACGGCCAGGATCACCGCGTAGATGAAGGTCAGCACGGAGAAGATCAGCGTTACCTGCTTGGCCAACTCGTCCCGGCCGGCCGGTAGCGCGAACACCACCAGGCTGCCGATCAGCGGAACGGCGAGCAACCCGAGCAACGAAAGGTTGTGCATCAGGAGAACCTCACCCCGAGCAGGACCGCGAGCAGCACCGCGGCGCCGGTCAGCATGGACAGTGCGTAGGAGCGGACGAATCCGGTTTGCAGCCGGCGCAGCCGGCCGGAGCCACCACCGAGACCCGCGGCCAACGTGTTGACCAGGCCGTCCACGCCGCGGTTATCGAAGAACACCAGTCCGCGCACCAGCCACTGACCGGGCCGCATCAACACCGTTTCGTTGAAGGCGTCGGCGTAAACGTTGCGGCGGGCCGCCACCGTGACTGGGTTGCCGGCCGGTCGGGTGACCGGCACCGGTCGCAGGCCGAACGCGAGGTAGCCACCGCCGACCCCGAAGGCCACCACCACCAGCGTCAGGATGGTCAACACACCGGGGTTGACCGTGTGCACGCCGGCCTCCACCGGCTTGCCCAGCACCGGCGCGAGCCAGTTCTGCAGGCTGCCGCCGAAGGTCAGCAGGAACCCACCGATCAGCGAGAGCAGGCCGAGCAGCAGCATCGGCCCGGTCATCGACCGCGAGGACTCGTGCGGGTGCACGTCGTCCTCCCACCGGCGCTGGCCGTGGAAGGTCATCACCAGCGCCCGGGTCATGTAGCAGGCGGTCAGACCGGCGCCCAGCAGGGCGGCGATGCCGAGCACCCAGCCGGAGGTGCCGCCCTTGTCGAAGGCTGCCTCAATGATCTTGTCCTTAGTGAAGAAGCCGGTAGCGCCGGGGAATCCGATGATCGCCAGATAGCCGCAAAGAAAGACCAGGTAGGTGATCGGCATGATCCGGGCCAGCCCGCCGAACCGGCGCATGTCGATCCGGTCGTTCATCGAGTGCATCACCGAACCGGCGGACAGGAACAGCGCCGCCTTGAAGAAACCGTGGCCCACCAGGTGCAGGATGCCGATGGCATACACCCCGTTGCCCAGGCCCACCGCCAGGAACATGTAACCGATCTGGCTGACCGTGGAGTAGGCCAGCACCCGCTTCAGGTCGTCCTGCCCGAACGCGCAGACACACCCGTACAGCAGGGTGATCGCTCCCACGATGGTGACCGCGGTGCGGCCGTCGGCGGTGCGGTCGAAGATCGGCGCCGACCGCGCGATCACGTACACGCCGGCGGTCACCATGGTTGCGGCGTGGATAAGTGCCGAGACCGGCGTCGGACCCTCCATCGCGTCCGGCAGCCAGGTCTGCAACGGAAACTGCCCGGACTTGCCGCAGGCGCCGAGCAACAGCAACAACGCCAGCCCGGTAACCACACCGGTATGCATGGAACCGACGCCGGCGAAGACCTGGTGGAAATCGGTGGAGCCGAGGTAGGCGAACATCACCATGATGGCGATCGATAGCCCGACGTCGCCGACTCGGTTGGCGATGAAGGCCTTCTTCGCCGCGGTGCCCGCCGACGGCCGACCGAAGTAGTAACCGATCAACAGGTAGGACGCCAGGCCGACGCCCTCCCAGCCGACGTAGAGCACCAGGTAGCCGTTGGCCAGCACCAGCAGCAACATGGCCGCGATGAACAGGTTGAAGTAACCGAAGAATCGGCGCCGGCCGGCATCGTGATCCAGGTAACCGATCGAGTAGATGTGGATCAGTCCGCCGACGCCGGTGATCAACAGCACGAAGGTCAGCGACAGCGGATCCAGCAGGAAGCCGGCATTGACCTGGAAACCACCGACCGGCACCCAACTGAACAGGTGCAGGTTGCGCGATCGGGCACCGTCCGGCTCGCTCTGCAACGACAAGAACAGGTAGACCGAATAGACGAAAAGCCCTACCGGTACCAGCGCGCCGAGCCAGTGCCCCCAGCGATCCGCGCGCTTGCCCAGCAGCAACAGCAACGCGGCCGAGACCGACGGAGCGACGACCAGCAACCAGGCGGCGGACTGGATTCCGTGAGCGGCGTTCAATTCAGATCTCCCTCAGTACTTCAGGAGGTTTGCGTCGTCGACCGACGCCGACCGCCGCGTCCGGAAGATGGACATGATGATGGCCAGGCCCACCACGACCTCGGCCGCCGCCACCACCATGACGAAGAAGGCCATGATCTGGCCGTCCAGGGTGCCGTTGATCCGGGCGAAGGTGACCAGGGTCAGGTTCACCGCGTTGAGCATCAGTTCGACGCACATGAACACCACGATCGCGTTGCGCCGGATCAGCACCCCGACGGCGCCGATAGCGAACAGCGCCGCGGACAGCACCAGGTAGTAGGTAGGAGTCATGGTCAGCCCTCCAACTCGCGGTGGCTGAGCGGACCGCCACCGCCGACGTCGATCGTCGTGCCGCCCAGCAGCGACTCCCGGGCGATCGAACCGTCCGGTAGCAGGGCGGGCGTGCCCACCGCGTTACCGGAGGACAGCACCCCGGGTCCGGGCAGCGGCTGCGGCCGACCGGAGCGGATGCGTTCGCGGGCCAGCGACTTCTGGCTGCGCTTGGGTCCCTCCCGCTCGATGTGTGCCAGCACCATCGCCCCGACCGCGGCCACGATCAGCAATGCCGAGGTCAACTCGAAGGCAAACAGGTACTTGGTGAAGATGGCCTGCGCGACCCCGTTGACGTTGGTGCCGTAGTCGCTGTTCGGCGCGTTCAGGTTCTTCGCGGTCTGACCGGTGAATGCGCGGCCGATGGCCAGCGCGACCAGCAATGCGAAGGCCACCCCGGCCAGCAGACCGGCAACCCGTTGCCCGCGCAGCGTTTCCACCAGTGAGTCGGAGGAATCCCGGCCGACCAGCATCAGCACGAACAGGAACAGGATCATGATCGCGCCGGTGTAGACGATGATCTGCACCAGGCCGAGGAAAGGGCCTTGTTCGATCAGGTAAAACAATCCCAGGCACATCATGGTCGCGACCAGCGAGAGCGCGGAATGGATCGCGTTGCGCAGCAACACCATCCCGATCGCGCCGAGCAGCGCCACCGGAGCCAGGATCCAGAAGGCCACCGCCTCGCCCGTCGTCACCTGGTTCGGACCGGCCGCCAACAACATCGTCTGGGTTGCGCTCACGGGTGATGCCCCCCGACCTCGATCGCCCGGCCGACAATGGGCTGACCGGCGACGTTGGCAGCGCTCTGCGGCGTGGCCTCGTCCGGTCGTGGGGTGTAGTAAGCCGACTCGTCGCCCAGCCGCATCGGGTGCGGCGGCGCCTCCATCCCCGGCAGCAGCGGAGCCATCAACTGCTCCTTGGTGTAGATCAGATCCTGCCGGTTGTCCAACGCCAACTCGTACTCGTTGCTCATGGTCAGCGACCGGGTCGGGCAGGCCTCGACGCACAGCCCGCAGAAGATACAGCGCAGGTAGTTGATCTGGTACACCTTGCCGTAGCGCTCACCCGGCGAGAACCGTTGCTCCTCGGTGTTGTCGCCGCCTTCGACGTAGATCGCGTCGGCCGGGCAGGCCCAGGCGCACAGCTCGCAGCCGACGCACTTCTCCAGACCGTCCGGATGCCGATTCAGCACATGCCGGCCGTGATAGCGCGGTGCGGTCGGATAAAACTCGAACGGGTATTGCTGGGTGTAGACCTTCTTGAACATGGTCGAGAAGGTCAGCCCGAAACCGGAGGCGAAGCCGCCCAGGGTGGCGGCCGGCTGATCGAACTCGTCCTCCTCCAGCTTGCGCTGGGAGATCTCGGCCGGAGCGGGGACCTGCGACGGCGCCGGGGCAGCCGCGGCCCAGTCCGCCGGCACCGCCGCTCCGGTCGGGTTCGCCGCCAGGTCGGCGGGCTGGTCGGTAGGGTCAGCCATCGAGCGGCCTTTCATCAGGGGAACTCTGCCCGGCATCCAGCGCCGGTGTGCGCACGCCGGCACCCACCAGCCGCGGGGACGGCGGGACCACCAGATCCATCGGTGGAATCGGGAAGGCGGCACCTCGGCTGGCCTCGGCCTCCTCCTCGGCGGCCAGTTCGGCCTCGATCCGGTTGCTGCGGCGCAGATCCAGCGAGGCCCAAAGCGCGATCAACACGATGATCGGCACGCCGACCACCAGCATCACCACCACGGTGTTCCAGCCGCGGTCCCGCAGCACCCGCATGGTGGTGATGGTCAGGATCCACACCAGGTTGAGCGGGATCAGTACCTTCCAACCGAAGTGCATGAACTGGTCGTAGCGCATCCGGGGCAACGTCCCGCGCAGCCAGACGAAGCCGAAGATGAACAGCACCACCTTGGCGGTGAACCAGAGCAGTGGCCACCAGCCGGTATTGGCACCGTGCCACAACGACAGCGGGAACGGCGCCCGCCAGCCGCCCAGGAACAGCGTGGTCGCCAGCGCCGAAACGGTCACCATGTTGATGTATTCGGCAAGGAAGAACAGGGCGAACTTCATCGACGAGTACTCGGTGTGGAAGCCACCCACCAATTCGGACTCGGCCTCGGGCAGGTCGAACGGCGCCCGGTTGGTCTCGCCTACCATCGAGATCAGGTAGATGCCGAAGGACACGAACAGCGGCAGCGCATTCCACAAGTGCCGCTGGCTTTCGACGATGCCGGAGGTGGCCATCGTCCGGGCGTAGAGGAACACCATCACCATGGACAGGCCCATGGCGACCTCGTAGCTGACCATCTGCGCCGCCGACCGCAGGCCACCGAGCAGCGGATAGGTCGAACCGGAGGCCCAGCCGGACAACACGATGCCGTACACGCCCAGCGAAGAACAGGCAAAGATCACCAGCACGCCGACCGGCAGATCGGTCAGCTGCAATGCGGTGTGGTGGTGGAACATCGACACCGTCGGGCCGAACGGAATCACCGAGAAGGCAAGGAAGGCCGGCACACAGGAGACCACCGGGGCGATCCAGTACACCGGCTTGTCGGCCAGGGTAGGGATGATCTCTTCCTTGAAGGCCAGCTTCACGCCATCCGCCAGCGACTGAAGGATGCCCCACGGTCCGGTCCGGTTAGGCCCGATCCGGTTCTGCATCCGACCGACAACCTTGCGCTCGAACACGATCGAGAACAGCGTCATCACCACGAGGAAGGCGAAGACACCGACCACCTTGATCAAGATCAACCAGAACGCATCGTGCCCGAACAAGGCCAGCGTCGCGTTCGGGTCGCTCGCGGCGAGGATATGCAGCTCACTCATGCGGCTCCTCCGGTTGCCGTGCCAGTGCCATCCTCGCGCGAGACGATAACCGGCTCGCCCACCGCAACGCCCAGCACAGCCCGGACCGAGCCGTCCCGGTGGTTGGTGGGCAACCACACCATGCCGGCCACCGCATCGTCGGAGATCTCCACCGGGGCGTTCAACGAGCGTCCGGACCCGCCGCCGCCGGCCGGCCGGACGGTAACCAGCTCACCGTCGGCAACCCCGAGCGCGGTTGCGGTCTGCTTGGCCATCGCCACCCGCAGCGGCTTGGCAGTACCGGCCAGGTTCGGCTCACCGTCGAGCATCGAACCGCCGTCGATCAACTCCGGCCAACCGGCCAGCACCAGCTCGCGCGCACCGGTCCGGTGCCGCACACCGGGCGCCGGCAGCTCCGGCCGGGGAACCCGCACGGTGCTCACCCCGAGCTGGTCCAGTTCGGCCCGGGCAGCCTCGATCGAGCCCAGCCCGAGGTCGACATCCAGCTCATCGGCCAACGCGTTCAACACCCGGCCGTCGGACAGCTGCCCGGTGCCGGTCAAGGTCTGGTCGAACGGCCGGCGGCGGCCTTCCCAGGTCAGGTACCGGCCGGCCTTTTCCACCGCCGCCGCCACCGGGAACACCACGTCGGCGAACTCGGTGATCGCCGACCGGCGCAGCTCCAGGCTGACCACGAAACCGACACTGCGCAGCGCCGCCTCGGCCGCGGCCGGATCCGGCAGATCCGCCAGCTCCACCCCGCCTACCAGCAGCGCACCCTGCGAGCTGGCGGCGCCGAGCATGCCGGCCAAATCCCGGCCGGCGGTGGTGGGTACGTGCGCGTCCCAGACCCGCTCGACCTCGACCCGGGCGGCATCGTCGGCAAGCGGCCGGCCACCGGGCAACAGGGTCGGCAGCGCGCCGGCATCCAGTGCGCCCCGCTCACCGGCGCGCCTGGGCACCCAGGCCAGTCGAGCACCGGTGTCGGCGACCAGCCGCAGCACCGCGCCGAGCGCACCGGGTACTGCGGCCATCCGCTCACCCACCAGCACGATGCCGGTGGTCAACGCCTGCCGCAGGTCCACGTCCAGCTCGCCGAGCGCGGCCGCCTCCGTCCCGGGCAATGCCGGGATCAGCCGGCCGCCGAGCTTGCGCAGCCCGCGCGAGCTGAGCGCGGCCACCGAATGCACCGCGGTGCCGGCCGTCCGGACGCCCTTCATCAGGCGCAGAAAGACGATCGGCGATTCCTCTTCAGGTTCCAGGCCAACCAACAACACAGTGCCGGCCCGTTCCAGATCGGCGTAACTCACTCCGCCGGTGGACGGGCTGGTGCCGGCGATGACCGAACCGAGGAACGCCAGCTCCTCCCGGGAGTTCGGCCGGGCGCGGAAGTCGATGTCGTTGGTGCCCAGCACCACCCGGGCGAACTTCGCGTAGGCATAGGCGTCTTCCTCAGTGAGCCGGCCGCCGGGCAGTACGCCGACACCGGCGGCCGTCCGGGCCCGGGCCAGTCCCTCAGCCGCCGCCTCGAGCGCCTGCGGCCAGGACGCCTCGACCAATCGGCCGGAACCGTCGCGCACCAGCGGCGTCAGCAGCCGATCCGGCTGGGTCACGTACCGGAAGGCCCACCGGCCCTTGTCACAGTTCCATTCCTCGTTGACCTCCGGGTCGTCACCGGCCAGCCGGCGGGTGACCTTGCCACGCCGCCAGTCGGTGCGCAGTTCGCAGCCGGCGGAGCAGTGCTCACATACCGCGGGAGTCGACATCAGGTCGAACGGCCGAGCCCGGAACCGGTACGAGGCACCGGTCAACGCACCGACCGGGCAGATCTGCACGGTGTTGCCGGAGAAATAGGACTGGAACGGGACGTCGGTCGCCGTCCCGATCTGCTGTTGCGCTCCGCGCTCCAGCAGGTCGATGAACGGGTCGCCGGCGATCTGCTCGGAGAACCGGGTACAGCGCTGGCACAGCACGCACCGTTCGCGGTCCAACAGCACCTGGCTGGAAACCGCGATCGGCTTCGGGAACGTCCTTTTCACGTCGGTGAATCGGCTGTCCGCCCGGCCGTTGCTCATCGCCTGGTTTTGCAGCGGGCACTCACCGCCCTTGTCGCAGACCGGGCAGTCCAGCGGATGGTTGATCAGCAGCAGCTCCATCACGCCTTGCTGCGCCTTGTCGGCGACCGGCGAGGTGAGCTGGGTCTTGACCACCATGCCTGGCATCACGGTGGTGGTGCAGGACGCGGCCGGCTTGGGCATGCCCCGGCCGTTGCCCATGTCGGTCACCTCGACCAGGCACTGCCGGCAGGCACCGGCCGGTTCCAGCAGCGGATGGTCGCAGAACCGCGGGATCTGAATGCCGATCTGCTCGGCGGCCCGGATCACCAAGGTGCCCTTGGGCACCGAGATGTCGATGCCGTCGATGGTGACGGTCACCAGCTCTGTGGTGTTGGCGACAGCGGTCATGCGGAGGCTCCGGTCAACGACGGCTGCTTCATGAGGGCCAGATACTCCTCGCGGAAGTACTTGATGGACGACGCGATGGGGCTGACCGCGCCGTCCCCGAGCGCGCAGAACGACCGGCCGAGGATGTTGTCGCCGACGTCCAGCAGGGTGTCCAGGTCGGCCGGCGTGCCGTCACCGTGCAGGATCCGTTCCAGGATCTGGGCCGTCCAGTAGTTGCCTTCTCGGCACGGTGTGCACTTGCCGCAGGATTCGTGCTCGTAGAACTGCGTCCACTTCAGCACCGCGCGCACCACGCTGTCGTCGGTATCGAAGATCATCAGCGCTGACGTGCCGTTCATCGAACCTGCCGCCGCTACCGAGTCAAAGTCCAACGGGACGTCGATGTGCTCGGCGGTGAACAGCGGCGTGGACGAGCCACCCGGCGTCCAGAACTTCAACTCCCGCCCCCGGCTCATGCCGCCGGCCAGCTCCAGCAGTTCGCGCAGCGTGGTGCCCATCGGGGCCTCGTACTGGCCCGGGTTCTTCACCCGTCCGGACAGCGAATAGATGGACGTGCCGGGCGATCCGTCCGGACCCATCTCCTTGTGCCAGCCGGCGCCGCCCAGCACGATGTACGGCACGCTGGCCAGGGTGCCCACGTTGTTCACCACGGTCGGCGCATCGTAAAGGCCGTTGGTGGCCGGGAACGGTGGCTTGAGCCGGGGCTGGCCGCGCTTGCCCTCCAGCGAGTCGAGCAGCGCGGTCTCCTCCCCGCAGATGTAGGCGCCGGCGCCGGCGTGCACCGTGATGTCGACGCTGATCCCGCTGCCCAGCACGTCCGAACCGAGGTAGCCGTGCTCATAGGCCTCGTTCACTGCCTGGCTGACCCGGCGGATGGCGTGCACCGCCTCGCCCCGGATGTAGACGAAGGCTCGCTCGGCCCGCACCGCGTAGCAGGCAATGATGATGCCCTCGATCATCGAGTGCGGATCGTTCATCATCAGCGGCAGATCCCGACAGGTGCCGGGCTCGCCCTCGTCCGCGTTGACCACCACGTAATGCG
>DATFHF010000061.1:0-127214 GCA_035248685.1 Jatrophihabitans sp.
CGGTGAGTACGCCTTCGGCAAACGCGGCCGGATCGCGCAGACCGCACCGCTCGCCGCCGCGCGCGAGCCGGCGCTGGCCGGTGCCGGCGGCTCAGGCCTGGCCGCGAGCACGCCGACGCAGCCGGTCGAACCGAACGTCAGCCGACCGGTCGATGCCGGTCGACGGTGGGGACGGGCCGCGATCGGGCTGACCATTCTCGGCGCGCTGCTGCACCTTGGTTCGGTGGCGATCCGCGGGATAGCGGTAGACCGGGTGCCGTGGGGCAACATGTACGAGTTCACCCTGGTGGTCGGCCTGGTGGCCACGCTGGCCTGGCTGGTCACCGTGGCGCGGATGCCGCAGCTGCGCTACCTCGGCCTGTTCGTGATGATGCCGGTGCTGGTGGTGATGTTCCTGGCCGGCGCGCTCTACACCAAGGCGTCGAAGCTGGTGCCGGCGTTGCAGTCCTACTGGCTGGCCATCCACGTCTCATCGATCGCGACCGCCGAAGGCATCCTGATGACCTCGGCCGTGATCACCGCCATGTACCTGATGCGGGCCCGCTACGAGAAACGGCTTCGGGCCGGGGCGCTCGACGCCGGCGGCCGGCTGGCCAGTCTGGGCTCCCGGTTGCCGGCGGCCGCGTCGCTGGACAAGGCCGCCTATCGAACGGTGGCCTTCGCCTTTCCGATCTACACCGCCGGGGTGATCTTCGGCGCGATCTGGGCCGAAGCCGCCTGGGGCCGGTACTGGGGTTGGGATCCGAAGGAGACCTGGGCATTCATCGCCTGGGTGATCTACGCGATGTACCTGCACGCACGGGCCACCGCCGGCTGGAAGGGCAGCCGGGCCGCCTACATCAACCTGCTGGGCTTCGCCGCCATGACGTTCAACTTCTTCGTGGTGAACATCGTAATCTCGGGCCTGCACTCCTATGCCGGCCTGAACTAGCAGCACTGGACGCGAGGCTGGGTGCACTCCGTGACCTGAATTGCCCGCGGTGGTCGCAGGTCAGAACGGAACTTGGGTGGTGAGCAACCCGTCCGCGGGGCCGCGGCCGGAAACGGCGCGGCAGAACTCGATGGCATCCATCTCGACGAGTCTGTCCTGCTGGTCGCTGGCCCACTCGCCGCCGGCGGGTCCGGTCAGCCGCAACCGGTAGGGTTGCCCGTGCCGGGCGGCCCATTCGGCGACGACGTCGGCGACCAGCACCGCGTCGTGGTCGGCCGCCAGCTTGAGCGGGACGCCGGTGGCAAGGCTGATGTCGATGCGGTGCATCCATGGGTCGCGAGTCAAGATGACGTCGATCAGGTAGCCGATCGTCCATGATTCGTCCCGTCCGCCGACCTGCTGCGGTATCGGCAGGGTTCGGCGGCGGATGAAGCCGGGCGTGCGGCGCCGGCTGCGGGCCGCCTTCGGGGCACGGGCGGCGTAGCGATCGACGATCTGGGTGGGTGTCATCTCAGCGCGCTCGTCCACCTGCAGTTTGGTGAGGGCGTCGAGGAACACGCCGCCGGCGCGCCGGGCCAGCTTCACCTGCCGGTTGCTCTCCCGGATCGATGCGGCCATCTCGACCATGCCCAGCGCATGCGCGGCCATCGCGCGCACATCCCAGCCTGGGCACTCGGTTGGTTTCACCCAGTCCTGCGGTTGCAGGCTGCGCAGCATGTCGAGGAAGCGTTGGTACTCCGTCGCTGCCAGCCGCATCGCGGCGGCTCGCGGCAGCGCTGTGGCGCGCGGCGGAGAGGATGCGGTCATGGTCATGGTTTCCTCCGGAGGTGCGGGCCGGGCACGCCGACCGCGTCGCAGTACATGTCCACCAGCCGTGGCAGCTGGCGACGCCATCGGGTGCCGCCCGGATCGTTGGCCAGCTGTTGATCGACGAACCCGCCGATGATTCCGGTCCACAGATCCAGATCGGCCTGGGCGCGCACCCCGAGCGCGCGGTGGAAGGCCCGCATCCGCTCGTACACCGCTACCGAGGCCTGATACGCGGTGTCACTGGGCCGAAAGTCCGGAATGGTGCGCTGATTCATCAGCTGATATCTGGCCAGGTCGGCGGTGGCGAAGTCGAAGAACGCCTCCGCGCCTGCGAGCAGCGCCTTGCGGGGCGCCAGCGGCGGGAGCCCGAGGGACTCGAGCGCGGCGTCCAACTCACTCCATGCCTGGGCGAACATCGCGTCATAGATCGCGTTCTTCGAATCGACGTGGGAGTACAGCGACGGCGAGCGCATTCCGATGCGGCCGGCCACCTCGCGAAGGGTGAGCGCGGACAACCCGTCGCGGCGGGCGATTTCCCATGCCGCATCCAGGATCTCGCGAAGAGTCGCCTCACGTCGTTCGGCGCGCCTATCGCGATTAGGTAAAGCGGTCATGGTTAGGGAGTGTGCGCCGCCTCTTGCGGCTTGTCAAGGCAAGCCGACCTCAACCGGCCGACGACTCCCGTACGTCGGGCGGCTACTTCAGGCCGCGCAAGAAGTCCGGGTCGTCGTCCGGCCCGACCGGTGGACGGTTCTGGCCGCCCTTGCGCGGTGGCACCGGCCAGCCGCTACCGATCGTCCCGGGCCCGCGCCGGCCCAGGTTGCCGAACTCGCCCCGGCCGCCGAACGGATTGGATCGGCCACCGGCGGCATTGCGATCCGGCTGGCCGGCCCGGGGCCGGCCGAAGATCACCCAGGCCAACCCGCCGACTTCGAAGAGCAGCAGTACCACCGCCACCCAGAGCAGCTTGGGCAGGTTACGGACCCGGGATGCGTCCGAGGTCAGCGAGTCGAACAGCGCCCACAGCCAGAAGACGAGGCTGACCAGGAAGAACAGGCCACCGAGCCGGATGAGCATTACTCCAGAGTAGGTCGCCGAGCCGGGCAACGGGGAGCCCCTGAAGCCAGGAACTGGCTATGACGAGGGGCGGCGGCCCGGCTCGGCTCAGGTTGTCGAGCGCTACACCGCCGCGGCGTGGCCGGTAAGGCCATACTGGGCCTGACGTCGGCTCGCCGGAGGACACCCACAGATGAGTTCGACACTGGACCTGACCAAGTTCACCGCGTTGAGCTTCGATTGCTACGGCACCTTGATCGATTGGGAGGCCGGCATCGTCGCGGTCCTCGGAGCATGGGCCCGGGAACAGGGCCTGGAGCTGGAGGACGAGCAACTGTTGCTCGCGTACGCAGACAACGAGGCCGCGATAGAACGCGAGACACCGCAGAGCCTTTACCCGCAGGTGCTGGCGGAAGCGTTCCGGCGGACCGGTGGCGCGCTCGGACGCGAAGTCAGCGCGGAGTGGGCCGAACGCCTCGCCAGCTCCGTGCCGGACTGGCCGGCATTCCCCGACTCGGCCGCGGCGTTGGCGTGCTTGGCCCAGCACTACCAGCTGATCATCTTGTCCAACGTTCACCGTGCGGGCTTCGCGGGCAGCAACGAGCGGCTGCACGGCCAGTTCGCGGCCATCATCACCGCCGAAGACGTGGGCGGGTACAAGCCCGCAGCGAACCACTTCCGCGCTTTGGACGAGACACTGCCGACTCTGGGTGTCGCTCGCGAGCGGCTGCTGCATGTTGCGCAGAGCCTGTTCCACGATCACGTTCCGGCCAAGCGGGAGGGACTCCCGTCGGTGTGGATCAACCGTCGCCACGACCGAGCCGGTTGGGGGGCCACCCCCGAACCCGGCGATCAGTTCAGCTACGACCTCGAGTTCCCGTCCATGGAGGCGTTCGTCGACGCTGTCGAGGAAGCTTTTGCGAAGACGTAACCAAGGGGAACGGCTGCGATCAGACGCGCGCCAAGCCGCGCACCGGCGGCGTGGACAGCAGCACGCCGACTCCGGCGTACAGCGCGAACATCACAACGGCGGAGGTGACTATGCCGGTCGCGCCGAGCACAATCATGACGCTGAGCCCGACAGCGAATCCGGCCGAGACGCACGACAGCCCGATCAGTAGGTTGCGGCTCCAGGTCGCGCCGCGCCAGATCCGCCAGAGCAGGAATGCAGTCACCAGCTTGGGGGCCAACTCATGCGCTGGGCTTCCAAGATAGGACGCCGCGACCGCCAGCGCCCATGCCCCAAGCAGCAGCCCAACAGCCAGGCGGCGACTCGACCCACCCAGGCTGCCGGGCCATCCGACCGCCGACGTGGAGCTCATGAGCCACACAGTACGAGCCGAGCCTGGTTCCGCACCAGGGTCAGCCGCGCGGCCGGGCGGTTCGCGCACGTCCGAACTCGGGCACCGGGATACTGATGCGGTGGCCTACACCGATCTAGCTGAGTTCGTCCGGGCGCTGGAGAAGACGGGGGAGCTGGTTCGGGTGACCGTGCCGGTCGATCCGGACCTGGAGGTGACCGGCATCGTCCAGCGGGTGGTGCGCGAGCAGGGCCCGGCGCTGCTGTTCACCAACCCGACCCGGGGCTCGATGCCGTTGCTGATCAACCTGTTCGGCACCACCGACCGGATGTGCCAGGCACTGGGGGTGGCCAGCCTGGACGAGATCGGCGACCGGATCGCCGGGCTACTCAAGCCGGAGTTGCCGCAGGGCATCGGTGGTTTCCGGGAGGCGCTCGGCAAGGCGGCCCAACTGCGAAACGTGCCGCCCAAGCACGTCCGGCGGGCACCCTGCCAGCAGCGGGTGCTGCGGGGTGACGAGGTCGACCTGAACCTGCTGCCCGGGCTGAAGTCCTGGCCGGACGACGGCGGAGTGTTCCTCAACCTCGGTCTGACCCACACCAAGCACCCGGAGACCGGAGCCCGAAACCTCGGCATGTACCGGTTACAGCAGCAGGATTCCCGCACGGTCAGCCTGCACTGGCAGATCCACAAGGACTCCACCTCGCATGCCGCGGTCGCCGAGCGGCGTGGTGAACGGTTGCCGGTGGCGATCGCGTTCGGCTGCCCGCCCGCGGTGACCTACGCCGCGTCCGCGCCGCTGCCCGGTGATATCGACGAGTACCTGTTCGCCGGCTTCCTACAACGGGAGCGGGTCGAGATGGTCGATTGCCTCAGCGTTCCGCTCCAGGTGCCGGCCGCCGCCCAGGTAGTGCTGGAGGGTTGGGTCGAGCCGGGCGCGCGGCTGCCGGAGGGCCCGTTCGGCGACCACACCGGCTTCTACACCCCGGTCGAGCCGTTCCCGTTCGTCCGGGTCGAGACGATGACCATGCGGGACGACCCGATCTACCAGTCCATCGTGGTCGGCCGGCCGCCACAGGAGGACGGCCCGCTGGGCAAGGCCACCGAGCGGATCTTCCTGCCACTGATCCGGCTGACCGTCCCGGAGATCGTCGACTACGACCTGCCCGAGGCCGGCGTGTTCCACAACTGCTGCATCGTCTCGATCAACAAGCGCTTCCCCAAGCATGCGCACAAGGTGATGAACGCGATCTGGGGCGCTGGCTTGCTGTCGCTGTCCAAGCTGATCGTGGTGGTGGACGCCGACTGCAATGTGCACGACTACACCGAGGTGGCCTGGCGGGCCTTCGGCAACGTCGACTACGGACACGACGTGGTGCACATGAGCGGGCCGGTGGATCACCTGGATCACTCGTCCTACCAGCAGTTCTTCGGCGGCAAGCTGGGCATCGACGCCACCGCGAAGTGGGAGACCGAAGGCTACCGGCGGGCCGGCGGCTGGCCGGCCGAATGCGTGCTGGGCCCTGCTACCGAAGCCCTGGTCGAGCGCCGCTGGCCCGAGTACGGGCTGTAGATCCCAGGCGCATTGTGCGGCCCGAGCGGGCGGAATTTCCCAGAAAACCCGCCTTCTCGGGCCGCACAATGCGATAGATCCGCGGGCTGGCAAAATTTCATCCGTGTCCACCGCAGCCGCTGATCAGCTGGCCGAGCCGGTTCCCGGCCGGGTCCGGGCGTTCCTGCGGCTGGTGATGATCGAGCATTCGATCTTCGCGCTGCCGTTCGCGCTGATCGCCGCGTTCACCGCGATGTGGCGGCAGACCCGCACCGTGCATTGGTGGCAGCTGCTGCTGATCGTGGTCGCGATGGTCAGCGCGCGCACAGTGGCGATGGCCGGCAACCGGATTCTCGATCGCCGCTTCGACGCGCTGAACCCGCGCACCGCCCGGCGAGAACTGGTCACCGGAGCGGTTTCGGTGAGCACCGCCTGGCGCGGCTTCCTGGTGGCGTTGGTGGTCTTCGAGATTTCGGCCGGTCTGCTCGGCTGGCTGCCGCTGCTGCTGTCCCCGGTCGCGGTCGGCCTGCTGATCCTGTACTCCTACGGCAAGCGGTTCACCGACTTTCCGCAGCTGCTGCTGGCCCTAGCCCAGGCGATCGCCCCGATCGGCGCCTGGATGGGCGTCACCGGCGGATTCGCCTGGCCGGCCACCGCACTCGGGCTGGCCGTCGGCAGCTGGATCGGCGGCTTCGACCTGATCTACTCCTGTCAGGACGCCGAGGTGGACCGGCGGATCGGCTCACGGTCATTCCCGGCCCGGTTCGGCATCCCGGCCGCGCTGCGAGCCTCGATGCTGACCCACCTGCTGACGGTCGGCTGCTACGTCTGGTTCGGGATCGCGGCCGGCCTGGGCTGGCTGTGGTGGCTGGGATTGGCAATCACCGCCGCAGTGCTGATCTACGAGCACCTGATCGTGCGGGCCGATGACCTGTCCCGGGTGAACCGGGCATTCTTCACCGCCAACGGCTTTGTCGGCATCCAGCTGTTCGGGTTCGCGTTGGCCGACCTGATCGTGCAAGGCCTGCGGCCGTGATCGATCATCGGCTGCCGTGGATCGTCGGGGTGTCCGGCGCTTCCGGCACGCCGTACGCCAAGGCCGTGCTGAACGCGCTGCTCGACGCAGGCTGCCCAGTGGACCTGATCGTGTCCCGGGCCGCTCGGCTGACCATCCTGGACGAGACCGGCATCGCGTTCCGGGACAACCACTGGGCCGAGGACCTGGCGTCCTGGTTGGGACGAGAGCCGATCGACGTCCGGTACTGGACGGCCACCGACCTGGCCGCCGGGCCGGCCAGCGGTTCCTACCGGACCGCCGGCATGATCGTCGTGCCGGCCTCCACGGCGGCGGTAAGCGGGATCGCCCTGGGCTTATCGAAGGATCTGCTGCAGCGCGCGGCCGACGTCACCCTGAAGGAGCGCCGCCCACTGGTGGTGGTGCCCCGCGAGACGCCCTACGCCCGAAGCACGCTCACCAGCCTGGTCGCGCTGTACGACGCCGGCGCGGTGGTGTTGCCGGCCAGCCCGGCCTTCTATGCCGGTGCCGACTCGGTGCAGCAGCTGGTGGACTTCATCGCCGCGAAGGTGCTGGACGCGATCGGGATCCGGCACCAGCTGATCAACCGGTGGACCGGACAGCTCGGCGTTGAACGGGCAACCGACTCGGACTAGCTGCCAGAATCGATGCATGGATGCCGTCGACAGGTCGATCCTGGACGCGCTGCGGGCCAACGCCCGGGCGACCTATGCCGAGCTGGCGCGCGAGGTGGGACTGTCCGCCCCCGCGGTGCACGAGCGGGTGGGCAAGCTCGAGGCGCAGGGCATCATCACCGGCTACCACGCCGCGGTCGCCCCGGAGTCCCTCGGCTACTCGATGAGCGCGCTGGTCGGAGTGTTCCTATCCGACACCGCCGATGAGGACGCGGTTGCCGTCGGCCTGGCCGGGCTGTCCGCGGTCGAAGACTGCTGGTTCGTGGCCGGCGAGGAGTCGTTCGTGGTCAAGGTGCGGGTGCCCGACATCGCCGGCTTGGAAGACGCCATCCGTGCGGTCACCAAGATCGAAGGGGTGGCCCGGACCCGGTCCACCGTGGTGCTGTCGACCAGGTTCGAGGGACGGGTGCAGCCGGCCGGCCGGCCGTCCCCCAAAAAGCGGTAGAGCTCTGATGCCGATCACCTATTCGATGTCCACCGCTGGGGTGGACTGGGCTGAACTGAAACGGGCACTGGTCGCCGACCACTTCGACAACGAGCGCACACCCGAGCAGTACCGACTCTCGCACGAGAACTCACACGCCGTGATCTTCGTCCGGGACGGCGATGGGTTCGTCGGCAACGGCCGGATCCTCAGCGATGGCGTGTGCAACGCCTATCTGATCGACATCTGGACGCGCACCGACCACCGGCGCCGGGGGATCGGCTCCGAGATAGTCCGGCGGCTGTGCGCGACCGTGCCGGGTCAGCACGTCGGCCTGTTCACCGACGATATGCAGCGGTTCTACGCCGCGCTCGACTTTCGGATCCGGCCGGACTTCATGGACAAGGTGATCGGGCGCTGGCTGGACAACGACACCGCCGAACTGTGACCCGGGTCAGGACATCAGCCTGGCCACGTCCGAATCCGGTCCGAGACCGGTGATGACGCCGGCTCGGTCCGCCGCCGGCCGGTTCTGCGACAGCTTGGCCTTGGCCTCGACCCGGGTGATCACCAACTCGAGTCCCACGATCGCCCGGAGTTGGCCGTCGATATAGCCCGGCGGGACGTCGGTTACCGCCCACTGCGGCGAACCATCGGTGCGTCGGGACTCGTGCTGCTCGGTGAGCCTGCTGACCAGATCCCGCAGCCACTCGACGTCGTCATGCACCACCAGCCGGCCGTGCAGGTGCGCGGTCAGGTAGTTCCAGGTCGGCACCACCCGTCCGTGCTCGGCCTTGCTGGCGTACCAGGACGGCGAGATGTAGGCGTCCGGGCCGCGCACGATGGCAAGCGAGTCGCCGGCGTCGGCCAGCTGCCAGTGCGGGTTGTTGCGGGCCACGTGGCCCTGCAGGGTGCCCGGCCCGTCGTCGGCCGGCACATGCAGCATCGGCAGAAAGGTGGCGTGCAGGCCGGTCGGCCCGGCGGTGATCAGGTCGACCGCGGTCAGCTCCGCCAGCAACCGGGTGACCTCGGCCTCGGACACGGCGAAGTGGCTCGGCACGTACATGCCCCCATCCTGCCAGCCCGTGCTGGCTACGTACCCTGGAGCGCATGGCATGGAACCCGACTCGCAAGGCTGAGCTGACCGACAAGATCGCCGCCGGCGAGCGGCTGACCAGGCAGGACGGCGAGGACCTCTACGACTGCGACGACCTGGCCTGGCTGGGCGGCCAGGCGCACGCGGTGCGCAGCCGCAAGAACGGCGACGTGACCTACTTCAACGTCAACCGCCACCTCAATCTGACCAACGTCTGTCGAGCCTCCTGCGCGTATTGCTCGTTCGAGCGCAAGCCCGGCGCCAAGGACGCCTACACGATGCGGGTGGAGGAGGCGGTCGAGCTCGCGGTGGCGATGAAGGAGGACGGGCTGACCGAGTTGCACATCGTCAACGGCCTACACCCGACCCTGCCGTGGAAGTACTACCCGCGGGTGCTCCGCGAGCTGAAGGCGGCGCTGCCCGACGTGGCGCTGAAGGCGTTCACCGCCACCGAGGTGCACTACTTCGAAGAGATTTCCGGCTTATCGGCAAGCGAGATCCTGGACGAGTTGATCGATGCCGGCTTGGAGTCGCTGACCGGCGGTGGTGCCGAGATCTTCGACTGGGAAGTGCGCAAGCAGATCGTCGACCACAACACCCATTGGGAGGACTGGTCGCGGATTCACCGACTCGCGCACAGCAAGGGCCTCAAGACGCCGGCCACCATGCTGTACGGCCATATCGAGCAACCTCGGCACCGGGTGGACCACGTGCTGCGGCTGCGCGAACTGCAGGACGAATCACTCGCGGCGGCTGCTGGACATTTCAGTGTCTTCATCCCGCTGCGGTTCCACAACGACAACAACCGGTTGTCGCACCTGCGGATGGCCGCACCGGCCGACGTGCTCAAGACCTTCGCGGTCTCCCGGTTGTTGCTCGACAACTTCGGCCACGTGAAGGTGTTCTGGGTGATGCACGGGCTGTCGACGTCCCAATTGGCGTTGAACTACGGCGCGGACGACATGGACGGATCGGTGGTCGAGTACAAGATCACCCATGACGCCGACCACTTCGGCACCCCCGACAAGCTCACCAGGGACGACCTGCTCAACCTGATTCGGGACGCCGGGTTCACTCCGGTGGAGCGCAACACCCAGTACCAGGTGCTGCGGTCCTACCCGGGACCGGTCTCGCTGGCCGACCGGCGGGCCGAGCCGCAGGCAGTCTGGGCCTGATGGCCGGCGACGGATCGCCACCGGCCGGTCAGCCTGAGCCGGCACCGGCCGGCCAACCCGCGATGCGGCCGACGGCTGGTCAGACACTCGCCGCGATGTGGCTCTACACCGTCCTGCGCTTCGGGATGTTCCTGGTGTTGTGGGCGCTGCTCTGGCTGTTCCGGGTGCCGGGCCTGCTCGCCGCGCTGATCGCACTGGCGCTGTCCGTCCCGCTGTCCTTCGTGCTGCTGCGCCGGCAACGGGAACGGGTTGCGGCGAATTTAGAGCAGCGGATTACCGCCCGGCAGGCACAGCGGCACGACCTGGACGCAAAGCTGTCCGGCCAGGATCCCGAGCTTTAACCTGCACGATCGGAGAAGCAGCGCGAAATTGCTCACATTTTCTTCGACGTCGCTGCCTGATTCGTCCTGGTTCGATCCGGCAAAAGGCACTAACCGCACTGAGACGTAGCCCTAAGTCTGGCGCTAGGTAATCAGTCGTGTGCAGAGGGTGTCTGTTGTCCGATCAGGCGATTTGTTCCGGCTGCGAGGGCGGTTTACCTTATCGGAGCACGCAATTCGGTTCGCGGTTCTCCGAAGGTGAGTCCGTCGCCACGGGGGCGATCGGCCTCACCCACCGGAAGCCGGTCCGTCGTGGGCGTGCGGATGGCAGCTGGTGACCCGCTGCCTGATATCTGCCACCGCCTGCCGGTTGCCGGCAACATGCCAGCGTTGCCCGCGGTGCTGAAAGACCTCGGCGCGGCCGCCGGCCGCCCGGACCAGCGCGGCACCCGGCAGCCAGTCCCAATCCGGACAGTTCAGCTGCACCCAGGCGCCGAGCCGGCCGCTGGCCACCTGAGCCAGCTCGATCGAGCCGGACCCGAGCATCCGTAGGGTCGCCGCGCCGCTGATCGCGGCCAACATCGGTTCCCGAACGTCCGGATCGGCCAGTCTCGGTGGGTGCTGGTAGCTGGCCAGTGACAGCTCGGCCAGCGGAGCGTCAACCAGCGGGCGCACCGGCACCCCGTTGCGACTGGTAGCGCTGCGGCCGACGCCGCCTACCCACAGCTCATCGGTCAATGGGTAGTACACCGCACCGATCGCAGGTTCGGGGCTGGCGTCGGCGTCGGTCGGCTGCTCAACCAGGGCCACCGCCGAGCACCAGAACGGCAAACCGGCCAGGAAGTTGTAAGTGCCGTCCACCGGGTCGACGAACCAGGTCCGGCCGCCCGGCCGGTAGGCGCCCTCCTCACCAACCAGCCCGTCGGCCGGCCGCTGCTCGCGCAACCGTTCGGCGATCAGCTCTTCGGCGGCTTGGTCGGCAGCCGACACTACGTCCGACACCGAGCTCTTGTGCCGGGTTTCCAGCCCGTCGGCCAGCATCCGGGCGGCCAGCCGGCCGGCCTCCCGGGCCAGTTCCCCGGCCAGCGTCAGATCGTCGATCACGACCGGTCAGCCTAGTTGGACGGACGGGTGGGTAGCCTCGGGTCGTGACATCGGCGTCCAGCAGCCGACCGCGGGTCGGCCACATCCAGTTCTTGAACTGCCTGCCGATCTACTGGGGCCTGGTCCGCTCCGGCGCCTTGCTGGACATCGAGCTGACCAAGGACACCCCGGACAACCTGAACCGGCTGCTGGTGAACGGCGCGTTGGACATCGGCCCGATCTCGCTGATCGAGTACCTGCGGCATGCCGATCAACTGCTGCTGCTGCCAGACATCGCGGTCGGCTCGGACGGCCCGGTGCTCTCGGTCAACCTGGTTTCGCAACGGCCGCTGGCCGAACTGGACGGCCGGCCGGTCGCGCTCGGCTCGACCTCGCGCACCTCGGTGCTGCTGGCCCAGCTCTGGTTGCGAGACGTGCACCGGGTGCAGCCGCGCTATTTCAGCTGCCCCCCGGATCTCGGCGCGATGATGTTGGAGGCCGACGCCGCGGTGCTGATCGGCGACGCCGCGTTGCGCGCCACCTACGAGGCGAGCCAGGCTGAACTATCCGCTGCCGCTGCGAAATTCGCCGTGCATGACCTGGGCCAGGCCTGGCGATCCTGGACCGGCCTGCCCATGGTGTTCGCGGTATGGGCGGCCCGTCGGGACTTTGCCGAAGCCCACCCCGGGCTGGTCAAAGACGTGCACAGCGCCTTTCTGCACAGCCGGGACGAGGCGTTGGCGCATGTCGAGCAGGTCGCCGAACAGGCTGCCCGCTGGGAGCCGTTCGACGCCGGCACGCTGGCGCACTACTTCCGGACGTTGGACTTCTCGCTCGGCGAGCGGCAGCTGGCCGGTCTGATGGAGTTCGGTCGCCGGGCCGCCGACGCCGGCGCCATCGAAGTCCCGGTGCGGCCCAGCTTCGTCGACCGGTAGCCGCCGAGTGCCGAATGCGGCGCCCAACTAAGCTGAGCGGGTGACCTCCGCAGCGGATTCCACCGAACTGGCCGACACCCTCCAGCAGGCTGCCGCCGGCGTCCGGATCAGCCCCGAGCAGGCGCTGCTGCTCTACACCGACGCCCCGCTGCACGCGCTCGGCCAAGCCGCCGACGCGGTGCGCCGGCGCCGGTTCGCCGATACCGCCGATATCGCGACGTACATCATCGACCGCAACATCAACTACACCAACGTGTGCGTCACCGCCTGCAAGTTCTGCGCCTTCTACCGAGCGCCGAACCACAGCGAGGGCTGGACGCACACCGATGAGGAAATCCTGCGCCGGTGCGGGGAGGCGGTGGAGCTCGGTGCCACCCAGATCATGCTGCAGGGCGGCCATTCACCTGAGCTCGGCATCGAGTTCTACGAGCGAATCTTCGCGGCCATCAAGCGGGAATACCCGATGCTCACGCTGCACTCGCTCGGCGCGTCCGAGGTGGTGCACATCAGCCGGACGTCCGGCCTGGAGCATGCCGAGGTGATCCGGCGACTACGCTCCGCCGGCCTGGACTCCTTCGCCGGCGCCGGTGCGGAGATCCTGGTCAAGCGCCCGCGTACCGCCATCGCACCGCTGAAGGAAGACGGTGAGACCTGGTTGGCGGTGATGGAGACCGCGCACGGCCTCGGCGTGGAGTCCACCGCGACCTTCATGATGGGCACCGGTGAGACCAACGCCGAGCGGATCGAGCACCTGCGGATGATCCGGGACGTGCAGGACCGCACCGGTGGTTTCCGGTCGTTCATCCCGTGGACCTATCAGCCGGAGAACAACCACCTCAAGGGACGCACCCAGGCCACCTCGCTGGAATACCTGCGGATGATCGCGGTGGCCCGGCTGTTCTTCGACAACATCGCGCATTTACAAGGATCCTGGCTGACCACCGGCAAGGACATCGGGCAGCTGACGCTGCACTTCGGAGCGGACGACCTGGGCTCGGTGATGCTCGAGGAGAACGTGGTGTCCTCGGCCGGCGCCCGGCATCGATCGAACCGCACCGAGCTGATCGAACTGATCCGATCCGCCGGCCGGATCCCGGCGCAGCGGGACACCCTTTATCGGCACCTGGTCGTGCATCGCGACCCGGCGCTGGATCCGCACGACGACCGGGTGCACTCGCATTTCGCCTCGACCGCGCTGAAGCTGCTGCCCGTCACCGCTACCGGCACCCGCTGAGCGGGCGGGTGTCGCTCCCGCTGGCGATCGCCGCCGGGCTCGGCTCGGCGCTGGCCTACGGCGCCGGCACGGCTGGCCAACACGCCGCCGCCTACACCGGACGTACCGATGCCGGCGAGCTGGCCGGCTTGGCGCGCAATCCCCGGTGGCTGCTGGCAACCGTCGGTGATCTGGCCGGTGTCGCACTTCAGTTGCTGGCGCTGGACAACGGTCCGGTGGTGCTGGTCCAGCCGCTGCTGGTGCTGTCGCTGCCGGTCGCGGTGCTGCTGCGCTCAGCATTCGGCGTGCCCCGGCCGTCCTGGCTGGATCTGGCCAACTGCCTGGCCTTGATGGCCGCCCTGGCGCTGTTCCTGGCCCTACTCGGTGAGCCGCACCGGGGCCGGATCATCGGCGTGCAGGCGGCCGGTTGGACGTCGCTTACCGCACTCGCGCTGGGTGGTGCGGCGATTCTCGCGGTGCGCCACCGGCCGCCGGTGCCCCGGGCGGTTGTGTTCGGGGTGGTCGCCGGTTGCTGGTTCGGTGTGGTCAGCGTGCTGATCGAGGCGGTGTCCCGGGTGTTCGACCGGCACGGGGTCGGCGGCTTCGCACACCCGGCCGGCCTGGTGCCGCTGGTCGCGCTGGTGGTGCTGGCGCTCGGTGGCTACCTGCTGGTGCAGATCGGTTTCCAGCTCGGCCCGCTCGGCGCTAGTTTCCCGCCGAACCTGATCCTGGATCCGGTGGTGGCGGTGGTGCTTGGCGCGTTGCTGCTCGGCGAGCACGTGCCGGTCGGGCCGATCCAACTGGCTGGCTACCTAGTCGCTTTGCTGCTGGCCGGTTGGGCCGCCGTCCGACTGGCCGACCCGGCCGACCGAGGACGAGGCCGACCAGGCTGGCCGAGTGGCCTGGCTAGACCAATCGGGGACAATTGATGACGATGACCAGAGCCAGCCTCGACAAACAACCGCGGGACGTCGCGGCCATGTTCGACGGGGTGGCCCGTCGCTACGACCTGACCAACACCGTGCTGTCGTTCGGGCAGGACCGGCGCTGGCGGCGGCGCACCCGCGACGCGCTCAGCCTGCGGCCGGGGCAACGGGTGCTGGATGTGGCCGCCGGCACCGGGGTTTCCACCGCTGAGCTGGCCCGGTCCGGCGCCAGCGCGATCGCCAGTGATTTTTCCCTCGGCATGCTGCGGGCCGGCGTCCGCCGTCCCGGCCGGGTCGGCCTGCCGTTCGTCGCTGCCGACGCACTGCACCTACCGTTCGCCGATGCCAGCTTCGACGCGGTGACCATCTCCTTCGGCCTGCGCAATGTGGTGGATGTGTCGGCCGCGCTGGCCGAGTTCGCCCGGGTGACCAGGCCGGGCGGCCGGCTGGTGATCTGTGAGTTCTCCCGGCCGGTACTGCCCGGGTTCCGTCAGCTCTACCTGAACTACCTGATGCGGGCGCTGCCGTGGATCGCGCGCAAGGTCTCCAGCAACCCGGCTGCCTACGTCTACCTGGCCGAGTCGATCCGGGGCTGGCCCGATCAACAGCAGCTGGCCCGTACCGTGGAGGCTGCCGGATGGTCCGATGTGCATTGGCGAAACCTCACCGGCGGGGTGGTCGCACTGCATCGCGCGCAACGGCCGTCAGCGCCGTCAGAAATTCGTTTGACTTAGTTGCGCCGAGCAGCTAATTTAGATGTGTGACACAAACATCTAAACCACGTGCGGCGAAGACGCCGCAGCAGCCGAACCCCGGCGACCCGCTGACGGCGGCGATCGATGTGCTCGAACGGGAGTTCCGCACCTTCACCATCAACCTCACCCGCTTCAAGCATCAGGTCAACGGCAACCGGATCGACAAGCTTGCCCTTACCGTGCTCGGCACCCTCACCTACTGTGGCCCGTCCCGGCTCACCACGATCGCCGACCGGTGCGGTTTCGATCCGTCCACGGTCTCCCGGCAGGTTGCCGACCTGGAGCGGGCAGGCCTGCTGGAGCGCGAGGTCGACCCCGAGGATCGACGGGCGATCCTGCTGAAGGCGTCCGAGCGTGGCCGGCAACTGCTCCGTCGCCTGGAGCTCGGTCGGCGCAAGCGGCTCGAACGGTTGCTCACCGACTGGACCCCCGAGGAGATCGCGACCTTCGGCCGACTGTTCGGCCGGCTCAACGAAGCCACCGAGAAGTACGGTGCGCAGAACACCCTAGAACTGGAGCAGGAGCTCAACCATGGCTGAAGCCACCCAAGATCGGATCGCGGCGCCGGACGAGTCCGGCCGGCTGACCCACAACCAGATCATGCTGATCCTGTCGGGGTTGTTGCTCGGCATGTTCCTGGCCGCCCTGGACCAGACCATCGTGTCTGCGGCGATGCGCACCATCGCCGACAAGCTGAACGGCCAAACCAACCAGGCCTGGGCTACCACCGCCTACCTGGTGACCTCGACCGTTTCCACGCCGCTGTACGGCAAGTTGAGCGACATGTACGGCCGCAAGAAGTTCTACCTCTTCGCGATCTCGATCTTCCTGGTCGGCTCGGTGCTATCCGGCACCGCGCACTCCATGATCGAACTAGCCGGTTTCCGCGCGATCCAGGGCCTGGGCGCCGGTGGCCTGATGGCGCTGGCCTTCGCGATCATCGGCGACATCGTCTCTCCGCGCGAGCGGGCGAAGTACCAGGGCTACTTCATGGCGGTCTTCGCCACCTCTTCGGTGCTCGGTCCGGTGCTGGGCGGCCTGTTGGCCGGTCAGGACAGCATCCTCGGGGTGGACGGCTGGCGCTGGGTGTTCTACGTCAACGTGCCGATCGGCATCGTCGCGCTGGGTGTGGTCACCCGATACCTGAACATCCCGCACATCCGCCGGGAGCACCGGGTCGACTACCTGGGCGCCGCGCTGCTGGTGCTGGGCGTGACCTCGCTGCTGCTGGTCGCCGAGCAGGGCCGGTCCTGGGGCTGGGGTTCGGGTAAGGCGGTCAGCCTGTACGTGATCGGCGCGCTGTTGCTGGCCGGCTTCGTGTGGGTCGAGCACCTGGTCGGCGAGGAAGCCATCCTGCCGCTGAAGATGTTCCACAGCCCGGTGTTCAGCGTCGCCTCGCTGCTTAACTTCATCATCGGTATGGGCATGTTCGGTGGCATCATCTGCCTGCCGCTGTACATGCAGATCGTCAAGGGCTTCAGCCCGACTCGGTCCGGATTGTCGCTGCTGCCGCTGATGCTCGGCCTCATGACGGTCGCGATGGGCAGCGGTATCGCCACTTCGAAAACCGGCCGGTACAAGATCTTTCCGATCGTCGGCACCGGCATCCTGATCGTTTCCCTGCTCGGGTTGTCGCGGATCAGCTACACCACCAGCTACCTGAACCTGGTGCCGCTGATGTTCCTGGTCGGTGCCGGGCTCGGCTGCTGCATGCAGACCCTGGTGCTGGCCACCCAGAACTCCGTCCCCCCGTCGGAGATGGGAGTGGCCACCGCGTCGGCGACGTTCTTCCGGTCGATGGGCGGCACCTTCGGCACCGCGGTGTTCCTCACCATCTTCTTCTCCGGCGCTACCCAGAGGGTGGGGACGAACATCCAGGCCGCCGTGCAGACACCGCAATTCCAGCAGGCACTGCGGGATCCGGCCAACAGCGTGATCGCCCGTGCACTGAAGGCGATGCAGTCCGGCGCCACCGGCCAACTCAACGACACCAGCTTCTTACAGCACGGCGCGCGGGTGCTGCGCGAACCGTTCCTGGCCGGTTTCGCCGGCGCCATGGATCGGGTTTTCCTGGTGGCAGCGTTGGTGGTGCTGCCGGCCTTCGTCCTGAGCTTCTTCCTCAAGGAGGTCAAGCTGCGGATGGAGTCCGGTTTGGAGCTTCAGGCGGCCGAGCGACGCCGGCTCGCCGAAGCCGGACAGGGCGGCACGGTCTAGCTACTCGGGGACGACGCACGGTGAGCCTCGCCCGGTAAGGGCGAGGCTCACCGTGTGTAAACGACAGGTTATGCGAAGTGCCCTTGAAGTTGCCGACCGCCTGCCGGGAGGTAACGTCGAAATTGGCGGCCGCCACGCAAGGCGTGCCGGTCCGGCGGCTTTCGGGGGCCGCCGGACCGCACGTTCCGCATGCCTATTACTCGCCCACCGTCCCGCCCGCCAGTTCGGCGACAATGTCCAAGTGCCCGAGATGGCGGGCATATTCCTGCACCAGATGGAGCAGGATCCGCTCCAGGGTGGCCGGTTCGGCGCCGTCCCAGCGTGGCCCTGGCTGCCCGACCTCGTCCAAGTCATGCGACAGCACGATCTCCCGGGTACGCGCTGCCTGCCGGTTCGCGTTTTCGATGAGCTGCTGAAGGCCTTGGTCGGCAGCGACATACCAGCGGCCGTCGCGCTGATCTGCCCACGGATCGTCGACGGGCAAGCCGAGAAAGCCCCATTCCAACCAGCGCAGTTCGACCTGGGTCAGATGGTTGATCAGCTGTACCGGCGTCCACGCCGACGGCAGCCGGCTCCGGCGCAACTCGTCCTCGGGTAGCTCGGCAAGCTTGGCCAGCATCCGAGACCGGGAGTAGTCGAGGTAACCCAGCAGGACCGCCGAGCGCGAGGCCAGCGGCATCGTCGGTTCGGGAAAGGGCGATTGCGGCACGGGGTGGGTCATGCGTCCAGCATCTACCTGCCGACTCGACCCGCGGGGCTATCGGCGCCGCACCGCATCCGGATGGTCCAGTAGCCGTTGCCGGCTGGCGGCGATCTCGGCCTCGGCGTCGGCCCGGCCCACCCAGGACGCGCCCTCGACGCTCTTGCCGGGTTCCAACTCCTTGTAGACCTCGAAGAAATGCTGGATCTCCAGCCGGTCGAACTCCGGCACGTGGTGGATGTCGCGCAGGTGCTCCAGCCGCGGGTCGTGGGCGGGCACGCACAACACCTTGTCGTCGCCGCCCTTCTCGTCGGTCATCCGGAACATGCCGATCGCCCGGCAGGTCACCAGCACGCCCGGGAACAGCGGATCGCCTTGGAGCAATACCAGGGCGTCCAGCGGATCGCCGTCCTCGCCCAGGGTGTCCTCGATGTAGCCGTAGTCGGCCGGGTACTGGGTCGAGGTGAACAGCGTCCGGTCCAGCCTGATCCGGCCGCTGGCGTGATCGACCTCGTACTTGTTGCGGCTGCCCTTGGGGATCTCGATCAGGACGTCGAACTCCTGCATGGGGATATTGTGGCCTACCGTGACCAGGCCCGGCACCACCGCGACTCGGGTGGTGCTACTCCTTCTGCTGAGCCTGGCGATGGTCGTCGCGGGCTACCTCGCGGTCGGCGCCGGGCGGCAGTACCTGGCCAACCGGTCGTTCCATCCGATCCGGGTACCGGCCGCCGGCCAGCCGGCCGCGGATGCCGCCGGACCGCTGGCCGCCGCTGACGCTCCGATCACCACTCCGTCCCAGCCCGCGGCCGGCCAGCCGGCTACGGCCGCCGGGGTGGCCACCGCATTGGCAGCCCCGCTGGCCGCGTCCGGGCTCGGCCCGTCGGTAGCCGCCCAGGTGTTCGACGCCCAAACCGGCAGCCAGCTGTTCAGCCAGCATGCCGACCAGGTGGTGGCGCCGGCCTCCACGTCCAAGCTGCTGACGGCAGCCGCCGTGCTGGCCCGCTACCACGGCACCGACCAGTTCGTCACCCGGGTGGTCGCCGGCCCGGATCCGAACAGTGTGGTGCTGGTCGGCGGTGGCGATCCCACCCTGTCGGCGGCGCCGGCCGGCCAGCCGACCGAATACCCGGAGGCGGCCCGGCTGTCCGGCCTGGCCGCCGCGGTCCGGGCCGCGGCCGGCGCGATCCCGATTACTCAGGTAATCGTGGACGATTCACTGTTCAGCGGCCCGGCCACCGCCAGCGGTTGGGCGCCGGAGGATGCGCCGTCCAGCTACGCCTCTCCGATCACCGCGGTGATGGTCGACGCCGGCCGGGACGCCCCGAACGCCGACCTTCGCTCGGCCGAACCGGACCTGGCGGCCGGGCGGGCGCTGGCCGCCGCGCTGGGCGCCAGCCAGGTGACCCGGGGCTCGGCGCCGGCCGGAGCGCGAACGCTGGCCCAGGTGCGGTCGGCTCCGGTAGGCGTGCTGGTCGAGCAGATGCTGCGTGACTCCGACAACGTCATCGCCGAGGTGCTGGCCAGGCAGGTGGCCCGGGCGGCGCATCAGCCGGCCTCGTTCACCGCGGCGGCCGCGGCAGTGCGCAGCACGTTGGCACCCTGGGGCATTACGGTCGGCGACGGTATGCGGGACGGCAGCGGGCTGTCCGCCCTGGACCGGATTCCGGCGGCGGCGCTCAGCCAGGTGCTGCTGGCAGCCACCGGTGCCGCGCACCCCGAGCTGCGGCCACTGCTCAGCGGTTTGTCGGTAGCCGGTTGGGACGGATCGCTGGTCGAGCAGGGCCGGTTCAGCGGTTCGGCGGCTGCCGCTGATGGCGTGCTGCGGGCCAAGACCGGCAGCCTGACCGGGGTGTCGGCGATGGCCGGCGTGCTGGTCGATGCCGACGGCCGGCAGCTGATCTTCGCGTTCGTGGCCGACCGGGCGCCGGCGGAGGCGATCGCGCGGGCGGCCATCGACCAGCTCGCAGTGGCCCTGGTGCGCTGCGGCTGCCGGTGAGCGGTCGCCGGTCGGTGGATGGACTGCCCGGTAGCGTGGGGGAATGACATCGCTGATCGACTGGTCGGTTGCCGAACGCACCGGCCGGATGCTCGCCCCGGTGCCGCCGGCGGTGACTCCGGCCGAGGCGCAGGCGGTGGTCGCCGAGCTGCGGCAGGCCGCCGACCGGGCGGCCGGCCTGGTGGCCGAACTAACCGAGCTGGCCGAGCCGGCGATCACCGCCGACACCGTGGTGGTGGATCGTCCGGGCTGGGTTTCGGCCAACACCGCCAGCATGTCGGCGGTGATGGATCCGCTGGTCGAGAAGCTGACCGCCACCCGTCCGGTGGGCAAGGTCGCGATGCGAATCGGCGGCCGGATCACCGGCGGACAGGCCGGTGCGATCCTGGCCTTCCTGTCTGGCAAGGTGCTCGGCCAGTTCGAGTTCTTCTCGGTCGACCGGGGCCAACTGCTGCTGGTCGCTCCGAACATCGTCACCGTCGAACGTGCGCTGCGACTCAACCCCAGTGACTTCCGGCTCTGGGTCTGCCTGCACGAGGTCACCCACCGGGTGCAGTTCACCGCGGTGCCCTGGCTGCGCAAGCACATGTTGGACGAGGTGTCGGCGCTGTCGGAGTCGGTGGACACCGACCCGGACGTGCTGCGCCAGCGGTTGCGCAATGCGGTCTCCGAACTGGCCAAGCTGACCCGCGGCGACAGCGACAGCGCCGGCCTGATCGCGGCGCTATCCTCGCCGGAATCCCGGGTGGTGCTGGACCGGCTCACCGGTTTCATGTCCCTGGTCGAAGGCCACGCCGAGTTCGTCATGAACGCGGTGCCGGGCTCGGTCATCCCGTCCCAACCGGAGATCGAGCGCCGGTTCGCGGCCCGCCGGCGCCGGGGCGGTAACCCGCTGGACCGGCTGTTGCGCTCGCTGCTCGGCCTGGACGCCAAGACCCGGCAGTACACCCAGGGCTCGCAGTTCGTCCGGGCGGTGGTCGATCAGGTCGGGCTGGCCGGGTTCAACGCGATCTGGACGTCGCCGGACACCCTGCCCAGCAAGGCCGAGATCACCGCGCCGGCCGACTGGGTACGGCGGGTGCACGGCTAGCCATGGGCCCGCATCCGGCAGTGGCCGCCGTCCGATCAGCCGTTCGCCGGGCGCTCGCCGAGTATCCGACCGACCGACCCGCGCTGGTGGCCTGCTCCGGCGGCCCGGACTCGATGGCGCTGGCCGCGGCGCTGGCCTTCGTGGCCGCGCGCACCGGCCGGCCGGCCGGCCTGGTCACCGTCGACCACGGCCTGCAATCCGGATCGGCCCGACAGGCCGGCCAGGTGGCCGAGTTCGGCTACCAGCTCGGCCTGGATCCGGTGTGGCAGCTTCGGGTATCGGTCGGCCGCCGGGGTGGCCTGGAAGCTGCCGCGCGGGCAGCCCGGTACGCCGCGCTGGAAAGCTGTCGAGGCGAGCAGGCGCTCGTCCTGCTCGGTCATACCGCCGACGACCAGGCCGAAACCGTGCTGCTCGGACTGGGCCGGGGGTCCGGGCCGCGCTCCATCGCCGGCATGCGACCGGCCACCGGTGGCTACCTGCGGCCATTGCTGGGCCTGCGCCGAGCCGACACCGAGGCAATGTGCGCCGCGCTCGGGCTGCCGTGCTGGCAGGACCCGCACAACACCGACCCGAGGTTCCAACGGTCCCGGTTGCGGGCCGAGGTGCTGCCGCTGCTGGACGACGTCCTGCAAGGCGGAGTAGTTCCGGCGCTGGCCCGGACCGCCGGCCAACTCCAGGACGTCCTGGACGCGCTGGACCTGCTGGCCGGCACCGTGCTGGCCAGCGCGAAGTCGACCGACGGCCTGGACGCCCGGATGCTGGCCGGCCAGCCGAACGCGGTGGTGTCCCGGGTGGTCAAGCGGTGGGCCGAGGCCGCCGGCGCCGGAGCGCTGAGCGCGGTGCATGTCAAGCAGCTGAGCGCCCTGGTGCTGCGCTGGCACGGCCAGGCCGGGGTGGATTTGCCGGGCGGCCGGCGGGCGGTGCGGACGGCGGGCCGGCTGCGGCTGATCAACTCACCGGAGCCGAGCGGGGCAAATGGCTGCCTGCTCACATATCCTGGTGAGGTTGGAACTCGGTCGAGCCAACCGACGTTGGCACAGGTACCGGGTTCGACCGGTGCGGAATTTCCGACAGATGCGGAGTTCGACAAGCTAAGAGCCCCGGTGGACAAGCGTTGCGGCGTACCGTCACAGCTGAACGCCAGCAGCACGTCCCGGCCTTGATCAGGAGGAAACGCCCGGCGGCCAGCTCCGGGCGAACGCGAAATGGATCGTAAGCGCCTAGCACGCTCGCCCATTCTGTGGGTGGCTCTCGCAGTCATGCTGCTTTTCATCCTGCCCCAGCTCGTGACCGGAGGCAGTGACTACAAGTCGGTCAAGACCTCCGATGCGCTGGCTCAGATCGACGCCGGCAACGTCAAGGCGGCGACGATCCACGACAAGGAACAGTCCATCGACCTGGACTTGAAGACCCCGTTCGCCGGCAAGACCAAGATCAGCGCGTCCTACCCCAGCGATGCCAGCCTGACCATCTTCAACAAGGCCCTCGACAAGCTCGGTCCGGGCGGCCTAACCACCAAGATCAGCAAAGAAAACGCGCTGCTGTCCATCCTGCTGTCGCTGCTGCCGATCCTGCTGATCGCCGGCGTGCTGTTCTTCGTGATGTCGAACCTCCAGGGCGGCGGTTCGAAGGTGATGAGCTTCGGCCGGTCCAAGGCCAAGCTGGTCAGCAAGGACACCCCCAAGACCACGTTCGCCGACGTGGCCGGCGCCGACGAGGCGATCGAGGAGCTGGAAGAGATCAAAGACTTCCTGGCCAACCCGGCGCGCTACCAGGCGATCGGCGCCAAGATCCCCAAGGGCGTGCTGCTCTACGGCCAGCCGGGCACCGGTAAGACGCTGCTGGCCCGGGCGGTGGCCGGCGAGGCCGGCGTGCCGTTCTACTCCATCTCCGGCTCGGACTTCGTCGAGATGTTCGTCGGTGTCGGCGCCTCCCGGGTGCGCGACCTGTTCGAACAGGCCAAGGCCAATGCGCCGGCGATCGTGTTCGTCGACGAGATCGATGCGGTCGGCCGGCACCGCGGCGCGGGCATGGGTGGCGGCCACGACGAGCGTGAGCAGACCCTGAACCAGTTGCTGGTCGAGATGGACGGCTTCGACGTCAAGGGCACCGTGATCCTGATCGCGGCCACCAACCGGCCCGACATCCTCGACCCGGCGCTGCTGCGGCCCGGCCGCTTCGACCGCCAGATCGCCGTCACAGCACCCGACATCATCGGCCGCAAGGCGGTGCTGGAGGTGCACGCGAAGGGCAAGCCACTGGCCGGGGACGTCCATCTGGAGACCATCGCCCGCCGCACCCCGGGCTTTACCGGCGCCGACCTGGCCAACGTGATCAATGAGGCAGCGCTGCTGACCGCCCGCAAGAACGGCCGGCTGATCACCAACGAGGCGTTGGAAGAGGCCATCGACCGGGTCATCGCCGGTCCGGAGCGCAAGACCCGGGCGATGAGCGACAAGGAGAAGCGGGTCACCGCCTACCACGAGGGTGGCCACGCGCTGGCCGCCTGGGCGATGCCGAACCTGGACCCGGTGCACAAGGTGACCATCCTGCCCCGGGGTCGCTCGCTCGGGCACACCCTGGTGCTGCCGCTGGAGGACCGCTACACCCAGACCCGGGCCGAGATCCTGGACCAGTTGGTCTACGCCCTGGGCGGCCGGGCTGCCGAGGAGCTGGTGTTCCACGAGCCGACCACCGGCGCCTCCAACGACATCGAGAAGGCCACCTCGCTGGCTCGGTCGATGGTCACCGAGTACGGCATGAGCGCCAAGCTGGGCGCGGTCAAGTACGGCACGTCGGACGCCGAGCCATTCCTGGGCCGCGATTACGGTCACCAGCGCGACTACTCCGAGGAGATCGCCGCCTGGATCGACGAAGAGGTCCGGGGCCTGATCGAGGCCGCCCACGACGAGGCGTGGGAGATCCTGGTGCAGTACCGCGACGTGCTTGATCAGCTGGTGGTCGAGCTGGCCGAACGCGAGACGCTGAACAAGGAGGACCTGGAGCGGATCCTGGCCCCGGTGCACAAGCGGCCACCGCACAGCACCTTCGCCGGCTTCGGCAAGCGCACCCCGTCCGACCGGCCGCCGGTCGAGATCCCGGCCACCGCCCGGCCGCACAGCGCGGTCAACGGCAACTCGGCCAACGGTGTCGCGGTCGGCTCCGCGAACGGGGTGGCCAACGGCTCGATGCCCGTGCTCAGCGGCAACGGCGCGCAACCGGAATACGGCAGCCAGGTCGACCTCAGCAAGCACGCCGAGCAGTCCGACTATCAGCCGGCGACAATGCCCGGCGGCGGTAACTACCCGCCGGCCCCGAGCTATCCGCCGTCCGGGTATTCCGCGGAATACCCGCCGACGACCGGCTACCCGGCGACTCCGAATTACCCACCGGCCCCGAGCTATCCGCCGAGCGGGTACTCGACGCCGCCCGGGGGGTACCTGCCGCCGGATAGTTACCCGCACTCGCCCGGCTACCCGCCGCCGCAGGACTACCCCCCGACCGACGGACTCTCGGCTGCCGGTCAGCAGCCTGCGGGGCAGCAACCGTCGGCCGGCCAGCACAGTGCCGACGACCCAACCCGGCAGTTGCCGGTGGTCGAGCCGGAGCAATCCGACAGCTGGCCGTTCGGTCACGACGACGAGCGGCGATGAGCGCTTGCGCGAAGAGCCTTTGAGCCGATGACGGTCGATGTCGTGCGCGCCGAGGCGGCGGTGCGAGAACTGCTGTTGGCGATCGGCGAGGACCCGAACCGGGACGGCCTGCGCGAGACCCCGGCCCGGGTTGCCCGGTCCTATGTGGAGATCTTCGGCGGCCTGCACATGGATCCGGACATCGTGCTGGAGACTACCTTCGACGAGAACCACGACGAGATGGTGCTGGTCAAAGACATCCCGCTGTACTCGACCTGCGAGCACCACCTGGTGACCTGGCACGGCACGGCGGCGGTCGGTTACGTCCCGGGTGAGGACGGTCGGATCACCGGGCTGTCCAAGCTGGCCCGGTTGGTGGACCTGTACGCCAAGCGGCCGCAGGTGCAGGAGCGGCTCACCGCCCAGGTCGCCGACGCGGTGATGCGACGGCTCCAACCGCGCGGGGTGATCGTGGTGGTCGAGGCCGAGCACCTGTGCATGGCCATGCGCGGGGTGCGCAAGCCGGGCAGCCGCACGGTGACCTCCGCCGTCCGGGGCATCCTCAAGAGCGACCCGCGGACCCGGGCAGAAGCCATGAGCCTGATCTTGGGTAGATGACGTTGCCGCCCAGCCCGCCGGCCCCGGGTCTGGTCCCGGTACCCCGTGCCTTTCCGACCGGGTTGCCGGTCCGTCCGGACCGAATCGCGGTGATGGGCGTGCTGAACGTCACGCCGGACTCGTTCTCCGACGGCGGCCGCTACCTCGACCTGGACGCCGCGGTGGCGCACGCGCACCAGATGGTGGACGAGGGTGCCGACCTGATCGATGTCGGCGGCGAGTCCACTCGGCCCGGCGCTATCCGGGTCCCGGCCGAGGAGGAATCCCGGCGGGTGCTGCCGGTAATTTGCCGGCTGGCCGAGGCCGGCATGGTGGTGAGCGTTGACACCTACCGAGCCGCGGTGGCCGAGGCCGCGCTGGCCGCCGGCGCGCGAATCGTCAACGACGTTTCGGGTGGCCTCGGTGACCCGGACATGGCCCGGGTGGTACGCGACGCCGGCTGCCCCTGGATCCTGATGCACTGGCGGGGGCACTCGCGCGACATGGCAACGCTGGCCCACTACCGGGACGTGGTGGCCGACGTCCGGGCCGAGCTGATCGGCCGGGTCGAGGACGCGCTCCGGGCAGGTGTCGAAGTCGAGCAGCTGGTGCTCGATCCCGGGCTGGGCTTCGCCAAGCAGGCCGAACACAACTGGGCGTTGCTGGCGCACTGCTCGGCGTTGACCGAGCTCGGGCTGCCGGTGCTGGTGGGCTCGTCGCGCAAGTCGTTCCTGGGCTCGCTGTTGGCAGCGAGCGATGGCACGCCCCGGCCGAGCGGCGGTCGGGAGTACGCGACCGCGGCGCTGACCATGTATGCCGCTTTGAACGGGGCCTGGGGGGTTCGGGTGCACGAGGTCGGTGCCAACGTCGATGCCGCGCTGGCCGCGGCCAGTGTGCTGGCGGCCCGATGAGCTCGTCTTGCATTGTGCGGCCCCAGCTTGCACGACACGCCGACGCTATGCGCAAGTTGTGGCCGCACAATGCGATCGAGTAGCCGGATGAGTGACGATCGGATTGTGCTGACCGGGCTGACCGTCCGCGGCCGGCACGGGGTATTCGACTTCGAACGTCGGGACGGCCAGGACTTCGTGGTCGATGTCGAGCTCGAACTGGACCTGGCAACCGCTGCGGCGTCGGACGAGCTGACCGACACCGTGCATTACGGCGAGCTGGCCGAGGCGCTGGCGGCGGTGATCGGCGGCGAGCCGGTGAACCTGTTGGAGACGCTGGCGGAACGGCTCGCGGCGGTCTGCCTGGCCGACCACCGGGTGTCGGCAGCCACCGTCAGCGTGCACAAGCCGCAGGCACCGATCCCGCTCAGCTTTGCCGACGTGGCCGTCACCATCCGTCGAACGGCCCGCCGATGAGCCGCGCGGTGCTGTCCATCGGCTCGAACATCGGTGACCGGGCCGGCTACCTCCAGCAGGCGGTGGACGGGTTCGCCGAGTACCTGACCGCGGTCTCGCCGGTGTTCGAAACCCCGCCGTGGGGGCCGGTGGAACAGCAGCCGTTCCTGAACGCGGTGCTGATCGTGCAGGACGGGCAGGCAACTGCCGAAGATTGGCTGACCAGGTCGCAGGCCTGCGAGCAGGCCGCGGGCCGTACCCGCGAGCTGCACTGGGGCCCCCGCACCCTGGATGTCGACGTGATCACGGTGGACGAACAGGTCAGCGACGATCCCCGACTGACCTTGCCGCACCCGCACGCGGCCGAGCGTGCCTTCGTCCTGGTCCCGTGGTGGGCGGTAGATCCGGAGGCGGTGCTCCCCGGCCGGGGAACCGTGCTGGAACTCATGCAGGCGTTGCCGGCCGGCGAGGTCGAGCAGGTACGGCTGCGTCCGGAACTGGTGCTCGCGCCACGATCCGACCGGAGCGAGCGATGATCCGGCGGACCAGCGTCACCGACCTGGTGATCCCGTTCGCGATCACGGTCGCGGTCAGCTATCTGCTGCTGCGGCTGGCCTATGAGTCGTTGCCGCCATTCCAATGGTTCATCGTGCTGCCGATCGCGGCGCTGGCGGTTATCGAGTTTGTGGTGGCCGGCCGGGTGCGAGCTGCGGTCCGGCACAAGCCCGACGCCAAGCCGATGACGGCGCTGGCGATCGCTCGGTCGGTCGCGCTGGGCAAGGCGTCGGCGCTGGTGGCGGCGATCGTAGCCGGTGCCGCGGTGGGCTTGCTGATCGAGGTGCTACCGGATTCCGGCCGTACCAGTGCGGCCGCGCACGATCTGCGGGTGGGCCTGGCGGTGCTGTTCGCGACCGCGTTGCTGGCGGCGGCGGGCCTGCTGCTGGAGCGGGCCGGCATCGATCCGATGCATCGGGGTAGGTGACCCGGCGTGCGGGTGCGCTCGTTACACATCTATCCGGTGAAGTCGACGGCCGGCCTGTCATTGGACGAGGCCGCCGTCGAGCCATGGGGCCTGGCCGATGACCGGCGCTGGTCGGTGATCGACGATGGGGGCGAACGACTGGTCGCCTGGGACGTCCCATTGTTGCTGCGGGTGCTGGCCGTCCCTACCCCACAAGGGATCCGGCTCACCGCACCCGGCCGGGCGGACCTCGAGGTGTGCTATCCGGATCCGGAGGTGCGGATCGCCAGCCCGTACAGCCGGCTGGCCACGGCGGTGCCGGCCGGGGCAGAGGCTGCTTGCTGGCTGTCCGAGCTGCTCGGGCAAAAGGTGCAACTGCTCTGGCTGGACGATCCGCGGTTGCGGCCGGTTTCCCCGGACCGCGGCGGCCGGCCGGGGGAGTACCTGTCGCTGGCCGATGCCGGCCCGGTGCTGCTTACCTCGCTGGCCTCGTTGGCGCAGCTCGATCAATGGTCGGCCGAGCGGGCCGCCGCGGACGGGCAACCGCCGGTCGGGCCGCTGGCGATGGGCCGGTTCCGGCCGAACCTGGTGATCGACGGTGAGCTGCCGTTCGCCGAGGACGGCTGGGACGAGGTGCAGGTCGGCGAGGTCAGCTTTCGGCGGGCGATGCTGTGCGACCGATGCGTGATCACCACCATCGATCCGGTCGATCTCAGCCGAGGCCGGGAACCGATGCGCACGCTGGCGCGGCACCGCCGCTGGGACGGCCACACCTGGTTCGGCATCAGGCTGGTCCCACGCTCGACCGGGGTGATCCGAGTCGGCGATCCGGTAACGGTTGCGTCCTGATTGCGGGCTGGATCCTCGGCGGCCGCATCATGCCGAATTAGGCATTCTGTCCATGGCATCTGACCCTGCATGCCGGTACAGTGCAGCCCCTCTTGTCGATATAGGGGCTTAAACGCTGATTCCGCGCTTTACCTGTGGCTCGCATGCTTTGCGGTCTTAATGCCCCGCTTTGTGAAAGGGGCGTTCGATGTCGTCTACCTCTCGGTCGCGTCCAGCAGGCGCGATACTAGGAGCTGTCAGCCTGGCTGCGCTCGCTCTGACCAGCCTGACCACGGCTGCTACGGCCGGCGCGGCCAGCAACGAGGCCAACCCGTACTCGCCCGCCTACAACCACCCGTACCGGCATGGCGTGCTGCCGACCATCGGCACTTTGCAAAAGATGAGGAGCTACGCCGCCGCGCACCCGAGCGTCGCCGCGGCAACCGGGCCGCAGACGCTGTCTTATGGCGGGGGCATCGACGGCATCGGTGTGACTAGCGGCAAGAACAAGACATACCTAGTCTTCTTCGGAACCCAATGGGGCACGTCCTCTACCGACGCCAATGGCAACCTGAAGTTCTCGAATGACTCGGCTGGCGCAGCAGGTGCGGCGCAGCAGATGTTCAAGGGCATCGGCACCAACAACGAGCTATGGTCGGCCGACCTGACCCAGTGGTGTGATGGCGCGGGGGTGTCGGCCGGGGCGACCAGTTGCCCAAGCGGCGCCGCCCGCATCCCGTACATGACCGGCGGCGTGTTGGCTGGCGTCTGGTACGACAACTCCAAGGCTTCCCCGTCGGTTGCCAGTAAGGGCGACCTCGGTCGGGAGGCGGTCAGCGCCGCGGCACATTTCGGCAACACCACCGCCGCGTCCAACCGGTACGCCTACTACGTAATCATGTCCCCGCACGGCACCAACCCGGACAATTATCAGGGCTCCTACTGTGCGTGGCACGACTGGAATGGTGACGTCGGCGTCACGTCCTTCTATGGCGATATCGCCTTCTCCAACCAGCCGTACAACATCGACTCCGGTGCCGGCTGCGGCGTCGGGTTCGTAAACTCTCCGGGCACTACCGACGGCTACACCATCACTCTCGGCCACGAGTGGCACGAGACCATGTCGGACCAGAACCCAGCCGGCGGCTGGACCAACCACACCGGCTCGTCGTACAACGGTGAAGAGAACTCCGACGAATGCGCCTGGATCTACCCCGGCCAACCCGGTGGCGCCGCGAACGTTTCCTTCGGCTCGTTCGGCACCTACGCCGAGCAAGCGTCGTGGTCCAACGACACCAACAACTGCGCCATCAGCCACGAGATCGTCGGCGGCGATACCACCAAGGACGCATGGTTCATCAAGACGAAGAACACGAACTCCGGTAAAATCGAGGTCCACAATGCGACCGCTGGCTCCTTCTACACGAAGGCGACTGTGCATGCGGCGAGCTGGATCAGCACGGTCGATCAGAACAACGGCTGGTTCCAGATAGCCGGCTATAACCAGACGCCCGGCGACTTGTGGTTCATCAAGACGAAGAACACCAGTTCCGGTCAGGTTGAGGTCCACAACGCCACCGCCGCGTCCGGCTATACGAAAGCGACTGTGCATGCGGTGACCTGGATCAGCACGGTCGATCAGAACAACGGCTGGTTCCAGATGGTCGGCAACGACTTGTGGTTCATCAAGACGAAGAACACCAGCTCCGGTCAGGTTGAGGTCCACAACGCCACCGCCGCATCCGGCTATACGAAAGCGACCATGCACGCGGCGACCTGGATCAGCACGGCCGACCAGGGCAACGGTTGGTTCCAGATGGTCGGCAAAGACCTGTGGTTCATCAAGACGAAGAACACCAGCTCCGGTCAGGTTGAGGTCCACAACGCCACCGCTGAGTCCGGCTTTACGCAGGCGACCATGCACGCGGCGACTTGGATCAGCACGGCCGACCAGAGCAACGGTTGGTTCCAGATGGTCGGCACCGATCTGTGGTTCATCAAGACCAGGAACACCAGCTCCGGTCAGGTCGAGCTCCACAACGCCACCGCTGCCTCGGCTTATCTGAAGGCCACCGTGCATTCGCCGTCCTGGATCAGCACGGCCGATCAGGACAACGGTTGGTTCCAGTTGGGGGTTCGAGGGTGATGCGGGACGGGAGAGCCGGTGTTGGTGCCGTCCTGACCCCGGCCGCCGCCGATGCCCGAACCTTCTTTCTTCAGATGAGCTTGACACGGACGGCTGGCTAGACTGCGCGCATGCCCAATCGTGACCAGGCTCGTCCCAGGTCGGGACCGCGCCGGGTCATCCTGTTCGGAGTGGCGACGGCGCTGGGGGTGGCGGCGGTCTGCCTGGTGGTCTTCGGCACCACCCAGAAGCAGCTTCAGGTCGGCGTGCTGCTCGGGCTGTGGGCCGGCCTGATCGCCGCCTTCAGCACCTTCGGCGCCCGGCGGGGCCAGCTCGTCGAGCAGCAGGCCGAGCGGTTGGCCGAGGCGGAGTCGCGGGCGAACCAGCTCACCGACGCCCAGATCCGGGTGTCGGAGCTCCAGCGCCAGCTGGCGGACGCCGCGCAGGCCCGCGATTCCCAGCAGGTGGAGCTCCGCAAGATGGGTGACGTCGAACTCGCGCGCCAGATCGCCGCCCGGCGGGAGGCCGACCACAACCTGGAACTGGCAGTACGTCGGGAGATCGAACATCTGATGAGCGAGCACATCGGCGCGCTTCGCAGCGAGGTCGCCGCGCTGCGCGCCGAGGTGGTCGACAAACTCGGTGGCCAGTTGCGGCTGGAGCGGATCGAGACCACCCGGCTGATCGGTTCGGACCTGGAGGCCATCCAGCACGAGATTCGGAGATTAGCCAGTAACCAGCAGGACGATCCGGCTTCCAGCCGTGCGGCGCAGGCGCAAGATTCCCAGCTGTCTCGCGTTGACAGCTCGGTAGCGGGCGCGGCACGCTGGCGACTCGAGCAGCCTGCCGAGATCGTCGACGCTGAGGTCATCGAGGGGGGGCAGCTGGCTCGCAACGAGGTGAATCCAGCCGTGCACCGCTACGAAGATCGGTACCAATCCGGCCGGCCGGACCAGGCCTGGTCGCAGCCGACCGCGTTCGGCAGTGAGCCGGCGTACCGAGACCGGATTTGGTCGGACCCGATGGACCGGGACGTCCCGGCGGCGCACCGGCCACGGTCGCCGGAGATCTCCGATGACCGGTCGTGGTTGCCGGAGTCCGCGGACGACCGCCCGTCCCAGTTCGCGGACCCGACCGACCAGCCGTTGGACCGGCCGGATGAGCAGGCCGACCCGGCCAGCCCGTTCAGCTCGGCGGACCCGTTCGCCGGCCTGCCCAGGCTCAGCCCGTTACCTCCCGACGTCGAACTGATCCCGGACGCCGAATCGGCCGGCCAGGCAACCGATGCGCCGGATCGGCCGGGCCGTCGCCGGGCCCCGGAGGACGACGACGAGCATGACCGCTACCACGGCCGGCGGCGGGCTGAGGCGATGGCCGACAGCATGGCCGCCGCGTCCCATTCGGACGGGGTGGGCCGCCGTCGGGCGCCCGAAGACGACCTCGCCTGGTAACCGGGCCGATAGCCGCTACAGCCAGCTGTCCGCGTGCCGGGCAGCGGCTCGGGCCCCGACCGCCTCGGCGGTGACGGTGGCCGCGATCGAGCGCACCGTGATATCGAGCTCCACCGCGGTTTGGTCGGCGAGCAGGTACACCAGGTAGGCCAGCTGCGACAGCTGGTCGGACCACTCGTGCGGGATCCGGAACGGCCGCCGGCCGCCCTCGGTGGCGATGTTGGTGGTGTCGGACAGCCGGCCCAGCGCGGTCACCAGTTGCAGCAGCAGGGCCGGGGCGGTGGCATGAGCGCCGGCGGCGTCGGCAGCCTCGGCGACCACGGCTTGCAGATCGTCCATGGCCGCAGAACCTAGCGGACGGCGGCCGCAATCGCTCGAATAGGCTCGCCTGGTGACTGGACACGGTGACGCCCCGCGGCTGCGGGTCGCCGTCATCGGGGTCGGCCGGGTCGGCTCGGTACTGGCTGCCGCGTTGGGCCTGGCCGGGCACCGGGTGGTTGCCGCGACCGGGGTCAGTCGGGACTCCACCCGGCGCGCCGGCCGGTTGCTGCCCGGGGTGCCGCTGATGGCCGCCGACGAGGCCGCCGCGCTGGCCGATCTGGTGCTGCTGACCGTCCCGGATAGCCAGCTGCCGGATCTCATCCAGGGCCTGGCCGCCACCGGGGTCTGGCAACCCGGCCAGCTGGCGGTGCACACCTCCGGCGCGTACGGCATCGGGGTGTTCGCGCCGGCCACCGCGATCGGCGTAATCGGAATGGCGTTGCACCCGGTAATGACCTTCGCCGGCCGGCCCGAGGACCTCCAGCGGCTGGCCGGTGCGGCCTACGGAGTAACCGCCCCCCCGGAGTTCCGGCCGGTGGCCGAGACCCTGGTGCTGGAGCTCGGCGGCGAGCCGGTCTGGGTGCCCGAATCCGCCCGGCCCGGCTACCACGCCGGCCTGTCGATGGCATCGAACCACCTGGTGACGTTGGTCAACGACGCCCAGGACGTGCTGCGCGCCGCCGGCGTGGAGGACCCGGCCCGGTTGCTGGCACCGTTGCTGACCGCGTCGCTGGACAACGTGCTGCGGCTCGGCGACGACGCGCTGACCGGCCCGATCGCGCGCGGGGATAGGGTCACCGTGGAGGCACACATCGCCGCGCTGCGCGGCAGCAAGTACCTCCAGCCGTACCTGGCGATGGCGTTGCGCACCATGCAGCGCGCCTACGCCAGCGGTCGGCTCAGCCAGCAGCAGTGCGCCGACCTGATCGAAGGCATCGAACAGGCCGGCGATGAGTGAGCACCGTGGGGCCATCCCTCGCGAGTGGGCAGTTTCGGCGCGAGTGGGCGGTTACAACTGCCCACTCGGCGCGCAACCACCCACTCGCGGCCAGGGCCAGGGCCTGGGCCTGGGCCTGGGCCAAGGTCGAGGCAGGGCTGAGCGGCCATGATTCGACTGGTGCGCAGCCGGGAGGAGCTGCGGGACGCCCGTGATTCGCTGCCCGGCACGGTCGGGCTGGTGCCGACGATGGGCGCCCTGCACGACGGGCACCGAGCCAACTTCGCCGCCGCCCGGGCCGACTGCGATTCGGTGCTGGCCACCATCTTCGTCAACCCTATGCAGTTCGATCAGGCGGCCGACCTGGCCCGCTACCCGCGTCCGCTGGAGGCTGACCTGTCGCTGTGCGCGGAGGCCGGAGTGAACGTGGTCTGGGTTCCCGAGGCGGCTGTCGTCTACCGCGGCGGCCCGGCCCAGGTCTGGGTGACCGCCGGCGGGCTGGCCGACCAACTCGAAGGGCCCAACCGGCCCGGTCACTTCGACGGCGTACTCACCGTGGTCAGCAAGCTGCTAGTCACGGTGGCGCCGGATCGCGCCTACTTCGGTGAGAAGGACTACCAGCAGCTGACGTTGATCCGCCGGATGGTGCTGGATCTGGACCTCGACGTGGAAATCGTCGGGGTGCCGACCGTCCGCGAGCCGGACGGATTGGCACTGTCCAGCCGCAATGTCTTCCTGTCGGTGGAAGAACGCCGGCAGGCATTGGCGTTGAGCCGCGCGTTGCTGGCCGGGCAGGCCGCGGCCGGTGACGCCGGGCAGGTGCTGGCGGCGGCCCGAGCGGTGTTGGCCGCCGAACCGGGGCTGACAGTGGACTACCTCGCACTGCGCGATCCGCAACTGGGCCCGGCACCACGGTCCGGGTCGGCCAGGTTGCTGGTCGCCGGCAAGGTCGGCAAGACCCGATTGATCGACAACATCGCCGTTGAGCTGGCCTGATGAACCTGCCACAGCGACTGCTGGCCCCGGCTCCGGGCTGGATCCTCGAGACCGATGTGGTGGTGGCCGGTTCCGGTATCGCCGGCTTGACCACCGCGCTGCGGATCGCCCGCGGCGGCCCGGCTCGTCCCCGGGTATTGGTGGTGACCAAGGACGTACTGGCGGCTGGTTCCACCCGGTGGGCCCAGGGCGGAATCGCGGCGGCACTCGGCCCGGACGACACCCCGGCCGAGCACCTGAACGACACCCTGGTTGCCGGCGTCGGCCTGTGCGATCCGGACGCGGTGCGGGTGCTGGTGGACGAGGGACCGGCCGCGGTACGCGAACTGATCGAACTCGGCACCCGGTTCGACCGGACCGGCGCCGGTGAGCTGTCGCTGACCAGGGAGGGTGGCCATCATCGGGACCGGATCGCGCACGCCGGCGGCGATGCCACCGGTGCGGAGATCGAACGGGCGCTGGTCGCGGCGGTGCTGGCCGAGCCGGGCATCGAGGTCATCGAGCATGCCCTGGTGCTCGACCTGCTACCGACCGCGGCCGGCGGCGTCGGCGCGGTCACCCTGCACGTGATGGGCGAAGGCCAACGGGACGGGGTGGGTGCCGTCCGGTCCCGGGCGATCGTGCTGGCCACCGGCGGGATCGGCCAGATCTATGCCGCCACCACCAACCCACCGGTCTCCACCGGGGACGGGCTGGCGGCGGCATTGCGGGCCGGTGCGGTGGTCCGCGACCTGGAATTCGTGCAGTTCCACCCGACCGTGCTGTGGTTGGGCGGCTCGGCGTCCGGCCAGCAGCCGTTGGTGAGCGAGGCGGTTCGAGGCGAGGGCGCCTTCCTTGTGGACGGCGGTCCGGACGGCAACGGCAGCCGGTTCATGCCGGGCCTGCACCCGCTGGCCGACCTGGCACCGCGCGACGTGGTGGCCAAGGCGATCCTGCGCCGGATGCGGGAGACCGGCGCCGAGCACGTCTGGTTGGATGCCCGGCACTTCGGCGCCGAGAAGTGGCGGGTCAGGTTCCCCACCATCCTGGCCACGCTGACCTCGCTCGGCATCGACCCGGTCGAGCAGCTGATCCCGGTCGCGCCGGCCGCCCATTACGCCTCCGGCGGAATCGCGACCGACCTGTGCGGCCGCACCTCGGTGCCCGGCCTGTACGCCTGTGGCGAGGCGGCTTGCACCGGTGTGCACGGCGCGAACCGGTTGGCCTCGAACTCGTTGCTGGAAGGCCTGGTTTTCGGACGCCGGATCGCGACCGACATCGCCGAGACCATTGCTGCCGACTGCCACAGCGCGACGGTGCTACCCGAGCTCGGCATCGACATCCGGATCGGCGGGGTACTCGCCGCTGGGGTGCGCGGTCCGCTGCGCGCCGAAATGTCGGCCGGTGCCGGCGTGCTGCGCGATGCCGACGGCCTGAGCCGGGCCGGTGCCGCTTGCCGCAAGCTGGCCGCCCAACGCGGGGGCAGCCCGGGCACCGAATCCTGGGAGGCCACCAACCTGGTGACGGTGGCCAGTGCGCTGGTCGCCGCCGCGGCCTGCCGGCTGGAGACTCGCGGCTCGCACTGGCGCGAGGATTACCCGGATCCGGACGGACGCTGGCTCGGGCACCTCGACCTGCGACTGGGCCCGGACGGCAGTATTCATACCGAGTACCGCCCGGTAGCCAGCAGCGAGTGAGGATCCGTCAGATGAACGCACCAGTCACCAGCATCGACCCGGCGGTGCTGTCTGCGATCACCGATGCCGGTCTCAGCGTGCACACCGTGGCGGCGGTGGTCGATCGTGCGCTGGCCGAGGATCTCACCGACGGCCCGGACCTGACGACGACCGCGACCGTGCCGGCCGAGCAGTCCGGACGGGCCGAGCTGGTGGCCCGGCAGGCCGGCGTGCTCGCCGGCCTGCCGATCGCCGGCTATGCGTTCGCGGTGGTCAGTGCCGGCCGGTTGCACTGCTCGCCGCTAGCCACCGACGGCATGGCGGTCGAGGCCGATCAGCCGCTGCTGGTGGTGACCGGGCCGGTCCGGGACCTGCTGACGGCCGAGCGGACCGCGCTGAACCTGCTCACCCACCTGTCCGGGATCGCCACCCTGACCAGGGCCTGGGTGGATGCGGTGAGCGGCACCCAGACCCGGATCCGGGACACCCGCAAAACCCTGCCCGGCCTGCGGGAACTTCAGAAGTACGCGGTGCGCTGTGGTGGCGGCGTCAACCACCGGATGTCGCTGTCGGACGCCGCGCTGATCAAGGACAACCATGTCGCTGCCGCCGGCTCGGTAGCCCGGGCGTACGAGTTGGTAGCCGCCGAGCTGGCCAGCACCGGCCGGCAGCTGGTAGTCGAGGTCGAGGTGGACACCGTCGCCGAATGCCGGGAGGCGATCGCGGCCGGCGCCGAGCTGATCCTGCTGGACAACATGACGCCGGCGCAGCTGCGCAGCTGCGTAGCACTGGCCGCCGAGAGCGAGCGGACCGTCCGGCTGGAGGCATCCGGCGGGTTGAGCCTGGCGGCGGCCGCGGAGGTGGCCGCCACCGGTGTCGACTACCTGGCGGTGGGTGCGCTCACCCATTCGGCGCCGGTGCTGGATATCGGCCTGGATCTGATCACGAGCGCGGCCGAAGGGGCTGATCGCTGATGCTGCTGGCCATCGACATCGGCAACACCAACACCGTCCTCGGGGTGTTCGAGGGCGAGAAGATCGTGCACTCCTGGCGGGTGAAGACCGATGCCCGCAACACCGCCGACGAGCTGATGCTGACCTTTGCCGCGCTGCTCCAGGGCGTGCCGGTGACCGGTATCGCGGCCTGCTCCACCGTCCCGGCAGCCTGGCGCGAGCTGCGGACCATGCTCGAGCGGTACTGGCCGGATCTGCCGACGGTGCTGGTGGAACCCGGCATCAAGACCGGGGTCGCACTGCTGTTCGACAATCCGAAGGAAATCGGCGCCGACCGGATCGTCAATACGCTGGCCGCCTTCCACCTGGTCCGGGGCCCGGCGATCGTGGTCGACTTCGGCACGTCCACCAACTTCGACGTGGTCAGCGGCAAGGGCGAGTTCCTCGGCGGCGCGCTGGCGCCGGGCATCGAGATCTCACTGGACGCGCTGGCTGCCCGGGCCGCCCAGCTGCGCAAGGTCGAGCTGGCGCTGCCCCGGTCACCGATCGGCAAGAACACCGTGGAGGCGTTGCAGTCGGGCATCCTGTACGGCTTCGCCGGCCAGGTGGACGGACTGGTCCGCCGGATCGCCGCTGCCCTGGTCCCGGACGATCCCGGCTCGATCGCGGTGATCGCCACCGGCGGGCTGGCCCCGCTGGTGGTGGAGCACGCCGAGACGGTCACCAGGCACGAACCCGACCTGACCCTGCTCGGGCTGCGGTTGGTCTTCGAACGCAACACCTGACCTGCTCAGCGCCGATACTGCCGGACCGTCTTGGTTCGCTGCGGAAAGCGCACCACCGGTCCTTGTAGCTCGGCATGCCGGTCGATCAGCAGCCGCAGCCGCCGGTCGATGGCGGCCTTCTCCGCCGCCGACCGGGTGATTACCCAGCTCCAGGTGTGCGCCAGTTCGCGCAGCTGAGCGGCGCCGGCCAGTTCGTACTGCCAGCCCACCCAGGACTCGGCGGCCGGCGTGAACAACTCGAGGTCGAGGTTGGCCGGATGATCACCGGTGATGGGTGTCGGGTCCTGGGTCGCCTGGTAGAACTGGGCCACCCAATCCACCGTGCGGTCCGGAAAGTTCCAGAGCAGCCCCACCACGCCGCCCGGCCGCAGCACCCGGGCCATCTCCTGATCGGCGGTGGGACGGGCGAACCAGTGGAACGCCTGCCCGACCAGGATCGCGTCCACCGATCGGTCGGGCAGCGGGATCCGTTCGGCGCTGCCGTCCAGCACCCGGGCCTGCGGCACCGCCCGGCGCAGTTCGGCGCGCATCTGGGCATCCGGCTCGACCGCGATCAACTCGCCGGCGCGCTCCAGTAGCCCGGCGGTCAGCTTGCCGGTGCCGGCGCCCAGGTCGAGGATGACGCCCGAGATGTCGCCCAGGGCGAAGTCGATGGCGGCCGGCGGGTAGGTCGGTCGGACCGCGGCATATCGCGCGGCTTCGGCCCCGAAGGACCGGGCGAACACCGAGCCCGGCAGATCAGCCTGCATGCATCCCCCGGTTCCAGCGTCGCGCCCCGATGTGATTCTGCCAAGGATCGCTGGGGTTCTGCTCGTCGGATGCGCCGGTCAGAGCCAGCCGCGGTGCTCGGCCTCGGCGTAGGCCTCCGCCCGGTTACGCACGCCGGTTTTGGCGATCGCCGCGGACAGGTAGTTGCGGACCGTCCCCTCGGACAGGAAGAGCTTGCCGGCGATGTCGGCCACCGTCGCTCCGTTGCGGGACGCGACCAGCACGTCTCGCTCCCGGCCGGTCAGCGGCGAGGGGCCACCGGCCAGGGTGGCCGCGGCCAGCGCCGGGTCGACCACCCGTTCACCGGCGGCCACCCGGCGAACCGCGTCGGCCAGTTGCTCGGCCGGGGCATCCTTCACCACAAAGCCCAGCGCACCGGATTCCATCGCCCGGCGCAGGTAGCCGGGCCGTCCGAAGGTGGTCAGGATGATCACCCGGACGTCGGGTGCCTCGTGCGCCAGGGCGGCTGCCGCGGCCAGGCCGTCCAGCCCCGGCATTTCGATGTCGAGCAGTGCCACGTCCGGGCGGTGCCGGATCACGGCCGCTACCACCTCGTCCCCGCGGCCGACCTCGGCGACCACCTCGAAGTCCGGTTCCAGGCCGAGCAGGGCGGCCAACGCTGACCGCACCAGCGCCTGGTCGTCGGCCAGCAGTAGCCGGATAGGCGGGGACGTCATCGGCCGGCCGTTACCGGTAGCTCGACTCGCAGTCGCCAACCGCGGCTGCCGGCCGGGGCATCGACGCTCAATCGGGCGCCGGCCGAATCGGCCCGCTCGCGCAGCCCGGTCAGGCCGTTGCCCTCGGCCGGTGTGCCGCCGATGCCGTCATCGGTGATCTCGATGGCGCGTTCGGCCAGCCGCACCTGGCAGTTACGGGCTCGGGAGTGCCGCACCACGTTGGTGACCCCTTCGCGGACCACCCAGCCGAACAGTTCACTGTCGCGGGGATCCACCGAATCGATGGCGCCGGGCAGCTCGGCGGTGATGCCGGCCGCCCGCAGCACCTCGCGAGCCGCCGCCAGCTCGTTGCCCAGCGTCACCTCCCGGTAGCCGGTCACCGCGGCCCGGACGTCGGTCAGCACCCGCCGGCTCAGGCTCTCCACCTCGGCGATCTCGGCGGCGGCCCGTTCCGGGTCCACCGCGGCGAGCCGGTGCGCCAGGGCCGCCTTGACGGTGATGGTGGTCAGCGAGTGGCCGAGCAGATCGTGCAGGTCCCGGGCGATCCGGGTGCGCTCGTTCTCGGTGGCCAGCCGAGCCACCTCGGATCGGGCATCGGCCAGCGCCTTGTTCGACCGCAGCACGGCGAAGAAGCCGAACATCGCCAGCGAGACGATCAGGATCGCCGACGGCGTGTTCCAATCCGTCCCGGTGTGCCAGGCCGGTATCCAGGCGGGCACGAACGCTGCCACCGCGGCGTAACCGATGATCAGCGGGATCGCGCGCAGGTACCGGGCCGCCACGGTGAGCACCGCGATGTACACCAGCATGACGAACGCATCCTGGTGTGCGAACAGCGTTTCCACCGCGGTGAGTACCAGCATGCCGGCGTAATACCGCCAGTACACCGCTGGCCGGCCGAGGTAGCGGCCGGCCAGCATAGCCAGCAGGTAGCAGGCGCAGAAGGCGAGCAGGCAGCCGATGCCGATCGCCGCGGCCAGCCCACTCGAGTGCCGGAACACCCCGGCCGCGGTCTGTAACAGGTACACCAGGAAGACCGCCGGGAACAGCAGCTGGCGCCACTGCCGCACCGGGACCCGAGGATCGCCGGCCGACTCGAACGGATCCAGGCCGGCGAGCCGGCCTAGCCGCAGCGCCACTCAGCGGCTCCGGCCGGTGTCGGCCAGAAAGGCCCGGGTTGCCAGCACCGCGAAGACCGCCGACCAGCCGAGCACGACCAGCCAACCCTTGACCGGCCAGCTGCTGCCGCCGACCGCGATGTGTCCGGCCTGCACGATCCAGTAGGACGGAATCCAGCTGCCGATGCTGCCCAGCACGCCGGTGACCGGGTACCAGGAGCCGCCGACCAGCGCGAACAGCGACATCAGGCCGCCCATGACCGGCCCCATCGCGTCATCGCGGACCAGGTGCCCGATCCAGATCCCGATGGCGGCGAATGGCACCAGCCCGATCAGGATGAACAACGTCATCTCGATCCAGTGGCTGATGCTCGCCCGGGCGCCGAGGCTGATGCCGGCGACGTACATCGCGGCGATGGTCAGCGTCGCGGTCAGGTATCCCACCGCGATCTTGGTCGCCAGGTAGGCCCCGGGACGCAGCGGCGACAACCTGAGCTGCCGGTTCCAGCCGGTGGCCCGATCCACCGCGATCCGGGCGCCGCCGGCGAGCACCGCCCCCATGGCGCCGAAGCCGAGCATGCCCACCATGTAATAGGTGATCGGGCTGATGTCGACCGGGAATCCGCTGGCGTGCTTGTTGCTGCCGCCGATCACCAGGAACAGGATCACCGGAAAGGCCAGCGAGAAGATGTAGCTCTGCCGGTTGCGCAGGGTTCGCAGCACCTCGTACCGCAGGTAGGTCGCGTTCATGTCAGGCCTCCGCGGCAGTCGGTTCGAGGGTCACCAGTACGTCCTGATCGTCGCCGCCGGTGAGTTGTAGGAAGGCCTGTTCGAGTCCGGCCCCGGCGATCTCGATGTCACGCACCGCCGGGTAGTTGTGCAACAACGCCCGGATCGCGCTGTCCGAGTCGTCGCAGGCCAGCACGATGGCCTCGCCGCGCAGCTGAACCGAGGACACCCCGGGCAACGTTCGCAGCAGTTCCGGCTGCGCATCGGGCAGCGTGGCCCGGATCGTGCGCAGGCCGACCAATGCCTTGATCTGGGTGGTCGGGCCGTCCGCCACGATCCGGCCGTGCGCCATCAGCACGATCCGGTCGGCGTAGGAGTCGGCCTCCTCCAGGTAGTGGGTGGCGAACAGTACGGTCTTGCCACCGGCGGCTACCGCCCGCATCGTCGTCCAGAACTGGTGCCGGCCCTCGACGTCCATCGCCACCGTCGGCTCGTCCAGCACCAGCAGGTCGGAATTGGAGACCAGGGCCACCGCGAACCGAGCGCGCTGAGTCTGGCCACCGGACAGCCTGTTCGTCCGCCGGTCGGCGAAGTCGGCGATGCCGGTCAGCTCGATGACCTCGTCCACCCCGAGCGCGTTCGGGTACAGCGAGGCGATCGATCTGAGCAGCTCGCGCACGGTCAGGTAGGGCACCAGCGACCCGACCTGGAGCATGCCGCAGATCCGACCGGCGGCGACCGCCTGCGCCGGGCTCTGGCCGAACATGCTCACCCGGCCGCGATCCGGCCGGCTCAGTCCCAGCATCAGGTCGATGGTGGTGGACTTGCCGGCGCCGTTCGGACCGAGCAGCGCAACCGTCTCACCCGGCCGGATCCGCAGGTCGATATCGCGTACCGCGTGCACCTGTTCGAAGCTCTTGCTCAGCCCGGCAAGTTCGATCCCCAGCTCTGCATTCATGGGCTCATCATCGCCGAGCCGATACCGGCATCGGCAGTGTGTGCTCGCGGCGATCGCCGATGACATTCGTCAGCGCATCGGCCGCCAGGTGGCCGGCGTATCCGGTTGGGCACGCCGATACAGTCAGTGAGGTGACCGCCGAACATGCTGGCCCAGACGACGCACCCGACGATCTGCCGGAGCAGGTCCGGATCCGGCGGGAGAAGTACGACCGGCTGATCGGCGACCCGGAGCGCGCCCCGTTCCCGGTACGGGTCGAGCGCACGCACACGCTCGCCCAGATCCGGCAGGCGTTCCCGGAACTGGCACCGGACACCGCGACCGGCGTCCTGGTGTCGGTGACCGGCCGGGTGATCTTCGTTCGCAACACCGGCAAGCTGTGCTTCGCCACCTTGCGCGAAGGCGGGGTGGAGGTACAGGCGATGCTGTCGGCCGACCAAGTCGGGACCGAGGCGCTGGCCAATTGGAAGGCCGACGTGGATCTCGGCGACCAGGTGGTGGTGGCCGGCGAAGTCATCTCGTCCCGGCGAGGTGAGCTGTCGGTGCTCGCGCACAGTTGGCGGATGACGGCTAAGGCCCTGCGACCGCTGCCGGTGGCGCACCGGCCGATGAGTGAAGAGAGCCGGGTCCGCCAGCGATATGTGGATCTGATCGTGCGTCCCGAGGCGCGTCGAATGGTGATAGTCCGAGCACAGGTGTTGGCCTCGTTGCGGCGCTCTCTGAACGGCTTGGGTTTCATCGAGGTGGAGACACCGGTCTTGCAGTCGGTGCACGGTGGGGCAGCGGCTCGGCCATTTCACACCCACCTCAATGCATTCGACCAACCGATGTCGTTGCGAATCGCACACGAGCTTTATCTCAAGCGGGCGCTGGTAGGTGGAATCGAACGTGTTTTCGAAATCGGGAAGACCTTCCGAAACGAAGGAATCGACTCCACGCATTCGGCCGAATTCACCATGCTCGAGGCGTACGAGGCTTACGGTGATTGCAACTCGGTCGCTGCCTGGACCCGATCGCTCATCGTTGACGCCGCGCACGCGGTCGGTATCGAAACGGCGCGGACCGCGGATGGCGAGGAAATTGAGCTAACCTCGGAGTGGCGCTGGCGGTCTATCTATGATTTAGTGTCGGCCGCCGTTGATGAGGTCGTTACCCCGGATGTAGAGGCCTCCGAACTACGCCGACTGGCCGCCTTCCGAAATGTCGCTCTCAAACCAGACTTAGTTGCTGGTGAGATTGTCTTGGAGCTCTATGAGAAGCTCGTGGAGCACACTCTTATTCAACCTACCTTCGTCTGCGACTATCCCCGCTCAGTCCGGCCGCTGGCTCGGCCGCACCGTACCGACCCGAGGTTGGCGGAGGCCTGGGACCTGGTCATCGGTGGGGTCGAGATCGCGCCTGGTTACTCCGAATTAGCAGATCCAGTCGAGCAACGCAGGGTGTTGCTCGAACAGTCGGTAGCTGCCGCGGCCGGCGACCCCGAGGCGATGCAGCTGGACGAGGACTTTCTTCAGGCACTGGAGTACGGCATGCCGCCGAGCGGCGGAATGGGGCTAGGCGTCGATCGACTCATCGGCCTGTTCACCGGCAAGGGAATTAGGGAGACGATCCTATTCCCGTTGCTGAAGCCGTTGTAATATCGATAGAGCGGAAGTCCGGCGGTTCAACTCGCGTATTGGTGCCACGGTGCTTTAATGTGTAGGCACCTAAACTTCCGCTTTCTCGAGGCGCTTCTTAGATTGGACGTACTATGGCCCAGAAGATCCAGGTTCTCCTCGTCGATGACCTAGACGGTGGCACGGCCACAGAAACGGTGAGCTTCGGTCTCGACGGCTCGGGCTACGAGATCGACCTGTCTGCCGACAATGCGAATAAATTGCGTGAGGTGCTTGCGCCTTTCGTCGGTCACGCGCGCCGGGCATCGCGCGGCACCACTCGTCCAGGAACTGCAAGTCGGCCGGGTCGCAGTGGCGCCCGGATCGATCGGGAACAGACCCAGGCTATTCGCGAATGGGCGCGCAAGAACGGTCACAAGGTGTCCGAGCGTGGCCGCATCCCCGGCAGCATCGTCGAGGCGTACAACTCCGCGAACTGAAAACTGGTGCGAACTCGGGAGTTCGCGAACCAGGTACTTTCACGTCTAAGTCCTACTGCGCCGCAGTTCTTTTACTCTGCCGATTTTCGGCGGCCAGCTCGGCGCCTCGAACCAGGGCCCGGCCATCTGCGTATTCCATGGTGGCCGGGCCGTTCACTGTCCTGAACTCTCTTCGACTTTGCTGAGCTGGTGGAATCGGTTGCAGCCTGCTGCGCGGCAAGTATCCGGAGTCCTACCCTGATGTCCGGGTGGCTGGGCGCGCTGGCCGGGTCGGACCACCCGTCTCTCGATGCGGAGGGCCGGACAGCTAGATAAAATTGGCGTAAGGTAAAGGTGTTTCGCTGAGAGCAGACGCGGGGATCGGGGAACGACTCGGTGCCGTTGGGGTGACTAGAGTCAGAACTGCACGGTGCGTCCGGATCGGCGACGCGTCGAGCGGTGAGGAGAGTGAGCGACATGTTCGAACGATTTACCGACCGCGCCCGTCGGGTAGTCGTCCTGGCCCAGGAAGAGGCCAGGATGCTCAACCACAACTACATCGGCACCGAGCACATCCTGCTCGGCCTCATCCACGAGGGTGAGGGTGTCGCCGCCAAAGCGATGGAATCGCTAGGCATCTCGCTCGAAGCTGTCCGCCAGCAGGTCGAGGAGATCATCGGCCAGGGTCAGCAGGCCCCGTCCGGACACATCCCGTTCACTCCCCGCGCGAAGAAGGTCCTCGAGCTGTCGCTGCGCGAGGCCTTGCAGCTCGGCCACAACTACATCGGCACCGAGCACATCCTGCTCGGCCTGATCCGTGAGGGTGAGGGTGTCGCGGCCCAGGTGCTGGTCAAGCTGGGCGCCGACCTCAACCGGGTCCGCCAGCAGGTCATCCAGTTGCTCAACGGCTACCAGGCCAAGGAACCGGCCGGCAGCAGCACACAAGAAGGCGCACCCTCCACCTCACTGGTGCTCGACCAGTTCGGCCGCAACCTCACCCAGGCGGCTCGCGAAGGCAAGCTCGATCCGGTCATCGGCCGCGAGAAGGAAATCGAGCGGCTGATGCAGGTGCTGTCCCGGCGCACCAAGAACAACCCGGTGCTGATCGGCGAGCCCGGCGTCGGCAAGACCGCGGTCGTCGAGGGCCTGGCCCAGGCGATCGTGCGCGGCGAGGTTCCGGAGACCCTGAAGGACAAGCAGCTTTACACCCTGGACCTCGGATCGCTGGTCGCCGGCTCGCGCTACCGCGGTGACTTCGAAGAGCGGTTGAAGAAGGTTCTCAAGGAGATCCGCACTCGCGGCGACATCATCATGTTCATCGACGAGATCCACACCCTGGTCGGTGCGGGTGCTGCCGAGGGTGCCATCGACGCGGCGTCCATCCTCAAGCCGATGCTGGCCCGTGGCGAGCTTCAGACCATCGGCGCCACCACGCTGGACGAGTACCGCAAGCACCTGGAGAAGGATGCCGCGTTGGAACGGCGCTTCCAGCCGGTGCAGGTCGGCGAGCCGTCGGTAGCCCACACCATCGAAATCCTGAAGGGGCTGCGCGACCGGTACGAGGCGCACCACCGGGTGTCCATCACCGACAGCGCGCTGGTCGCGGCCGCAGGCCTGGCCGACCGTTACATCTCCGACCGGTTCCTGCCGGACAAGGCGATCGACCTGATCGATGAGGCGGGCTCGCGGATGCGAATCCGGCGGATGACCGCGCCGCCGGACCTGCGTGAGTTCGACGACCGGATCGCGGCCGTTCGCCGGGACAAGGAATCGGCGATCGACGCGCAGGACTTCGAGAAGGCCGCCTCCTTGCGGGACAAGGAAAAGAACCTGCTCAACGACAAGGCGCAGCGCGAGCGGGAGTGGAAGGCCGGTGACCTGGACGTGGTCGCCGAGGTGGACGACGAGCAGATCGCCGAAGTGCTGGCGAACTGGACGGGCATCCCGGTGTTCAAGCTGACCGAGGAGGAGACCGCCCGGCTGCTGCGGATGGAGGACGAGCTGCACAAGCGCGTCATCGGACAGCAGCAGGCGATCAAGGCGGTATCGCAGGCGATCCGCCGCACCCGGGCCGGCCTGAAGGACCCGAAGCGTCCCGGCGGTTCGTTCATCTTCGCCGGCCCGTCCGGGGTCGGTAAGACCGAGCTGGCCAAGACGCTCGCCGAGTTCCTGTTCGGTGATGACGATTCGCTGATCCAGTTGGACATGTCCGAGTTCCACGACCGGTACACGGTGTCCCGCCTGGTCGGTGCCCCGCCCGGTTACGTCGGCTACGACGAGGGCGGTCAGCTGACCGAGAAGGTGCGCCGCAAGCCGTTCTCGGTGGTGCTGTTCGACGAGGTCGAGAAGGCTCACCCGGACGTCTTCAACACGCTGCTTCAGGTGCTCGAGGACGGTCGGCTGACCGACGGCCAGGGCCGGATCGTGGACTTCAAGAACACGGTGCTGATCCTGACCACCAACCTCGGTACCAAGGACGCGTCCAAGTCGGTCGGCAGCCTCGGCTTCGCCGGCGCCAATGACAGCGGCTCGAACTACGAGCGGATGAAGCAGAAGGTCAACGACGAGCTCAAGCAGCACTTCCGGCCGGAGTTCCTGAATCGGATCGACGACATCGTCGTGTTCCACCAGTTGACCGAGGAAGAGATCGTCGAGATCGTCGATCTGATGTCCGCGCGGGTCGATGCCCAGTTGCGCAACAAGGACATGGCGCTGGAGCTGACCGCCTCGGCGAAGGCGTTGCTGGCCAAGAAGGGTTACGACCCGGTGCTGGGGGCGCGGCCGTTGCGGCGCACCATTCAGCGCGAGATCGAAGACGCGCTGTCCGAGCGGATCCTGTTCGGTGAGCTCGGTGCCGGCCAGATCGTGGTGGTCGACACCGAACTCGGCGAGGACGGCAAGGACCAGTTCGCCTTCCGCGGCGAGCCCAAGTCGGAGCTGGTGGTGCCGGACGCACCGCCCACCGAGACCGTCGGCACCGTCGAATAGCTACTGAACGAGGACGGCCCCGGATTCCTGGCGAATCCGGGGCCGTCGGCGTTTCAGACCAGGAACCGGGTCAGCGGGCTGTCCGGCGGCAGCAACTGGACCCGGGCGGTGCCGGCCTCCATCCGGTGCAGCAGCGGTGCCAGATCCGCTGGCTGGCTGAGCTCGATGCCGACCAATGCCGGGCCGGTTTCCCGGTTGTTTCGCTTGACATACTCGAACAGCGTGATGTCGTCATCCGGTCCGAGCACCTCGTCCAGGAATTGGCGCAGCGCCCCGGGCTCCTGCGGAAACTCCACCAGGAAGTAGTGCTTGCGTCCTTCGTGCACGAGCGAACGCTCGATGATCTCGGCATAACGGCTGACGTCGTTGTTGCCACCCGACAGCAGACACAACGTGGTGCTGCCCGGGGCGGCGAGCACCGGGTCGGCCAGCGCCGCCGCCGCCAACGCACCGGCCGGCTCGGCGATGATCCCGTCGGACTGGTAGAAGGCCAGCATCTCGCTGCATACCCGGCCCGCCGACACCGAGACCAGCTCGGCGCCGGAAGCGGCCACGATCGGGTAGGTCAGCGCACCGGCCCGGCGCACCGCGGCCCCGTCCACGAAGCCGTCCACGGCCGGCAGATCGACCGGACGGCCGGCATCCAACGCGGCGGCCATGCAGGCCGCGCCGGCCGGCTCAACGCCGACCACGCGTACCCCTGGATGCCGCGCGGTCAGCCAGCTGAGCGCGCCGGCGAGCAGGCCGCCACCGCCGACCGGTACCACCACCAGGTCGGGCGCTCGTCCCAGCTGCTCGACGGCCTGGCTGATCGCGCTGCCCTGGCCGGCGATGGTGTGCCGGTGATCGAAGGCCGGCACCATGGTGGCCCCGGTGCGCTCGCCATGCCGGTGCGCGGCCGCCGCCGAGTCGTCATAGGTCTCGCCGGTCAGCTCGGTCCGTACCCAGTCGCCGCCCAGCGCGCGGATCCGGTCCAGCTTCTGCCGCGGCGTGCTGCGCGGCAGGAAGATGGTGCCGTGCACGCCGAGCGCCGCACAGGCGAACGCGACGCCTTGGGCATGGTTACCCGCGCTGGCACAGACCAGGCCGGCGGCACGGGCCGAACCGGAAAGCTGCGAGATCAGGTTGTAGGCACCACGCACCTTGTAGGAGCGAACGGGCTGGAGGTCCTCCCGTTTGAGCCACACCTCGCCGCCCATCCGGTCCGAGAGCCGGTTGCTGAGCTGAAGTGGGGTGGCTGGTAGCACCGGGGCGAGCCGAGCGGCGGCGGCTTCGACCGCTTCGGCGGTCACTGTGCGATCAGGCGTGGTTGAGGTAGCTGACATTGCTCAGGCTTTCCGGTAAGGAGTTCCAGGGACACCGGGACCGCGCGACCCGCCTGGAAGATGCCGGGCCGCGCTAGCTAATCGTCAGCTGTCGCACGTGCAGGACTCTGTCAGCGCGAACCGGTCGGGGTCAAGTCAGACCCTGATGGACGGCTTGTAGGACGGGATGCCTGCCTCATAGCCGGCGATCTCGGCCTCGTAGCGCAGGGTCAGCGTGATGTCGTCGGCGCCGTCCAACAACCGCTGCCGGGCATCGGCCTCGAGTTGGAAGCCGGCGGTCAGGCTGCCGGCGCTGACCTGAAGCGCCTGAAGATCCACCGTCAGCGGAGTGCTCGGATCGTCCTCGATCAGCCGCCAGAGTTCGGCGATGACGTCCTGGTCAAGCACCACCGGCAGCAGCCCGTTCTTCAGCGCATTGCCGCGGAAGATATCGCCGAACCGGGACGACAGCACCGCCCGGAAGCCGTAATCACGCAGCGCCCAGACCGCATGCTCACGCGAGGATCCGGTGCCGAACTCGGTACCGGCCACCAGGATCGACGCTCCGGCGTACTGCGGCTGGTTGAGCACGAAGTCCGGGTCACCGCGCCAGCTGGCGAACAGCGCGTCCTCGAAACCAGTGCGGGTGATCCGTTTGAGGTACTCGGCCGGGATGATCTGGTCGGTGTCGACGTTGGACCGGCGCAGTGGCAACGCGGTGCCGGTGTGCGTGGTGAAGGCGTCCACGAGGCGTCCCTTTCTGTCGCGGCTCAGAGATCGGCCGGCGCGGTGATGGTGCCGGTCACGGCGGTGGCGGCGGCGACCGCCGGGGACACCAGGTGGGTGCGCGCCCCCTTGCCCTGCCGTCCCTCGAAGTTGCGGTTGGAGGTAGACGCGCTGCGCTGGCCGGGACCCACCTGGTCGGGATTCATGCCCAGGCACATGGAACATCCGGCACCGCGCCACTGGGCGCCGGCCTCGATGAAGATCCGATCCAGGCCCTCTTGCTCGGCCTGTTGCCGGATCTCAGCGGAGCCCGGAACGACCAGCATGGTCACCCGGCCGGCCACCCTGCGTCCCCGCAGCACCTCGGCGGCGGTGCGTAGATCCTCGATCCGGCCGTTCGTACAGGAGCCCAGGAACACTGTGTCGACCGCGATCTGGCGGATCGGGGTGCCCGGGGTCAGCCCCATGTAGTCCAGCGCGCTGCTGGCCGCGGCCCGGGCAGCCGGATCGGCATAGTCGGCCGGGTCGGGCACTACGTCCGCGATCGGCGCGCCCTGGGCCGGGTTGGTGCCCCAGGTAACGAACGGCGTCAACGAACCGGCATCGATGGTGACCTCCCGGTCGAAGACCGCGTCCGGGTCGGTGGACAGCGTGCGCCAGTAGGCCAGTGCGGCATCCCAATCGGCGCCCTGCGGTGCCTGCGGCCGGCCGTGCAGGTAGTCGAAGGTGGTCTGGTCCGGCGCGATCAGGCCGGCCCGGGCACCGGCCTCGATCGACATGTTGCAGATCGTCAGGCGGCCCTCCATCGACATCTCGCGAATCGCCGCGCCGCGGTACTCGATGACATAGCCCTGGCCGCCGCCGGTGCCGATCCTGGCGATGACGGCCAGGATCGCATCTTTCGGGCTGACCCCGGACGGCAGGCTGCCTTCCAGGTTGACCGCCATCGTCTTGAACGGGGCCACCGGCAGCGTCTGGGTGGCCAGCACGTGCTCGACCTGGCTGGTGCCGATGCCGAACGCCAGGGCGCCGAACGCGCCATGCGTCGAGGTGTGCGAGTCACCGCAGACGATGGTCATGCCCGGCTGGCTCAGCCCCAGCTGCGGACCGATCACATGCACGATGCCCTGATCGCGATCACCCAAGGAATACAACCGGATCCCGAAGTCAGCACAGTTTTGCCGCAGCGTCTGCAGCTGGAGCCGGGAGATCGGGTCGTCGATGAGATCCAGGCTGCGACCGGTCACCGTGGTGGGGGTGTTGTGGTCCTCGGTGGCGAGGGTGCGATCCGGCCGGCGAACCGGCCGGCCGGCCAGCCGCAGTCCCTCGAAGGCCTGCGGGCTGGTCACCTCGTGCACCAGGTGCAGGTCGATGTAGAGCAGATCCGGCTCGCCGTCGGCCCGCCGAACGACGTGGGCGTCCCACACCTTCTGCGCCAGGGTGCTCGCCATGGCTGCTCCTCCGAATCTGTGCGTCTCAATATATGAGACTCAAATCCCATTTCTTGCTGCTCGCCCGCACGTTACCGCATCCCAGCGGCCTGGGGCCATGGCTCAGGACGGCAACGCGTACCGGCCGTCCGGCAACGGGTCGATGAGGCCGTCCACCACGAGCGAATCGAGCGCGCGCCGGCGCTGCTGCTCGGCCGGCCAGGCCAGGTCCAGGGCGGCCGGCGGCACCGGACCGTCGGCGCCGCGCAATACGTCCAGCAGCAGGCCGCGGACCTGCCGATCGGTGCCGACGAACCGCTGCGGGCGCACGGTGCGGCCCTGGTAGGTCGGGGAGCCGGCCAGCCGCCAGGCGCAGTCGGCCCGAACCGGGCAGGACGCGCAGCCCGGGGTGCTGGCGGTGCACACCAGCGCGCCGAGTTCCATCACGGCAGCGCTGAACCGGGCGGCGTCGGCGTCCGCGGCCGGCAGCAGTCGCTGGATGGCGGCCAGGTCCCGGCCGGTTGACGGTGGCTCGGGTTGGCCCTGGCCATCGATCGCGCGAGCCAACACCCGGCGGACGTTGATGTCCACCACCGGGGCTCGCCGCCCGAAAGCGAAGGCGAGCACGGCCCGCGCGGTGTAGTCCCCGACCCCGGGCAGCGCGAGCAGCTCGGCCAAGGTGTCCGGCACCTGACCGGCGTGCTGCTCGGTGATGGCCACCGCGCAGCCGTGCAGCCGCAGCGCCCGGCGCGGGTAGCCCAGCTTGCCCCACATCCGCACCGCGTCATCGGTGCTCGCGGCGGCCAGCGCAGCCGGCGTCGGCCAGCGGTCCAACCAGGCCGCATAGACCGGCAGCACCCGGTTGACCGGGGTCTGTTGAAGCATCAATTCGCTAACCAGCACCGCCCAGGCCGAGGTGCCGGGACGCCGCCACGGCAGGTCGCGGGCATGCTCGTCGAACCATTTACCGACCAACGTCGCGAATGGCTGGCTCCTCGCGCGAGCGCTCATCGCATCGGCGTATCGGCTGATCTTGGCTGCATAACCGGCCATCCTGACAAGTGCTTGCGCCTACCGCACGCCGGCATTGCGCTCCACTACGGTAATCGCAAATGCTGCATCCGGTTGGTGACTTGGCTCCATCCGTCTACTGGCGACGGCGCATCCTGCTGCTCGCCGCCCTGCTGCTCGCCGTTCTCAGCATCTACGCGCTCTTCTTCCGGCATGGTGGCAATAAAGCCCCGGCCGCGAACGGCTCGTTCAGCTCGGCCGGCGATTCCACCGGCGTTACCAGCCCGGCCGGCTCGTCGACGGTTGGCTCCAGCACGGCGGGCAGCAGCGCGGCCAGCAGCAGTAGTGCCGCGACCAAGCCGTGCCAGCCCAACCAGCTCGCGGTGAGCGCGGCCAGCGATGCCAGCAGCTACCCGGCCGGCGCCAAACCGAAGGTAGCCATTGTGGTTACCAACCGTGGCCCGCAGCCCTGCGTGCAGGATCTCGCGGACGCCCAGATCGAGCTGCGGGTCTACAACGGCAGCGCCCGGGTGTGGGGCAGCCACGACTGCCAAATCCAGCCCGGCACCAGCCTGGCCACCCTGCCGGTCGGCGAGCCGATTCGGCGTGCTGTCGAGTGGTCGGGGCTGTCGTCGCGGCCGGGCTGCACCGGAGTGCGCACCCGGGTGGGTGCCGGCACCTACACGTTGTTCGCCTACCTGTCCGGCCATTCCGGCAAGGCCAGCAGGTTCACCCTCGCCGGCTAACCCGGTTGTCGCGGTTCGCTGGTGAGGATGACGAGTTCTTGGGTGGCGCGGGTCATCGCCACGTAGCGGTCGACCGCCCGCTCGACGCCGCCGTCGCCGAACGCTTCCGGATCGATCAGGACGACCAGGTCGAACTCGAGCCCCTTCGCCAACTCCGGGCTCAGCGAGCGGACCCGCGGGTGTTGGCGGCGGGGTTCGTTGCCGATGACGCAGACCGTCCCCTGGGCATGCGCGGCGAGCCAGCTGTCGAGGATTGGGCTTAGTTCTGAAGCAGATCCGTACCGCACTGGCACGCCGCCGGTTCGGACCGAGGTCGGCACGTTCGCGTCCGGCAGCACCGATCGGATCACCGGCTCGGCTTCGGCCATGATCTCGGCCGGCGTCCGGTAATTGATGCTGAGCGAGGCGAGCCTAACCCGATCCAGCCCGATCCTGGCCAGCCGCTCTTGCCAGGATTCGGTGAAGCCGTGCCGAGCCTGAGCCCGGTCGCCGACGACGGTGAAGCTGCCGGACGGGCAGCGCAGCAGCAGCATTTGCCATTGCGCATCGGTCAATTCTTGCGCCTCGTCCACCACGATGTGCGCGAACGGGCCGGCCAGCAGGCCTGGATCGGCAATGCGTAGCGGGGTGCTGTCGACCAACGCCTCCTGAAGATCCGGCCTGCGCAACATCGACATCACCAGCAGTTCGGAGTCGTCGGCGGCGATCAGGTGGTCGATGACCCGGGCCATTTCCGCGCGTTCGGCGGCCACCGCGGTCGCGTGCCGACGGCTACGCCGGGACGCCTCCGGATCACCCAGCCGGGACCGGGCGGCGTCCAGCAGCGGCAGGTCGGACACCGTCCAGGCGTGGACGTCCACCCGCTGGAGCCGGCGGATCTCGTCCCGGCTGAGCCATGGCGCGGATAGCCGAAGGTAGGCCGGAACCGACCACAGATCACCGACCAGGTCGGCTGCCTCGATCAGCGGCCAGGCCCGGTTGAAGGCGCTGACCAGTTCGCGATTACCCAGCAATGCCTGGCGAAACTCCCCCGCCGAGACGTCGGAGTCGCGCTGGTCGAGCAGGATCGCGACCAGTTGCTCCCACACCTCGTCCCGCGCCTGGTTATGCGGGGCGCCAGGCTCCGGCACGGCGAACGCCTCGGCCCAGTCCTCGGCGCTGAGCCAAAGATCCGACCAGGGAGTTTCGATGATCAGCGTCTCGGTCGGCGGTTGTTCGTAGAACCGGACCGCCGACTCGATGGCGCGTACCAGGTCGGCGTTGGATTTGAGCCGGGCGACTTCCGGATCGGGCTCGACCCCGGCGGTGGCACCCTCGGCGACCAGGTCGCGCAACGTGCAGGTCTGCACGCCCTGCTCGCCGAGGCTGGGCAGCACGTCACCGACGTAGGCCAAGTAGGGCTGGTGCGGCCCGACGAACAGCACGCCACCCCGACGATGCCCGAGCCGGGGGTCGGTGTAGACCAGGTAGGCCGCGCGGTGCAGCGCGACGACGGTCTTGCCGGTGCCCGGGCCGCCGTCGACGACCAGCGCGCCGGCCGATCCGGCCCGGATGATGGCGTCCTGATCGGCCTGGATGGTGGCCAGCACGTCCGGCATCCGGTCCGACCGGGAACTGGCCAGGCTGGCGATGAAGGCCGATTGGTCGTCGAGCGCGGCATGCCCGATCAGCGCGTCCGGGCTGAATACCTCGTCCCAGTAGTCGCTGATCCGCCCGGCGCTCCAGCGGTACCTGCGCCGGCTGGCCAGCCCCATCGGGTTGGCGTGGGTGGCCCGGAAGAACGGCTCGGCCGCGGGCGTTCGCCAGTCGATCAGCAGCTGACGACCCGTCTCGCCGGTAAGACCGAGCCGTCCGACGTAGACCGGCTCGGCGCCGTCGGCGTACACCATCCGGCCCAGGCACAGGTCCAGCCCGAAGCGGCGCAGTGCCCGTAGCCGATCCGTCAATCGATGGATCTCCAGGTCCCGACCCAGCGCCCGCTGCCCGATGCCACCGGGCGCCTTGCGCTCGACATCGAGCCGTTCGGTCAGCTCGGCGATGGTCTGCGCAAGCGCCTGACCGATGGCGGCGAACTGCTGCTCGTCATCGGCGATCAACGTCGGATCCGCCTTGCGGCAAAGGTGGTCGGGTAGAGCGAACACGCCGGTGGCGAGGGGGTTCACGTCATCAACTCCGCAGATCTTTGGCCTCGGCCGGCGATTCTGCGGCACACCCCGGGCCTTGCCGCAAGCCCCCTGGTGCGATATATGTTGAAGTGGCGGGCAAAGGTCCAACCCGCCGGGCCGATCAGGAATACCGTTCCATGATCGAGGCATCGGCTAACCGAGACAGCGCCTCTCGGATCGAACGAGCCCGGGAATCGCCCACTCCTTCGACGTCCTGAAGCTCATCCACGGTCGCCGCCAGCACCTTCTGCAGCGCCCCGAAGTGGTCGACGATCCGGGCCAATACCGAGTTCGGCAACCGGGGCACCCGGGACAGCAGCCGGTAGCCGCGCGGGCTGACCGGTGATTCCAGCGTTTCCGGCGAGGCCGCGAAGCCCATGGCCTTGGCGACGTTGGTCAGGTCGAGCAGTTCGGCGGCGGTGAGCTCGCCCAGATCTTGCAGCGCCTGCTCGACCGTGCGGTTGCGCCGGTTGGCCGGTAGGTAATCGCGGGCGATCAGTTCCCGGTCGGAGTGCACGCCGGCCATCAGCTCCTCCAGCTGTAACGCCAGCAGCCGACCGTCGGTGCCCAACTCGGCGCCGTAACCGGCGATCTCGTCCGCGATCCGGGTCACCATCTCCAACCGTTGCGACACCGAGGCGGCATCCCGGACGGTAACCAGATCCTCGATCTCCAGCGCGGACAGGGTCTGCGACACCTCGTCCAGCCGGGACTTGTAACGCTCCAGGGTGGCCACCGCCTGGTTGGCCCGGGACAGCAGCGACGTGGAGTTCTCCAGCACGTGCCGCCGGCTGCCCAGGTACAGGCTGATGATCTTCATCGACTGGGACACCGAGATCACCGGGAAGCCGGTCTGCTGGGCCACCCGCTGCGCGGTACGGTGCCGCGTGCCGGATTCCTCGGTTGGAGTAGCCGGATCCGGCATCAGATGGGTGGCCGCCCGGATAATCCGGGAGCCATCGGTGGTCAGCACCACCGCGCCGTCCATCTTGGCCAGCTCGCGCAGCCGGGTTGCCGAGAATTCGACGTCCAGCGGAAAGCCGCCGGTGCAGATCGCCTCAACGGCCTTGTCGTTGCCGAGCACGATCAATGCCCCGGTGTTGCCGCGCAGGATGCGCTCCAAGCCGTCCCGCAGATCGGTGCCGGGCGCCAGCGAGGCGAGCACCGACCGCAGCACCTCGTCGCGATCGCTGATTGCCACCCCTGCCTGCTTTCTTGCGTCGAAATCCTGGACGATCGCTGACAGTGTATGAGCTGCTCAGCCACCCCGGGGCAGTTGCCGGAGGAACTCCCAGGCCTTGGCCACGGTCGGCACCTCGAGCACCTTCATGCCCGGAATGTGCGACCAGTCCGAGCCCGCCGGCACCAGCGCCCGGCGAAAGCCCAACCGGCCGGCCTCGGCCAGCCGACGCTGGACGCTACCGACCCGCCGCACGTCACCGGACAGCGACACCTCGCCGATGGCGCACAGTGTGCTCGGCAGCGCGATCTGGCTGGCCGCCGAGGCAATCGCCAGCAGCACGGCCAGGTCGACCGACGGTTCGGTGATCTTGATGCCACCGACGCTGGCGGCGTAGACGTCCCGCTCGGTCAGCTGGATGCCGGCGTGCCGGCTCAGCACCGCGAGCAGCATGTTCGCTCGCGAGGTGTCCAGGTCGGTGAATGAACGGCGCGCCGAGCCGTTGTGCCCGTAAGCCGTCGAGACCAGCGCTTGCACCTCCGACAGCAGTGGCCGCCGACCGGTGACCGTGACGGTGACGCAGGTGCCCGGCACCGCGATGTCCCGAGTACTGACGAACAGCCCGGACGGATCGGGCAGCTCGTCGATGCCCTCTTCGTGCATTTCGAAGCAACCGACCTCGTCCGATGCGCCGTACCGGTTCTTGATCGCGCGCAGCAGCCGCAGCGAACTGTGCCGGTCGCCTTCGAAATACAGCACGACGTCAACCAGGTGCTCCAGCGCGCGGGGTCCGGCGATGGAGCCGTCCTTGGTGACATGACCGACCAGGACGGTGGCGATCCCGCGCTCCTTGGCCACTGCGCTGATCGCGGCGGTCACCGCCCGAATCTGCGGGATGCCGCCGACCACCCCGTCGACGGTGGACGAGGCGATGGTCTGCACCGAGTCCAGGATCAGCAGGCCGGGTTTGACCTCGTCCAAGTGGGTGAGCACCGCGCCGAGGTCGTTTTCGGCGGCCAGGAATAGCTCGGCATGCATGGTGTGGGTGCGTTCGGCCCGGGCCCGCACCTGGGCGGTGGATTCCTCACCGGTGATCAGCAACGCCGGGGCGCCGCCGCGCTGGGCGTACTTCTGGCCGACCTCCAGCAGCAGGGTGGACTTGCCGACGCCGGGTTCGCCGGCCAGCAGCAGCACCGCGCCCGGCACCAGGCCGCCGCCGAGCACCCGGTCCAGCTCGGCGATGCCGGTCGGTCGGGCTCGGGCCACCGAGGCGTCCTGTCGGCTGATCGGCAGCGCGGCCGCGCGCGGGGCGACCGGGACCGGCAGCGACAGCGCGGCCGCGCGCACGCCCTCCTCGGCCATGGTTCCCCAGGCCTGGCATTCCGGGCAGCGACCCACCCATCTGACCGCGGTCATGCCGCACTCGGTGCAGGCGTAGGACGGCGCGGCGCGCTTGGGTTTGACGACGCCGGTTCCGGTGGGCTTGGTCACGGGACCGGACGCTACCGGGACGGGCCGACAAAACCCGGTCCGCCACGGGGCAGCGAGCGGGTCAGCGATCCGGTAGGTCGAGGCTATTCGGGGCCGGCAGTGGCGTCGCTGACCACCGGCGCGCTCGGCTGCTGGCTGGTCAGCGCCACCGGCACGGTCAGCGTCACGCTGGTACCGCTACCGAAGGTCAGCGTGATCGGCAGCGACTGGGCCACGAACAGATCCTGGGTCAGTCCGTTCAGGCTGATGGACGGGCCGTCCCCATAGCCGATCATCACCGAGCTGCCGGCCGGCAGACTGAGCGGCTGGCTGGTTGCCGACGAGCTGGCGGCAGAGCCGCCGGATGCGGCGCTGCTGGAACCGGTGGCACTGGCTGAGCCGCTGGCGCTGGCTGAGCCGCTGGCGCTAGTGGTGACCGAACTGGCGCTGGCGGCGACCGAGCTGCTCGCCGTCGACGAACCGGCAGCGGCGGTGTCACTGGCTCCGGCCGACGATCCGGCCAGGCTGATCAGGGCGCTGCTCGCCGCCGGGCTGCTGACCGCGGTCAGCGTGTCGTTGCTGGTGCCGTTGTTGATCAGGACCAGCTGTAACTGCGCCGAGCTGCCCTTGGCGTAACTGGAACCGTCGGTCGGTGGCAGCAGGGCGGCCGCCCTAATCGCGATGTCACCCGCCGATGCCGAGGCGGCGTCGATCGGTGGCCGCTGGCCGACCGTCTGCACGTCCTGCCCGGCCGAGCAGGCGGCCAGCGCCAAGGCAGCCAGTGCGGTGGCCAGGATCGCCGCGGCTCCGCGCCCGATCGAGCCGCGACGGCTCGGTGACTGCTTCAGCACGCCCACTCCTTCAGCTACCCACCCGGACCTGGCTCGCCCACCCGATCGGCGACAGCCTAGCGATTCACCCGCAGGCTCGACGGCTTAGGGTGCCGGGCATCCGGACAACCGGCGTGCAGCTACTCGCATTACACGGTCGCTGGCCGCTGACGGCGGATCTTGGCCTCTCGGCGTGTCGTCCCCACGTGTTACCCTGGTAGGTACCGGAAGGGGTTGCCTTAATGACTTTTGAGGTCGGCGAGACCGTAGTTTATCCGCACCATGGTGCTGCCAAAATCGAGGCAATCGAGACACGCATCATCAAGGGTGTCGAGAAGCTTTACCTAGTTCTCAAGGTCCAGCAGGGTGATCTCACGGTGCGGGTGCCTGCTGACAACGCCGAGATCGTCGGCGTCCGCGATGTGGTTGGTCAAGAAGGCCTGGATCGGGTGTTCGAGGTGCTGCGTGCACCGCACACCGAGGAGCCGACCAATTGGTCCCGCCGGTACAAGGCCAATGGCGAGAAGCTGGCCTCCGGTGATGTGAACAAGGTGGCCGAGGTCGTGCGCGACCTATGGCGCCGCGAGAAGGACCGCGGCCTGTCCGCCGGCGAAAAGCGCATGCTAGCCAAGGCTCGCCAGATCCTGGTCAGCGAACTCGCATTGGCCGAAGGCACCAACGAGGACAAGGCCGAGATCGTGCTGGACGAAGTGCTCGCCGAGGCCGTCGCCTGAGCCAGCCGGCACGAACCTGACCGATCCGCAGCAACCTGCGAATGCGATGACGACGGCGGCGGTAATCCTCGCGGCCGGCAGCGGAAGCCGTCTCGGAGCGGATGTTCCTAAGGCGCTGGTTAGCTTAGGAAATAAGACAATTCTCGATTGGTCGGTGGGTACCTTCGCTGATCATCCCGGTATCGACGCGCTGGTAGTGGTCGGTCCGCCGGCGGCGACTGCTGCTATTGCGGCCACCCTGCCGGCCGGTGCCCAGGTGGTGCCCGGCGGCGCAACCCGGCAGGAGTCGGTCGGCCGTGGTCTGGCTGCGCTCGGTGACGAGGTCGAGTTCGTGCTTGTGCAGGACGCGGCCCGCCCGCTGGTACCGGCACTGGTGATATCGCGGGTGCTGGACGAGTTGGCCGCCGGTGCCGAGGCTGTGGTGCCGGTGCTGCCGGTGACCGACACCATCAGACAGCTCGATGACGGCGGCCAGGTGATCGCCACTCCGGAGCGCAGCCGGCTTCGCCGCGTGCAGACACCGCAGGGCTTTCGGCTGGAGATACTGCGCAGCGCGCATGCCGCCGCGGCCGAACGAGGCGCGACAGGTGAGGTCACCGATGACGCCGGGCTGGTCGAGGCGCTCGGCCATCGGGTGCGGACGGTGCCGGGCGCCGACGCCGGGTTCAAGATCACCAGCCGGCAGGACCTGCGACTGGCCGAACTGCTGGTGTCCTCATGAGCGTCAGCGCCGGACGGCCGAATCATCCTTCGCGAGTGGGCAGTTCGAGCACGAGTGGGCGGTTGCAACTGCCCACTGGACGCGCAATCGCCCACTCGCGACCGCGGTAGCACGATGACCGAACAGTTGCCATCCGGCCTGCCGCGGATAGGCATTGGGGTGGACGTGCATCCCTACCAGCCGGGACGGGACTGCTGGCTCGCCGGCCTGCACTGGCCGGATGAGGTCGGCCTCGCCGGCCACTCCGACGGTGACGTGATCTGCCACGCGGCGTGTGACGCGTTGTTGTCGGCGGCCGGCCTGGGTGACCTGGGCAGCGTATTCGGTACCGACGATCCGCAGTGGGCGGGTGCCGCCGGACTGCGATTGCTGGACGAGGTCAGGCGGCGATTGGCCGAGCAGGGCTGGCTAATCGGCAACCTCGCCGTTCAGCTGATCGGCAACCGGCCCAAGCTCGGGCCGCGGCGAGCCGAGGCCGAGGCGGTGCTCAGCGGGTTGCTCGCGGCCCCGGTCAGCCTGACGGCCACCACCACCGACGGCCTCGGTCTCACCGGTCGCGGCGAGGGACTGGCCGCGGTGGCCACCGCCCTGATCACCGCTGACCTGATCACGCGCTGACGAACGATTCAAGCCAGCGCGCCGGCCAGGTCGGCCCAGAGATCCTCGACATGCTCGATCCCGGTCGACAGCCGCACCAGCGCGGCCGGGGTGCCCTGCGCCGCCTCGCCCGGGTAGCTGCCACGCCGCTCGATCAGCGACTCGACCCCGCCGAGGCTGGTCGCGTGCGTGATCAGCTGAAGCCGCTCGCACAGCCGGTCGGCCCGGGCAACCGAGTCGAGCTCGAAGGAGAGCAGGCCGCCGTGATTGGCCAGCAGCCGCGCGACCCGCTCGGCCTGCGGGTGATCGGCCCGGCCGAGATGGTGCACCGCCCGTACCGCCGGGTGCTCGGCCAGCCGCTCGGCCAGCACTGCCGCATTGGCGCAGGCCCGGTCCAACCGCACCGCAAGCGTGCGCAGGCCGCGCAGCGCCAGGTAACACTCCAGGCTGCCGGGAATCGCGCCGGTGAGGTTGCGCTGATCGACTAGCCGGTCCGCCCGCGCGTCGTCGGCGGTGATCAGCACTCCCATCACCAGATCGCTATGCCCGGCGATCCACTTGGTGGCCGAGTGCATCACCACGTCGGCACCATGCTTCAACGGCCGGATCGCCAGCGGCGTGGCCAGCGTCGCGTCGACCACGCTGAGCACCGAGTGCTGACTGGCCGCGCAGGCCAGCGCCGGTAGATCCGGCACCGCGAGCAGTGGATTGGTCGGCAGCTCCAACCAGAGCACTGCCGCCCCGTCCAGCGCGGCCATCGTGGCGTCGGTATCGGTAATGTCCACCGGCCGCAATGACAGCCGGCCGAGCTCGACCTGCTTGTCGAACAAGGTGCGGTGGTAGTTGTAGAAGCTGGTCGGCAGCACCACCACAGCGCCGACCGGCAGTCCCTCGACGATCGCGCTGGTGGCCGCCATGCCGGACGCGAAGGCCACCGCGCGGCCGCCCTCCAGCGTCCCGATCGCCGTCTCGAAGGCGGCCGTGGTGTCGCTGCCTTGGCGGCCGTAGGCCCGCGGTCCGCCGGCGTGGTAGGTCGAGGCGAGCACCACCGGCTGGTTCACCGGGCCGTCCGGGACCCGGTTCGGCCGGCCGGCCGCCACCACCACCGACTCCGGACGCAGCTGGTTCGGCTGATCTGCCATACCGCGAAATCTACCGACTGCGCTCGGCCGGCACCGGCCCGAACCGCCGCGCTGCGTAGGCTCGGGCCATGACCGGATTGCCACAGCAGGCCAAGCAGTTGCTCGACGCCGCCAACTACGTGGTGGTCGCGACCAGCAATACCGACGGCTCGCCGCAGACCTCGGTGCTGTGGGCGACCTACGACGGTGACGAGCTGCTGCTGTCGACCATCCAGGGACGTAAGAAGGAAACCAACTGGCTCAACGACCCGCGGGCCAGCGTGCTGATCCTGGATCGCGACGATCCCTACCACTACGTCGAGGTCCGCGGTTCGGTCAGCATGAGCACCGACGGTGGCCCGGACCTGATCGAGCGGCTTTCCCAGGCCTACACCGGTCAGTCCTACACCGGCGACGAGGGCACCGACCATATCCGGGTGGTCGTGCGGATCGCACCCACCCGGGTCGTCGTCAGGTAGCTCGACCCGTACTGGTTTGCGCCGGTCCGTAGGATTGCCGAGTGACGCTCAGGTTCTACGACACCGCGACCCGTTCGGTCCGGGACTTCGTCCCGCTGCAAGCCGGCCAGGCCTCGATCTACCTGTGCGGTGCGACGGTGCAGGGTGCGCCACACATCGGCCATCTCAGATCCGGGCTGAACTTCGACATCCTGCGCAGGTGGCTGGAATACCGCGGCTTCGCCGTCACCATGGTGCGCAATGTCACCGACATCGACGACAAGATCATCGCGAAGGCCGCCGAAGCCGGCTGGCCGTGGTGGGCGCATGCAGCCCGTTACGAGCAGGAATTCCGCGACGGCTACCGCATCCTGGGTTGCTTGCCGCCGACCGTCGAGCCACGCGCTACCGGGCACATCACCGAGATGATCAGCTTGATGCAACGGCTAATCGACACCGGCTACGCCTATCCGGCCGACGGTGATGTCTACTTCGATGTCCGGTCCTTTCCCGACTACGGTGCGCTGTCCGGTCAGCGGCTGGACGAGATGATGCCGGCCGGGGATTCGGTCGGCGACACCCGCAAGCATGATCCGCGCGACTTTGCCCTGTGGAAAGCTGCAAAACCCGGTGAGCCGAGCTGGCCGACGCCCTGGGGAGATGGTCGTCCCGGCTGGCACCTGGAGTGCTCGGCGATGGCGGGCAAGTACCTCGGCCCGACCTTCGACATCCACGGTGGCGGCTTGGACCTGATCTTTCCGCACCACGAGAACGAGCTAGCGCAGTCGGTCGCGGCCGGCGGTGGGTTCGCCAGGTACTGGATGCACCACGGTTGGGTGACCCTGGCCGGTGAGAAGATGTCGAAATCATTGGGCAATACCCTGTCGATCAGTGAGATGTCCAAGAACTGGCGGCCGATTGAACTCCGCTACTACCTCGGTGCGCCGCATTACCGTTCGGCGATCGAGTACTCGCCGAACGCGTTGTCCGAAGCTGCCGTCGGCTACGCCAAGATCGAGAACTTCGTGCAGCGAGCGGCCGAACAGGTTGGATCGGTGGACGTGGCAGGCACCGACCTGCCGCCGGTGCCGGACGAGTTCGCCGCGGCGATGGACGATGACCTCAACGTGCCGCAGGCGCTCGCGGTGCTGCACCACGCCCGCCGGTCCGGCAACTCCGCGCTGGCGGCCGGCGAATATGCGGCGGTCGTCGAACAACTGGACTCGGTACTCGCCATGACCGGCGTGCTAGGGCTCAATCCGTTGCAATGGCAGCAAAACATCGGCGGGACGGCCCGCTCGGCCGAGCTGTCGGCGACGGTGGATCGGCTGATTGAGCTAGCGGTGCAGCAGCGGCAGGCCGCTCGCCAGCGCGGCGACTACCCGACGGCGGACACCATTCGGGATCAGCTCGCCGATGCCGGCATCCAGCTCGAAGACACCCCGGACGGTCCGCGCTGGACGCTCGCCGCGCACTGACTCCAGAACCTCCGACATAGCAGACAGGCAGATAATGGCAGGCAATTCGTCCCGCAGAGGCGCAGTGCGCCAGGCCAAGAAGGGTGCCACCGTGGGATCCGGCGGCCAGCGGGCCCGTGGCTTGGCCGGCAAGGGACCAACCCCGAAGGCCACCGAGCGCAAGGGGCATCCGGCGGCCCGGCGAGCGGCGGCGGCCGAGCGGCGTGGCGATGCCGCGTCCCGGCGCCGCGGTCCGAAGAGCCCGGATGCGCCGGAGCTGCTGGTGGGCCGCAACCCGGTCGCCGAGGCATTGCGGGCAGCCATTCCGGCGAACGCGCTCTACGTCGCGATCGGCATCGAGGCCGATGAGCGGGTGACCGAGGCGATCCACCTGGCGGCCGACCGAGGCCTGCCGATCCTCGAGGTCAGCAAGGCCGAGCTGGACCGGCGGACCGGCGGCATCCTGCATCAGGGCATTGCCTTGCAGGTGCCGGCATTCTCCTACGACGAGCTGCCCGACCTGCTGGAGCTGGCCACCCGGTCGACCACCGCGCCGCTGCTGGTAGCGCTGGACGGCGTGACCGATCCCCGCAACCTGGGCGCGGTTATCCGGTCGGCGGTCGCCTTCGGGGCGCATGGGGTGATCGTGCCGACCCGCCGGTCAGCCGGCGTCACCGCGACCGCATGGCGCACCTCGGCCGGCGCCGCGGCCCGGATCCCGGTGGCACAGGTCACCAATCTGGTGCGCGCATTGCGGGACTGCCAGAAGGCCGGCATGCAGGTGGCCGGGCTGGACGCCGACGGTTCCACCACCATCGACGAGCTGCCCGGTGCGCTGGATCCGCTGGTGATCGTGGTGGGATCGGAAGGCCGCGGATTGTCCAGGCTGGTCGGCGAAACCTGTGACGTCACGGTGTCGATCCCGATGAACTCTCGGGCCGAGTCGCTGAATGCCTCGGTGGCCGCGGCCGTCCTGCTGGCCGAGGTGGCCCGGCAGCGTCGGAGCTAATCGCCCGATCGTGCAACTTCTACCGGCGCTGAACCGGAGAAGTTGCACGATCGGGAGGATCAGATCAGCTGCCCAGCCGCTCGCCGTTCTCCGGGTTGAACGTGTGGGTCTCGTCGGTGCGCACCTCGAGCGCGATCGTCTGGCCGATCTTCGGCGGCACCCGGCCGTCGAAGCGCACGGTGAACGGCTTGGCGCCACCGTCATCACCGACGTCGTGGGTTTTCATGCCGGGCAGCTCGCCGTAGACGAACGCGTCCGCACCGAGTTCCTCGACCAGGGTGGCCTTGAGCTTGAGGCCCTCGCCGGACTGCGAGACGTGGAAGGACTCCGGTCGGACACCGAGGATGATCTCCTTCAACCCGGCTGACCGGGCAGCGGCCGCGGCGTCCGGCTTGATGGGAATGTTCAGGCCACCGAGTTCGGCCCCGTTGTCGTTGTACGGCACCTTGACCAGGTTCATCGCGGGCGAGCCGATGAAGCCGGCCACGAAGGCGTTGCGCGGGCTGTCGTACAGGTTGCGCGGGGTGTCCACCTGCTGAAGGATGCCGTCCTTGAGCACGGCGACCCGGTCGCCCATGGTCATCGCCTCGACCTGGTCGTGCGTGACGTAGATGGTGGTGGTGCCCAGCCGCGCTTGGAGCGCGGCGATGTTCGCGCGGGTTTCCACCCGCAGCTTGGCGTCCAGGTTGGACAGCGGCTCGTCCATCAGGAACACGCTGGGCTCGCGCACGATCGCACGACCCATCGCGACCCGCTGGCGCTGGCCACCGGACAGCGCCTTGGGCTTGCGGTCAAGGAACCTCTCCAGGTCCAGCAGCTTGGCCGCGGCGAGCACCTTCGAGGCCCGTTCCTCCTTGGAAACACCCTTGAGTTTCAGGGCGAAACCCATGTTCTCGGCGACCGACATGTGCGGGTAGAGGGCGTAGTTCTGAAAGACCATCGCGATGTCGCGGTCCTTCGGCGGCTTCTGCGACACATCCACGCCGCCGATCCGGATCTCGCCCTGGTCGACGTCTTCCAGCCCGGCGAGCATGCGGAGCGCGGTGGACTTGCCGGAACCCGAAGGTCCGACCAGCACGACGAATTCGCCGTCGGCAACGTCGAGGTCGAGCTTGTTGACTGCGGCGATCGGGTTGCCCGGGTAGAGGCGAGTTGCCTGTACGTACTGGACTTCGGCCATGCCGGAATTCCTCTCGGTGAGTGTTGACCGCACCGGGTACGGGCCCCGCGGGCTTGCGGGTGCCTCACGGTATTCCGGTCGGTGCTGGGGCCTGCCTCCCACCGATGGAAAGCAGCAGCGCCTGCCGGCATAGCGGTCGTGACCTGGTCATTGGACAGCGCCCGCGAACAGCCGTCAAGGCTGCCCTCCCGACTTCTAACAAAAGGTTGGTCTCGGGGTATTGACCTAAAGACCGGTTATATCCATATTGAGCAGGACGGTCAACCGGGCCGCCCACTCACGAAGGAGAAAAGCCCATGGTGGCAATCGCGCCGCTGGTCAGTCGGCTTCGCACCAGGATGTGCGCCGGCCTGGCAGCCGTCACAGTTGGAACCGGCCTGGTGGTGTTTGCCGGCGCGGCGCCGGCGCAGGCCGCGACCTACGTCCTGGGCATGGATGTGTCCAGCTACCAGGGCAATGTGGCCTGGCAAACCGCGTACAACAACGGCGCCCGGTTCGCCTACGTCAAGGCCACCGAGGGCACCACCTACACCAACCCGTACTTCGCCCAGCAGTACAACGGCTCCTACAACGTGGGCATGATCCGCGGCGCGTACCACTTCGCCCACCCCAACAACTCCAGCGGCACCACCCAGGCCGACTACTTCGCCGCGCACGGCGGCGGTTGGTCGGCCGATGGCAAGACGCTGCCACCGGCCTTGGACATCGAGTACAACCCCAGCGGCGCCGAGTGCTACGGCCTCAGCCAGTCGGCAATGGTCAGTTGGGTCAAGGCGTTCTCCAACGAGATCCACGCCAAGTACAACAAGTACCCGATGATCTACACCACGCTGGACTGGTGGACCACCTGCACCGGCAACTCCAGCGCGTTCGCCGCGACCAACCCGTTCTGGATCGCCAAGTACAGCTCCACCCCGCCGACCCCGCCGGCCGGCACAGCGACCTGGACCATGTGGCAGTACGCCTCGTCCGGCACCTTCCCCGGTGACCAGGACTACTTCAACGGCTCCTACACCCAGCTGCAGGCGCTGGCCACCAACCACGACTGAGTCCGGCCGGCTGCTGTCTGTCGCTAGGCAGGCAGCAGCGTCGGCACCCAGTACCGCAGCCGTCCTTGGCGCTCGTCCTCGAACTGCCCGCCGTTGGCCTCGATGATCTTGCGGGATCCGATGTTGTCGGCCTCGCAGGTGATCAACACCGACCTGATGCCGAGGTCGGCGGCTTTGGGCAGCGCGGCGGCCAACATCGCGATGCCGTGGCCGCACAGCCGGGCCGACGGGACCACGTCGTAGCCGATGTGACCACCGACCTCCAACAGGTGCGGGGTGAGCCGGTGCCGGATCCGGATGCTCGCCAGGTAGGTCGGCCCGTCGGCCCACCAGTAGGTGGTGCAGTGCACCCAGTCGTTCGGTGGCTCGATCGCCGGGTCTGCTGCCCGCCGCAGTGTCTCGATGAACTCGGCCAGGCCGGCATCGGTGTGCCACCGGCTGCCGTACTCGCGCAGCTGCCAACCCAGCGCGCTGTCGTTGTCGGCCTCGCCGCCCCGGCCCTCCGCGGCGAACTCGGCCATCCCCGCGCGGAACGAGGCGGCTTGGGCCAGCGACGGTTCGACCAGTTGCGGCATGGCGTCATTGTGCTGAACCGGCCTTCGGTGGCGCGAACGGTTTTGCGTGGCAGCGGCTACCGTGGCAGCGATGACCAGCGACGGCGAGCTGCCGGATCCCCCGTGGCGGGGACGTCCGGGCGCGACGCTTGCCGCCGTCGCCGCCAGGGTCGGGGTGTCGCGAACCACGGTGTCCAACGCCTACAACCGGCCGGATCAGCTATCGGCCGAGCTGCGCGGCCGGGTCCTAGCGGCCGCCGCCGAACTCGGCTACTCCGGTCCGGATCCGGTGGCCCGCTCGTTGCGAACCAGGCAGGCGGACGCGGTGGGGCTGATCTTTTCCGAACGGTTGGGGTATGCCTTCCGCGACCCGGGCGCCGTGGAATTCCTGCACGGCCTGGGCGAGGCCTGTACCCAGCGCGGCCGATCGCTGCTGATGGTCCCAGCCGCTCGGCCGGCCCCGGTGGAGACGGTGCTGCGGGCCGCGGTCGACGGTTTCGTGGTTTCCTCGGTGGGGGCGTCCGACCCGTTGCTGGCGGCGGTGCTGTCCCGGCCGCAGCCGGCGGTGATCGTCGACTCGCCGCGGGGGTACGCCGGCGTCGACTTCGTGGGTATCGACGACCGGGCGGCCTTCGCCTCGATCGCCGCGCACGTCGTCGAGCTTGGGCATCGCCGGGTCGGTGTGGTGGCGGTCCGGCGCAACGAGGACGTGCCCGCCGAGCCGATTCCCAGCCCACTGCCCGTCCGGTTGGCAATCGGCGACCAGCCGCATCCGGTGCGCCAGCTTCGGCTGACCGGGCTGACCGACGTGATGCCGGGAGACGGCGTACTGGTCACCGAGCGGCCGGCGAACTCCCGGGACCAGGGCGCGCTCGGCGCCGCCGCGTTGCTGGCCGCGGACCCGGACCTGACCGCGATCATGTGCACCTCGGACATCCTGGCGCTGGGAGTGCTGGATGCGCTGGCCGAGCGGGGGATCGTCGCTGGTACTCAGATCACCGTGACCGGTTTCGACGACGTGCCAGCGGCCGGCCATGCCGGGCTGACCACGGTGCGCCAGCCGCTGGAGGGCAAGGGCCGGGCGGCAGTCGAGTCGCTGCTGGACGACCGACCGCGCGCGGTGGCGTCCACCGTGATCCTGCCCACCGAGCTGGTGGTTCGGAGCAGTTCAGGGCGCCCCGGATAACGGCCGGCGCTGGCCCCGCAGCTGCTCGACCTCGGCCGTCACAGCGGCCATGATCTCGTCGGTCAGCTTGCGCAGGATGTCGGCGGTCGGCTCCTGATCCCGATAGCTGCTGAGATCCAGGGGCAGGCCGATGGATGCCTCATGCGGCTTGCGCGGCAGCGGTCGGAACCGACCACCGCGACCGAGCGTGCGCTGCGCACCCCACTGGCCGACCGGTAGCACCGGTACGTCCGGGCAGGCCAGCGCGAGCCGGGCGACCCCGGTCTTGCCCTGCATCGGCCAGTAATCCGGGTCCCGGGTGATGGTGCCCTCTGGGTAGATGATCACGCACTCGCCCCGGTCCAGCGCGCGTTTCGCGTCCCGCAGCGAATCAGCCGCCTGGTCACTACCCCGATAGACCGGTAGCTGTCCGGCGCCGGCCATGGATCGTCCCACGATCGGCCAGCGAAAGACGCTGGACTTGATCAGGAACCGCGGAATGCGCCCGGACGTCCAGATCATCCGAGCCATGGCCGGGGTGTCGGCCTGGCTGATGTGGTTGACCGCGACCAGCACACCGCCGTGCTCGGGCATCCGGTCGAGGTGATGCCAGCGGAGCTTGAACAGCAGCGCGTCCAGCGGAAATATCACGATGACGCAGAGCCGGATCCAGAAACCGGCTTTCGGCTTGTGCAGTCGACTCATCGCTGGCCGCTCCGGCTTCGACCCACGAGTGGGCGGTCCGCTCTCGAGTGGGCAGTTCTAGCCGCCCACTCGTGCCGGAACTGCCCACTCGTGGGCTGGCGCTCGCTCACGCTGCCTCCCTCGCTGTGCCCGGCACCGTCGTTCAGTCATTCGTACTCGGTACCGGACGGCGATCGATCGCCGGGGCCGTCGGGCGGCCGGCCTGTCGTGACGCTGGCTCTAGGATGGTGGTGGCTGCCATCCCCGTGATCGGCACTGCCGGCGTGGCGCAATAGGTAGCGCACCCGACTTGTAATCGGGCGGTTCGCGGTTCAAGTCCGCGCGTCGGCTCAAAATAAATGTGCAGCTGACGTAGATCGGTTACGGCCGGGTTTGGGTGCCGTTTGAAAATCCGCCAAACACCGGAGGCTGAAACCTCGACGTCGTGGTAGCGCTCGAGATACATCGAGATCTCGCTCGGCCGAAAGTGATAGTTCTGCCGCGGATATGAAGACCTTGCCGACGACAACCCGCGACATTGCCGGTCACTTCCTCGGTGTGCTGGATGACCGCCAGCCGACGACGGACCTCACGGAAAGCTGGGGGGCCCTTACGCCGGTCTCCTAGCTCGGGAGACCCTGACTGTCAACGATGTCCGTCAGTTTTAGATCGGCTCACGGTTCGGTGTTGCTGGAAGTCGGGGCGGTCGTCCGATCCGTTGACAACGTACTGAGTCGCGTCTATGGTGGCCAATATCTTGATTGCCCAATTTGCTGGTATTTCACGAAATGCAAACTTCAGTAAACCCGCTTGAATTCGCATTGATTCCGATGAGAGCTGCGATGTCCGATGCGACGAATGCGGCCGGCCAGGTGAGAGCAGCAGATGACCGCTGAATCGGGGGTGGCGGCACCCTCGGCCATGGCAGCGCCGTCGACCGGCAGCATCTGGACCGATCGTAACTTCGTCCGGCTGTGGACCGGCGAGTCGATCTCGGCGATCGGCAATCAGATCACTCAGTTCACCCTTCCACTGGTTGCCATCCTGACGCTGCATGCCAGCACCTTCCAGGTCGGCGTACTCAACGCCTGCCGCACCGCACCGGTCGTGGTGGTCTCGTTGTTCGCCGGGGTGTGGCTCGATCGCCGCCGTCGCCGGCCCATCCTGATCGCCTGCAGCCTGGGCAATGCGGTGCTCATCGCGCTGGTTCCGATCAGCGATGCGACCGGCCTACTGGGCATCGGCCTGCTGTACCTGGTCTCGCTGGCGGTGGGCGTGCTGTCGGTGGTGTTCGACATCGGCGTGCTCAGCTATGTTCCGACGTTGGTCGAGCGGCGCCATCTGGCCGACAGCAACAGCAAGCTGCAGCTCAGTACCTCACTGTCGCTGGTCGCCGGGCCAGGCCTGGCCGGTGCGCTGGTGGGAGTGCTCACTGCTCCGATCACGCTGAGCGCCGACGCGTTCTCCTATTTGTGTTCGGCCGCTGGGCTAATCCTGATCGACAAGCCGGAGGAGCCCCCGGAGGCGCCGGGAATTCGGCCGTCGATCCGCAGTTCGATCGCGGAGGGCTTGCGGGCGGTCTACGGCAGCCCGATCCTGCGTTCGTTGCTCAACCTGGCGGCAACCTTCAACTTCGTTCAGGCCGGTTTCATCACGATCTTCGTCGTCTATGGCATTCGCGTGCTGCACCTCGGCCCATTCCGGTTGGGCGTGGTGCTCGGCGCCATCGCAGTCGGCGGCATCGTCGGGGCGATGATGTCCAGCCGGGTCAGCGGGTTCTTCGGCATCGGGCCCACCATGCTGGTGGGGCTGAGCGGAGCGACCCTCTGCCCGCTGCTGCTGTTGATCCCCCGAGATGCCGGGCTGGCCTCGATGTCGATCATGATCGGCGCCGAACTGCTGTACGGCTTCGGAGTGTTGAGCTTCAACGTGATCACCGTGACGGTCCGCCAGACCGTGACGCCGAACCGGTTGCTCGGTCGGATGAACGCGAGTTATCGGATGGTGCTGTTCGGCATGGCGCCGCTCGGCTCGGCATTGGCCGGTGTGCTCGGCCAGCACTTCGGGCTGCGGACGGCGCTGGTGATCGCGGTGCTCGCCTTCCCGTCCGCGATCCTGTGGACGATCTCCTCGCCGGTCGTCCGGATGCGTGAGATGCCGGCGGGGCCGGCTGAGGATCTGCTTGCCGCGCCGGCCCCCGGGCCGAGTTCACCGGCGGCTGATGAGCCGGTTGCCAGTCGATCGATGGAGATGGATGAGAGCGGATGAGCGAGCTTGCCCAGGCACCGAGCCGACTGACCGACGCGCAGCGGCAAATGTTGGCAGCGCGGCTGCGCAAGGGACGTAACGCGGAGCCTGACCACATCCCACGACGGCCTACCGGTGCCGAGATCCCCTTGTCGTTCGCCCAGGAACAGCTCTGGTTCCTCGATCGATTCGCGCCGGGACTGCCCACCTACAACATCGCGCACCTGATGTGGCTCTCCGGCCGGCTGGACCTGCCCGCCCTGAACCGGGCAATCACCGCGCTGGTCGGCCGGCACGAGTCGCTGCGTACCCGACTGGTTCCCGGTAGTGGCGACAGCCCGCGCCAGGTGATTGACCAGCCGGCAGCGATGCCGCTGCCGGTGATCGAGCTCGCCGAGCCCGACCTGGATCGGGCTCGGGCCAAGGCGCGCGAGTTCGGTAATGAGCAGGCCGTACTGCCGTTCGACATCACAGCCGGTCCGCTGTTCCGGCTGCACCTACTCCGATTGGCCGAACAGGAGCACGCGCTGCTCGTCGTGGTGCACCACAGCGTGTTCGATGCCTGGTCGCTCGGCGTTCTCCTCCGTGAACTGACCGCCTGCTATGACGCCGAGGCAGCCGGCCGACCGGCCGAACTGCCGGAGCTGCCCATCCAGTTCGGCGATTACGCGATCTGGGAGAGGCACCGCTTGCACGAGCCGGCGGCCGAGCTGATCGATTACTGGCGCACCGCGTTGGCCGGCGCGCAACCCTTGCGGCTGTCGACCGATCGTCCCCGACCACCGCGGGAGAGCTTTCGCGGCGAGGTGCAATGGCTGAATCTCGGCACCGAGCTGCTCGACGAGCTGCGTGCGCTCAGCCGCAGCCAGGGCTGCACCCTGTTCGGAACGTTGCTCAGCGGGCTGTTTGCGCTGTTGCACCGCTACACCGGCCAGCCCGACATCGTGATCGGGATGCCGCACGCCAACCGGAGCCGGGAGGAGTTGGCCGGGCTGATCGGATTCCTGGTCAACACCCTGCCGATCAGGGCTGCGCTGTCCAGCGACACCACCTTCGGACAGCTGTTGCAACAGGTACAGCAGACCTCCGTCTCGGCCTATGCGCATCAGGACCTGCCGTTCGCGAAGCTGGTCGACGCGCTCGCAGTGCCACGCGACGCCGGCCGCAGCCCGGTGTTCCAGGTCGTGTTCACCTTTGCCGAACTGGCCGATCACCCAAGCCCCAGCGACCTTGCTCTCCAGCTGGAAAAAGTCGACCTGGCGGTCGCGAAGTTCGACCTGAGCTTCTTCGCCGAGGTACGTCCGGACGGACTGTGGCTCGAACTGTCCTACGCCAGGGATCTGTTCGATGCGGCCACCATCACTCGGATGCTCGATCACTACCGACGATTGTTGACCGGTGCAGCCGCCGATCCGGGCCTGCCGCTCTGGCGGTTGCCACTGCTGTCGCAGCAGGAGTTGCATTCCGAGCTCGTCGAGTTCAACGAGACCGGCCTCGAGATGCCGGCTGGTTGCCTGCATGAACTGTTCGAAGCCCAAGCCCGTCGGGTGCCGGAGGCCATTGCCGCGGTGGGGGACGCCGAACGCATCTCCTACCGGGAGCTGGACGAGCGCGCCAACCGGCTCGCCGGTCGGCTCGTCGAATTGGGGATCGGCCCGGAGCGCCTGGTCGGCGTATGCATGCAGTCGTCCATCGACCGGCTGGTTGCGTTGCTGGCGATCCTCAAGGCCGGCGGCGGCTACCTGCCGCTCGATCCGGCCCTGCCGGCGCAGCGATTGTCCTTCATGCTGGCCGACACCGAGGCGCCGTTGGTGATCACCGACCAAGCCAGCCTGCCGAACCTACCGCCGACCGAGGCGCTGCTGCTCCAGGTGGCTGATGCGCAAGCTTGCCAGCCGGCCGAGGTTAGGGCTGCGGTGACCGGTTCGAACGCCGCCTATGTCATCTATACCTCCGGGTCCACCGGTCAGCCCAAGGGTGTCGTGGTCGAACACCGCAACGCGGTGAACTTCGTCCAAGGCCAGCTGGCATATTGGCAGCTCGGCACCGACGACCGGGTGTTGCAGTTTTCGTCGCTGAACTTCGACGTGTCCGTGCTCGATATCTTCGCTGCGCTGTGTTCCGGCGCGACACTGGTGCTGATGAGCGCGGAGACGAGGCTGTCGCCACCGCGTCTCGGTGCCCTGATGCGCGAGCAGCGGGTCAGTTTCGCCTGCCTGTCGCCGGCGATGCTCAGTGTGCTGGCCGACCAGGAGTTCCCCGACCTGCGGGTGTTGATGTCGGCCGGTGAGGAGCTTCGATCGGAGTTGGCGATGAGTTGGCTGCGCCCCGGTCTACGGCTCTGTAACGGGTACGGCCCCACTGAGGCGACGGTGCTCTCGGCGTTCACCGAGATCGATGCCGGTCTGCTGCCGCCGCCGATCGGCCGACCACCCGCCAACTATCAGGCCTACGTCCTCGATCCCATGCTGAACCCGGTGCCGCTCGGCGTCGTCGGCGAGCTGCACGTCGGGGGCGCCGGGGTCGCCCGCGGCTACTTGAACCGGCCGGAGCTGACCGCCGCCCGCTTCATCACCGATCCGTTCAACTCGGCGCCGGAGGCGCGCCTGTACAAGACCGGCGATCTGGTGAAGCGGCTGCCGGACGGCAACCTGCTGTTCATCGGCCGGATCGATGGCCAGGTCAAGCTGCATGGTCAGCGCATCGAGCTGGGCGAGGTCGAGGCCGCCCTCGGCCGGCTGACCGGCGTACGGCACGCGGTGGTGCTGGTGGTCGAGGATCGGACGGGCGACCGCCAGCTTGTCGGATACGTGCAGCGAGCCGGCGCGGAACTTGAGCCGGCCGAGCTGAAACGGCTGCTCGGGCAATGGTTACCCGGCTACATGGTGCCGAGCCAGCTCCTCGTGCTGGACAGTCTGCCGATGAATTCCAGCGGCAAGGTGGACCGGGCGGCGCTCCCGGCGCCGGACGCCGTCCCGGCCGGTGGCGAGGCCGGCACCCTGCTCGAGGCATTGCTGATGGAGGCCTATGCCGGCGTGCTGCGGATCGATCGGCTCGGCGTCGACGCGAGCTTCTTCGACATCGGCGGAAGCTCACTGCAGGCCATGCAGCTGGTCAGCCGGATCGAGCGGGACCTGGGCGTTGACGTCGCGGTTGCCGACATCTTCCTCGCCCCGCAGCCACGCGAGCTGGCTCGGCTGCTCCGCGCCGAATACGGCCTGCAGGACACCGATCTCGATGCCGAGACGCTGACCACCTTCGGCGAGGGCGGGTCCTCAGCTGCCCTCACGCCGGACCAGCCACCGCCCGTCGGCAGGTAGGCGAGCAATCGATGTTATCGCAGGCGGAGCGGCAGGCGCTCACCGTCCAGTTTCGCGCTCAGCAGCTTTCGGCCCGCAGTCCGATGGTCCGTCGGCCGCCGGAGCTGACCGAGATTCCGCTGTCCTACGCCCAGGAACAGCTGTGGTTCCTTGACCGGCTGGCACCTGGCCTGCCGACCTACAACGTGCCGGCCCAGATCCGCATCGTCGGAGAACTCGACCTGCCGGCGCTGCGGTCGGCGATGACCATGGTGCTGGCTCGCCACCAATCGCTTCGTACCCGATTCGTCGAGGGGGCGCGGGGCGCACCGATCCAGGTCATCGAGCCGCCCGCCGAGTTGTTGCTGCCGGTCATCGACCTCGCCGGCACCGGCGCCGCGACGCCACGGGAGATTGCGGCTGCCGCGGCGGCCGAGCCGTTCGACCTCGCCACCGGCCCGCTGTTCCGATGCCGGCTGCTCAGGCTTGCGGAGAACGAGCACCTGCTGCTGATCGTGGTGCATCACCTCGTCTTCGATGCCTGGTCCTTCGGCGTGCTGGTGCAGGAACTGGCGACGCTCTACGCCGCGGCGATATCCGGAACCGGCGCCGAGTTGGCCGAACTGCCGGTGCAGTTCGCCGATTACGCGATCTGGGAACGGCAACAGCTTTCGGAGTCGGCATCGGAACTCCTCGACTTCTGGCGCTCGGCACTTGACGGATTCGAGAATCTGCAATTGCCGACGGACCATCCGCGGCCGATGCTGGAGAGCTTCCGGGGCGGTATCCGCCGTCACCGGCTCGGCGAGGAGATCGCCGCCGGGGTGCGCTCGCTCAGCAAACGGCAGGGCACCACGCCCTTCGTCGTGCTGCTTGCCGCCCTGCAGGCAGAGCTGGCTCGCTACACCGGCCAGCGGGACATCGTGGTCGGCGTCCCGAGTGCCAATCGCAGCCGGTCCAGCCTGCAACCGATGATCGCGTTCCTGGTGAACACGCTGCCGATCCGTGCCGACCTGTCCGGCGATCCGACGTTCCTGGAGCTGCTGGAGCAGCTCCGCCACGCCACGGTGGCCGGCTATGCCCATCAGGATCTGCCGTTCGCCACATTGGTCGAGGCGCTCGGCGTCGAGCGCGACCCCGGTCGATCGCCGGTGTTCAACGTGCTGCTGACCGGCGCCGAGGCGCCCAGCGCGGTAACAGCTGCCGGCCTTACCTTGCAGCTGGAGCGCATCGACCTGTTCTCCGCGAAGTTCGACCTGGCCTTCTTCGCCGAGTTCTGCCCGGACGGGCTGTGGCTGGAAGTCACCTACGCACAGGACCTGTTCGAGGTTGAGACGGTCGACCGGATGCTGGTCCACTACGGCGAGCTGCTTTCCGGCGCGCTGACCGACCCGACCCAACGGCTATCCGAACTGCCGTTGCTCAGCGAGGCAGAGTTGTTCGCCGAACTGATCGAGTGGAACAGTACGGCCTGGGAACTGCCGGAGGCGGCTGGCCGGACCGTTCACCAGCTGTTCGACGCTCAGCTGCGCCGGACGCCGGACGCGCCCGCTGCCGTCCTCGGTCCGGACGAGCTGAGCTACGCCGAACTCGGCAGCATGGCGAACCAGCTGGCGGCCTGGCTGCTCGATCATGGCGTGCGGCCCGGATCACTGGTCGGCGTCGCGATGGCGCCGTCATTGCAGCGGCTGGCCGTGGTGCTGGCGATCCTCAAGGTGGGCGGTGGATACCTGCCGCTGGACCCGGCGCAGCCGGCCGATCGGCTCTCATTCATCGTCGGCGATGCGGCGGTTGAATTGGTGGTCAGCGATGTCGCAGCCGAACTCGGGCCGGTCCTGACCGGGACCCGCTGCCTCGATCCGGCCTGGGTGTCTGCGTCGGCGCCGGACCCGGGCAGCCCCGCAGTGCCGGTCGCTGAATCGGACATCGCCTACGTCCTCTACACCTCAGGCTCCACCGGACAACCCAAGGGGGTGATCGTCGAGCACCGGCAGGTGGTCAACTTCGTGCTCGGCGGCATCGACTGCTGGCAAGTCGGCCCGAACGACCGAGTTCTGCAGTTTGCCTCGCTGAACTTCGACGTCTCGGTGTTGGACATGTTCTGTTGCCTGCTCTCCGGTGCCACCGCGGTGGTGGCCGATGCTGACACCAGGCTGTCGCCGCCTCGGCTGGGGGCGCTGATCCGGGAACACCGGGTCAGCTTCGCCTGCCTACCGCCTGCTGTCCTGGGCCTGCTGGCCGATCAGAGCTTTCCGGACCTGCGGCTGCTCATCGCCGCCGGTGAGACGTTGCCGACCGAACTCGCCCAGGCATGGCTACGGGACGGGCTGCGGTTGATCAACGGTTATGGCCCGACCGAGGTGACCGTGATTGCGCTGGCCGGTGAGGTGGACGGCCGGACCTGGCCGGCGCCGATTGGCCTGCCACTGCCGAACTACCAGGCCTATGTGCTGGATCAACAGCTGAACCCGCTGCCGGTCGGGGCGGTCGGTGAGCTCCACCTCGGGGGTGCTTCGGTGGCGCGGGGCTACCTGAACCGCCCTGAGTTGACGGCCGAACGGTTCCTCGACGATCCGTTCGGCGCCGAGCCGAATGGCCGACTGTATCGGACCGGCGACCTGGTGAGGCGGTTACCCGACGGCCGGATCTCATTCGTGGGGCGGGCCGACGGCCAGGTCAAGCTCCGCGGCCTGCGCATCGAACTCGGCGAGATCGAGGCGGCGCTGGTCCGCCACCCGGCGATCGAACAGGCTGTTGTGCAACTGGAGCAGGACCAGGCCGGGGAGAGGTTCCTTGCCGGCTTCCTGCGTCCGGTGGCCGGCGCCGATCTGCCCGAGACCGCAGCGCTCACCGAGTTCCTGGGCCGCTGGTTGCCTGACTACATGATTCCCGTGCAGCTGGTCTGGCTGGATGCCTTTGCCTTGAACGGCAGCGGAAAGCTGGACCGCAGGGCGCTGTCGGCGCAGCTGGCCGACCGGCTGGCAGCCAGCTCAACCGGCCGTCCGGGGCGGGCCCCGGAATCGCCTGCCGAGGCGGTGCTGGTTGACATCTATGCCCGCCTGTTGCGGCTGGATGGCTGCAGCGTGCTGGATTCGTTCTTCCACGTCGGCGGCAATTCGCTGCAGGCCATGCAATTGCTCAGCCGCATCCGTGCCGAGCTCGGCGTGGATCTGCCGTTGACGGCGGTGTTCCTGGCACCGACCCCGCGTGGCCTGGCGGCCCGGATCGAGGCCGAGCAGGCCGGCACCGCGCAACCGGCACGTGGACCGGTGGCCTTGCTGTCCGAGGGTGTCGGCATCGAGCCGTTGTTCCTCGTGCATGCGGTCGGCGGCACCGTTCTGCCCTACACCCAGCTGGCAGCGGAACTGGCCGACCGTTATCAGGTATACGGAATCCAGGCACCTGCGCTGGTGGCGCCGTCACCGCCCGTTGCCGAAACGCTGCCAGAGCTGGCAGCCCGGTATCTTGCCGAACTTCGCACCATCCAGCCGGCCGGCCCGTACCGGATCGGCGGCTGGTCGATGGGTGGCTTGCTCGCACATGAGATCGTGCGCCGGTTGGAGCGGGACGGCGAGACGGTGGAGTTGATGATCCTGCTGGATGCTCCGTTCGCGATCGCGGAGGATACCGCCGACAGTGCCCGAATCACTCGGGAGTTCATGGCTGACGCACTGCGCAGCCTCGGCCTACCAGCCCTCGATCAGCCCGAGTCGGATGGGATCGAAACTCAGTTGGTCCGTCTGGCGCAGGCACTGGATCCGACCGATTCCGACCGGGCGGCGACGGTCGAGCAGTTGCGCCGCCGGCTTGCGGTCTTCACCGATCACCGGCGGCTGATGGCGGGCTACCGCCCGGTCGGGCAGGTGCGGGCGACCACCTTGCTGGTCGGCGCGCAGCGTTCACCGAACGCCAGGGTCCAACCCGATTGGCTAGGCATCATCGGTGGAACGCTGTGCCGGCCCGAGTACGACACCGACCACTACACCCTGCTACAGCTGCCCCATGTCCGTGACATCGCAGCTCAGATTCGTTCCGCGGTGACTGTCTGAGCGGCGTGGCAGAGGGTCCACGACGCAAAACCAGGCCTACGCTACAAACCGTAAATGTCTGGTTAATGATAACTTATGCTTATTAGGCCTTAATAGGATTTCAAAGCTATCTGGGCATATTGACACCGGTATAGCCCGAGGCTTACGGTATGTCAGTCCTTATCCCTAGGATTTGTCGCCTGCTTCCACCGGAGATTTCGGCGCATTCGCCGTCTCCCTCAAATGTTCGAGTATGAGATGAGTCCGCCTATGCGCTCACTGACATGTAGGGCGGATTGACGGTGACCGAGTCTGTACAACGGGGAAACCCCATTGCGGCCAGTGCTACGGCTGGCCGAACATCTTCGGCTGATTCCCTCGGAGTTCCGGTCGGACCGGCCGAGCTGCCGGCTGCGTCCACCGGTCCGGACGGGGCCTGCTCGGTTCACTATGGTGCCGAACTCATCGGGAGTTCGGCGCAGCACCTGTCCTGCGTGGGCGTAGGGGTCGGACCGGCAAATCTGTCGTTGGCCTCGCTGATGTCGTTGCGTCCCGAGTTGCAGGGCCTGTTCCTGGAACGGCGGGCCGAGTTCGGATGGCACGACGGGCAGCAGATGGCGGGCGCGGGTCTGCAGGTGTCAATGCTCAAGGATCTGGTGTCGTTGACCGATCCGACCTCACCGTTCTCGTTCCTGGCCTATCTGCATGATCAAGGACGGATCTATCACTATCTGAACGCGAGATTCGAGGCGGTGCCTCGGATGGAGTTCCGCAACTATCTGGCCTGGGCGGCAGCACGCAACCCGAATGTGGTGTTCGGGGAGGAGGTGTTGGCCATCGGGTTCGACAGCGTCTTCCGGATTCAGACCAACCGGCGCGAGTTGACCGCTGACCACGTCAGCGTCGGGGTCGGCAACCAGCCGTGGATTCCGCCGGCCGGACACCCGTTCCTGGCCGACCCGCGGATCTTCCACGTCTGTGAGTTCACCGCCCGTGCAACCGACGTGGCCGGACAGCGGGTCACCGTGATCGGCGGCGGCCAGTCCGGTGCCGAGGCCTTCCTGGACCTGATCAATCGTCCGGTCGACCGGTTGCCGCGTCGGGTCTGCTGGGTGTCCCGCCGACCGAACTTCTTTCCCATCGATGATTCGCCGTTCACCAACGACTACTACATGCCCGACCACAGCGACTACTTCGCATCCCTGCCGCTGAACACCCGCCAGCACTTCAACATCCAGCATCTGCTGACCTCCGACGGCATCTCCGAGTCAACGCTGCGTGAGATCTACCAGCAGATCTACACCCACCACTTCATCTCCAACCGGCCGGACCTGATTGCCCTCTATCCGCACCGGGAGTTGACCGGCATCAGCGAGAACCCGGCCGGCACCGGCTACGAACTGGCGCTCAGCCACGGCCAGCACCCGGACCTCACCGAACACCTGGATAGCGACATCGTCGTGTTCGCCACCGGGTTCACCCCTCATCCGATGCCATTCCTTCAGCCGCTGCGGCACCGCCTGCTCCATGAGGACGGGGAGATCCAGATCGACGATCACTTCGCCGTCCTCTGGGACGGCCCGAGCGACCATCACCTGTTCCTGCAGAACGCGACCCGCAACCAGCGTGGCCTGGCCGACCCCAACCTCTCCCTGCTGGCCTGGCGATCGCAACGGATCCTGGACAGCCTCACCAATTCCAATACCACCCCGCAGAACCCTTCCTTCATCGAATGGGTGACCAAGAGACCGAGCATCGCTACGGAGTGATGACCAAACCATGAGCGCACCCTCCACCATCGTCATCGGGGCGGGCATCATCGGTTCGCTGGTGGCCCGCGAACTCGCTTCCCGGACCCCGTCGGGCCTGGTGACCGTGATCGACCGAGACACCGTCGGCGGTGGCGTCAGCCGTCGCTCCGCCGGCGTGCACCTGCTGCGCGGGGGTACCGAGCGGGTCCGGGCGATGTCGCAGTACAGCGCCGAGTTCTACCGCAACCTGGTGCGCGACCAGCCGTCCTTGCCGATGTACCAGTTGCCCGAGACATCGGTGGTTACCCTGCATCGGCAGTCGGCCGCGGCGCTTACGGCGTATCTGCCGCAGGCCGGGCTGACCCGGTTGGTGATGCTGCCCAACGAGGCGATCCGACTGCCCGAGGACGTTAGCCTGTGGCGGATCGAAGGCTGCCACCAAGCCGACGTGTACGCGCTGACCCAAGCGCTGGCCCGCGAGCTTCGTAACCGGGTTAGCTTTCGCGAAGGCGTGCGGGTTGTCGGCCTGCAGTCCTCGACGGCCGGCGTGTTGGTGCGGTTGGGTACCGGTGAGCAACTGCACGCCGACCAGGTGGTGTTGGCGCCAGGACCCTGGCTGCACGACCCGGCGTGGCGCGATCTCGTTGCTCCGCTGGGCATTCGGGTGAAGAAGATCGTGGGCCTGCATGTCGAGCAGATGCCCACCGCACGCGACCGGGCGATCATCTTCCATGACGAGGACGCATTCCTCATTCCGCTGGTCCACCGCGGTCACTGGCTGTTCAGCTACACCTGCCAGGAGTGGGGTGTGGATCCTGACAACCTGCTCGAGGGCCTGTCCGCCGACAACATCGCCCAGGCTCGGGACTGCCTGCGTCGCTACTCGGCCGGCCTGGCAGAAGGCTGCACCTCCGGACGGGTCTCCTGCGACGCGTACAGCATCAGCGGGGAGCCTCAGGTGGAGCGGCTGGACGAGGCCGGCCGAATCGTCTTCGCCGGTGCCGCCAACGGTGCCGGTTACCGGCTGGCCCCGGCGATCGCCGCCGAGGCCGCCGAGCTGTTGCAGATGTCGGCCGAGGTCAGGAGCGCAGGATGAGCGATGTCCGAGCAGGAAGCCGCGGCTTCGAGGGCCGCCGCCCGATCTTCGTGTTCTCCGCACCCACCACGCCGAACGGCGACCTACACCTGGGACATTTGGGCGGGCCCTATCTCGGAGCCGATGCCTACGTTCGATTCCAGCGGATGAACGGTGCAGAGGTGTTCCACATCGCCGGCAGCGACGACTTCCAGAGTTACGTTGCCAGCGCCGCCGTACGGGATGGCCGATCCTACGCGGAGACCGCGGCGCACTACAGTGCCGAAATCTATGCCACCCACCAGCTGTTCGACATCAGCATCGACGAGTACATGGTTCCCAGCGCCGATCCGGTCTACCCGGAACGGGTGCAGCGGTTCTTCTCCAAGATCGCCGCGTCCCCATTGGTCTCGCTCCGCTCGGATCCGGTGTTGTTGGACGGCGAGAGCGGCCAATACCTCTACGAGGCGGACGTGTCCGGTGGCTGCCCGACCTGTGGACAGCCCAGCGGCGGCAACATGTGTGAGGAGTGTGGCGAGCCGAACCTCTGTACCGACCTGATTGATCCGGTGTCCGGGGTGTCCGACGCTCCGCCACGGATTGCCGAACTGGCGCGGTATTCCCTGGCGCTACATGAGATGCGTGCCGACCTCCTAGCGCATCATCGGCTCGGCCGGGTGCCCGCCCGGTTGAAGGAGCTCAACAACCGGGTCTTCCAGCGGGATGAGCTGAACATGGCGATCACCCATCCCGGACAGTGGGGTATTCCGCCGGCCGAACCTGGCGCAGAGGGTCAGCTGATCTGGCTATGGATCGACCTGGCCTACCGATACCTGTACGGCATCGAGACCATCGGTCGCCGGCTGGGCCGGGATTGGCGTGCCGACCAGCCGCAGCCCGACTGGAAGATCGTCCACTTCATGGGCTTCGACAACACCTTCGGCTACACCGTATTCAAGCTCGCGATGTATCGGCTGGCACACCCGGACTGGTCTCCGGACATCGACTACAACCCCAACGAATTCAGCCTGTTGGACGGCAGCAAGTTCTCCACCAGTCGCCGCCACGCCATCTGGGCCAAGGACGTTCTGACGCCGCATACGGTCGATGCGCTTCGCTGCTACCTCTCTCTGATGCGGCCGGAAGGACGGCGCACCAACTTCGTGATGGCCGAATACGAAAGCTTCGTTGCCGATGTCCTGGTCGGCCGCTGGCAGCGCTGGCTGAACGACCTCGGCCACCGGATCGAGAGGCACCACGGCGGCGCGGCGCCGCCGGCCGGGACCTGGACGCCGGAACACCACGCATTCCTGGCCAGGCTCGAGGATCGCCGTTCGGCGATCGGCAACGCGCTGGGCGAGGACGACTTCTCGCTGAGCCGCGCGGCTCGCGTGCTGATGGGCATCGTCGAGGACGCGACCGAGTTCGCGGCCGCCACCCGGTATGCGGCCGACCTGCCGGAGTGGCAGGACGAGGCCCGCACCGCGCTAGCGCTGGAATTAGCCGCCGCCCGCCTGCTGTCGCTGGTCAGCGCTCCGGTGATGCCCCGGTTCGCCGCTCGGCTGTCGGCAGCGCTGGGTCAGGGTGAACCGGTGAGCTGGCCGGAGCAGGTGCCCCAACTGCCGGCCGGCCAGCAGATCGATCTCAGCCAGGTGGTCTTCTTCGGGGCGTCCACCGTCCGATCGCCGGTGCTGCCCTGGCTGAACTCGGCCGTGTGCGAGGCGCTGAAGGTCGAACCGGCGGCGGCCGATGAGGGCAGTTCGCTGGCCCTGCTGGGCATGACGTCCATGCAGTCCATCGCCCTGCAGTACCAGATCCTGGACCGGACCGGAGTCGACCTCAGCATCGAGCAGCTGCTGGGCGAGCGTTCGATCGCCGACCTCGCCGGCTATCTGGAGGCCGCGATGACCGATGACCAGATCGCCGAACTCGTCGAAGCGCCACACCCATGAGCACCACCGCGATCCTGGCGCTGCTGGACGAGATCAAGAGCCGGGGACTCTCGGTCAGCGTGGCCGGCGAGGATCTACGGCTACAGGGGCAGCGGGACCGGATAGACCCGGAGTTGGTGGGCCGGATCAAGGCGGTCAAGCCGGACCTGATCGGCTACCTAGAGGCCGGCCGGCTGACCGGCGAGCGGAGCTTCGACGTCACCCTGCTACAGCGTGGTTATCTGATCGGCCGCGGGGCTGCCGTCGAGTTGGGCAACATCGCCAGCCACGTCTATCACGAGATCGTCGGCCACTGGGACCTGGACCGGCTGACAGCGGCCCTGAACCGCGTGGTGGCACGGCACGGCATGTTGCGTACCTGCTTCACCGACGACGGTCGGCAACTGGAGCTGGACACCGTACCGAAGCTGACCATCGCGCGGTATGACCTTCGCGAACTCGACCCCGGCGAGCAGCGTCGGCGGCTGTTGGAGTTACGCGATCGACGCTCGCACCGGATCTTCGCGCTCGACTCGGCGCCCATGTTGGCCGTCGAGGTCTCCATCCTGGCCGACGACCAGATGGTGCTGCACGTCGGGCACGACGGGCTGATCATGGACGGCATCAGCGCATTCCTGTTCTTCCGGCAATGGCATGCCGCCTACCAGGGTGAGCCTGATCCGGTCGGCGGCGAGGCGTCGTTCGCCGACTACGTCGCCACCCTCGCCAAGGCACGCACCCAGCCACCGTATGAGAGATCACGGTCGTACTGGCTGGATCGACTCGACGAGCTGGCCGGCTGCCCGGACCTGCCGCTGGAGGGCACGCCGGCGGCCATCACCGAGCCGCGATTCACCAGCCATGTCGCTCGGCTTGATGGCAGGGCCTGGGCGGCGGTGAAGGCACGAGCGGCGGCGCGCGGTCTGACTCCGACCGGCGTACTGCTCACCGCCTACGCCGAGACGCTGGCCCGATGGGGCGCCGGCGAGCGATTCACCCTGAACAGCACGCTGGCCAACCGGCCGCCCATCCATCCGCGAATCCTCGAAGCGATCGGCAACTTCTCCGAGACGATCCTGATCGAGATCGAGCTGGACCGGCGACTCACCTTCACCGAACGGGCGCAGGCGTTGCAGGCCCGGCTCCGCCGGGACCTGGACAACCGGCACTTCTCCGGGATCGAGGTGTTGCGCGAGCTGGGCCGGCGGGCCGGCGCCACCCAGGCCAGGATGCCGTACACCTTCAACAGCGCCATCGGCTATGTCGACGCCACGCTGGACGGCTCGGCCATCGAGCTGTTCGGTCCGGAGATCTACACCTCCAGCCAAACCCCGCAGGTGTGGCTGAACGGCTTCGCATTCGAGCAGCACGACGGAGTGACCGTCCAGGTCGACGAGGTGAACGGGCTGTTCCCGGTGGGTCTGATCGACGCGATGATGGTCGGCTACCAGACCCTGTTGGACAGCCTGGTTGCCGACGAGGCGTGGGACGCCCGGACCTTCGACCTGCTGCCGGAGTCGCAGCGTGCCGCTCGGCAATCGGCCAACAACACTGAGACACCGCTGGGTATCGCCCGGCTGGAGGACGCGTTCGTGCAGCGGGCGCACGGACAACCGGACGCCGCCGCGGTGATCACCACCCGGGGCACCATCAGCTACCACGAGCTGTACCGGCGGGCGATGGCCGCCGCAGCCTGGCTGCGCGCACGCCAGGTCGGGCGCAACGAGCTGGTCGGGCTGGTGATGACCCGCGGACCGGAGCAACTGGTGGGCATCCTGGCCACCATCCTGGCCGGTGCGGCCTACCTTCCGATCGATGCCAAGCTGCCGGTCAATCGGCAGCGCTACATGCTGGCCGACGGTCGGGTGCGCTGCGTACTCACCAATGCCGACACCGTCGACAGCGCAGCCGGCCTGCGGGTGCTGACCCTCGACGCGCGCGAGCCGGTCAGCGACGCGCAACCGGTCCTGGAGCAGTTGCCGGGCGCCGGACTGGACGACCTCGCCTACGTGCTCTACACCTCCGGCACCACCGGCGAGCCCAAGGGCGTGATGGTCAACCGGCCCAGCGTCGCCAACGTCGTCGCTGACTGCCAGCGTCGATTCGACATCCACCCGAGCGATCGGTTCTTCGGAATCAGCGCGTTCAACTTCGACCTGTCGGTGTGGGATGTCTTCGGTGCGCTATCGGCCGGGGCGGCTGTCGTGCTGCCGGACCACGATCAAGCGATCGATCCGGTGCACTGGTTGCAATTGTGCGAACAGTACGAGGTGAGCGTCTGGAACTCCGTTCCAGCTCTCGTCGCGCTGCTGGCCGAACACGCTGCGCAATCCGGAGCAGCCCCGCTGGGGGCCTTGCGACTGGTGCTGATGAGCGGCGACCGGATTCCGCCGCTGCTGCCCGCGAACCTGCGTAGCTTGCTACCCCGCGTGCAGATCTGCTCGCTGGGCGGTCCGACCGAGACCACCATCTGGAATATCCTGCATCCGATCGAGGAGGGCTACGTCGGGCAGACCATCCCGTACGGCCGGCCCAACTCCAACAATCGGGCCTATATCTTGGATGATTCCGGCCAGGATGCTCCGGATTGGGTGCCGGGCGAGATCTGTGCCGCCGGTACCGGCCTGGCTGTCGGGTACTGGGGTGATCAGGCGCGCACCGATGCCCGGTTCTTCTACGATCCGGTTCGCAACGAGCGGATGTTCCGGACCGGTGACCTCGGTCGCTACCTGCCGGACGGCACCATCGCGATCCTGGGCCGTAGCGACTTCCAGATAAAGATCAACGGCTATCGGATCGAGGCCGGCGAGGTGGAGACCCGGCTGACGGGTATCCCGGCCATCAAGCAGGCGGTGGTGGTACGCCAGAGCGGCGTGCATGGTGACCGGCTGGTCGCGCATTTGGTCGCCGCCGGCGCGGAGCGTCCGTCCGATGAGGAGATCCGCGGCGCACTTCGCGAGCACCTGCCCGAGTACATGGTGCCCTCGGTGCTGCACTGGCAGAACGTCATACCACTGACCAGGAACGGCAAGATCGACCGCGGCACGCTGGAGCGGCAGGTTGTCTCCGGCCGCGAGTCGACGACTCGGCACTCGCCGGGGCCGGCCACCGAACTGCAACAGCGGCTGGCGGCGCTGTGGGCAGCGGTGCTGCGCTGCGACACCGACGAACTCGGTCTCGACGACGGTTTCCAAGCTGCCTCCGGCGACTCGCTGGCGGCCGCCCGGATCCTTCTCGGGGTACGAAAGCAGTTCGGCGTCGGCATCACCCTGGACCGGTTCTTCGAGGTCGACACCATCCGCGCGATGGCCACTCACATCGAGTCCGCGCTCGCCGAGCAGGCGGCAAGGACAGCCCAGCCGGCGAGGGCATGATGCCTCGACAGGTGATCAACGAGCTGCTGAGCCGGCCACCGAGGCCGGGCAACCGGATCTCCTTCGTCCGGCTGGACGGTACCCGCAGCATCGAGCTGACCGAGCTGTACGAGCAGTCGGGTCGCTTGGCGATGCAGCTGGCCGAGGCGGGCCTGCGGGCCGGCGATCGGATCGGCATCCTGGCCGCCAACTGCCTGGAGTGGGTGCTGCTGGACCTCGCCGCGCTGCGCCTCAAGGTGATGGTGGCAGGCTTCGAGCCGGGTAAGTTCACCGCCGACCGCGCGCTGGTCGAACGCTATCGGCTGGCCGCCTTGTTCACCGACCGGTCGGTTCCGGAGGCCGACGAGGCGATCCGCCCCATCTCGGACGTGCTCGACCTATGCCAGAAGGGCGATTGCGCAAACCCACCGGTTTTGCAATACCAGCCGGCAGAGGCGTACGCGCTGAAGTTCACCTCCGGCAGTTCCGGCGAGCCCAAGGGGCTGACCGCCTCGGTCGGCAGCATCGACAACACGATATCGGCGGTGCAGGACATGTTCCAGCACGGCAGCCAGGATGATCTCTTCCTGTTCCTGCCGCTGTCCCTGCTGCAGCAGCGGTTTTGGATCTACTCTGCACTCTGCTTCGGCCATGACGTGACCGTCAGCACCTACGAGGCGGCCTTTCCTGCCCTGCGGAAGGCTCGCCCGACCGTGGTGATGGGGGTTCCAGGCTTCTTCGAGACGGCGATGAAGCACCTCACCACCAGAGCCTGCCGGGCTGCCGACGTTCCGTTCCCGGAGGCCGTCCGACGGGCCGCGGTGGACTTCTTCGGCGACCGGATCCGGTATCTGTGGACGGGTTCCGCGCCGGCTCGGCAGGAGATGCTGCGGTTCTTCATCGATGCCGGCCTGCCGATCTTCGAGGGTTATGGGCTGAACGAGGCCTGCATCGTGGCCAAGAACAGCCCGACCGCACACCGACTCGGCAGCGTCGGCAAGGTGCTGCCCGGCAAGACGGTGCTGTTGGACGACAACGGCGTGATCAGCGTGCGCTGCGACTATCCGGTGTGCTCCGGCTACCTCTACGGCGCACCGGCGGACAGCGCGCGGATATTCGCCGGCGACGGGGTGGTTCGCACCGGCGACCTGGGCTACCTGGACGAGGACGGCTTCCTCTATATCCAGGGCCGGGCCGATGACGTGATCGTGTTGGACAACGGTCGGAAGGTCATCGTCCGCCCGATCGAGGAACGCATCCAGGCAAGCCCGGCCATCGATGCATGCGTGCTGTTCTGCCCGACCCAGACCAGCCTGGTGGCGGTCATCTCACCCGCAACTGAGCCGGCCGACGAGGACGCCATCCTGGCGCATGTCGCGGCCTGCAACGCCGTCCTGGCGGCCGACGAGCAGGTGGCCAGAGTGGTGATCGCCGAACCGAGATTCAGCACGGACAACGGCCTGCTCTCAGGGCAGTTCAAGCCCCGAAGGGCTCGGATCCTCCAGCGTTACCAGGCAGAGATCCATGCCCAGCCGCAGGGTTCCGGGGCGATTGGATGATCCCCGCACCTCCTCGTGTCGCCCTGGACCCGGATGAACGGAAGCCACCGATGACCGATCAGCTTGCATCTCCGGCCGATTCCACAGCCATTCCGCGGCGCGGCACGGCAGTTGCCGAACCGCCGTTGTCGTACGCACAGGAGCAGCTGTGGTTCATCGACCGGTACCACTGCCTGCCCACCTGGAACGTCCCGGGCATAGTGCGCTTCACCGGTGATGTCGATGTTGCCGCGGTGGCCGGTGCCGTCACCGCGTTGGTGGAGCGTCACGAGATCCTGCGCAGCCGGCTGGTGGCCGACGCCACCGGCCGGCCGGTCCAGCTCATCGACCCGCCGGTCCGCATCGAGTTGCCGGAGCTCGACCTCAGCGACGAGCCCGATCCACAAGCCCGGCTGACCGAACTTGCCGAGGCCGGCGCGCTGGAGACCTTCGACCTGGCGCGCGGTCCGTTGTTCCGGGCCGAGCTGATCAAGCTTTCCGAGACCGATCATGCCCTGCTGCTCAACGCCCACCAGTCGGTATTCGACGCCTGGTCGTTCGAGGTGCTGATGTCCGAGTTGGCCGCGCTATATGACCGGGAGCTGACCGGCAGCCCCGCCGCCCTGCCAGAACTGCCGATCCAGTTCGCCGACTATGCCCAATGGGAACGCGACCAGTTGAGCGGTGCCGTGCTGGACCGACTTCTCCACTACTGGCGGACGCAGCTGAGCGGATACCAGGCCGTGCAGATGCCGACCGACCGACCTCGGCCGGTGGCCTTCGATCATTCGGGCCGGCTGGCCTCGCTGGACCTCGGCCCGGAATTGCTCACCAAGTTGAGCTCAACCGCGAGCCGAGCAGGCACCACGCCACTCGTGGTGCTGCTGACCGCGTTACAGGCGCTGATGCATCGCTACACCGAGCAGACCGACATCATGGTGGGGATGGCCGACGCCTGCCGCACTCGTGCCGAACTGATACCACTGATCGGGCTGGTGGCCAACACACTGCCGATCCGGGCCGATGTCTCCGGCGATCCCACATTCGAGGAGTTGTTGGCACAGGCACGCGAAACCACGGCCGCCGGGTACGCGCATCAGGCGCTGCCGTTCGCGAAGTTGATCGACCTGCTGCAGGTGGAGCGCGACACCAGCCGGACGCCGATCTTCCAGGTCGCGCTGAGCTATCGCGAGGCGATCGAACCGGTGCAGCTGCCCGGCGTGCGGCTGAGCCTGCAGCCGGTGCGGCTGATGGCCGCCAAGTTCGACCTGGACTTCGTTGCCGAAGCACGCGACGGTTCGTTGCGGTTGGCGGTCAGCTATCCGCCGGCGCTCTACGACCCGGCAACCGTACAGCGGTTGCTCGGTCATCTCGGAGTGCTGCTCGAAGCGGCACTGGACGATCCGACCCGGCGGATCTCGGCGTTGCCCCTACTAACCGCGGCCGAGCTCTACGACGAGGTGCATGGCTGGAACGACACGGCTGCCGACTTCCCGGTCACCTGCATCCACGAGCAGTTCGAGCTGGCGGCCGAGCGGTACCCGGACCGCATCGCCGGCACGTTCCTCGCCGATGGCACCGAACGGACGAGCCTCAGCTATGCCGACCTGAACACTGACGCCAACCGGATCGGGCGCCGACTGGTCGAACTCGGCGTCGGCCCGGAGGTGTTGGTCGGGGTCTGCATGCGGCCCTCGGTCCGGCGGCTGGCTGTGCTGCTGGCGATCATGAAGGCCGGCGGTGGGTATGTCCCACTCGATCCGGAGCTACCCGGCGAACGACTCGCCTTCATAATCGATGACACCGCGATGCCGGTCATCGTGGCCGACCTGGCCAGCGAACCGGGGCTGCCGAAGACCGGCGCGACGATCGTCTCGCTGGACGCCGAATGGTCGGCGATCATGCAACGGGATCCGGACAACCTCCGGCTCGCCTCGACCCCCTCCAACGTCGCCTATGTCATCTACACCTCGGGATCGACCGGGCTGCCCAAGGGCGTGGTGGTGGAACACCGGCACGCGCTGAACTTCCTGCTCGGCATGATCGACCGTTGGAGGATCGGCCCGGCTGACCGGGTGTTGCAGTTGGCCTCGCTCAACTTCGACGTCTCCGTCGGCGAGATGTTCCTGACACTGTGCTCGGGAGCGACCGCGGTGCTGACCGACCGGCAGACGCTGATGTCGCCGCCCCGGCTGGCCGAACTGATGCGCAGCGAACGAATCACCTTCGCCACCATGCCGCCGGCCGTGGTGAACCTGCTGACCGGACAGGAGTTCCCCGATCTGCGCGCGTTGGTGTCCGCCGGCGAGGAACTCTCCTCCGAACTGGTACGGGCCTGGTTGCGGCCCGGGCTGCACTTCTACAACGGTTACGGGCCGACCGAAGCGGCCATCGGGGCGTGCTTCGGGGAGATGGATGGAACCATCTTCCCACCACCGATCGGTCGCCCGAAGCCGAACTACCAGGTGTACGTGCTCGATCAATACTTGAACCCGGTGCCGATCGGGGTGATCGGAGAGCTGCATATCGGCGGCGCCGGGGTGACTCGGGGTTACCTCAACCGGCCGGACCTCACCGCTGAAAGGTTCATCAAGGATCCGTTCCGCGACGTCGAGGGAGCGCGGCTGTACAAGACCGGCGACCTGGTCAAGCGGCTGCCGGACGGCAACATCGCATTCGTCGGGCGGATCGACGGTCAGGTGAAGATCCGAGGCCTGCGGGTGGAACTGGGCGAGATCGAATCGGCGTTGGCGGCCATGCCCGGAGTGTTGCAGGCGGTGGTCACGGTGATCAACGTAGCGGAGAAACAACTCGTCGGTTACCTGCGACTCGATCCGGAGGCGTCGCCGGGCCTCAGCGTGGCCGACCTCCGTGCCGAACTTGCGCAGCGGCTGCCTGCCTACATGGTGCCGGCTAGCCTGGTGGTGCTCGAGGAGTTCCCGTTGACCCACAACGGAAAAATCGACAAGGCGGCGCTGCCGGCTCCCGAGACCGTCAGCGTGGAGAGCTATGTTGCGCCGAGCACGCTGATCGAGACGGTGCTGGTCGACATGTACGCCACCCTGCTCAACCAGGAGCAGGTCGGTACCGAGAACAGCTTCTTCGACGTGGGCGGCAGCTCCCTGCTGGCGATGCAGCTGGTCACCCGATTGCGCAGGGATCTCGCGGTCGATGTCGATGTGACCGCGATCTTCCTCGCCCCCACGCCCAAGCAGCTCGCGGCGGTACTGCGGGACAAGTACGGCTTGGAGGATGTCGAACTGGGCGAGCAGGGCCTGGACGGGCTGATCGAGCAGGAACCGCAGCCGTCCTAGATCAACAGGTCGGCGAGCGGCTCGGAGCCTGCCGGGGCGCTCGGGGGGTTGGCCAGCTGCTTCAGCAACGCGTGCTCGACGAACAGCGCGAGCGAGGCGTACCCCCGCCAGATCCGTCGCCACTCCTGCTGCACCACGTCCTCGCCGGCGGTTCGGCGGACACCGTCCAGGTAGGACACGATGATATCGGCGGCCTGCTTGGCGTGCCCGGCCGAGAAGTTGTCGATGGTCAGGTGCGCCTGCTCGTAGCAGATGTCGAAGCCGTGGTGGCGAAGCTTCTGTATCTCGTGCAGCCGCAGCTCGCCGGAGCCGAACATCTCTACCGCGTAGTTGTAGCCGAGCAGTTCGTTGTAGAAGGTGTCGGGCAGCAGGCACATGATCAGTAGGTGGAGTGAGAATCCGTAGAGGTCGTCGGGCAGGTCGGCCTGATCCATGAAAGCCTCGGTGCGGATATGTGGCAGGTCGATGCCGAGGCTGTGCAACAACCGATGGGTCAGGGTGAGGTGGTTCTTCACCAGGTCGCCATGGCCCATCTCATCGGCGTAGATGGCGAACAGCATGTGGTCGCTCTCCCGCTCGAAGTGTCCGGTGTTTCCGACCTTGTGCAGCCAGGCGCCGTCGATCAGGTACCCGAGGGCATAGGTGCACTGGGTGAAGATCACCTCGTCGCGATCAGGGATCTCGACCAACGGCCGATAGGGGTCGACGAGTTTTTCCCAGTAGACGCGTTCGCCACGCTCGTATACGGCTTGCGGCGTGTAGTCGAAATAGCTGGCGTCGGTGTAGCGGCCGGCAGCTCCGTGCTCGAACAACACCTCGGCAGTTGAGAGATTGTGGCGGACACGCTCGGCCGCGCGGGTCAGCGTGTTCGGGAAGTTCTCGATGTTGATCAGCCGGAAGAACAGCTCGCGGTCGTCCAGCTCCGCCGGGGCCGCGATCACCACGTCCGCCGGCTCGCTCTCGGCAAACCGGTGTAGCCACCGCCCGGCGGCCTCATCCCCAGCCGTACACGGTGAGATCTCGATCGCCGGGCGGTTCCCGGCCTGCACCGAGGCGACCCAGCTGCGGAAAACAGCTGCTTCCTGGTCGTCGAAGATGCCGAACATCGGGCCACCGAACTTCATCGCTGTGGTGAACGGGCTGCTGCCGTCATGGCCGCGGTTGACGTACGGGGATTCCCGGAACCGGCCGAGGAAGTCGGCTAGGTCGAGTTCGGAGTCGGTGAAGGTCTCGGATAGCCGGCGGCCATCGACCGACACCCGGCCGTGTTGCCGGCCGGCAAGCTTGGCATGCCGGGAGATGACCTCGGCGACCCGGGACTCCAGTGAAAGTTCGCTGCGCCAGCGGGCGAGGTCGGTCAGCATGCCGAGGTGCTCGCGTTCGAGGTCGATCACCAGCCGTACCGCACGGATGAAGCGCGTGCAAGCGGCTGGGGTGGCCAGTTCCGTGAATTCGGCCAGCAGCGCCGTCAGTGCCTCGGTGGGCAGCGTCGGTTGGCTGCCGAGGAGCAGGTCGTCGATGCCGAGCATCCGGAACGCGAACTGGACCGCTGCCACCTCGGGCAAGAAGTTGGCCGGCAGCCGGGACAGCGCCAGGTACCAGCAGGCGTGCAGCGCCGTTAGTGGCCGGGCATCGGCCCGGGCCAGGAAGTCGTGCGCACCGATCGGCGGCAGTGTGACGTCGGTCGCCTCCAGCGCGCGGCGTCGGCGGAATTCCTGGGCATGCATGGGTTTCCCGGCGCCGCGCTGGGCATAGTGCTGGGCGAAGAGCCGATTGACGAGGATCGCGGGCTGGGTGGCGGGTTGGGACACCGTGTCCAGCCAGCATCCGTCCAGCAGCGCCAGCGGCGCGCGTTGCCGGTATACCAGCTGGCGGATCTCGGTCGGCAGCTCGGCAAAGCCGGCCACCATCGGAGCCAACTCGGCCCGCGCCGCCTCGACCAGCGCCGGAATCTCGGCGATGCCGATGGCCGGGTCCGGCAGGTCGCCGAGGAAGCTGTCGACCAGCCTTCGACAGGTCAGCAGGGCGGCATCGGATTCCTGGTCGCGCACCAGCCGGTGGAACAGCTCGTTGATCGGCAAGCGGCGGAGCCGGTCGGCTTCAGCCTGTCCGGCAGGGCTGATCTCGAAGTTACGTGCGGGCAACACCACCGTTCGGTCGGGCAGCATGCAGTGCGGATTCGGTACCGAGATGGTCATCGCCGGCCCTCCTGATCAAGCTTTCGCAATAGCACGCCGAATCGCGAACCCGGCACGCTGGCCACCAACAGGTAGTGGTGGCCGGGATGGGTCGGCCGATCCAGCAGGTTGATCAGCGGATCCGCGGCGTAGCAGTGCCCCACCCGGGTGATGTTGCCGGTGTAGATCTGTTCGGCGGTGTAGTTGGCCTGCCGCTCCTTCACCACCACCAGCGGCAGGAAGACGTTGAGGTGCATGACGCCGCAGACGTCATCGAGCTTCATGCCGTGTGGTTCGAGCAGCCGGTCGTTGACGGTCCGGGCGAGTTCGGAACTGATCTCCGCCGTCTGAATCAAGGCATCGACATCCTGGGCGTTGGCACAACCCAACACCTCGAAGGTCGGCCCGGCAGGCTCGCTGCCGATCAGGCAGCTGGCCGCCCCGTCGGAGAACAGCGCGTAGCTGGCCATCCGCTGCGATTCGTCCAGCACTCGATCGGCTGTGATGACCAATACCCGTCGGTACCGACCGCTGGCCACCAGCGCGGCCGCCAGGTCGATGCCTGCTAGCAGGTTGGTGCAACGGTTCAGCGTGATGCCGTAGAAGCCGATGTTCCCAAGCCCCAGGCCGGTCAGCACCTCGGCGAAGAACTGCCCATGTTCCTCGGCAGGTTTGCTGATGCTGGTGGAGCACAGCACCAGGGCGTCGACCTGGGCCGCCGGCACGCCGGCCGAATCGAGCGTCCGGCGTCCGGTTTCGATGCACAGCTGGGTCAGCGGCCGTTCGGTGCGCCGGATCGTGCCCCAGCCCCAGAGCGCCGGCTTCGGCTGCAACTGGAAGGCTGCGGCCCGTTCGGCCAGGCCATCGATGCTGGTGTGGTCGTCCTCGTGCTCGCCGAGCACATAGCTCGGTGCGCTCAGATAGCTGAGGTTCAGCACTTGTGACCACCGCCCGTCAGATCAGTTCGACGTGCTGATCGGTTCGCACCACGTCGCGCAGCACGTCGGTGATCAGCGCCGGGTCGTCCTCGAAGTAGAAGTGGCCACCCGGAACCCAGCGGAGGTCAGGTTCCCGGACGAACTCGTTCCGCCAGGGCATGATCCGCGCCTCATCGAGATGCGGGTCCGCCTCGCCGGTGATCACGGTGGCCGGGATTTCCAACGGCGGGCTCGACTGGTACCGATACTGCGCAGCGACCTTGAAGTCCGCCTGCACGCTGGGAAGCAATACCTCCAGAAGATCCTCGTCGGCCAGTACTTCGGCCGGCAGGCCGCCGAAGAAGGCCAGCGCGTCGGCGAATTCCTGCCCCTGCTTGCGGCTGAGTTCGAGCACTCGGGCCGACGGCAGCAGCCGCGGTGCCGCGAGCGCGGACACGACCAGATGCGCGAGCGCTGGCTCGTCGCGCAACCGGCGGCACGCCTCGAAGGCAATCAGGGCGCCGAAGCTGTGACCGAACAGGTAGATCGGGCTGGCCTGCTCGGCAGCGGCCTGCCGGAGCGCGATGGTGACACCGTCGATGTATTCGGTCAGCGTCAGCCGGCTGCCCGGCGGGTGCACGACCGCGATGAGCTGTGCATCGGCTGCCAACGCCGGCTGCCAGGCAAGGAAGCTGCGTGGGTTGCCACCGGCATGGGCGAAGCAGAATATCCGCGCCGCTCGATGCTCCGTGGCCGGTTGGGAGTGAAACCACTCTGCCATCAGCTTGTTCCTTGCTGCGCGAGTCGGAACGACTCGGTGGCATGTCGGGACGGATCGCCCGGCCGGATGTGCAGTTCGCCGCGGTCGGGCAGCATCACCACGGCGGCGACGGTGTGTTCCCGTCGGATGTCCCCGTCGTCTGGCACGCAGATGGGCGGGGCTGACAGGAGCTCGAAATGCCGTTCCACGTCGGCGTCCGCGGCCAACTGGGTAAGCCCAGCCCGAGCCGCTTCCAGCCGGAGCTTCGAAGAGTTCCGAGCGAACACGTTCAGCTCGTCCCGCTCGGCCAACCCGGCCGCCAGGAAGTGGTTGGTGTGTGCGAGTGCCGGGCCGTCGAACCTTCCCAGCTCGTTGTCGAGGATTTCGACGCAGACGACCTTGGTGGAGTCGCACAGGGTGAGCGATCGCGAGCTTGACAGCGGCAGCCCACCGAGCAGCGTGATCGCCTCGTCGACGCTGCTCGCGCAGTCGAGCAGGTGTCGGATTGCGAGATAGGGGGGTAGGCCCGGGCGCCAGTTCCCGCCCAGCACCAGGTTCAGGCCGATCGCAAGGCCGTCGGAGTTCAGTCCCAGATAGCCGAGCAATCCACCGAAGCTGAGGATCAGGCTGCGGCGTGGCGAGGCGGCCGGAGACACTTCGACGATGGTGATCTGATCGTCCAGGTCGCCGTTCAGGTCGACGGTCTGGGCCAGGACCGGCCTGCTGCCGCAGCGCGCGTAGGTGGTGCAGTCTCCCATGGTCGGTATCCGCTGATAGCCGGTGATCTCTCGGCGCAGCTGCATCAGCAGTGCCTCGTCCCGGCTGATCCGGGCACCGTCGGCAAGGCCGTCGAGCTCGCGCGCTAGTTGCGGCGTGGCGAGACTGATCTGCTCGTCGTAGGCGGCGAGCATCGGGGCAAGCGATCGCATGCTGACCGGCTCAGCCACCAGCTGCTCCAGTCGGCAGAGCCCGTCGGCTAGGAAGGCCTGCAGCGCAGCCCGGCGGCCGGCACCGTGCTGATAGCCGAGCTGGTACGGCTCTCCGCAGGCATGTACGTACGGCAGGCTCATGGGTCAGCGAGTGTCGAAGTCACCTTGGCGTGGCTGATGAGAATCTCCTTCACAGCCGGCCATTCCCGGCGCAGCACGCTGTAGTAGATCGCGTCGCGACGGCGGCCACCAGGCATCGGGTTGTAGCTGCGTAGTACGCCCTCCTCAGTAGCGCCGATGTTGCGCAGGGCGTGCCGGGCCTGCACGTTGAGCACATCGGTCTTGAACTCGACTCGTTCGACAGCCAGCTTCTCGAAGGCATGCTGCATCATCAGGAACTTGGCCCAGCGGTTGATGCCCTTGCCCTGGAAGGCGATTCCCAACCACGACCAGCCGATCTCCAGGCGTAGATCGTTCGGAGACAAGTTGCCGAAGCTCATGCTGCCGGCGGCTTGACCGGTTCCCTTGTCGACGATGTGGAACACCACCCGGCGGCCGGCCGCTTGGTCGGCCAGCGCCGCATCGAAGAAGGCGTCGAAGTCGGCATCGGTCCGGATCAGGATGACGAAGTAGCGCCAGATCGATTCGTCCAGCGCTACGGCGCGCTGTGCCGCACGGTCTTCAGGCGTGATCGGACGCAGCAGGACATGCTGGTTCTCCAGAACTGCACGGGGCTCGGCGGCGAACCCCATCTCATGCCTCCTGGCTCGTGTGCTCGCTGAGCGCCGTGATCACGTCGGCCAGCGTATGCATGGCCGCCACGTCGGCTTCGGTGAACGCACCGAGGTCCACCCCGGTGTCGCCGCACACCGACATCATGAACAGCACCTTGTTCAACGAGGTCAGTCCGTAGTCGGCCGACATGTCCAAGTTGAGGTCGAGCTCCGTGGGGGCCAGGTCGGTGGGCAGCACGGTCGCCAGATTGTCGCGGGCGGCGGTCTCGATCTCAGATCTCATTCGAAACCCCCGAGATGCGCGCGCATACGAAGGTCGGTACCCGGGCCCGGGAGTGGTCGTAAACGCTGAAACCGGCAATAAATACTGTTAGCACAATCTGTGTACGTCAGGCCTTACCGTATCGGGGGGTCATAGGGGTGTCAATACACCCGTCTAATACCAAAACGCCCAGCACACACGGGGATCAGCTGACTTGCAGAGGCTAGTTCCAGGCCGCCGATTCTTGCCTATATTAATCGGACTATCTAGCATGAAAGCCTATAGTTTGCCCGGTTGCCGCAGCGGCTTCATTCTCAACAGCTGGCTCTTCCTGAACGCGTGCTGCCAGCTTGCCGAAGACGAGTACGTGAACGACCAAGGAGTCAGCGCATGCGTACCTTCGAGACTTCCCGGACCGAATTCGAGCAGATCGGACTAATCACGGTAGCGCACTGGGAGCAATACCGAATCGGCGAGGGAGTGATGCCGTTCGGTGCCATGTGGTACACGGTTCCGCCAGACACCTCGAGTGCGCGGGACTGTCATCCGGAACTGGAGTTATCGATCGTGCTGGCCGGCACCGCGCACGTCGAGGTCGGCGGCGCGATCACCGAGATCGAGGCGGGCAACGCGTTCCTGCTCGATAGCGAGGAAGCGCACATCGTTCACAACCGGGATGCTGACCAGCCGGTGGTGGTCTTCAGCGGTTACTGGATGCCGCTGAACTGACCCGGTAGCGCCCGAGCGCGGCATCCTGCCGCAGTAATACAGCGATCAGCCCGGCCGGCGAGCGATCAAGTGGAATAGCGCGGCCAGCTGCCGGTACGGATCAGTTCGTCCTAGCCGCTCCTGCACGTCCAGCAGCGCGGCCAGCTCGGACTCGGTGTCCGGCACCGGCGCAGCCAGATCGCTGTCGGTCGAGCCAACCCGCACCCCGTACCAGGCTTCCTGATGCAAGCCGCCGGTTTCACACAGCGCGGTGAGCCCCTCGACGCTGTCAGCTCGCGCCGGCGAGCCGATCTCGTTGATATAGCGGGGATATCGGCCTTCGGCGCGGGCGGCGTCCAGTTCGGCGAAGGCGGCCTGGGCACCAGCCAGGTCACCGCGCTGCAGTGGTCGCCAGGGCAGGAAGGTCGCGCAGCGGGCTGCCACCGACAGCAGGCCGCCGGGTGCCACCCGGGCGGTCAGCTCGGCCATCGCCGGCTTGGGATCGGCCAAGTACATCAGCACGCCGTGGCACAGCACCGCGTCGAAGACCTGGTCGTCGAGCACCGCTGCCAGCTCGCCGAACCGGCCGGTGCGCAGCTCGATCCGCTGCTGGACCGCGACCGGTTGATTTTGGGCATCGGCCTGGAACGTCTCGCGCATCCGGGCGTCGGGTTCGACGGCGATGACCTGATGTCCGGTGCTGGCGAGTCGGATCGCCTGCGTGCCCTGGCCGGCGCCCACGTCCAGGATCCGGGCCGGCCAATCGGGCAGGTGTTGTGCCAGCTGCCGGTTGATCAACTCCTGCCGGAGTACGTTGCGCAGGTTGCCAAGTCGGGCTAGCCATAGTTCCTGGCCGACCGCGAACGTCCCATCGCTGGCTGGCTGACTCACGGCTCGACCCTATCGAAGCAGGGCAATCCGAGGTGTGCTGTCAGCGTGCACGTGGTCGAGGGTCAGAGCAGGGTAATCTCGGGTGAGCTCGTGCCAGGTCTCCTCGATGGTGCGTGACATCGGGGAAGTCTCCGTTGGTGAGTGCTTCTACCACTCACCAACGGAGACCGCTGTTGGTTAGCTGCTCAGAGGCCGTTCTGTTCGGCGCAGCGAGTCATGTGGTCACCTCCTTTCCGGGTCTGGTAGTTCTTTCGAAGGCCCTGCGGTCCTTCAAAAGCGTGAGCCCACCAGAGTTGCGGGCCCAGCCCGATCGCCGACCGCGCCGTCAACGGCTGTGGCCGCGGACGTCAGCGAGTTACCGGGGCGGGCGCTGGAGGGTCCGGCAGGAGACGAATCCTCTATGGACTACAAGGGGATTTCAACTGCGGCCGCCCCCCGCAGTTGAACAGTTGCGCGGCCGCTCCGCGAACGAGAATCGTCTAGCTGCGCGCGGAATTGTCCACCCGATGCGCGATTGATTTTTCGAAAGGGAGATGGTACGGGCGAGCCGGTTCGGCGCGGAGAGGATCGTCATGCTGTCGTCGCTGATCGGCGACCTTGCCCGGGCGGGCGTTACGGTGCGACTGGCGCCCGGCGACCGGCTCGAGGTAGCAGCCCCGAAAGGCGTCCTGACCGCTGACCTGCGCGATCGCATTCTCGCCGAAAAGGCCGACCTGATCGACTGGCTGGGCCGGGCCGCGCACGACGAGCGGCCGCCGCGACTGCCTGTGGACCCGGCCGGCTGGGCTGAACCGTTCCCGCCGTCGGACCTCCAGGTGTCCTACCTGGTCGGCTCGGCCGCCGGCCTCGAGTACCACGTACGACCGCACCAGTACATGGAATGGGACGTGCCCGCGGTCGATCCGGCCCGGCTGGAGCGGGCGCTGAACCTGGCGCTGCGCCGGCAGCGTGCCAACCTCGTCCTGCTCCGTGATGACCTGCAATTGCAGGCCGTCCCGGATCCGGAGCCGGTCCGGGTCGGCGTCAGCGACGCTCGGACGGCCGGCCCGCAGGAGTCGCAGGCGCTGGTGGAGCAGGTCCGGGACCGGATGCAGTGGGCGCAGCTGCCGCTGGACCGGTGGCCATGGCTGGAGCTGCACGTGACGCTGCTGCCGGACGACCGCGCCCGCATCCACTACAACCACAACAACTTCTTCTGTGACGGACCAAGCCTCGCCCTGCTGCTGCGCGACCTCTGGCACTACTACGACCGTCCGGACAACCCGCTGCCCGAGCTGACCGTCGGCTACCGGGACTGCATGCGCGCCTTCGCCGACCGCGAACAGGCCACCGCCGGGCAGGCGGCCCGGGCGTATTGGCTGGACCGCATCCCCGGCTGGCCGGACGCGCCGGCCCTGCCGGTGCTCGGCCGGGGTCGCGACCGGGCCCGGCTGCACCGCCGTGACCTCGTGCTGTCGCGGGACGAGTGGGCCGGCCTCACCCGGCACGCGTCGACGTATGGCCTGACGCCGACAACCTCGATGTACGGCGCCTACGCGGAGCTGCTCGGGTATTGGAGCGGCAGCCGGCACTTCTTGCTCAACACCATGATCACCCACCGGGAACCGCTGCACCCCCAGATCGGCGATGTGCTCGGCAATTTCGCCGCCCTCTACCCGCTGGAGGTCGACTGGCGGCCGGACGAGCCGTTCCGGGCACGGGTCCGCCGGATCGCCGCGCAGGTCCTGGCCGACCTGGCCCACACCGCCTGGCCGGGGACGCGGGTCCTGCAAAGCCTCAACGCCGCCCGGGCCACTCCCGGCCGGGCGGCGTGCCCGTTCGTCGTGGGCAGCGGGCTGTTCATGGGGACCCTCGACCGGCCGGCCTTCAGCCGGCTGGAGACGCCCCAGGTGCTGCTGGACTGCCAGTTCTGGGAACAGAGCGACGGCAGCCTGTGGGTCGTTTGGGATGTATTCGAGGACCAGTTCCCGCCTGGTCTGGTCGATGCCATGCACGAGGCCTTCGGCGGCCTGCTGCGCCGGCTGGCCACCGACGCCGCGGCCTGGGAGACCACCGCGTTCGATCTGCTGCCCGACGCCCAGCGCGCGGACCGCCGGCAGAACAACTTGTCAACTGCGCCGCTGCCGGTCGGGCCGCTGCACCGGGGGCTGGCCGTCGCGGCCGCCACCCGGCCCGGGCATCCGTACCTCGTGACCGCCGGGCGCTCGCTCGACTTCGCTGAAACGGACCGGCGGGTCCGCCGGCTCGCCGCGACCCTGGCCGCCGCCGGCGTCGGGCCGGGCGACCGGGTGGCGCTGGTACTGACTCGTGGCTGGCGCCAGGTCGTCGGCACGCTCGCCACGCTCACGCTCGGCGCGGTCTACATTCCGGTCGACCCGCGCTGGCCGGACCGGCGGATCGGCGAGCTGCTCGACCACACCGCGGCGGTGGCGGTGCTCGCCGAGGTCGCGGCCGGCGAACGGCTCCAGACGCTGACCGGCGTGCCCGTCGTCGCGGTACCGGACGAGATCGGCGCCGACCTCCCCGGCAGCGCGGCCGCGGTCGCGGTCGAGGTAGCGCCGGACAGCCCTGCGTACGTCATCTTCACCTCCGGCTCCACCGGCCGCCCCAAGGGCGCGGTGCTCGATCACCGCGGCCCGCTCAACACCGTGGTCGACGTCAACCGCCGGTACGGCGTTACCGAGGCCGATGTGCTGTTCGGGGTGTCCTCGCCGTCGTTCGACCTGTCCGTCTACGACGTGTTCGGGGCGCTCGACGCCGGCGCGACGGTGGTGCTTTCCGACCCGGACGACGGCCCGGCCGACTGGCTGCGGCTGATGCTGGAGCACCGGGCGACAGTGTGGAACTCGGTGCCGGCGCTGATGGAACTGCTGGTCACCGAGGCCGTCGCTGCCGGCGTCACACTGCCCGACCTGCGGGTCGTCCTGCTCAGCGGAGACTGGGTGCCGACCGACCTGCCGGCACGGGTCCGGGCGGTAGCTCCCGGCGCGATGGTGATCAGCCTCGGCGGCGCCACCGAGGCCTCGATCTGGTCGATCGCCCACCCGGTCGAGGACGCCGACCAGCACCGGCCGAGCATCCCGTACGGCCGGCCGATGGCCAACCAGACCTGGCACGTGCTCGACGCGCAAGGCCGGGACAGCCCGATCTGGACGGCAGGCGACCTGTTCATCGGCGGCGTCGGCCTGGCCGCCGGCTACCTGGCCGACCCGGATCGCACGGCGGCCGCGTTCGTCACCCATCCCCGGACCGGCGAACGGCTCTACCGCACCGGCGACCGCGGACGCTACCTGCCCAGCGGCGAGATCGAGTTTCTCGGGCGCAGCGACTTACAGGTCAAGGTGCAGGGATTCCGGGTCGAGCCGGGCGAGATCGAGCACGCGCTGGCGGAGCACCCGGACGTCGACCGCGCGGCGGTGGTCGCCCGGCGCGCCGCCGGCGGTCGGCAACTCGCGGCATTCGTGACGGCCAGGCCCGGCACCATCCTCGACCCGGCCAGCCTGCTCGAGCACCTGGCCGGCCGACTGCCCGGCTACCTGGTGCCGAGCCACCTGGAGGTGCTGCCCCGGCTGCCGCTCAGCGCGACCGGCAAGGTCGACCGGGTCGCGCTGGAGACGCTGCCCGGTGCCGCCGCCGACAACCGGGCGCCGGGCCGGTACGTACCGCCGCGGGGCCGGCTGGAGGAGCTGCTGGTGGCGGCCTGGCAGGAGATCCTCTCCGTCGACCGGGTCGGGGTCACCGACGACTTCTTCCAGCTGGGCGGCCAGTCCTTTGCCGCTCTCCGGCTGGTGTCGACGCTGCGGGAACGGCTGGGCCGACCGGTGCCGCTCGGCGCGCTGCTGGAGGCGCGTACGGTCGCCAACCTGGCTCGCTGGCTGGAGACCGGGTCGGTCCGCTGGTCGCCGCTGGTCCGCCTGGCCGAGGGGCCCGCACCGGCATTCTTCGTCCACCCCGCCGGCGGCGACGTGCTCTGCTACCGGCAGCTCGCGGAACTCATCGACGGCGGATGTCACGCCCTTCAAGCGCCCGGCCCGGCCGTCGGACGGCCGCCGCCGGTCAGCGTGGACGAGCTGGCCGCCGAGTACCTGCCGGCGCTGCGGGCGGCCCGTCCCGCCGGCCCGTACCGCCTCGGCGGCTGGTCATCCGGCGCGACCATCGCGCTCGAACTGGCCCACCGGCTGGAGCACGCTGGGGAGCGGGTCGAACGCCTCGTCGTCATCGACGCGCCCGCGCCGACCGTTCGACGCGAGCTCGACGAGGGCACCGTCCTGCTGTGGTTCCTGGCCGACCTGGACATCGGCTTCGACCCGGACCGGGTGCCGCCGCGGAAGGCCGGCTGGCTGGCCGCGCGGCCGCCGGAGGAGCGGCTCGACGCAGCACTTGCCCTCGCAGCCGAACTGGGCGCCCAGGTCGGCGACCCGGCCGGGCTGCGCGACCTGTACCCGGTATTCGCAGGCGTCGTACGAGCCGGCAACGCCTACCGCCCGTCGGCTATCACCGCTGACATCACGCTGATCCGGGCTGGCCGCGGCTGCGTCCCGGAGTTCCGCGGGCACCCGGCCGCCGACCGGCCGGACTGGGGCTGGGCGGCGCTGACCAGCGGACGCGTGGCGGCTATCACGGTGGACGCCGACCACCACAACCTGCTTCGCGGACCGCGGCTGGCGGCGGTCGCGGCAGCCGTCACCGGGAGGGGACGCCATGACTGACGACCTGCTGCTCGAACTGCACCGCCGGGGGGTACAGCTGCGGCTGGACGGCGAACGGCTGGACGTCCTCGCCCCGACCGGTGTGCTCACCGACGAGCTGCGCGAACAGCTTCGCTCGCAACGCGACCACCTCGTCGGAATGCTGCGGACCACGGCAGTGGCGGAGCGGCCGGCCACGATCGTTACCGAACCGGCCGATCGGCACGAGCCGTTCCCGCTGACCGACATCCAGCACGCGTACTGGGTCGGCCGCTCGCCGACCGTTGAGCTCGGCGGGGTCGCGACCCATTTCTACGTCGAGCTGGAACGCGACGGCGCGGACGTGCGCCGGCTGGCGGACAGCCTGCGCCAGGTCATCGACCGGCACGACATGCTGCGCGCCGTCCTGCGACCGGACGGCACCCAGCACGTCCTCGCCGAGGTGCCCGAGTACGAAATCGCGGTTGCCGACCTGACCGGCCTGCCGGCTGACGAGCAGGACCGGCGGATCGCGGCGACCCGGGCCGACATGAGCAGCCAGCTGCTCGACCCGTACCGCTGGCCGCTGTTCGACATCCGGGCCAGCGTGCTGCCCGGCGACCGGCTGCGCATGCATGTCAGCCTGGACTTGTTGATCGCCGACGCGTACAGCATGTACCTGCTCTTCCGCGACTGGCGGCAGTTCTGCGAGGACCCGGACTGGGCCTCGGAACCGCTGGAGTTGTCGTTCCGCGACTGTGTGCTGGCTGACCGCCGCCGGCGCGACGGCTCCGCCTACCAGCGGGCCCGGGACTACTGGCAGGCGCGGCTGGCCGACCTGCCGCCGGCGCCGGCGCTACCGCTTGCCATCGCACCGGCGCAGGTCGACCGCCCGGTGTTCGTCCGCCGGCGGATGAGCCTGCCGCCGGCCGAGTGGGGCGCGCTGAAGGACGAGGCGCGCCGGCGCGGCCTGACGCCGTCCTGCGTACTGGCCGCGGCCTTCGCCGAGATCCTGCGGACCTGGGCGAACCAGGACCGGTTCACCCTCAACCTGTCGCTGTTCAACCGGCCGGCCGCCCACCCGCAGATCGCCGAGCTGATCGGCGACTTCACCTCGCTGACCCTGCTGGAGGTCGACGCCACCCCGGATGTGCCGTTCGGCGAGCGGGCCCAGCGGCTGCAACGGCAGCTGATGCGCGACCTCGCGCACATGTCATACAGCGGCGTGCAGGTACAGCGGGACCGGGTCAGGCTGAACGGCGGCGGCCTCAACCGCGGCCTGGGTGGCGGCATGCCGGTCGTCTTCACCAGCGCGCTCGCCGCCGGGCCGACCGAGGACGCGACCGACGGGCGCAGCCTATTCGGCGGCACCGGCTACTTCGGCACGTTCGTGTACGGCATCAGCCAGACGCCACAGGTGTGGCTCGACCACCAGGTGGCCGAAGAGCAGGGCGCGCTGTTCGTGAACTGGGACGCCGTCGAGGCACTCTTTCCGGCCGGGCTGCTGGATGACATGTTCGCCGCCTACTGCGACGTGCTGGACCGCCTCGGGCACGACCCGCGGGCGTGGGAGCAGCAGCAGCCGCTGGCCCGGCTCCCCGAGCGGCAGCGGGCCGCGCTGGCCGCCGCCAACGACACCGACGCGCCGTACCCGGCGGCCACTTTGCCCGAGCTGGTCGCGACCCAGATCCGGACCCGGCCGGACGATGTGGCCGTCATCGCCGGCGAGCGCCGGGTGACCTACCGGGAACTGGCCGACGACGCGTACCGGCTGGCCGGGCGGCTGGGCGAGCTCGGCGTCGGATCCGGCGAGCTGGTTGCGGTCATCCTGCCCCGGGGTCCGGAACAGGCCGGCGCCGTGCTGGGCATCACCGCCGCGGGTGCGGCGTACCTGCCGATCGACCCGGCCTGGCCGGCGGCGCGCCGCCGCCAGCTCCTCGACATCGGCAGGGTCCGGGTGGTCGTTAGCACCGCCGGCGTCGGCGACTGCTCGGGCCGCACGGTGGTGACGTTCAGCGATGCCGAGGTGCGGGCCGCCGCGCCCGTCCCACCGGAGTCGGGGCCGGCACCGGCCGACCTCGCATACGTCATCTTCACCTCGGGCTCGACCGGCGAACCGAAGGGCGTGATGATCGATCACCGCGCAGCGGCCAACACGATCCAGGACCTGAACGACCGGTTCGGGGTGCGTCCCGGCGACGCGGTGCTGGCGTTGTCCGCGCTGACGTTCGACCTGTCGGTATACGACCTGTTCGGCCTGCTGGCCGCCGGCGCCACCGTCGTGCTGCCGAACGAGGGCGGCGAGCACGACCCGGACCACTGGACCGACCTCATCGTCCGGCACCGGATTACGATCTGGAACTCGGTGCCGGCTCTCATGCAGGCGTGGCTGGACCGGCCGTGGCCCGGCGGCCGCGCGCCGCTGCGGCTGGTCATGCTCAGCGGCGACTGGATCCCGGTGACGCTGCCGGACGCGGTGCGCGCCCGCTGCCCGGACGCGGACGTGGTCGGGCTCGGTGGCGCCACCGAGGCGTCGATCTGGTCGGTGTTCCACCGGATCGGGAAGGTACCGGCGGAATGGGTGCGCATCCCGTACGGCCGGCCGCTGGCCAACCAGACCATGCACGTCGTGGACGCCCGGCTCGCCGACTGCCCGGACTGGACGGTCGGTGAGATCTGCATCGGCGGGGACGGCCTTGCCCGCGGCTACTGGGGCGACCCGGACCGCTCGGCCGAGCGGTTCGTGTGCCGCCCCGGAACCGGGGTGCGGCTCTACCGAACCGGCGACCAGGGCCGGCGCCGCCCCGGTGGCGATATCGACATCCTCGGCCGCACCGACGGCCAGGTGAAGATCAACGGCTACCGGATAGAACTGGGCGAGATCGCCTCGACCCTGCTGCGGTTGCCGGGGGTACGCGACGCCGCGGTCGCGGTCGACACCAACCCGACGACGCGGCGCCGGCAGCTGGTCGCCTACGTCGTCCCCGACCAGGGCGGTCAGCTGGCCTGGCCACCGATCGTCGCCGCGGCGGCCGAGCGGCGGGAGCAGCACGCGGCGGCCGACGCCGCGGGTCTGGCCGGGTACGGACGGATGCTGCGTGCCATCAACGAGATCGCAGTCCCGGTGATCGCCGGCGCCCTTGCCGGCATCGGCGAGTTCACGGTTACGGGGCGGCAGCGCGCGAGCGCGGACGGGATCGCCCGCCGGATCGGGCTGCGGCCCCGGCCGGCCAGGCTGCTCGTCGAATGGCTGGCTCTGCTGGACCGGGAGGGGCTGCTCGTCGCGGACTCCGAACCCGGCGTATACCGCTGTCCTACGCCGCTGTCAGCCGACGAGCTGGCCGAGCGGGTCGACCGGGCGCTCGCCGAGCTGCCGGGCGAGGGGGCACTGGGGCTGTTCGCCGGCTTCTTCGCCAACTGCGCCCGGCACCAGGTCGACCTGCTGCTCGGCCGGGCCAACGTGCTGGAATTCCTCGTTCCGGACGGCACCTTCGCGGTCGCCGATGCACTGTACGGCGACAACCCGATGGCCCGGCTCCAGAACGCCGTCGTGGCCGAGGTCGCGCGGGCAGTGGTGCGGGCCCGGCCGACCGACCGGCGGCTGTCCGTGCTGGAGGTCGGGGCCGGCTGCGGCGCCACCTCCGCGGCGGTGCTGCCCGAGCTGCCGCCCGACCGGACGGAATACCGGTTCACCGACGTCTCGACCTACTTCACCCGCCGAGCCCGGTCCCGGCTCGCGGCCTACCCGTTCGTCTCGGACGCGCTGTTCGACATCGACCGGCCGCCGGCCGAGCAGGGCGTGCCCGACGGCTCGGTCGACCTGGTTATCGCCGCCAACGTCCTGCACAACGCGGCCGACCTGAACCAGACCCTGCGTGGGCTGCACGACGCGCTCGCGCCGGGCGGTGTCCTGGTCGCCGTCGAGAACACCGTCAACGAAGCGTTCCACCTGGTGACCGTCGGCCACTACCAGGACCTCGGCACCTACCGGGACGGCCGGTCGCTGCCGCTGCTCGACGCCGCGAGGTGGCAGGAGAGATTCCGGGTGGCTGGATTCACGGCGGCCGCGGCGGTCCCCGACGGGAGCGTCGACGCGCTCGGCCAGCACGTGCTGGTCGCCGGCCGCGAGGTCGCCGACGAGGCGCAGGTAGCGGCCGGCGGCGTCGACCCGGCCGGCCTGCGGGCCGCGCTCGCCGAGCTGCTGCCGGCCTACCTGGTGCCCGGCCAGTTCCGGCTGCTCGACCGCATCCCGCTGAGCGGCAACGGCAAGGTCGACCTCAGCGCGGTGTCCGCCGCGGCGCCGGACGAGCCGGTGGAACGGGTCGAGCCGCGCACCGACCTGGAGCGGCAGCTGCTCGAGGCCTGGCGCGAGGCGCTGGCCCAAACGGACGTGGGGACCGCGGACAATTTCTTCGAACTCGGCGGCGACTCGCTACACGCGTTGCAGATCATCAGCCGGTTGCGGGACAACCTGGGCTTGAACCTGACGTCCGACGAGGGCCTGCAGATCCTCTTCGACGGCCCCACCGTGGCCGAGATGGCGGTGGCGCTGCGGCCCTGGACGGGGTGAGTTACCGCGGTCTAGCGGCCGGTGCCCTCGGCGAGCACCGGCAGGTCCAGCCAGCCCTTCGGCCGGTCGGGCGTGCCGCCGGCCAGCGACACCCACCGGTACCGGGCCGGAGCCCGCCGGCCCTCGGTCCCGCCGATCGAGGCCATGAACCGGCGGTGCAGGTCCACGAACGACGGCTCGGTGTCACCGCCGAGGCAGCCGACGAGCAGGCCGTCGTCCCCGAGCGCCAGCTCGGCCGGGGCCGGCTCGGCCACCGCCCGCCAGGCCGCCGCGGAGGCCGGCAGGTCCACCCACCCGTCGGCGAGCGCGACCCAGGTCTCCGGCCGCGGCGCGGTGGCGATCCCGCACGCCACAGCCAGGTCGGCGCCGGCGACGTCACCGTCCCGGGCGGCGGCGACCAGCAGCCGTTCGGCGCCGAGGAATATGTCGCGGACCGCGGCCCGGGAGATGTACGCGGTGTCGGCGAACAGCAACAGCGGCAGGTCCTCGTGCTGCTCCGCACTCAGCAGCAGCCGGATTTCCTTGCAGGTGCGGCCCTGGATGGCGTGTTCCCAGCCGTGCCACTGCTCGATCGGCGGCAGCCCGCTGCCGTCGGCGACCAGGTCGGACAGATCGTCGACCGGGTCGGCCTGGCCGACCGTCTGCCGGGCGGTCAGCACGTCGTTGAAGAAGATGGTCAGGTCCAGCGGTACGCCCCGGTCCCGTTCGACCTCTTCGCGTACTCGGGCGATCGCGTCCGGATCGCAGTACGCGTTCCGGTTGGCAAGGCGCATCACGGTTTCGGTGTTACGGGTGATGTCGCCGAACGAGCCCAGGGTCAGGTCGACCAGCACCAGGCCCTCGCTGACCAGCGTGCCGACCATGTTCTTACGGGCGCGGTCGGTCCGGTTGGCCGACAGGATCTGCGCCGCCACCGCCCGGTGACCGGTGTAAGCAGTCAGCGCGGTGGCCACCGCGGTCAGGACGACGGCGGCGTCGCTTACCCGCCAGCGCCGGCGTAGTACCGGTACCGCCCGGGCCACCGCCGCCGACCGCATCGGCGCCATGATGTGCCGTTTGCCCTCAGGTTCCGGCGGCGGGAAGTCGAACAGCGACGGCGGGCTGCGCCGCAGGCCCGCACGCCAGAACTCACCGGCCTGTTCGGAGACCGCGGCGCCGTCCGGCGACTGCTCGAACAGCGACTCCTCGATCGACTGGTAGCGGTCGGCCAGGTCAGCCGCGGGGTCGGCCGCCAGGGCGGCCATCTCGTCCAGCACGAACTTCATGCTCTGGGTGTCGAAGACGAGCCGGTTCTGGGAGACGACGACGTACGCCGCGATGTCGTCGACGGCCACGATGCTCACCCGCAGCGGCCACTCGCGACCGGTCCAGACCCGGTCGGCTTGCCGCTCGGCGATCGCTTCTCCTACCGAGTGGGCCGAGGACTCGTCCGCGACGTAGACGTCGATCGTCAGCTCGCCGGTGGCGTCGACCACTTGGCCGATCAACTCCCCACCCTCGTGCACCAGCCGGGTCCGCAGCGCGTCGTGCCGGCTGACCACCCGCCGCACCGCGTCGACGAGGTCGTCGACGCGACATCCGCCGGCTCCGAGCGACTCCAGCGAGTAGCTCCCGGCGTGCGCGAAGCGCACCTCAGCACCGCCCATCCCATGCCAGCCCCAGATGCAGCGTTGGCCCCAGGCCGGGGGCAGCTCGGCGCCGGGGCCCGAGCTGGTGACGGTCAGCGTCTGAGACGGGGCAAGGACGGCAGAGTCCACGTCGCAACTCCCTGAGCAGAATCCGCGTAGGAAAGGATCGGTGTCACGTGCCTAGCTAGCCGTTCCGCGCGGGCGATCCGACTGCCGGCCCGCGCCGGGTCTGATGTTTACGCTCGGCTCCGGCGACAGTAAATTATTGGCCACTAGATGCGAAAGTCATGATAAACGTAATAGGCGCGAGTTCATGGGATAGGAGAGAATAGCGTGCTGTCTAACCGTTCGATGCCGGATGTGAGCGTTGTGCCAGTCCTGGTCTACGACGATGTGACCGAGGCCAGGGAATGGCTGTGCCGGGTATTCGGCTTCACCGAGCGGTGGCACGTCGAAGATCACCGGGCGCAGCTGTCATTCGGCAGCGGGGCGGTAGTCGTGCGCGACAATTCCGGAGACGAGGGTCCGCCGGCCCGGTGCTCGATGATGGTCCGGGTCGAGGACGTCGACGCCCACTGCGAGCGCGCGCGTTCGCTCGGTGCGACGATCGCCGACCCGCCGACCGACCACCAGTACGGCGAGCGCCAGTACTCGGTGGAGGACCCGGGCGGTCATCGCTGGATGTTCAGTCAGACGCTGGCCGACGTCGCCCCGGAGGAATGGGGCGCGGTCTCAAATGTGCTCTGAACAAACCATGACCTTTCGGTCTGCCAATTGATCGTCTACCAATAGCTCGGTGTGCAACTGCGGCACGTCCGCGTTTGGTCATTAGCGACATTCGTCAACGAAATTTGTCATCACACGAGGCTGGGAGCGCCGGATGCGCGATGATGCCGGGTCGACCGTTATCGAAATGGGTGATCTGAACACGCCCTGGTGTATCAGAGTGGCCGTCACGCTCGGCCTGGCCGAGCACATCTCGTCGGGGGTGCACGAACTCTCCCGGCTGGCCGAGCTCACCGAATGCGACACCGAAGGCCTGCGCCGGGTGATCCGGCGGCTGGAGAAGGACGGCTTGTTCGTCGAGCCGGCGCCTGATGAGTTCGAGCTGACGGAGCTCGGCCGGGGCCTGCTCGACGAACGCGTCCGAGTTCGGATGAGCCTCAACGGCATCGGGGACCGGTACGCGCGGGTCTGGAACGGGCTGCTGCGGTCAGTGCAGTCCGGCTCGTCCTCCTACCACCACACGTTCGGCTTGCCGTTCTGGCGAGACCTCGACCGAAACTCGGAGCTGGCCGACAGCTACGAGCAGCTGATGGGCCCGGTCGGGCACGGGGTGCCGGACATGAAGTTCGAGATCTCCGGTGGCTGGGACGAGATCAAGAACGTGATGCTGCTCGGCGGTGAAACCGGAGCGAAACTCACCAAGCTGCTGCAATTGCACCCGCACCTGCACGGCACGCTGCTGGACCTGCCCCGAGCCATCGAGCGGTCCAAGCAGATCGTCGCCGGCAGCGGCGTCGCCGACCGCTTCAGCACGGTCGCGCAGAGCTATTTCGACCCGCTGCCGGACGGGTTCGACCTGTACCTGATGTACGGCACGCTGCGGGCCTGGCCCGACGCCCTGTGCGTGCGGCTGCTGACCCGGTGCGCGGACGCCGCCCGGCGTGATCAGGGTCGCGTCGTCGTGGTCGACGGTCCGACCCCGAAACAGGCGCCGGCCGCTCGCGGCGACCAGTACGGCAGCCTGCTCGAGCTGATGATCGGCGGCAAAGGGGCGAGAACCCGCACCCTGGAGGAGATCCGCGCGCTGACCGACAAGGCCGGGCTCGTCGTTTCGCGCGTCGGCGAGGCTATCGACATGGCGCTGGTCGTCGAGTGTCGCGTGGCTGACTGACTGACCTGCCTCGCGCGGCCATGAGCAGCCTGTCCCGCATCGTCACGCCGGCCGGCTACCCGGCCTGGCACGTCACCGACTATCCCTCGGTGAAGACGCTGCTGGCCGACAAGCGACTCGGCAAAACGCATCCGAAGCCATCGGTCGCGCCCTGGTACACCCGATCCGGCATGGCCGGTGGGCCCCGGGGTTCGGGCGGCAACGAGCACGAGCTGCACGGGCACCGGCGCCGGCTGATGAACCGGGCGTTCCCGAGGGCGCAGCAGGCGGCGTTGGCGCCGTGGATCACGGAGGTGGCGGGCGAGCTGGCCGCGGCGTTCGCCCGGCTGCCGCCACCGGTCAACGTGCACACCTCGTATTCGGCTCCGCTCGCCCGGATCGTGCTGGCCCGGCTGCTCGGCATTCCGGCCCAGGACGTCGACGCGTTCTACGGCGAGCCGGACCGGGACTCGATCGCCGGTCTGGCCCGGCGGGTCGGCTACGTCCGGCGCCTGCTGGCGTCCGGGAACTGCGAGGAGTCGGGAGCCGTGGCCCGGCTACTGGGGGCCGAGGAATTCTCGGTCCAGCAGGACGGCGCCTGGGCGGCGAGGCTGCTGTCGGGGATGTTCATCTTCGGCTGCGAGGCGCCGGCGGCCGCGCTCGACTGGACGATGTCGATGTTGCTGCTCCAGCCCGGGCACGGTGACCTCGTCCGGTCCGACCGGCAGGTGCTTTCGAGTGCGGTCGAGGAGGCGCTGCGGCTGTTCAACCCGCCGGCCGCAACCGATGACGGCCTGATCCGTTACGCCAGCGACGGCCTGTGCGTTGCCGGCGAGACCGTGGACGTCGGGGAAATGGTCCTGCTGGACATCGCCGCCGCGAATCGCGACCCGTGCGTCTTCGCCGAACCGGAGCGATTCGACGTGGCGCTGCACTCCCACGAGCACCTGTCCTTCGGTCACGGGCCGTACATGTGCAATTTCGCCGAGCTCGCCCGGGCCGAGATCATGGCCGGCATCTGGTGCCTGCTGCGCGAGATCCCGCAGCTGCGGCTGGCGACGCAGGCCCGCAGCATGCCTGGCGGTTCTCGGGCGCAGGCCTTCCTGGCGCCGGTAGTCGAATGGTGAGAACACCGGCCCGGTCTTTTCAGATGAGGAGCGACATGACCGACGTAGCGGCGCTACTGAGCGGACCGGAGTTCCACGTCGATCCCTATCCGGCGTACGACGTGCTGCGCGACCTCGACCGAGTGCTGTGGGTGGACGGGATGGACCGGTGGCTGGTCACCGGGCACGCCGAGGCGGTGGCCCTTTTCACCCATCCCTGCGCCTCATCCAACCGCGACCTCGCCGACGAGTCGGAACGCTGGCCCGAGGACGGCATCCAGCCGCGGGGATTGCCGTTCCTGGACCCACCCGACCACACCCGGCTGCGCCGGCTCGTCCAGGGCGCGTTCACCCAGCGCGCGGTCGAGCGGGCCCGCCCGCGGATCGAGGAGGTGGTGGACGGCCTGCTGACGGCGGCCGGCGAGCGGGGCGAGTTCGACCTCGTGCAGGATTTCGCCGCGCCACTGCCTGCGATCGTGCTGTCGAACCTGCTGGGCATTCCGCCGGCCGATCACGCGATGTACCACCGCTGGGTGGCCACCATCATCGAGACCATCGACCCGGTGTCGCACCGGCGGCGCTCCGAGGCCGGCGCGGACGAGCGGGTAACCATGCGGAACTACCTCACCGAGGTCATCGACCGGCGCCGGGTCGAGCCGCGGGACGATCTGATCAGCGCGATGGTTCAGGCCGAGGAAGACGGCGAGCAGCTGACCAGCCAGGAGATCCTGGAAATGTGCGTCGTCCTCACCATGGCCGGCCTGGAAGCGACCACCAGCCTGATCGCGAACGGGACCATCGCGCTGTTCGACCATCCCGAGCAACTGGCCCGGCTCCGGGACGACCCGGGCCTGATGACCAGCGCGATCGAGGAGCTGTTGCGCTTCGACGCGCCGGTGCAGGTGGCCGGGCGGGTGGCCCGCGATGATTTCTCACTCGGTGGCCACGAGCTCAAAAAAGGGCAGACGGTCGGCGTGTTGCTGGGCGCAGTCAACCGCGATCCGCTGGCGTTCGACCAGCCCAACGAGCTGCGACTGGACCGCAATCCGAACAACCACCTGGGATTCGGCCGCGGAATCCACAAATGCATCGGCGCTCCGCTGGCCCGGCTGGAGGGCCCGATCGCCTTCACCGCGCTGCTGTCGCGATTCCCCGGTCTTCGCCTCGACGGCGAGGGCAAGCGGCGGCACAACATCCACGTACGCGGATTCGAGTCGCTGCCGGTCGCCGTGGCATAGCCAGCGTTGAACAGTTGCGTCGGTGGCGTGGCGCTGGAGAAGGTTCGTTCGGCGGTAGCCCAATTCCCTGCTACGGAAGGAGATTCTGATGGGCGAGCGTGCGGACCAAGTTGCCGATCGGCTCCAGCAGGAATTCAACCTGATGGCCGATCTGGTGTCCCGACTGAGCACTGACCAGGTCGATGCCGCCTGCGGGGATCCGCAGGGTGAGACGGTCGGGCACGTTCTCGAGCACCTGCGGATGGGCACCGATATCGTGGTGGGCTGGCTGCAGGGCGTGGTCACCGATTCGCCCCAGCTCGCCGCCGGGTATGCCCACGGCTATAACCACACCCACGACCACGACCACGACCATCACCACCAGGATCACGACCACGGCAATGACCCCCACGGCCACAACTACCACGACCACGACCACGGCCACAGCCACCACGACCCCAGCCACGACCGCGGTGCTCCGAGCCCGAAGCGGGGCGAAGAGGTGGCGGCAACGATGGTCGCGCTGCGCGGTCCCGGCACGGCGTTCGTCGAAGCCGTCCGAGGGCTGTCCGACCCACAACTGGACTCCGTTCCGCCGCCCGCGCCGAGCCTGACCGACGGAACCAGGCCGCTGGGCGAGATCGCGCAGTTCATCGCCAACGACCTGGCCACCCACCGCGCCCACCTGGAGCGGGCGATCGCCCAGGTGCCGCAACAGGCGCAATAACCGCGATCCGTCGCAGCACCGACGACGAGATGACACCGGGTGACTGGGATGACGTCGTCGTCGGCGCCGGTTCGGCCGGCGCGGTGCTCGCCAGCCGGCTGTCCGAGCGGCCTGACCGCCGGGTGCTGCTGGTCGAGGCCGGCGTCGACCCGCCGACCGAACGGCCCGACGGAGCGGTGCTCACCGGCAGCAACTGGGACTACGAAGCGATAGTCCGTGCGGACCGGCGGTTCCCGTACCCGCTGGGCAAGGTCGTCGGGGGCTCATCCGCGGTCAACGGCGCAATCGCGATGCGCGGGCTGGCCCGCGACTTCGACGAATGGGTGGCGGCCGGCAACCCCGAGTGGGGTTGGGACCGGGTGCTTCCGCACTTCCGCGCGGTGGAGACCGACGCCGACTTCGCCGGGACGACGCACGGCGATGCCGGCCCGGTGCCGATCCGGCGGTGCCGTCCGGACGAATGGGATGCGTTGGGCCAGGCGTTCTGGCGGGCGTGCCGCGACGCGGGCCTGCCGGAGGTAGCCGACCTGAACGCCGGATCGGACGTCGGCGTCGGTCCGGTGCCCACAAACACCAGCGGTGGTCGGCGGATGTCCACCGCCGACACCCACCTGGCCGCGGCCCGCGACCGGGCCAACCTGGCGGTCTGGACCGGCTGTCGAGTCCGGCGGGTGCTGCTCGACGGCGGCCGGGTCGGCGGCGTCGAGCTGGCCGATGGCAACCAGGTCGCCGCCGACCGGGTGACGCTATGCGCGGGCGCGGTGAACACGCCGGCGATCCTGCTGCGCTCGGGCATCGGGCCGGCGCAGGAGCTGGCCGCCGCGGGTGTCCGGCCCGTCGTCGACCGGCCCGGCGTCGGGGAGAACCTGGCCGACCACCCGACCGTGGCTATCTGGTCGGTGCTGCGTCCGGACGCCGCGCCGTGTCGGCCCGATCACCCGGTGCTGGCCCGGCTGGCGCTCGGCGGTGCCGATCCCGACGTCACGATCACGGTCGCTAGCAGCGTCGCGGTACCCGGGATGCCCGGCCTGGCCCCGATCGTCGGCGACCGACCGTGTGTCGCGCTCGCGGCGACGCTGCTAGCCCCGGCGTCCCGGGGCCGGGTGACGCTGGCGCCGGGCGACCTGGACGGTCCGCCGGTCATCGAGCTGCGGCTGGCCACCGAGCCGGAGGACCTCAGGGGACTGATGGCCGGCACCCGGTTCGCCTGGTCGCTCGTCCGATCGGCACCGCTGGCCGCCCTGCTCGACCGGACGTTCGTCTGGACCGACCGGCTGGTCGCCGACGACGCGCTGCTCAGTTCCGCGATAGCCCGGTTCGTCTCGCCTATGTGGCATCCCGCGGGCACCGCGCGGATGGGCGCGGCGGACGATCCGGCCGCGGTCGCCGACGGACATGGGCGGGTGCACGGCGTCACCGGCCTGTACGTGGTGGACGCCTCCGTGTTGCCCACGCTGCCGCGGGCGACCCCGAACCTCACCTGCATCGTGCTCGCCGAGCGGGTGGCCCGCTGGATGGACGGGCAGCAGGCATGACCGCCACGCCCTTTCCGCTGACCGACCTGCAGGAGGCCTACCTGGTCGGCACCAGCGAGCTGGTCGACCTCGGCGGCTTCTGGCCGCACTTCTACCTGGAGCTCGACGTCGTCGGCCTGGCGGTCGAGCGCCTCGCCGACGCCGTCGCCGCTCTGGTCGCGCGGCACGAGCAGCTGCGCACGGTGGTGGCGCCCGGCGGCGGGCAGGTCGTGTTGGCCGCCGCCGACCTGGGCGGTATGCCGGTGCCGGTGCACGACCTGCGCGATCTCGCCCCCGGCCGGGCCGAGGCGGCGATCGCCCAGGTCAGGGACCGGATGGCCGGCACCGGCCACGATCCCGCGGTGTGGCCGCTGTTTGCGGTCGAGGCGAGCCGGCTGCGTACCCACCGCACCCGGGTGCATCTCGCGATGAGCCTGCTGCTGCTCGACGCGCACAGCACCTGGCAGCTGCTCGGCGAGGCCTGGCGGCTGTGCGCGCGCCCGGAAGACCCGCTGCCACCGGTCCAGCTCACCGTCCGGCAGTGGCGGGAGTTGCTCGCCGAGCGGCACCGGGCGCGCGAGCACTGGCCGTATTGGGGGGACCGGCTCGACTCGCTGCCGGAGGCACCGGCGCTGCCGCTCGCCGGGCCGCTGGCTCGGCTGGGACCGGTCCGGCTGACCCAGCGCCGCTGCGAGCTGGGCGCCGCTGAGTGGGCCGGGCTGGTCGTCGCGGCCCGCCGGCAGCGGGTGCTGCCGGCCGCAGCGCTCGCCCACGCGTTCGCCGAGACCCTGGGAGCTTGGGCGGCTGGGCCCCGGTTCTGCCTGAACATGCTGCACGAGGGATGGCGGGGGCGGCACCCGGAGTGGGCCGGCGTCGTCGGGAACCTCGGCGCCACCCTGCCGGTCGAGGTCGACCTCGGCCGGGACGAGGGGTACTGGGACCGGGCCCGCCGGCTTCAGGGACAGCTGTGGCGTGACCTCGAACACAGCGACGTCACCGCCGTCGAGATCATGCGGGCGGTCGCGGCCCGGCGCAGCTGGTCCTCGCAGCCGGCACTGCCGTACGTCTTCAACGGCATGCTGGGATCCGGGCCGCGGACGCCCCGGCCGGCCGCGGTGCCGGTCGCCAGCGCGCTGCGGACACCGCACGTACTGATCGACAACCAGGTCCAGGACGCGCCCGGCGGCGGGGTCGTCTGCACCTGGTACGTCGTCGACGCGGCGTTCCCGGCCGGCCTGCCGGACGTGATGTTCGACGCCTATACCGACCTGGTGCGGGGGCTGGCGACGGCCGAGGAGCCGGTCATCGGCCTGGCCCGGCACCGCGCCCGGGTCGCGGCCGTCAACGACACCGCCGGCCCGCTGCCGGCAGGCCGGCTGGAGGACGGGTTCATGCGGTCGGCGGCGAGCCGGCCGGACGCGACCGCGCTCGTCACCCCAGCCCGGACGATGAGCTACGCCGAGCTCGAGCGCGCGGCGGCCACGGTCGCCGGCCGGCTGCGGTGGCACGGTGTCGGGCGCGGTGACATCGTCCCGGTCGTCCTGCGCAAGGGCTGGGAGCAGGTGGTCGCAGTACTCGCGGTGCTGCGCTGCGGGGCCGCGTACTGCCCGGTCGACGCCGGCCTGCCGGCCGAGCGGATCCGCCAACTGCTCGACCAATGCGCCCCGCGCGTCGTCATCGCGACGACGAGCCGGTCGCTGCCCGCGGACCTCGGGCGGCCGGTCGTGGAACTCGACCGGACGTCGTGGGTCGGCATGGACGAGCCGGGTCGCCGCCCCGGTGACGGCGAGCCGACCGACCTGGCGTACGTCATTCACACCTCCGGCTCGACCGGTACGCCCAAGGGCGTGCTGATCGAGCACCGCAGTGCGCTGAATACGGTGCTCGACGTCAACCAGCGGATCGGACTGGGCCCGGCCGACCGGGTGTTCGGCGTATCGTCGCTCAGCTTCGACCTGTCCGTGTGGGACGTGTTCGGAACCCTGGCCGCCGGCGCCACGCTGGTCCTGCCGCGCGCGTCGGCCGCGCCGGAGCCGACCGAATGGCTGGCCACCGCCGCCGAGCACGGCGTGACGGTGTGGAACTCGGTACCCGCGCTGGCCGAGCTGCTGACCGAGGAGGCCGAGCACGCCTCGGCCAGGGACCGGCCGCCGCTGCGTGCGGTGCTGCTCAGCGGCGACTGGGTGCCGCCGACCCTTCCGGATCGGATGCGGTCGGTGTGGGGGAGCGGGCTGCGGGTTCTCGCGCTCGGCGGCGCCACCGAGGCCTCGATCTGGTCGAACGCCTTCGAGGTCGACCGGGTCGACGCCGGCTGGCGGAGCATCCCGTACGGCATACCGCTGCGCAACCAGCGGATGACGGTCCTTGACCATCGGATGCGGGTGCGCGCGCCGTGGGCGACCGGCGCCATCTATATCGGCGGCGTGGGGCTTGCCCGCGGCTACCTCGGCGACCACGCGACCACGGCCGAGCGGTTCGTGTCGCACCCCGAGACCGGTGAACGGCTGTACTGCACCGGCGACCTCGGCCGGTACTGGCCGGACGGCACCATCGAGTTCCTCGGGCGGGAGGACCGGCAGCTGAAGATCCGCGGCTTCCGGATCGAGCCGGGAGAGGTCGAGTCGGTGCTGCGGCGCTGCCCGGGAGTGACCGAGTGCGCGGTCGGGGCCGACCGTGGACCCGATGGTGCGCCCCGGCTGGCGGCGCTCGTGGTCGGAAGTACCGACGGCCCGGACGAGTTGGCGATCCGCGCGTTCCTTTCCGACCGGCTGCCGCACTACATGGTCCCGGCCCGACTGCACCTGGTCGAGGCGCTGCCGCTCACCCCGAACGGCAAGGTCGACCTCGCCGCCGGGCTGCGGATCCGGCCGGACCAGCGGGTTGCGGCGGCGCCGATGCCGCTCACCGACCCGCGCGCGGAGCTCCTGCGGCAGCTATGGGCCGACCTGCTCGAACGGCCCGACGTCGGCCCGGACGACAACTTCTTCACCCTTGGCGGCAGCTCGTTGCTCGCGCTGCGGCTGATGCACCGGCTGCGGGCAGAGCTGGATCTCGACGTGTCGCTCGGCGTGATCTTCGAGGCGCCGACGGTGCGGGCGTTGGCTGATCGGTTGCGCTCGGCCGAGCCGGGCGCTGTCGGTGTGCCGCTGAAGGACGGCAGCGGCCCGCTGTTGGTGCTGTTCCATCCGGTCGGCGGCTCGGTGCGCTGCTACGGCGAACTGGTCCGGACCTGGCCGGGGCCGGTGCACGGCTGCCAGAGCCCGTTGCTCGACGCCGGGCCGTGCGGCGGTCCGGCCGGGCTGGAGGCGCTTGCCGCCGACTACCGCGCCGAGCTGGACCGACTCGACCATGTGGGGCGGCCGATCGTGCTGGCCGGCTGGTCGATGGGCGGCGTGCTGGCCCACGAGGTCGGCCGGCAGCTCGCCGCCGAGGGCCGGTGCCCGACCGTCGTCATGATCGACAGCACCGTGCCGGGGAGCGGCTCCGAGCCCTCCCGCCGGCCGGGTTACCTGGAGTTCCTTACCGACCTGGCCGGCGGCCGGCTGCCGGCGGCCGTCCGGTCCGTCGACTCGGCGCAGGTCGCCCGCGACGTCGCGGTCGGGCTCGACCTGCTGCCGGCGGGCTCACTGGTCGCCGACGTCGAGCGGCTGGCCGCCGTACACGGGCGGAACCTGGAGCTGCTGGCGGCGTACCGGCCGGGGCCTAGCCCGGTGCCGACGCTGTTGTTCGTGGCCACGAAAGCGCACCCGGCCGATCCGGTGCCGGCCTGGCGAGCGCTCTGTGCCGACTTGAAGGTGGTGCGCTGGGCGGTCGACCACCACGGCATCGTCGCCGAGGATCGGCTGGCCGATGTCGGCACCGAGGCCCGGCGATGGCTGGCCGGGCGCGCGAGCGTGGCGCTTTCCCGGTCATGACCGACCCTGCCACCGGGACGGCGCCGCTCATGATCTTGGCCGACCCTTACAGGGTGAGGATCTCGGTGTCCGCCTCGTTGATGCGCGGGCCGTCGACCGGCGCGACGATACTGCGCAGGGTGAGCTGCCGGCACACCGACTCGGCAACGTCAGCCGCGTCCGCGCCGTCGAACAGGAACTCCGGCGTCACCTCGGAGCCGAACTCCAGCAGCAGCCGGTCCTGAAGCTGCACCGCGGCCAGCGAGTCGAGGCCTAGCTGGTTGAGCGGCTGCCGGCCGTGGCTGCCGGCCAGGCGCTGCTGGTCGTCGGGGGCCAGTTGCAGTAGCGACCCGAGTTGCTCGACGACCCGGCCCAGGACGGTCCGGCGCGCCCGGTCGGGATCGGCCACCGCCAGCCGGGTCAGCTCGGTCAGGTCGAGCCGAGCCACCGGCGGGGCGGCCTTGCGGTCGACGGCCGGCCGCGCCGGCGGCAGGTCGGCCAGCCGGATGTCGGTGACCGGCCGGGACCCCCTGGCCGCCGGGCGCAGCCGCACGCCGGTCAGTTCGAGCAGCACCGTCCCGTCCTGGTCGAGCAGCTGGACGTCGGCAGCGCACTCGCCGGCAGGGTCCTCCTCGACTCGGCGGGCGTAGCACCACATCGGACCGGTCAGCGGCCGGTGGACGGCGATCCGGTCTACCCGGGCGGGCAGCCAGGCCCGGCCGTCGCCGGGCAGGAATGCGGTGACCAGCTGGAAGCAGGCGTCGATGACCGTCGGGTCCAGCAGGTGACCGTCCGCGTCATCCGGGCTGGGCTCCACCAGCGCGCCGGCCTCGTCCGGGCCGCGGAACAGCCGGCAAATGCGCCGGAACGCCGGGCCGTAGCTGAGGCCTCGGCGGGCCAGATCGTCGGTCAGCGCCGAGACGGCGTCCTCGGTCAGCCGGCCGCACAACGCGGTCGGGTCGACCCGGCCGGGCGGCGGCCCGGCGTCGGCGGCGATCCGCCGGGCGGTGACGTGGGTGGTCCACGGCGCGGTCGGTTGCTCGACCGGACGGGCGAAGCAGCGGACGCCGCCGCCCGCCTCGGCCACCGCCTGCACGCCGGACGCCAGGCCTTCCGGCAGGACCAGCGGGGCCAGGAACGCCACGTCCTCGACGACCCATCCGGCGGCTCCGGCGGTGCCTCCGGCGGCGGCCAGCGCCCACTCGATCATCGCCGCGGCCGGGAGCACCGGCACATCGTGCAACCGGTGCTGGCTGAGGTATCGCGGCTCGTCGACGCTGAGGACGCCGGCGAACCACCGGTCGAGCGCGGCGGCCAGCGGGACCGGAGCGCCGAGCAGCGGGTGCCCGGCGCGGCCCGGTGCGGAAACCGTCGGGTGCCATAGGTAGCGGCGCTGGAACGGGTACGTCGGGAGGTCCACCGGCCGGGTGCCGGCCGGGTACAGCGCGTCCCAACGCACCCGGTGCCCGCGGCTGTGCACGGTGGCGAGCGCGGTAAGCAGCGCTGACGGTTCCGGCTCGCTCCGGCGGCCGGTGCAGAGCGCACGCGCGGCGTCGGGCATGGCCAGGCAGCGCGGGATGTACGGCGTGAGCACCGGCCGGGGCGCCAGCTCGAGGAACGTCCGGGCGGCTGGCGAGCCGAATGCGGCGATCGCGTCGGCGAACAGCACCGGGCGGCGGATCTGCGCGCACCAGTGCCCGGGGTCGGCCAGCTCCGCGGACACCGACCCGCCGGTGAGCGTGCTGATGACCGGGATCGTGGCCGGCCGGAGGTCGACTCCGGCGATCACCTCACGAAAGCGCGCGAGCACCGGCTCGGTCGCGGACGTGTGCAGCGCATGGTTGACGGGCAGCATGGTGGCCCGGCCGCCGGCGGCGCGCAGCCGGGCGACCAGGTCCGCCACCGCGGCCGGCTCGCCCGAGACGACGGTATCCAGCGGCGAGTTGTACGCCGCGACGGTCACGCCGTCGTCGAGCAGCCGGCTGACGTCCGCGGCCCGTGCGCGCACCGCGGCCATCGCGCCGGGTGGTAGCTCGGCCAGCAGCCGGCCGCGGGCGCCGACCAGCGTGCAGGCGTCGGGCAGGGTGAGCACCCCGGCGGCGTAGCCGGCGGTGATTTCGCCGAGCGAGTGGCCGACCAGCACGTCCGGGACCACGCCGAGCGTATCGAGCAGCCGGACCAGCGCGGCCTGGTAGGCGAACACCGCCGCGTGCGTGTACCGCGTGTCGTCCAGCAGTCCGGGTGGGGCGTCCGGATCGAGCGCTTGATGCAGCGGGCCCGGCAGCCAGCGGTCGAGGTGACCGGCCGCCTCGTCGAAGGTCGCGGCGAAGACCGGGAAGCGTTCGCGCAGCTGCCGGCCCATCCCCGGCAGCTGACTGCCGTGACCGCCGAACACGAAGCAGAGCTCGTCCGACGGGTCGGCGACGTCGGTGGTCGCGGAGGCCGCGAGCCGCTCCAGGGCGGTCAGCAGGTCCTCGCGGGTGTCGCCGAGCACGACGGCGCGGTGGTCGAAGACCGTACGGGACGCGGCGAGCGAGTAGCCCACTTGGTGCGGCTGCCACCCGTCGGTCGCGGCGAGATGAGCGGCCACCCGGCGGGCGGTCTCGGCCAGCGCGGGTGCCGACCGGGCCGACAGTGGCCACCCGAACGGGCCGGCCGGCGGCGGCGGTGCCGGTGAATCGAGCTGGGCCGGCGGTTGCTCGACGACGACGTGGGCGTTGGTTCCGGAGATGCCGAACGACGAGACGCCGGCCCGGCGCGGCTGGCCGTGGTCCGGCCAGGGCCTGGTCTCGGTGAGCAGGGCCAGCCCGCTGGACTGCCAGTCGACCAGGCCGGAGGGCGGGTCGCAATACAGGCTGCCGGGCAGCACACCGTGCCGGACCGCCTGCACCATCTTCAGCAGACCGGCGACGCCGGAGGCCGCCTGCGCATGGCCGATGTTGGACTTGATTGATCCCAGCCACAGCGGCGGTGAGCCTGCTGTCGGTCGGTAGGCGGCAGCGAGCGCGGCGGCCTCGATCGGGTCACCGAGCCGGGTGCCGGTCCCGTGCGCCTCGACGGCGTCCACCTCACCGGCGGCGAGACCGGCGTCGGCCAGGGCGGCGGCGATCACCCGCTGCTGGGCCGGGCCGCTCGGCGCGGTCAGGCCGTTGCTGGCGCCGTCCTGGTTGGTGGCGCTACCTCGGATCAGCGCCAAAACCGGCCGGTCCGCCGCGACCGCGTCGGCCAGCCGGGCAAGCACGACGACACCGGCGCCCTCGGCCCAGCCGGTGCCGTCGGCACTAGCACCGAACGCCTTGCACCGGCCGTCGGCGGCCAGCCCGCCCTGCGCGGCGAACTCGGTGAAGATCCCCGGGGTGGCCAGCACCGATACCCCGCCGGCGATCGCCAGTTCGCACTCGCCGCCCCGCAGCGCCCGGGCGGCCAGGTGCACGGCCACCAGCGATGACGAGCAGGCCGTGTCGACACTCAGCGCCGGCCCGGTCAGCCCGAGGGTATAGGCAACCCGGCCGGCGACCACGGACAGCGCGGTGCCGGTCAGGATGCGCCCGGCGTCGCGGCCGGCCTGGTGTAACTGCGGCCCGTATTCCGACGGCGAGACGCCGGCGAACACGCCGACCGGGCGCCCGCGCAGCGTGTCCGCGTCGATGCCGGCGCGTTCGAGCGCCTCCCAGACGACCTCCAGCAGCAGCCGCTGCTGCGGGTCCATCAGGCGGGCCTCGCGCGGGGACAAGCCGAAGAACGCCGCATCGAAACCGGTCACGGTCGGGATGAAGCCGCCCAACCGATAGACCGAGTCGGCCGGGCCGGTCGGCCAGCCCCGGTCGACGGGGAACTCACCGATCGCGTCGACGCCCTCCACGGCGACTCGCCACAGGTCCTCGATGCTCGCTACCCCACCGGCGTACCGGCACCCCGCGCCGAGCACCGCAATCGGTTCCTGTCCTGGCATATACCGTCTGTACCGTCGCCGTCAGGCCCCGGCAAGCAGGCCGAGTGAACGGCCTGCCGAGCCGTGACACCCGGCCACGAACGAGGTATCCACGCAGGCATGGAGGCCGGGGACGCGCTGCTGTCCGACCCGCGCACCTACGCGGCGGGTCCGCCGCACGCGGCGTTCGCGCACCGCCGCAGACAGGCGCCGGTGTCTTGGGTAGACCCGGTCGTGCTTCCGCGCCGGTCGGGGGACAGTGCGGTGCGGCAGCGGCTGGACGGGTTCTGGGCCGTCACCCGGCACGCTGACGTGGTTGCGGTGTCCCGGTCGCCCGAGGTGTTCTCCTCTGCCGCCCGCGGGCCGTTCCTGGCTGAGCCGGCCTCGCGGGACGAGCTGGAACGGACCAGGCAGCTGCTGGTCGGCATGGATCCGCCGGAGCACACCGGGCTTCGCCGGGTCGCGTCAACCGCGTTCACGCCGGCCGTCGTGCGAGGGCTGCGCGAGTCGGTGGCCGGGCACGCCGACCGCATCGTGGCGGCCGTGACCACCGGCGACCCGGTCGACGCGGTCGCCGACGTCGCCGCCGAGCTGCCGTTGCTCGTCCTCGCCGACCTGCTCGGCCTGCCGCGATCCGACCGCGGGCTGCTGCTGCGGTGGAGCAACCGGCTGGTCGGCTTCGACGACCCCGCGTACGGCGGCGGGGACGTGGCCGAGTTCAACCGGACCATGAAGGAGGCGCTGGCGTACGCGATCGACGTCGGCCGCCGTCGGCGCCGCCGGCCCGGGGACGACCTGATGTCGCGGTTGGTGACGGCCGAGGTGGACGGCCGCCGCTTGACGGAGGCGGAGTTCTGCCATCTGTGGCTGCTGCTGGTGGTCGCCGGACACGACACGACGCGCCACCTGATCAGCGGCGGGATCGAGCTATTCGCGGCCGATCGGGAGCTGGCCGAGCGGATGTCGGCCCGGCCCGACCTGGTGGTCAGCGCGGTCGAGGAACTGCTCCGCTGGGTCACCCCGATCATGCAGTTCCGCCGTACCGCGCAATGCGACGTCACGGTCGGCGGTGCCGGGATCGCGGCCGGCGACAAGGTCGTCCTCTACTACGTTTCGGCGAACCGCGACGACGAGGTGTTCGTTGAGGCCGGCTGTTTCCGCCCGGACCGTGCGCCCAATCCGCACGTCGCCTTCGGCGCCGGCCCGCATTTCTGCCTGGGTGCCCAGCTGGCCAGGCTGGAGGCGGCGACGTTGCTCACGGCATTGCTGCCGCACTTGCGGCGCCTGCGATCGGCGGGCCGCCCGGACCGGTTGCAGTCCAACTTCATGAACGGCCTGAAGAGCCTTCCGGTGGTCTTCGGCTGACGGAATGCACGGAGTTGCTTGGTCAACGCTTACTACCTGGTAGGGCAATAAATAGCAATCCCTGCCAAAGATCACGGTCTACCGCTGCCCGCTCCGGACACCTTGCAGGCTCACAGGTAAAACCAACCTAACATCGTACGATTACCTAACAAAGTATGATTAGCGCTAACTTCACTACTACGGGCTGGTACGAGCTGGTTGTCCGGCTCGCGAAGCCCGGTTAGCGTTTCGCGTGGCGACGGCGCCGTCCCAACAGCCTCACCAATATCGCACCGCAATGCTGTGCCGCCCAGGAGGGGCAGGGCGGAGGTGCCAACGACTGTCGCGAGCAGGGGGACAGATGGACGAAGAAGAGGTATCCGCGTTGCGCCCGCTGACGGTCGTCGGCGATGACTGCGTGGAACTGCCGCTCAGCTCGCTTCTTCCCGCCGACTCTCCCCGGCTCGCCGGCGTAAGCGAGCAACACAGCCAACTGCTCGCCGAGAGCGACAGCGAGCTGCCACCGATCGTGGTGCACCGCACGACCATGCGCGTGATCGACGGGATGCACCGCGTCCGGGCGGCGCTGCTCCGGGGCGAGGAAACCATCACCGCGAGATTGTTCGACGGCACCGACGAGGCAGCGTTCGTGGAGGCTGTCGAGGCGAACGTCCGGCACGGGCTGCCGCTGTCGCTGTCCGACCGCGAGGCGGCCACCGCCCGCATCATCGCGTCCCACCCGCTGTGGTCCGATCGCAGGATCGCCAGCATTTCCGGGATTTCGGCGAAGACCGTCCGGGCGATCCGCTGCGCCGAGGACTCCGACCGCTACCAGCCCAGCGCCCGCATCGGCCGGGACGGCCGGGTGCGGCCGGTCAACGGCACGGCCGGCCGGCAGCGCGCCTGCGAGCTGTTCCGGATGTGGCCGAATGCGTCCCTGCGCGAGGTCGCGCGCGAGGCCGGTATCTCGCCGGGTACCGCCCGCGACGTGCGGATCCGGATGAAGCAGGGCGAGGACCCGGTCCGGCCGCGCCAGCATCCGACGAACGCACGGCGCGGGCCGGTCACCCCGGAGCGCCAGCTCCGACGCAGGCTCTCGTTCGGCCGGTCCGCCGCACCGCGCGACCGCGAAACCACCCTGCAGAACCTGCACCATGACCCCGCGGTCCGCTTCACCGAGAGCGGCCGAATGCTGCTGCGGTGGCTGGACACCCACGCGCTGGGGGTCGACGGCTGGTCCGAGGTGGTGCCGACGATCCCGCCGCACTGCGCCTACGTGATCGCCGACCTCGCCTGCGCGATCGCCGACGAGTGGCTTCAGGTCGCCGAGTCGGCGCGGCGCAGTGTGGACGTGACGTCGGAGCCGGATCGGCCGCCCGTGGCGCACATGACCTCGCTGGGCCGGGCCGAGGGATGACCACGCAGGCCGACCCGGCCTGTTCCGGCCGATGGCCGTCATAGCAGCCAGCTCGGTCCGTACCTGCCTGGGCGACGGGCAGCAGACGTTCGCCGCGTTGCTCGAGGGCCGGTGTGGGGTGGGGCCGCTGCGGTATGTGGACTCGTCGGCCGTCGGCGTCGAGTACGGCTACCACGTCGGTGAGGCCGGCCCGGAGGCATCTCGCCGGGCGTCCGGGTGGCTCGCCGAGTGCGTGCGGGAGGCCTTGGCCTCGGCCGGCGTGGACGCGTCGGCCGGCCGCATTCCGGTGCTCGTCGGCAGTGGCCTGCGCGAGCTGCGCGGGGCCGAGCGATGGGCGATCGACGCCGCCGATTTCAGCGCTCGCGAGCTCCACATGGCCGACGTGGTCGCCGCGATCTCGCCCGCGCTGGGACCGGTCCTGACGATCAGCAATGCGTGCAGCGCGGCCGGATCCGCGCTGGCGCTGGCCCAGGACCTGGTCGACAGCGGCGCGGCGCAGGTAGTGGTCGCGGCCGGGGCCGACGCGATGACCGCCACCATGCTGGCGATGATCGGTCGGGTCGCTGAGCGGCCCACCACCCGAGTCCGGCCGTTCGACACCGACCGAACCGGGGTGCTGCTCGGCGAAGG
>DATFHF010000062.1:0-21911 GCA_035248685.1 Jatrophihabitans sp.
CCGGATGTATCTGGTCACCTCGTTCATCTTCTTCATCATCGGCGGGGTGATGGCGCTGGTGATGCGGGCCGAGTTGGCTCGTCCCGGTATGCAGTTCCTGTCGCCGGAGCAGTACAACCAGCTGTTCACCATGCACGGCACCATCATGCTGCTGCTGTTCGCCACCCCGCTGGTGTTCGCGTTCGCCAACCTGGTGCTGCCGTTGCAGATCGGCTCACCGGACGTGGCGTTCCCGCGGCTGAACGCCTTCTCGTTCTGGTTGTTCCTGTTCGGCGGCATCACCGTCACCAGCGGGTTCGCCACGCCACAGGGGGCACCCGACTTCGGCTGGACCGCCTACGCCCCGCTCAACTCCTATGCACACTCCCCCGGCACCGGAGCGGACCTGTGGATCATGGGGCTGGTCATCGCCGGTCTGGGCACCATCCTGGGCGCGGTCAACATGGTGACCACGGTGCTGACGCTGCGGGCCCCGGGCATGACCATGTTCCGGATGCCGATCTTCACCTGGAACATCCTGGCGACGGCGCTCTTGGTGTTGCTGGCGTTCCCGATCCTGACCTCGGCGCTGCTGGTGCTCTGGCTGGAACGTCATCTCGGCGTGAAGGTGTTCGAAGCCAGCAACGACGGCCCCATCCTGTGGCAGCACCTGTTCTGGTTCTTCGGCCACCCCGAGGTGTACATCGTTGCGTTGCCGTTCTTCGGCATCGTGACCGAGGTAATACCGGTGTTCAGCCGCAAGCCGCTGTTCGGCTACAAGGGAATGGTGCTGGCCACGCTGTCCATCACCGGTCTGTCGCTGACGGTGTGGGCGCACCACATGTTCGCGACCGGAGCGGTGCTGCTGCCGTTCTTCTCGTTCCTCACCTTCCTGATCGCGGTGCCGACCGGGCTGAAGTTCTTCAACTGGATCGGCACCATGTGGAAGGGCTCGATCACCTTCGAAACCGCCATGCTGTTCTCCCTCGGGTTCATGGTGACCTTCCTGTTCGGCGGGCTGACCGGGGTGATCCTGGCTTCGCCGCCGCTGGACTTCCAGGTGTCGGACTCCTACTTCGTGGTGGCGCACTTCCACTACGTGCTGTTCGGCACCATCGTGTTCGCCGCCTACTCCGGCATCTACTTCTGGTTCCCGAAGTTCACCGGGCGGTATCTGGACGAGCGCTGGGGCAAGCTGCACTTCTGGCTGACCTTCATCGGCTTCCACACCACGTTCCTGGTGCAGCACTGGCTCGGCGCCGAAGGCATGCCGCGCCGCTACGCCGACTACCTACCCAGTGACGGATTCACCACGCTGAACACGGTGTCTTCGATCGGGGCGTTCGTCTTGGGCGCGTCGATGTTGCCGTTCCTGTACAACGTCTACCACTCCTACCGGTATGGCGAGGTGGTCGTCGCCGACGATCCGTGGGGACACGGCAACTCGCTGGAGTGGGCGACCAGTTCCCCGCCGCCACGGCATAACTTCAAGTCGATGCCGCGGATCCGTTCGGAGCGGCCGGCGTTTGAGGCGCACTACCCGCACCTAATCCCACAGCTGGAACGCGAGGCGCACGGCCACGTAACGCATCACCGGGTCGAGGCGGCCGGGAGAACTGTGGTCGGCGGCGAAGGCGTCCGCGGTGGCCGCCGGGACACCGATCCCGGCCTGTGAATTTCGGCACGCCAGGCGTCTAGTCGGGCCACCGCGCCAAGCACCTCGTCCACCGAGATCCGCAATAGCGCCGGATCCACCTGGTTGCCATGTGGGTTGCCGGTGCCGTCCCCGTGCCACAGCACGACATGCCGCGGATCAGCCGGCGGTCCCCAGTGCGCCGGTGACACCGGTCCGAACAGCGTGATTGACGGGGTGCCGTAGTTCGACGCGACATGCGCAATGCCGGTATCCCCGCTGATCACCAGCCGAGCGTGGGCCACCAGCCGAAACAGTTCCAGCAACGGCAGATCCAGCTGTAGCTCAGCACGGCGGTTGCCGGCGACCTGGCCGGCCAGCGCAGCCTCTCGGCTGGTTCCGGTAACCACCAGCCGATGGCCGGCCGCGGACAACCCTCGGGCCAGCTCGCTGAACCGCTCGGCCGGCCAGCGTCGGGAGCGGTAGGCCGCTCCCGGATGCAGCACGGTCAGCTCCGGGCCCGGTGCCGGGCCGGGCAGCGCGACACAGCCGGCCACCAGCCCGGCGGGCTGGTCGTCCGCGCTGCCGAGGGCGTGTTGGACCAGCCGGCACCACCGGCGCACCTCATGCTCGACCTCATCGGGCAGCTGCCAGGGTGGCCCGGGCAGGCCGTCGACCGGGTTGCCGAAACCGACCAACCGGCGCGGACGGAGCTGGGCGACGATCCGTCGACTAGCAATGCCGTTACCGTGTAAGTCGATTCCGATGTCGACGGGTCGATCCAGCCCGCGTACCGGTTGCAGCTCCGCGGCGGGCAGCAGCTCGTCCAAGTAGCTGATCAGCGGCAGCAACGGCTGGAACTGAATCCCCGCGGCCAGCACCAGTTGGTGATCGGGCAGCAACCGGCGGATCAGCCGCAGTGCCGGCAGCCCGGTCAGGAAGTCGCCGAGCCCGAGCGGCCGCAGCACCAGCGCGACCGGCCGGCTCATGGGGCAACGACCGGCCGGGCGGCCTGCTCCACCAGCGCCGAGGTGGATCTGCCTTGCAGATACGGCACAATCACCACCTGGCCACCCCACTCGGCCAGGATCGCCGCCTCCGGCAGCTCCGCTCCGGTGTAGTCGCCACCCTTGACCCACAAGTCCGGACGAACCCGGCGCAGCACCTCGGCCGGCGTGTCCTCGTCGAAGATCACCACGTCGTCCACGCAGCTCAGCGCGCGCAGCACCTCGGCTCGGTCTCGTTGCGGCTGGAGTGGCCGGCCGGCGCCCTTGAGCCGGCGCACCGAGGCATCGGAGTTCAGGCACACCACCAGGCGGTCGCCAAGTTCACGTGCCTCTCGCAGCGCCGCGATGTGGCCGGCGTGCAGCAGGTCGAAGCAGCCGCCGGTCGCGACCAACCCGGCACCCCGGGACGATCGTCCGGTTGTCGCAGATTCGGCCGGGATAGCTGGGGAAAGCTCCACGGCGGGCGGCGGGAACCGCAACGCCGCGGCCGCACCGGCGGCGACGAACCGATTGGCCGCGGCGACCGCGGCGGTGACCGCCTCGGTGGGCAGCCGGCCATCGGCCATTGCCAGCGCCGCCGCGGCGGCGAAGCTATCACCGGCACCGCAGGTGTCGACCGCGGCCACCCGCCGGCCGCGGATCGCCAGCGGTGCGTGGTCGCCTTGGCAGACCAGGGCACCGTCGCCACCGACCGTCACCGCCACCGTCCGCGCCCGCCACCGAGCCGCCAGCGACTGTGCCATCGCCGCAGTCTTGCCCGGGACGTGCGTCGTGAAACCCCGCAGTTCCTGCTCATTCGGCATCACCAGCGCGCAACCCGGGACCGGCGTGGCCCCGTTCGGGTGTGGATCCCAGAGCACCGGGCCGGCGGTGCCGGCCAGCGCCGCCCGAAGCTCGGGATGGCTGGTGGCGCCCCGGCCGTAATCGCAGACCAGGACGGCCGCCGCCGTCCGGATCGCCGCCAATGCCCGGTCCGGCACCTGGCCGAGCGGCCCAGGCCGGCCGCCGGTGTCCAGCCGGGCGATGGCATGCTGCCCGGCCCGGATCCGGGTCTTCACCGGGGTACTGCCTTGCCAGGGCAGGCCGATCAGCTCTACCCGGTTCGCGCCCTGGCCGGCCAGCAGTTCGGCCACTCGGCGACCGGCCGCGTCATCGGCCAGCGGCGCTACCAGCAGCACCGGTCGGCGGGCGGCCGCGGCGGCCAGCCAGGCGGCCAGCGCGGCGCCACCGGGCCGATCGCGCTGCTCCAGTTCGGACAGCACCGGCACCGGGGCCTCCGGCGACAATCGTTCGGCGCGGCCGAGGAGATCCACGTCGTGTATCAGGTCACCGACCACCACCAGCGGCGCGGTCATGCCAGCTTCCCGCTGGTCGGCGGCTGGCCGGCCAACCATTCGTCCATCGCCTCGCAGATCAGGTGCACGGCGAGCAGATGCAGCTCCTGAATGGTTGCCGTAGTGATGGCGTGCACCGGCATGCAGTCGGCGGCCTGGTCGGCCAGCGGGTTGGGGGTCGGCCCGGTCATCGCCCAGCTCAATAGCCCGCACTCCCGGGCCCGCTGCGCCGCGATCACCAAGTTGCGGCTGCGGCCCGAGGTCGACAGCAGCAGGCATACATCACCCGGTCGGCCGTGTGCCTGCACCTGTCGGGCGAACATCTGCTCGCTGCCGTAGTCGTTGACGATGGCGGTCAGTGCTGATGGCTCGGTGTGCAGCGCGACCGCGGAAAACGGCGGCCGGTCGTCCCGGTAGCGGCCGACGATTTCCGCGCTGAGGTGCTGCGCCTGGGCGGCACTGCCGCCGTTGCCGGCGACCAGCAGCCGAGAGCCGGCGAGCAGCGCGGTGGCCAGCGTGCGACCCCATCGGACACAGGTGTCGGCGGCCGGCCCGAAGTCGGCCAGCGCCTCGCGCAACGCCTCGACGTGGCTCGTTGCCGTGGCAGATAGCAGCTCGGTCATCGGCCGACCTCCAGCTCGACCGGTGCGGTCTCGGTGGCTGCCAGCACCGATTCATAGCACCGTTCGGTCTGCTCGGCCACCACCGTCCAGCTATAGTGCGACCGGGCCCGGGCTGCTCCGGCAGCGCCCATCCGCCGGCGCCGCCGCTGATCGGCCAGCAGCCCGCGTATCGCGTCCGCCAGCGCGTCGACGTCACCGGAGGGCACCAGCAGCCCGGTGACTCCATCCAGCACCGTGTCGAGCATGCCGCCGACGGCGTTGGCCACCACCGGAACACCGCAGGACATCGCCTCCAGCGGCGCGATCCCGAACGGCTCGTACCAGGGCACCGCCAGCAGCAGGTCGCTGCCGGCAAGCATCGCCGGTAGTTCGGTGCGGGCCATCCGTCCGGTGAACCGGACCCGACCGGCCACCCCGAGTTCGGCGGCGGTCGCCTGGAGCCGGCAGGCCTCCGGATCCTGGTCGACCCGCTCGGCCGCCGGACCGCCGACCACCAGCAGCTCGGCGTTCGGGACGCCGGCCAGCGCTCGTATCGCCTGCTCGACGCCCTTCCGCGGGACGAGCCGGCCGAGCACCACCAGCCGGCACGGCCGGGGCTCGGCCGGCGCCTCGACACCCGCCTTCGCGGGACGGAACGCGGCCACGTCGACCCCACACGGCACGATGTCGATGCTGGCCCGGACCGCGCCCAACCGGACCAGCTCGTTCGCCTCATCGGTGCAGGTGGCGATCACCCGGTCGGCCGAGCGGGCGATCCGGCGCTCGATGCCGATCCGGGCGGCCGGGCTGGTGTCGTCCTCGGCCTGCCATCGGCGCTTGACCGATCCCAGCGCGTGAAACGTCTGCACGACCGGCACTCCGGTGATGGTGGCGGCTTCCAGCGCCGCCAGCCCGCTCATCCAGAAATGAGCGTGCACCAGGTCCGGACGATCACGGCGCCAACGCCGGGCCAGCTGCGCGGCAAAGGCCGGCATGTGCGGCAACAGCTCGTCCTTCGCGATCACCGTCTCCGGACCGGCCAGCACGTGTTCGACCTGCACCCCGGGCACCAGCGGAACCCGCCTGGGCAGCCCCGCCCGGTCGGCCCGGGTATAGACCACAACCGAATGGCCGCGACGCGCCAACGCCCGGGACAGTTCGGCCACGTGCACGTTCTGCCCACCGGCGTCCACCCCGCCCAGGCAGGCAAGCGGGCTGGCGTGTTCGGACACCATGGCGATCTTCATCGGCTCATCACGCTCCTCTCAGCGGTCCAGCACGGTGTGCTCGATCAACCGGTCCCAGTCAGCCAGGAACCGGGGTAGGCCGTAGCGACGCAGCGCCGCCGCCCGGGCGACCAGGCCGGCCTCGCGTGCCGCGGCCGGTTCACTCAAGTAGTCCCGGAAGGCCGATCGGAGCCGGTCCAGGTCGGTGCTGACCACACCGGCCCCGGCCGGCACCGCGCTCACCGCGTCGGTGGCGGCCAGCGCCACCACCGGCATCGCCAACTGCATGGCCTCGATCAGCGACAGGCCCAGCGACGTCCAGCGCATCGGGTGCAGGTACACCCGGCGCCGGCCGAGCTCGGTGTGCATCTCGTCCTGGGTGATCAGATCCTCATGCGCCGTCACCGAATCCACCGACAGCGACTGGACGAACTCCTTGGTACGCATGCCGAAGACATCGACCGGGGCCAGCTCGGCCAGCCGCGGTATCAGGTCGGCGCCGACGGTGCGTCCGCGTCGGCCGGGTTCGTTGACCACCACCGCGCCGGCCGCCAGCTCACCGGTGTACCGCGGCCCCGGATCGACGATGCCGTGCTCGATCACCGTGCTGGGCGCGATCCCGTTGTCCCAGGCCAGTTGGTTGAACCTGGTGACGTGCACAATCGGGATGTCGGCCCGGTCGGCCAACGGATGCCTTTGCAAACAAGGTGATTCGGTCGGGGTGTTGTGCTCCAGGTAGATGGCGGGCAGCTGCCGGCCCGGCTTGCGAGCGAGCCATCGGTCGACCAGCTCCAGTTCCTCCGGACGTTGCAGCAGCACCAGGTCGAACGGCTGCTCGGCCAGCTCCGCCGGGCCGCATTCGAGCACCGAGGCCGGCCAGGCCCAGGTTCGAGCCCGGCCCAGGCCGTCCGGTCCGCGGTCCGGCAACACCGGCAGGACGTAGGAATGCCGACCCTGGACGAAGGCGGTCGTCCAACTACCGTGCACATGCCACAGCAGGATTCTCATTTAACAACCTGCTCTTCGCGCGAGCGTTCAGCTGGCGAGTGGGCGGTTGCGCGTCCAGTGGGCAGTTGTAACCGCCCACTCGCGCCGGAACTGCCCACTCGCGCGTGGTGGTTGGCGGTTGTCGTCAATTCCTCGACGGCGGCGCGGATCTGGTGTGCGCCCACCGAGCTCAGGCAGGGATGGCCGGGCACCGGGCAGTGAATACTGCGGCTGTCGCGGCAGGCCGCCGACTGGTCGCCAAGCACCGTCACCGGCACCCCGTAGGGCGCCCAGCGGCGGGCGGGCACCACCGGCGCGAACAGCGAAACCACCGGGGTGCCGACCGCGGCCGCCAGGTGCGCCGGACCGGTATTGGCCACCACGACGGCGGCCGCCCGGCTCAGCACGCCGGCCAGCTCATCGAGTTCCAGCTTGCCCGCCAAGTCGATCACCCGATCGCCGGCGGCGCAGGCAGCCGCGATGCCGGCCGTCAGCGCACGCTCGGCTGCCGTACCGGTTAGCACCAGCTGCCAGCCGGCTGCCACCAACTCGGCCGCGGCGTCGGCCCAAAGCTCGGGGGGATAAGCCCGGGCCGGCGCCGCGGTGCCCGGATGCAGCACTAGGTAACGCCGATCGGTGGCCCAACCCGCCTCGGCCGGTGGCAGTGACGACCGCAACGCCAGCCGGCCGGCATCGCCGGCAGGCAGCCGATAGCCGGCCGCCTGCGCGATCCACAGCATCCGCACCGGCTCGGCGTCCTCGTCGGGAACCGGCAGCCTTCGGTCCAGGAGCGAGCCTGGGTAGTCCTCGCTGGCCGCAGCGATCCACGGCACGCCGGCTTGCCTGAGCACCAATGCGGTGGGCAGCGGCGACTGGTGAAAGGAAGTCAGGATCAGTGCCTCGTCCGGGCCGATTGCCCTGATGTTCTCGACTATTTCGGCGACGGCCGAGGCATCGTACGGGCCGGCCGGCTTGCCGACCCAGGGGCAGTCGAACACCAGCACGTCGGCCACTCCCGGCAGCAGCCGAGCCGCCGCCGCGCCGCGCGGGCCGGCCAGCATGACGGCTCGGTCTACGGTGCCGGCGACCGCTCGAACCGCCGGCCCGGCGATCAGCACGTCCCCCATGCTGTCCAGGCGCACCACCAGCGCCGTCCGAGTCATGCCTGTTCTCCGGACAGCACCAACTCGACCGCGTCGGCCAGCGTCCGGGCCCGCACCGGCGCAGCCCGCACCTCCTCGGCTCGAGTCTGCGGGGTCGGCACCAGGATGGCCCGCGCCCGAACCGCCCGGGCCGACTCCAGATCCGAGCCGATATCGCCGATCACCACGCAGGTTCGCGGGTCCACGCCCAACTCGCTCGCCGCGCGATGGATCAGGCCGGGCCGGGGTTTGCGGCAGTCGCAACCGTCTTCCACCGCGTGCGGGCAGATCGCCCACGCGTCGAACGGCCCGAGCAACTCCTCGACCCGGGCGTTGACCGCCGCCACCTGCGCCGGGTCCAGCAGGCCCCGGCCGATCCCGGATTGGTTGCTGATTACCGCCAGCGGAATGCCGGCCGCCCGTAGCCGGTCCAGCGCCCGCCTAGCACCGGGCATCGGCTGTACCAGCGCCGGGTCCCCGTTGTACGGCACGTCCCGGATGATGGTGCCGTCCCGGTCCAGCAGCACCGCCGATGGCAGCTCCGGCTGCCGGTCGGCCGGCCGCGGGCCGACCCGGCGATGCCGGTATTGACCGCCCAGCCAGTGCGCAGTGGCCATCGGCGGGATCAGCACGCTGGTGCTGATCATCCGAGCTACTTCGACCGGATCCTTCGGGCCGGGCAGGATCCGATGGGCGCTGAACTCCGCGGTACCGGCCAGCCAACCGGTCGCCAAGACGGCGGCCAGCCGACGCTGCCCGGCCACGGCGGCCACCAGCGCGCCGGTGGCCAGCGCCGTTACCAGTAGGTGCACCGGTCGCCGGCCGGTTGCGGCTCGGGCCCGCAACTGCCAACCGGGGCCGTGCAAACGCTGCATGAGCACGTCGTCGGCGTTACCGCGCTGTTGCGCCACGCTGGCCCACCAACCCGCGGGGCGGCGCACCAGGTGGATGGTGTGCCGACTTCCCCGCTCCAGCCGGTAGCCGAGCGCCAGCACGGTCAACGCCAAATCGGCATCCTCCCTAAACGCCCGGGGAAACCGCTCGTCGAAGCCGCCGACCTGCTCGAGGGCGGCCCGCCGGTAGGCCATGTCGGCGGTAATCCAGCTGGCCTGCTGGAGCCCGGCGGTACCACGTTCGGAATCGGTATGCGGCCGGTGTGCCGGCAGCGGCACGGTGATATTGCCCTGGCTGCCGGCCACCGACGGCTCCGCGGATTCCAGGTCGTGGCCGAGATCGGCCAGCCAGTCCGGGGTCACGGTCACGTCGTCGTCCAAAAAGGCCACCCAGCGGCTGGTGCCGGCCCGCCAGCCGACGTTGCGGGCGGCCGCCGGTCCACGACCGCCGCTGCGCAACACCCGTACCGTCTCCGCAATCCGGCCAGCCGGTCGGCTGAGCAGGCTCGCCGGCGGTTGGGTAGCCGGCCGGTCGTCCACCAGGAACACCGGCGGCAGCGGACGGCCGGTGTGCTCGGCCGACTCCAGCAGGCTGTCCAACAACGCCCGCAACGACGGCCGGCCGATGGTGGGTACCACAATCGACACCAGTTCGGTCGCGGCACCGGTCATAGCGCGGCCCGCCGAACCGCGAACGGGCCCAGCGCCAGCAGATCCACCGGCGTGGAGCCGAAGCATTCCAGCGCGTCCATCGGCGAGTCGACCATCGGCCGGCCCGCCGTATTCAGGCTGGTGTTGACCACCACCGGCAGGCCGGTGCGCCGTTCGAAGCCGGCCAGCATCCGGGCGACCAGCGGCTCATCGGCCGGATCCATCGACTGGATCCGGGCGGTGCCGTCAACATGCACCACCGCGGGGATCCGGTCCCGCCAGCTGGGCGCCACATCGTGCACGAACAGCATGTACGGGGACGGGATCGGCCCGCGGTCGAACAATTCGCCGGCCCGGGAAGCCAGCACCATCGGCGCCACCGGGCGGAACTGCTCCCGACCCTTGACGTCGTTGAGCCGTTGCAGATTGGCTACCCGGCCGGGATGGGCCAGCAGCGAACGGTGACCCAGCGCCCGCGGCCCGTACTCGCTGCGGCCCTGGAACCAGGCCACGATGCCGTCGTCGGCCAGCTCGGCGGCTACCGCCTCGGCGATGTCATCGGGCCGCTCATAGCGCAGTTTCGCCTTCCGCAATATGGCCTCCAGCTCGGCATCCGACCAGCCGCGGCCGAGGTCGGCGCCGGTGAACGAGGCGAGCGGGTCACCGGCCTCCTGAGCTGCGAACAAGGCACCGCCCAGCGCGGTACCGGCGTCGCCGGCGGCCGGCTGCACCCAGACCCGGTCGAACGGTCCGTCGGAGAAGATCCGGGAGTTGGCCACGCAGTTCAGCGCGACGCCGCCGGCCAGCGCGAGGTTCGGTGTGCTGGTTTGGTCATACAACCATTGGCTGAGCTCGAGCAGCACCTCCTCCAGGACGGCCTGCAGGCTGCAGGCCAGATCGGCGTGCTGTTGCGTCCAGGGCTGGTCCGGCAGCCGGCGGGCGGCCAGCTCCGACCAGTCGACGCCGGCGGTCACAAACCCGCCGTCGCCGGTGGCCCGGACCAGCTCGCGCAGGTGCGGCAACTGCCGGGGCTTGCCGTAGGAGGCCAGCGCCATCACCTTGTACTCATCACTGCTGCGCAGGAAGCCGAGGTGTTCGGTGGCGTCCTCGTACAACAGCCCGAGCGAGTGCGGCAATTGCTGGCTGTGCAGCACGTCCAACTTGCCGCCGACGAACGCACCGGCCAGGTGGCTGTGCCGCTCGCCCCGCCCGTCCAACACCAGCACCGCGCAGTCGCCGTCGAACGGCGCGGCCAGCCCGGCGGACGCGGCATGCGCGACGTGGTGCGCCACGAACCTGACCTGGTTCGGGTCCAGGCCGGGCAGCGCTGCCGCCAGGAACTCCGGAGCCCGGGTGGCGTAGTCCTGCCGCAGGTCGTCCCAGGGGTCGTTCAGCCTGAGTTCAGAAGGCGAAAGTCGCAGCACCGGGTCGAAGGAGTAGGTGACGATGTCCAGCTCGTCGACCCGTAGCCCGGCGTGCTCCAGGCACCAGCGCGCGGCCAGTTCCGGCAGCTCCCAAGCCGCGAACGGCACCGGGCGCTTGCCGTGCTTGCGCCGGCTGAAACGCTCCTCCTCGGCAGCGGCGACGGTAATCCCGTCGATGACCAGCGCCGCGGCGGGGTCGTGGTACAGGGCGTTGATTCCGAGAATGTGCATCTAGCCACGCCCCGCCACAGAACCGGATTGCTGGTCGAGCGCGGCGACCGTGCGGGCCAGTCCGTCCGGCCAGCTGACCGCCGGCTGCCAGCCGAGCTGCTCGCGAGCCAGCGTGGTGTCCGGCCGGCGAACCGTCGGATCGTCAATCGGCCTGGCAATAAAGCCGATCGGCGATCGGGAGCCGGTCACCGAGATGATCGAACGGGCAAGCTCCAACACCGACATCTCGTCCGGGCTGCCGATGTTGACCGGTCCGGCGAGCTCGCTGGCGGCCACCGCGAGGATGCCGCGCACGGTGTCCTCAACGAAGCACACCGACCTGGTCTGGCTGCCGTCACCGGCCACGGTCAACGGTTGGCCGGTGAGCGCCTGGTGGATGAAGGTGGGAATGGCGCGACCGTCGTCCACCCGCATTCGCGGGCCGTAGGTATTGAAGATCCGGACGATTCCGGTGTCGGTGCCGTGCCAGCTGCGGTAAGCCATGGTCAGCGCCTCGGCGAACCGCTTGGCCTCGTCGTAGACGCCGCGCGGCCCGACCGGGTTCACGTGCCCCCAGTAGCTCTCCGGTTGCGGGTGCACCTTCGGATCGCCGTAGGTCTCCGAGGTCGAGGCCAGCACGAACCGGGCGCCCTTGTCCTTAGCCAGGCCCAGCGCGTGCAGCGTCCCGATGCTGCCGACCTTCATGGTTTCGATCGGCAGCCGCAGGTAATCAGTGGGCGAGGCGGGTGAGGCGAGGTGCAGTACCAGATCCACCTCACCCGGCACGTGAATGAACTCCGTGACATCGGCCTTGACCAACCGGAAGTTCGGGTTCTCGCGCAGCTGGGCGATGTTGTCCGGCGAGCCGGTCAAAAAGTTGTCTAGACAACTCACCCGGCTGCCGTCCAGCAGCAAGCGTTCACAGAGGTGTGAGCCGAGAAACCCGGCTCCGCCGGTAACGACGGCATGCTCAAATACAGCCATGAGCGGCTCCAATGGGCTGGCCCGTCGTTGGGCAGGCACGCCGAAGACGGCCTGCGACGGTGCGCAGCACCTGCAGACTAGGAAGGCTGTGGCTCAGCCGGACGCTGGCTCGGAAACGTCCGCTGCCATCTGAGCGGGTTTATCGCACACACCGAGCAACGCATCCGAAATTAACACGCTTCTCGGCACTCTGCTAGTACGGCATCGAACTTTACCTGCACCAGACGGTTGAGTCGCCCACCGCAGCCGAGCCTGGTCAAGATCCGCCTGATTTCGATGGGTAGACAGCCTGTCTAGGTCATGAGATCGGGATGGTCAGCCCGGTCAGTTCGACCAGCGGCCTGGTCATCTGGGTGTCGTTGTTGGAGTACACCGAGATGTCCAGCACGAAGGCATCACCGGGCGTCTGCTGGATGCCGGCGGTGCTCAACCAGGTGGCCGCCTGAACGCCGGCATCGTGCGCGAAGTCGGCGATGCCGCCGAGCTTCAGTCGAGCCAGCGGTACGTAGAACACCGGCAGCGGCGAGACGATGGCGGCTGACTCACCGGCCCCGGTCGCCACCGCCAACCGGCGCTCGTAGTGGCACAGCATGCGGAAGGCGTAGTTGATGTCGGCGTTGCTGCCGAGCAGTTGGGTCAGCGCTGTTTGCACGCCGCTGGTGATATCCGGCCCGGTGCCGACCTGGATAGCTGCCGCACTCTGTAACAGCGGCACGGCGGGGTTGGCGAAACCGATCCACGGTGTCTGGTAGATGAACGTCGGGTAGGTCGGCTTGCCGGGCACCAGCAGGGCATTGCGCAGCACCGAGACCAGGCTCTGCCCGTACTGCCACTGCACCGCGTCCCGACCGACCGGCGGGTTCTTGCCACCGGCCGGCACCACACCGGTGCCGGGAAAGACGAACTGATGGGTCAGCGCGGTAAACGCCGGCACCCCGGCCGGATAGCCATAACGCTGGGACTGGTTGTCGACCACACCCTGCCCGACCAGCGGCGTCTGGACTCCCTTGATCGCGACCGAGATGGCCGGCCACGGAATGTTCTCCGACGGCCCGCTGAGCAGCGTCACGTTCACGCTGTCCAGGTAGTTGTCGGTCGCGTCGAAGGTGGTGTCCAGGCTGAACTGGTAGGTCTGCTCGACCGCGTCGGCGAATCGGTTCTCGCTGACACTGGTCAGCCCCTTGGCCAGACCATCCACCAGCCCGGCAAAGGTGGCGACAAGCTGGCCCAGCCGCGGGTCGGTGGCACCCGGCGCCAGCGCGGACAGGGCGGCGACATCGTGCTGCATGTCGGCCCAGGCGATGACGAACTGCGCCAACGGTTGCAGCAACTGAAGGTCGGCGGCCGCCATGCCGAACGCGTCGTCCGGGCTGCCGAAGGACACCTTCAGCTGCATCTCGTCCTGCGCGCTGGCCTGGTGCTCGACGATGAGCTCCAATTGCCACTGCTTGGCCTGGGCGATGGTGGTGATCGGCCAATCCGGCGAACCCCAGGTCGGTTCGGCCTCCAGCGCCCGGACCAGCGGCAGCTGCGGGTACGAGCGCAACGCGATCGGCACGTCGGTGCCGTCGGCGTCCAGTTCCACCGCGCCACCCAGGCAGGAGTGTTGCAGCGCCAGCGGGAAGCGCAGCCAGTCCGAGCCCTGGTAGCCCGGCGCGCCCGGCACATCCTGGATCGAGTACTCGACCTCGTCGATGACCAGGTCGAGGTCCAGGAACAGGCTGCGATAGCGGGCATCGGCCGCGGTGGAGAACAGGAAGCTGGCGTACTGGGTGCCGTCGGTCAGTGGCACCTTGAGGCTGGACAGCGAGAAGTCCGGCACCGCCTGCAGCGCATGCATCGGCTGGCTGGTGGCGAAGATGCCGGTGCGCACCACCACCGCGGGGTCGGTTGCGAAGGCGGTCACCGAGTCATAAGCCAGCTGTCCGGCGACGTAGCCGATGGTCTCCGTGCCGTTCGTGGTGTAGTTGTGCTGCTGGTGCACGAAGGACACCTTGGCCACGAACACGCCGGCCAGATCCTGGTTGGCGACCGCGACGTCCGCCGGCGCCTGGCCGAAGTAGTCGGCCAGGGTGGCGAAGCTGTCCGTCGAGGTCGGGGTGCGGCTCAGCTTGCTGAGCGCGATGGTCGCACCCGGACGGAACAGCGTGCCACCGGTCACCGGGAGGCTGCCGTTGAGCACCTCGGCCAGCAGGGTGGGCACGTCCCGCGCCGGGTCGAGCGCGGCGCCGATGGTGCTCAGCGTGTCGCCCTCGACCACGACATGGCTGCCGACCTGCACGCCGACCGACACCAGGCCGCCGGTCCCGGCCAGCGCCTCGGCCAAGGTGACCAGGCTGACCTCGAACAGGGCAAGCAGACCGGCGACGTCACCGCTGGCCGGCACCGTGTACCGGGTGGCAACCGGCTTGCCCACCAACCGCGGCGGAACCGGGTTCAGCGGCGAGAAGCAGGCAACCGGGGTGCCGGCCACCAGCAGGTTGGCGTTACCGACCACGCCCGGGGCGGCGGCCAGCGTCGCCGGCGTGGTGTTCAACGAGCCCGCCACCGTGGATAGCGTGTCGTTGCCGGTCACCGGATGTGAGTGGCCGCCGAAGGTGATGGTCTGGCCGGGGGTAAGCAGGCCGGTGACGTACTGCACCGCGGTGCCCACCGAGCCGGGATCGGTGGCGAAGTAGCCGGCCAGCGTGCCGAACGTGTCGCCGGCGGCCACCGGCTTGGTCATCGGCACCAGATCGAGCGTGATGTTCGCGGCGAACAGCACCTGATCGTTGGGCAACTGGGTGACGTCGGCCAGCCGCAGTGCGGCCGCTACCGAGGTCAGGGTGTCCGAGCCGACGATCTGATGGCTGAGGTTGCCGGCACGCACGGTGGCGCCGACGAACAGTACGTACGGCACGTCGGCGAAGGCCAGCGCGACCGCCTGCGGGCTGAGCTTGTAGCCGGTGCCGAGCTGGCTCAAGGTGGCGCCGTTCGAGCCGGTGGTCTGCACCGGCAGGAACGGTGAGTCGACGGTGACCGGGAACTGCACCACCGCATCGGTGGTGTAGCCGGTGGCTAGCGAGTTCAGCATGCTCTGCCGCAGCGCCTCTTGCGCTGCGTCCAGCCCGGCCTGCGTGACATCGCCGACCAGCACCTGCTGTACCCGGGTGGCCAGCGCACCGGCGATGGTCTCCTTGTCCTGCACGATCGTGGTGAACGAGGCCGGATTCACCGTCCAGGCCGGTGCGGCCACCGACGGCGCCAGGAACAGGTCGATGGCCTCCAGCGCGGTGCGCATCCAGGCGTCGATGTCCACCGACGCGAAGGCTTGCTTGCTGGGCACGCCCAGGCCACCGGTGTCCGGGTCATAGGCGGCGACGGTGGCAGTGCCGCTCTCCAGCTGCTGGCTCATCGGCTGGAGGGCGAAGAAGGCCGGTGCGTCCGGCTGAAGCTGGACGGCCGAGATGCCGGTTGCCGCGAAGTCCACCACCCATAGCAAGCCGGTGCCGCCACCGGGCTGCGGGCCGGTGGCCAGCTTGAGCCGCCGGTTGGCGAAGGCGGTCTCGAACGCCTGGGCGAACACGTCCGGCTGCCCGTCCGGACCGAGGTTCGGGCTGAGCGTGGTGGTGTCGGCGAATACCGCCGGGATGTCGGCGGCCAGCGGGTCGACCAAGGTCGAATCCCGGGCAATGGTGATCGAGGCCGACAGCTCGCTGAACGGACCGGCGATGTACGGCGAGGCGAGGCTGCCACCCAGGCTTACCTGCGGCGGCGGGACGAGCAGCCGGGCATTGCCGGCGAGCAGGCCGGCATCACCGGCATAGGCGGCCAGCAGATCGGTCAGCTCGATCGGCGGTTGGCCGGCCGGGGCGGCCTGTTGCAGCCGGCGGACGAGGGAAGCCAGCGTGTCGGCCGAGCTGGCCGTCACCGTCACCCCGTTGACGGTCAGCGACTTGCCGTCGGTGACCAGACCGACCACCGCGCTGTTGGCGGTGGCCAGCGCGATCGCCGGGCTCTGGCCGGCGGCGAGATTGCTCACCTGCACGCCGAGGTCAGCGGCCATGCCGTTGAGGCTGCGGCCGGCCGGTGGCACCGCGCCGATGACGAACAGCGCGCCGAGCGCGACCAGATCGGTCATCGCGGCGACGGTGGGATCGGCGGCCAACGCCCCGGCATCGGCGGCATGCACCGCGGTGGCCACCGAGGCCAGCGTCGACTCGGTCGAGGTGGTGGTGCTGTTGCCCTGGTAGGTCACCTTGATGTTCGGTGCCAGCAGGCCGGGCATGGTGGCGTTGGCCTCGCCGAGCGCGTTCAGCGTCATGCCGGTGGCGGTCGCCACCGCGTTCAGCGCCGGCGCCGGTCCGCTCAACGGAACGTAGTAGCCACCGTAGGAATCGGCGCCGAGCGTGGTGGCGCCGGGAATGGCCAGCACGGCACGCAGGCTGAGCGGCAGGCCATCGTTGGCGGCGGCCAGTTCGTCGGTGCCGATACCGAACTCGGCGGCGATCAGCGCGAAGGTGTCGCCGGGCAGCGGCTGGTAGCTGCTGGTGCTCAGCCGCAGCGAGGTGCCGGTCGGGTAGATGCCCTGCGGGCCCGGCGCGGCCAGCCTGGCCAGCTGAGCGATGCTGAATCCGGGCAGGTTTTGCACCAATCCGGCGATGGTGTCGCGGGGCTGCACGACGTAGTCGGTGATGGCCAACGCCGCCTTCTGCACGAGGATCTTGTCGTCCACGGCCAGTGCGGTGCCGATGTCGTCCAGGCCGAGCACCACCTCGGTGCCGCTGGTCACCGCGGCGGCCAGCAGGGCGTCCAGCAGGCCGGCGAGTGAGCCGTCCGCCGGGACCGGAGCGGTCAGGCCCTTGACCTCGACCGGCGTGCCGGGGGTGAGCAGCCCGGTGAGCTGGGCGTTCGCGAGCACCAGTCCGCTCAGCGTGCAGTGCTCCACTTCGGCGATGTGCGCCAGCGATTCCCCTTGTGCGACCGGGTGGCTCCGCACCCCGGTGCGGTCGTTCGGGGTGGCCGGGACGGCGGCGATGGCGATCGGCACGCCGGTGGCTAGCAGGCCAGAGTTGGCGTACGCGGTGGCGATCGCGACCACCGTGGTGGTCACCCCCCGGCCGGCGAACGCGGTGACCAGGCTGCCGAGCGAATCAGTCTTGCTGACCGGCAGCGTGACGCCGCCGATGCTGACCTGGCCGGGGTTCAGGATGCCGGCGTTGCCGGTGTTGGCGATCGCCACGCTGGCGATGTCGGTGTCCTGTACCGCCGCCACCGTGCTGAAGGTGTCCGCCGGTCGGTTGGCGGCCGAATTCGCCGGCCGGGTGGTGAAGGTTCGGGTGGCGGTGGGCAGCACGCAACCGGCGTTGAGCGGCACCGCGGCGTTGGTGGTCAGCAGAGTCGGCACGGCGATGCCGGTGGCCACCGCGATGCTGCCGAGGGTGTCGCTGGAGCGCACCGCCCAGTCGTGCGGGATGGTCAGCGCGGCGGCGGTCAGCTTGCTGACATCGGCGGCGGCGTTCGCGCTGACCAGCTGCGCCGGGCTCAGTGCGTTCGCAGAAGCCAGGCCGCCGAGCGTCTCCGATCCGGTCACCTGGTGCTCCACCTGCTGCACCGCCGATGCCGCACCCAGGTAGAGGTAGCTCGCGGTGGCGAACGCTTGCAACGGCCGCTTGGCGGCCGCGCCGGAAACCAGTGCCGGGCCGGCCGGCTGGTCCAGCGAACTGTCCACCGTGCAGTACAGATCCTGCTGCGATAGCTGGTAAAACACCTGGCGGTAGCTCACCTGATGGGCGGCCGCGGTGCGGACCGCGGCGGCGAACGGGTTAGCCGGGCCGGGGACGTACTTGTCCAGCCCGAGATCCAACCGGACGGTGAGCACCGCCGCGCCGGTGGCACCGGTGATGTCGAAGTGCCCGCCGGCACCGGGCCAGCTGCCGAGTCCGCGTACCGGGTCGTAGTAGCTGATCGGTGCCTTGACGTCCGGGATGGTTTTCGCCGCGGCCAGTTCGTTGCCGAAGACGTCCCGGAAGGCAAAGGTCAGATCTACCCAGGCGCCGAGGAAGGGGCCGTTCGCGCCGGCGACCCGCGCTATCCCCAGGTACGGGTTGTCGGCGCCGGCCGGCAGCGCGCCGGTGGCGGCGTCCGGCGGTGGGTCGGTCCAGAGCTTGGCGACCGGGACGGTCTGCTGGTAGTCCCAGACCGCGGCCGCCGGACTCTGCGGCCCGGCCGGCAGCGATATGGCCGGCATCGTAAAGCCGGTGCCGGTCAGCTCGAAGGCCAGCAGGCTGAACAGGCTCTGGGTACGGGTCTCGGCATCCGGTGAGATGCCCGGCGCCGGGTCGGTCCGGCTCAGGCTGAACCCGATGTTGCCGGGTGGGGCGGTGGGGACCACGGTGGTGTCCCCGGTCTCGGCGTAGGCGAACACGTCGACCTTGCTCGGGTCGAGGTTGTAGCCGACCACCGCGCCGGTGGTGTACGGGTGCAGCGTCCGGTCCGGTGTGCTCGGGTCGCCGACCACCGCGATCAGGGTGAGCTGGCCGTCCTGGCCGCCGGCGAAGGTGGCCGGTGGCAGGCCGGCGCCGGTGGCGGTGGAGTAGTTGAGGTAGAAGCCGCCGCTGCCGGTGATGCTGGCCTCCCAGGCCAGCTGGAGGAACTGCACCGGCGCGGCCAGGGTGGCGTAAGCGGCGGTATATGGCGGGATGGCCGTCCCGCGCAGCTCGGCCTGGGCACCGCTGCTGGTGATGGTGGACAGGTTCGCCTTCAACACCGCGACCCGGCCCGCCCGGTCGTCGGCGGTGAGCGGATCGGATACCAGCCCGCCGTTGGCACCCGGGTAGGCCAGGAACAGCTGCACCGCCGACCCGCTGGCCTGAAGGCTGGTCCACAGCGACAGCAGCACGTCCCGGTCGGTTTGGTTCGCGCCGACCAGCTGGTAGGTACCGGGCAGCGTGCCGCCCTCCGGGGTGGCCACTCGGCGGACCGTCAGCGGCAGGAACGTGGCCCAGGACCACAGGTCGACGCCGAGCGGCGGGTTGCTGGCCTGCGCGCCCTTGGCGACCTGGCCGAGCAGGTAGCTGCCGGAGATCTGGCCGGCGGCCAGCTGGGCCAGCAGGGTGGCCGGCAGCCGCCACAGCGACGGGCTGCCGCCGGTGGTCTGGCTGCCGAGGTTCGGCGGCAACGGGGCGGTCCAGTTGATCTGCGGGCCGACCGAATGCGCCACCGGCGCGGCGTAGAACAGCGGCTGTCGTTGCGGGCCGGCGGTGATCGCCGGGTCGAAGGATAGCGACGGTGACTGCGCCGTCAGGGTGGCCTGGTCCAGGGTGACGTTGACCGCCGGCTGCGGGATCCGGACGGTTGCCGGCGGATGGTTCGGGTCGATGCCGGGGTTGGCCGCCAGGATCTGGGCCACCGTGACGTTCTGGTACTGGGTCGCGATGGTGGCGATGGTTTCACCCGGCTGGGTCTGGTGAATCAGCACCGGCTGCGCCCAGGTCGGGGTGCCGTCCGCGGCGAAGCCGATGGTGTAGCTGCCGGTGATCGAGGCCGGCGCCGGGAACTGCTGGCCGGTAATCCGGTACAGCGCCTGGATATCGGTCGAGCTCGGGTTCGGCGGCATCGGCAGCCGCAGCCCGTGCAGCATGAAGTGCGAGGCCATGCCGGCCACGCTCGCGGTCTGCCCGCTACCGATCAGCTGCTTGATCAGGGTGTCCACGTCGGCCTGTCGGGCGTTCGGCAGTGCGAGTGCGGTGCCGGCGACGAACAACGACGGCACCGCACCGATCCGGCCGACCAGGGCGTCCACCGTCAGCGCCAGCGTCGCGGCCAGCGACTGCAGCGTGCTGTTGGCCGGCACCGGGTAGCGCAGGCCGGCCGGCAACTGGACCGTGGCGTTCGGGGTGAGGATGGCGGCGGTGGCGTTGACCTGCTGGCCGGCCAGATCCGAGACCTGAAGGCCGAACCGGGCCGCCAACCCGGCCAGCGTGTCACCGGCCACGATGACGTGCGAGCGCACCGGCAGCGTGATCGTCCGGCCGACCGGGACGTTGCCCGGGTTGAGGCCGGGGTTGAGCTGCTCCAGCTGCGACACCACGGTGGCCAGGCTGTCCGGATAGAGCTGGGCCAGGGTGAAGTAGCCGCCGATCAGCTCGATCGTGTCGCCGGCCTTGGGCGGGTAGCTGACCACCCCGGTCTGTTGCAGCAGCCCGGTCGCGGTGCGCTGCACCAGCGGCACCTGCAGCGGGCTGGTGCCGTCGAACGGGCCGTTGGCGGTGGTGATGGCGTTGGCGTACCAGGCACCTTCCGGTTGCCCGGCGCCGTTCAGGTCGCGCACCACGACGTAGGCGGCGATCAGGTTCAGCGTGTCACCGGTGGCGATGGTGTACTGCGCGCCGGTGCCGTCGGCCCGCGCCAGTTGGACGGTGGCGGTGCCGTTGGCCAGCAGCAGGCCGGGTTGGTTGGCGTTCGAACCGGCCAGGGTCGCCGAGTCGGTGCCGAACTCCCCCGCCACCAGGCTCAGTGAATCGCCGGCCCGCACGGCATGGCTGAGCCCGCCGATCGGTAGCGGGGTGGCGGCCAGCGGCGGGGTCAGGTTCGCCGCCGCCAGGTCGAACAGCGCAGCCGGCACCGGGATCTGAACCGCCGTACCCGGCTGGCTGAAGTCGGTGCCGGCCGGGTTGGCTGCCACGATGGCGTCCTGGCTGACCGACCAGCCGGTGGCGATGCCGGCCAGGGTGTCCCCCGGCAGCGTCACGTAGTCGGCCATCGCGGTCGGCGCCGGCACCGTGAGCACCTGGCCCGGCGTGATGGTGGAGCCGTTCGCCGCGGTCAGCGCGGCGGTTGAGATCCCGAACAGCTCGGCGATCGAGGCGATGGTGTCACCGGCGCGGACCTTGTAAGCGACGGCCGGGGCCAGCGCCGCGGCCAGCGCGGCCAGCGACTGGCCGGCGTAGCTGTCGTACGCGGTTTGCTTGAGCTCATTCACCGCGATCTGCACCGACGAGCGGGCCACCATCAGCAGCCAGTCGGCGAACAGCGCCTCGGTGATCGGCTCGCCGCCGGCGCGCAGCATGGTCCGCTGCCGTCCGGCGAGCCCATTGCCGGACTGGCCGGCCATCGGATCCGGGGCCCGGTCGTAGCCGTAGTTCACCACCAGCTTGTCGAGGATCGACTGGACGAACTGCTGGTAGTCGGTTCCCACCTGCGGAGCCTGGCTGAAGTCCACCGCCGGCTGGCCCTCCGGGGTCATGGTGAGCGGCGGCAGCATCGGCAGCACCGCTGACGGCAGCTCGGTGGCCGGGTTGCGGGACAGGTCCGGGGCGGTCAGCGCGAAGACCAGGTTGTCAGCCAGGAAGCTGGCCAGGTCGGTGTAGTCGAAACCGCGCTGGGAGATGTCGGCGGCGGTCAAATCCTCATAGATCAACAGCAGATCCACCGCGGTGATCGGACCAGTGGTGGCACCGATCAGGGTCTGCATGCCCCACTTGATCAGGGCCTCGATCAGCCAGTCGAAGGACTGCGGGCTGACCTGGCCGATCGGCGTGGGCGGGGTGCCGGCCGGGGCGGGCGGTGTCGACTGCATGGACGGGGTGATCGTGATGGTGACCTGTTCGGTGCCCGAGGTCGGGTTCGGCGCCACCGTGAACACCGGCAGCAGGGTGACGTCGATGATCTGCTTGGCGGGCAGCACCATGATCGGCGTCCAGGTCATACCGGGGCCGGCGGCCAACAGCCGGCTAGCGGCACTCGCGTACAGCCGCGGCGCGCCGGCGTACAGGTGCGGCGCTCCCTCCAGCCGGCGCCGGGCCTGCAGGTCGGCCGCACCGGTCCCCGGTCCGGACGGCGAAGCCAGCGTCCACGGG
>DATFHF010000063.1:0-63145 GCA_035248685.1 Jatrophihabitans sp.
TACAAGGACAAGATCAACGTCTCGATCTACCTGTGTACCGCGACCGCGAACCAAACCCCGGGCTCCAACTGCAAGCACCAGGTGACCGACCCGGAGCGGCTGGCGCTGCAATCCCGGCTGCAGTCCGACCCGCAGATCACCAGCGTGGAATACATCAACCAGGACCAGGCAATCGCGATCGCCAAGCAGCGCCTCGGCGCCTCGGTGGTGGACGAGGCCGGGCCCGGCGCCATCCCACCCTCGTTCACCATCAAGCTCAAGGATCTGAAGGCCGATTACCTGCCGGTGGCCACCCGTTACGCCCGGGCCGCCGGCGTGGACCAGGTGCAGAACCAGGACGTCAGCCTCAAGACCATGCTGCGGTTGTTCGACACCGGCCGGGTCGGCTCGTTCGTGATGGCCTTCATCGTCGGCATCTGTGCCTTGTTGCAGATGGCCAACACCATCCAGGTGGCCGCGCAGCAACGCCGCAACGAGACCGGCATCATGCGGCTGGTCGGCGCGTCACGGTGGATGACCCAGCTACCGTTCGTCATCGAGGCGATGGTGGCCGCCGCGGTCGGCGCGGTGCTGGCCATGATCGGTAACTGGGTGGCCAAGATGGTCTTCCTGGACGGCTTGCTCGGTGATCAGGTGAAATCCCGCATCCTCCAGCCGATCTTCGGCAACGACATCATTTTGGCCGGTGGAGTCGGGCTGATCGCCGGCGTCATCCTGGCCGCGGGAACCGCCTGGCTGACCTTGCGGCTCTACGTCCGGCTATAGGGCTTGTTGCCGGCCGGTAGCGTTGTCCTCGTGAGCTCCGCACAGAAGGCCTCGTCGAAGGCTGCCTCGGCCAAGGCACCGGCCCGCAAGCTGGTGGCACAGAACAAGAAGGCCCGGCACGAGTACTCCATCATCGATACCTACGAGTGCGGGGTCGCGCTGATGGGCACCGAGGTCAAGTCGTTGCGGCTGGGCCGAGCCTCGTTGGCCGACGCGTTTGCCACCATCGATGACGGCGAGGTGTACCTGCACAACGTGCACATCCCGGAGTACGCCTTCGGATCCTGGACGAACCACACCCCGCGCCGGGTGCGTAAGTTGCTGTTGCACAAGGCCGAAATCCTGCGACTGATCGGCAAGACCAAGGAGTCCGGGCTGACCCTGGTCCCGCTGTCGTTGTACTTCAGTGACGGCAAGGTGAAGGTCGAGATAGCGCTCGCCAAGGGCAAGAAAACCTGGGACAAGCGCCAGGATCTGGCCAAGCGCGATGCGGACCGGGAGGTCAGCCGGGCGCTCGGTAGGCGTGCCAAGGGCATGACCGACTGAGCATGCCGGACGGCGCACTCACCGACGCCGAGGTGGTCGGCGTCTGGCGACGGCTCGGCCTGCCGGGGCTGGCCGACATCCACGTGCACTTTCTGCCGCCGGCCATGCTGGCTAAGGTTTGGCGCTACTTCGACGACGCCGAACGGCATTACGGCCTGGCCTGGCCGATCCACTACCGGACGTCGGAGGCCGGCCGGCTGGCCACGCTGGCCGCGATCGGCGTCCGGCACTTTCCGACGCTGTGTTACCCGCACAAGCCCGGCATGGCCGGCTGGTTGAACGGCTGGTGTGCCGATTTCGCCGCGGCGCATCCGCAAGCCGTGCACAGCGCGACGTTCTTCGGAGAGCCGAGCGCGGCTACCGACGTCCGGACCGCGCTGGCGGCCGGCGCCCGGGTGTTCAAGGTGCACGTGCAGGTCGGCGGGTTCGACCCGAGCGATCCGCTGCTGGACGAGGCCTGGGGTTTGCTGGCCGAGGCCGGCGTGCCGGTGGTGGTGCACTGCGGTTCCGGACCAATCCCGGGCGCGCATACCGGCCCGGGGCCGATCGGGCTGGTATTGCGCCGGCATCCGGCGTTGACGGCGGTGATCGCGCACGCCGGGGCACCGGAGTATGCCGAGCACCTGGCGCTGGCCGTCCGATACCGCAATGTCTATTTGGACACCACCATGGTCGGCACCGGTTTTCTGAACCGGCTCGCGCCGATCCCGGCCGACACCTTGCGCGCCTACCGCGACCTCGGGCACAAGATCATGTTGGGCAGCGATTTTCCGAACATTCCGTATTGCTATGCCCATCAAATTCAGTCGCTGATCGACTGGGGCTTCGGCGATGATTGGCTGCGTGCCGTGCTGTGGCACAACGGCGCCGCCCTGATGGGGTTCGGCTGACAAGGTGGCAAGGGGTTGTGCAATGACGGTGCGCTGGGCGCCGCTGACCGAGGCCGATGTGGCCGAATGGGCGGAGCTGACCAACCTGCTGGCCGAGGTCGACCGCACCGGCGAGACCTGCCAGCCGGAGGACCTCGTCGAGGAACTGCACGAGGCAGGTGTGGACCCGGAGCACGATCTGATCGGGGTCCGGGTCGGCGGAGTGTTCGCCGGCTACGGCCAGCTGCGGGTGGCGATGACACCGGTGGACGGCCAGGTCACCGCTTGGCTCGGCGGCGACGTCCATCCGGACTACCGAGGTCGAGGACTGGGCCGGCAGCTGATGGACCGGTTGGAGGCGCGGGCCGCGACGGTTGCCGCCGAACGGCATCCCGGCGTCGAGGTGATGCTGCGGGCTTCCGGTGGGCTGGCGGGCTGTCCGGCCCGGCCGATGTTGACCCATCGCGGCTATCGGATCGTTCGGTATTACCACGACATGGAAAGGCCATTGCCCGGCGAGCCGCTGCCTGAGCCGGCGTTGCCGGTCAGCCGGTACCGTCCGAAGCTGAGCGAGGCCACCAGGCTCGCGCACAACGACGCGTTCAGCACGCACTGGGGATCGTCGCCGCGGACGGTCGAGCAGTGGCAGGACCTGGTGGGTTCGCGTACATTCCGCCCGCAGCCCAGCTACCTGCATTTGGACCAGGCCGGCTGTGTATTCGGCTATGTGCTGGTGCGGCAGTGGGCCGAGGGCGAGGCGTGGATCGATCTGGTCGGTACCCGGCAGCAGGCCCGGGGCCGAGGGGTGGCTCGGGCGTGCCTGACCGCCACCTTGCGGGCCTGTGCCGAGCAGGGTTACCGCACCGCGGCGCTCGGGGTGGACTCCAACAACGGGCAGGGTGCCGGCGCGCTCTATTCGTCCGTCGGGTTCGAAGTTGTGCGCACGTTTGCCTCGTACGGCCGGTTGATTCGCCCGTAGGGAGGACACGCGCCGTTCGATAGGAGATACTGGGATCTGACAATTACTTAACGCTCAGCTCAGGGGTTTGGGATGGAACGCAGCGTCGCCCTGGTGGTCGGCACCCGGCCCGAGGCGGTCAAGATCGCGCCGCTGGTGCCGGCGCTGCTCGGGGCGGGCTTGGAGCCGGTGGTGGTCGACACCGGCCAGCAGCCCGGTCGAGTGGCCGAGGCGTTGGCGCCGTTCGGGCTGGCCTGCGACGCCAGCCTCGGCCTTCAGCGCAAGGACGGCGGGCTGAACGAGCTGATCGCGTTGGCCATCACCGCGGTGGACGGCTACCTGCGGGCGCACCGGCCGGCTGCGGTATTGGTGCAGGGGGATACCTCCACCGCGATGGCGGTCGGGCTGGCGGCGGCGATGCTGTCGATCCCGGTGGTGCATCTGGAGGCCGGCCTGCGCACCGGCGATCGCCAGCAACCGTTCCCGGAGGAGACCAACCGGACGCTGTTGGCCGATCTGGCTGACCTGCACCTGGCGCCGACTCCGATGGCGGCCCGGGCGCTGGCGGCCGAGGGTCGCAACGGCGACACCGTGGTGGTGACCGGCAACACCGTGGTGGATGCGCTGCATGTGCTGCTGCCGCAGATCCTGGACCGGCCGTTGGTGGACGCGATCAGCTACCGGGGTGACGGCAGCCTGCTGGCGGTGACCGTTCATCGTCGGGAGGCATGGGGGGAAGGGGTGCGCGCGGTGGCCGGGGCGGTTCGGACGCTGCTGGAGCAGCACCCGCGGCTGCACGCGGCGGTGGTGACCCACCCCAACCCGGCGGTGGCTGCGGACGTCCGGGACGTTTTGAGCGGAGTCGACCGCTGCGACTTGCTGCCGCCGCTGCCGTATGACGACATGCTGGCGTTGTTGCACCGGGCCGACGTCTCGCTCACCGATTCCGGCGGGATCCAGGAGGAGGCGCCGACTTTGCGGCTGCCGGTGGTGGTGGCCAGGTCGGTGACCGAGCGGCCGGAGGGGATCGAGGCCGGCTGGGCCACTCTGGTCGGCCTGGATGCCGATGCGATGGTCAAGGCGGTGTCCGAGCGGCTGGCCAACCGGTCGTTGCCGCCGTCCACCCACAATCCGTACGGGGACGGTCAGGCGTCCGAACGGTGCGCGCAGGCGTTCAGCTGGCTGCTGGGGTTGGCGCCGCGGCCGGCGGACTGGGTGCCGATTAGCTGACCCGCTCGGTCAGGATTTCACCAGCCGGGCGATGGCGGCGGAGGCTTCCTTGATCTTGGCCTCGGCGTCGTTGCCGCCGGACTGAATGGCATGGCTGACGCAGTGGTTGAGATGCTCGTCCAGCAGGCCGAGGGCTACCGATTCCAAGGCTCGGGTGACCGCCGAGACCTGGGTGAGCACGTCGATGCAGTAGGTCTCGGACTCGACCATGCGCTGTAGGCCGCGGACCTGTCCCTCGATTCGGCGGAGCCGGGTGAGGTGGGCCTGCTTGTTGTCCAGGTAGCCCGGTGAGTGCCCGTCTGGTTGCTGCTGGCTCATGCTTAGCCCCCTTCAGGTACCCACCGGGGGTACTTTGCCTGGGTGAACCATACCCTGGTGTCAGGGTAAGTCAGCGGCGCCGGCTGACCGGTCATGGCATGATGGTCGAGTCATCGTTGTATCAAGACCAGGGGGTGAATGGTCTCGACTTCGGCCGTCGAGATGTGGGGAAGCGGGCCGAGGACCGCATTGCTGACCTCGTTAAAAAAGCGATGCAACCAAAAATAAGCGCCGATTCCAATCGCGCTGACTTCGTTCTCGCTGCCTAATCAGCGATAACGGGTCTGTCAGCCCGGGTTCGTCACCGGCCCGGATGCTGGCATCAGCTAGGTGACTCACCGTCCTGGCCGGTCGCGGGGCAGGACGGGACACATCACAGCGACTGGGCCTGTCACACCGACACGTGTGCATGATCGGTGAGGCCGAGTAGCGACAACGCACACTGCGCCCGGAGAAGACCCATCAAAGCGACGAAGGACCCGGGTTCGATTCCCGGCACCTCCACCAAACAGGGTGTTATCACACCCGGTGCAACCGAATGAACGCGGTAACCGAGAGGGCCGCGTCCATTCGGTGTCTGGGCCCCCGAAGTAGTCCTGACCGCTGGCCGCGCCGTCTGTGGCCGGATCGCGGCAGTTTTGACCGCTTGGACGGCCTCGGTACGTCGAGGCGCCGTTACGATGCAGCGGGGGCCCTCGATGTCAAGCAGGATGCGTTCGAACCAAGCCTGGTTGTAGGCGCGGCGGGTCTCATCGTCTGAGTCCCGGTAGACGCGTCCGCAGTCGACGATCAGCTGGGTGAGTGTGCGGATCAGCTGTTCATGTTCGAGGCTTGAGGTTGAGAACTGGGTCAATCGGGCTTCGGCTTGCTTGAGCTGCGCGGAGAGGTCCGTCTGCTTGGTCCGCGCGATGTCGGCAGGGACGACCTCTTCCATCGCCTTCTCGGCCCACTTGACGCGCTCGCGCTTGATGGCGCTGACGCGCTCCCGCAGCCGCCGTTCCTCCGTCTGGGTGGTGGCGACGTAGTCGGCTAGGTCGGCCAACAGCGCCTGCCGCAGCTCGTCGGCGAACGGTGCCGGCAGGCTCTCCCGCTGCCACAGTTCGACGATCGCGGACTCGACTCGTTCCTCGGCCAAGCCAGGCAGCTGGCAACCGTTCTTGAGATTGTGGCGGCCGTTGCAGAGCCAGTACCCGTGGCGGGCGCCGGTCTTGCTGGTCGATCGGCTGTAGATGAGCCGGGAGCCGCATCGGGCGCAGAACAGAGAACCGGCGAGGTAGCGCGGGTGGCGGTGCGGCTTGGTTCCAGCGGTCCTGTGGCCGCGCATGACCTCTTGGACACGCTCGAAGATGGACAGGCTGATCAGCGGTTGGTGCTTGCCGGGGTACTCGACACCGCGCCATGTGACGACACCGGTGTAGTAGCGGTTCTGCAAGACTTCGTGCACCTTATTTACCGGCAGCGGCTTGGCTATGCGGGTGCGGGTCGGCCGGGTCATCAAGCCGCGGACCGCCAACTCCGCAGCCAGCTGGTTCAGCGTCCACTGGCCGGTGGCGTAGGCGTCAAACGCCCAGCGAATGTGCTCGACTCTGTCCGGGTCAACATCGACGGTCCTGACTTCGCGGCCGTCGATAAGCTGCCGCACGTTCAGGTAGCCGATCGGGGCCAACGTCGGCGTCCCGCCGAGCCGAACCTTGGTCTCGGTGCCTTTGACGATCTCGGCCGCCAGATTTTGGCTGTAGAACTCGGCGATGGAACTCATGATGCCGTGCAGCAGCATGCCGGAAGGCGTCTGATCGATGTTCTCAGTGCAGGAGATCAGCCGGGCACCGCCCCGCTGGATGGCCAGATTGATCTCGACATCATCGGCACGGTTCCGGGCCAACCGATCGACCTTATGCACGATGACGTAGCTGATGGGCTCCGCAGCCAGGTAGCGCAGCATCCGTTGCAGGTCCGGCCGGTCCGCCGAGCGAGCCGATTCTCCGGCATCCACGTATTCGGCCGCTACTGATACCCCGAGTTGCTCGGCCTTGCGGTAGCAGGCATCGCGTTGCGCAGGTATGGAGAAGCCTTCGGCTTCGCCGCCGCCCTCGCTCGACATTAATGTGTCTACCTGATCCTCAGGCCTGCTGTGAGGCTTTGGACAGTTGCCTAATAGCACTTGATGGTGCCGACCCGTCCAGTCTGGGTGCTGCAGTCGCGCCCCGACGCCTTTACCGCGTACCTCCACATCCAGTCGGCCTTCATGCAAGCCGCAGCGACGCCAGCCTGCTGGCGATGACGTCCCATGGAGCCTTCTCGGTCAGGTGGCTCCACGAAAATCGCAGTGCGCCAGCGATCTGCTCGTCCGGCAGCCCGGCCGCAGCCAGGACATGGCTCGGCTCGTAGCTCTGCGAGGTGCAGGCCGAGCCATTGGAGATAGCCACGATGTCCTTGAGTGCCACAATCGCTGCCTCGGAGTCGACACCAGGCACAGCTAGGTTCAGTGTGGTCGGGACTGTCCGCTTGTCATCACCGTTGAGCACGATGCCAAGCGGAGCCAGAGCCGCCAGCGCCCTTGTCTTGGTCGCCGCCGCTCGCGCCTCCCGCTCATCGTGCTCCTCAAGCGCCAGCGCCGACGCCATACCCAAGCCGGCAATGAGCGCCACCGGCAGCGTGCCCGGCCGCAGGCCGCGTTCCTGGCCGCCCCCGTACATCAGTGGCTCCAGGGGCGCCCGCTTGTAACCTCGCCGGCGTGCCACTAGTGCGCCGATGCCCTTTGGGGCGAAGACCTTATGGCCCGAGACGCTGATCATGTCGATGCGTGGCGAGCACAGAGGCTCGATGAGCTTGCCGAAGCCCTGCGCGGCATCGACGTGGAAGTAGGCGTCGTGGTCTGCCAGCACGGCGGCGATCTCCTCGACCGGCTGGACGACGCCGGTCTCGTTGTTCACCGCCATAACCGAAACGAGCAGCGTGTCCGGGCGGAGCGCGTCTCGGATGGTTTCGGCCTGGACCCAACCCCCCGGCTCGGGCGTCACCAGGGTGATCTCGAAGCCGCGCTTCGCGAGGACGTCGAGCGGCTCCAGCACTGCCTTGTGCTCGATAGCCGTCGACACGATATGCCGCTTGCCAACGTTCTGACCATGCACCGCCAGGCCCAGGATCGCCAAGTTGTTGCTCTCGGTCGCGCCGCTAGTGAAGATCACCTCTTCGGGCTTGGCGGCGACAACGGCTGCCACCTCTTCGCGTGCCCGGTTGACCCGTTCCTTGGCGATCTGGCCAAAGCTGTGCGTCCGACTCCCCGCGTTGCCATACTCATGCGCCATGAACGTGAGGACCTCAGCAGCGACGCGGGAATCCACAGGGGTCGTGGCGTTATTGTCCAAGTAGACCTGGCCGTCCGGCCCGTCCGCTGGCTCGGTCCCGCCGAAACTGTCGGTCGGTGCGCCTACCATCATGCCCCGCACCCTACGCGTACGTTTGGACCAATGTTCGGAGGACCACGGCCTCATGTTCGGATCTCCTCTTCCGTACACCGCGTCTGTCCTGGTAAGGATGGAAGGTGACAGATTCCAAGATCGACAAACGGGCAACTGCCCGGTCGAGAACAGGCACCTTCGAGTACGTCTTTCCGGCCATTCGCGGCGTGCAGGCAGGCCGCGAGTACTACGTGACCATGTGCCCGCTGCGGCTCATTCCTCGCCTCTTTATGTTCGACGACGAGGAGCTGCCAGCTGAAATGCGAGCCCAACGAACCCTCAACAAGGGCCGCGTGCCAGATATCGCCCGTTACATGCTCGACAATCCCGAGAACTACGTGTTTTCAGCGCTGACCGCATCTGTCGACGCCGATGTGCGCTTCGACCCGGTGGCTGGAGGGAGCCTGAGCGACCGCGTAGGCATGCTGACCATCCCTATGTCGGCTAAGTTTGTGATCAACGACGGTCAGCACCGACGGGCCGCCATCCAGCAGGCATTGTCTGAGAGCCCGGACTTAGGCGATGAGAGCATCGCCATTGTCATGTACCTGGACCTGGGTTTGGCGCGCTGTCAGCAGATGTTCGCCGATCTGAACCGCTATGCCGTTCGGCCAGCCAAGTCGATCGGCGTGCTGTACGACCATCGGGACGAGATGTCGGCGCTGACCCGTCTGGTGGTGATGCGATCCGCCTTCTTGCGTGACGTTACGGAGACGGAAACGTCGAATCTAGCTCAGCGCTCGCGCAAGCTGTTCACGCTGTCGGCGCTGTATGCCGCCAACAAGGCTCTCCTTGAAGGTCAGGAGCAGGAGACGTTCGAACGTCGTGTCGATCTCGCTACGCAGTTCTGGGAGCTGGTCGCCGACCAGTTCCCCGAGTGGCGTCAGGCCTACGACCGGGAGATCACCGCGGGGGAGGTCCGGCAGGACTTCATCCATACCCATGGCATCGTTCTGCACGCTCTCGGCAAGGTCGGGCGCACACTGCTCGACCGCAAGAAGGCTGCCTCGTCGTGGACGCCAACCTTACGCAAGCTGCGCACGCTCGACTGGCACCGCGCCAGCGGCACTTGGGAGGGTCGAGCCGTCATCGGCGGACGGGTCTCCAAGAGCAGCGCCAACTTGCTGCTGACGACCGCTGCCATCCGCACTGCCCTTGACCTTCCCCTGCCGCCGGACGAACAGCGGGCCGAGGACGCATTCCAAGGAGGAACCAAGTGACGCGCAGCCTGTCCGTCCGAGCCAAGCGCCGGTCGGCGTTCGACGACGACGGCTTCGCCGCTACCGTCGATGCGCTGGTGACCCAAACCCAGGAGCTGTACCTGGCCGACGAGGTGCCGTGGGTCGTCGGCTACTCGGGCGGCAAGGACTCCACCGCCGTGCTCCAGATCGTCTGGCTGGCGCTCGAAGGGCTTGACGCTACCCAGCGTCATAAGCCGGTCCGCGTCATCAGCACCGATACGTTGGTGGAGAATCCGGTTGTCGCAGCCTGGGTCACTCATTCGCTTGAGGTCATGGCGAAGGCGGCAGACGCCAAGGGCCTGCCGCTCACGTCCCATCGCTTGACGCCGGCTGTCTCAGACACCTTTTGGGTCAACCTGATCGGGCGCGGCTATCCGGCACCGCGGCCGAAGTTCCGCTGGTGCACCGAGCGACTCAAGATCAAGCCGTCCAACACCTTCATCCGCGACATGGTCCGCGACCACGGCGAAGCCATCTTGGTGCTCGGCACCCGCAAAGCGGAGAGCGCTGGACGTGCACACCGCATGGCCGCGCTCGAAGCCAAGCGCGTCCGCGATCTGCTTAGCCCGAACGAGGCATTGCCGAACTGCCTCGTCTATTCGCCCGTCGAGGATTGGTCCAACGATGACGTCTGGACCTTTCTGATGCAGCGCAAGAACCCGTGGGGCTACTCCAATAAGGAGCTGCTGACCATGTACCAGGGGGCCTCGGCCGACGGTGAGTGCCCGCTGGTGGTCGACTCCAGCACACCCAGCTGTGGTGACAGCCGGTTCGGCTGCTGGACGTGCACGCTCGTCGACAAGGACAAGTCGATGTCAGCAATGATCCAAAACGATGAGGAAAAGGAGTGGATGCTGCCGCTCCTGGACCTGCGGAACGCGCTGGATGTCGCCGATGACCGGCACCTGCGCGACTTTCGCCGGATGAACGGCTCAGTGCAGCTCTTCCACGGCCAGCCGATCCCAGGCCCGTACACCCAGACGTCGCGAGAGGACTGGCTCAGGCGGCTACTCGAAGCGCAGGCCTTTATCCGCGCCGAAGGTCCGACCTACGTCCGGTCACTTGAGCTGGTCACGCTCGCTGAGCTGGAGGAGATCCGGCGGTTATGGGTGGTCGAGAAGCATGAGTTCGAGGACCATCTGCCGGGCATCTATGAGCAGGCCATGGGTGAGGCCTACCCGGGCAGGCCATTGGACGAACACCTGCCACTCGGCCCCGACATGATCGAAACGCTGCGCGACATCGTCGGCGAGGACCGGCTGCATTTCGAGATGGTCCGCGAACTCCTGGACGTCGAGCAGCGACACCGCGCCCAGGCACGGCGAGCCGGCCTCTTCGACTCGTTAGAACGCGCACTGCGCCGCGGCTTCTACGACGACGAAGCGGATGCAACGCTGCGTGCCCACCGGCGTAAAGCTGCCATGGAACGCGTCGAGCACACGCCCGATGACGAATCCCCGAACAGCGATCCGTTCATCAGGGAGCGCGACGCGGATGAGGTGACGGCGTGATCCTCGACGAACTCACGCTAGAGAACGTCGGCACATTCCGTGGCAAGCACACGATCAAGCTGACGCCGCTCGCAGGCAAGCCGGTCGTGCTGATCGGCGGGCTCAACGGGGCCGGCAAGACCACGATTCTGGAGTCGGTGCACCTGGCGCTGTACGGCTCGTTGTCCCAGCCGTCGGGACGGCGCAGTGGCAGCTACGACTCCTACCTGCGCAGTCTTATCCATCACGGCGTGCCGGACACCGAAGGCGCCGCCGTCCAGCTGACATTCCGGGCCTATCAGCAGGGTGCGGAGCACACCTACCGGATCCGTCGCCGCTGGCGCAGCACCGGTGCCGCAATGCGTGAGATCCTCCTCGTCGCCGTCGACGGCAAGCATGATGAGGCGCTGACCTCCACCTGGAGCGAGCATGTCGAGACCTTCCTGCCGCGCGGCATCGCCGGGTTGTTCTTCTTCGACGGTGAGCGAATCGAAGCCCTAGCCGACCTCGACCGGTCGCGCCAAGTGCTCAGCTCGGCACTCGCCTCGTTGCTGGGCCTGGATCTCATTGACCGCCTCGGTACCGACCTCGGTGTACTACGGCGACGCCATCGAGGGGCGGAGATTCCCGACGAGTTGCGGATCGCCGTGGAAGAACGCAAGCAAGTGATGGCCGCCGCCCGCCAATCGGCGGAAGCGGCGGCGGCTGAGGCGGCGAGTGCTCGAACCTCCGCCGAGTGGACTGATAAGGAGCTGCACGAACTGACGGAGAAGTACCGTGCCGCAGGCGGCGCGTTGCTCGACCAGCGCGATGCCGCAGAGACGCGTCTACAGGTGCTGCGCTCACAGCTGCGTGACGTTGACGATCAGCTCCGACACGAAGCTGCCGACGTCGCGCCGATGCTGCAGGTCATGGAGCTACTCGGCAGCCTGAGCGAGCAGACGGAACTGGAGCGCACCGCTAACCGCGACAAAATCGTATTGAGTGTTGTGACCGAACGTGATCAGCAGGTGATGGCCCAGCTTCGGGCTGCCAAGGTCCGGACAAGCGCGCTGGAGGCGATCGAGCAGTTTCTGGCGAGCGACGCAGCGGCGCGACACGCCTCCAGTGAGGTGCCGCGGATCAGCGGTCTGCGGGAACCGGAGGTCATCGAGCCGCTCCGTGCAACCGTGCTGCCGACGGTGCGCCGCCGGCTGAAGGGGCTCATATTGCGACGCCAGAGCCTCCTGGCCGACTTGGAGCAGGCCGAACGAATGCTCGTGACCATCCCGGACGCTGACGCCCTCGCGCCGCTGCGGGAGGCGATGGAGCGGGCGTCTACCGAAGCGATCCGCCGCCACGCCGCACTGACCCAGAACGAGGAACGGCTGGGCATGCTCAAGTCCGAGCGCGACAAGGCAACAACCGCGTACGAAGCGGCCCTCGACAAGTCAGCCCAAGCAAGCCTCGTTGCCGACGATGATCGCCGCCTGGTTGACCATGTCGATCGGGTGCGTGCCACGTTGGAGACGCTGCGAGTGGCGGCGACCGAACGTCATCTCGAGCGGATCTCGGAGCTGATCTTGGAGGCGCTCAACCGACTATTCCGTAAGGACAACCTGGTGACGGCGGTGCAGATCGACCCCGTCACGCACACGGTGGCACTCTCCGGAGCACATGCTCGCACCTTGACCGCTAACGAGTTGTCAGCCGGCGAGCGCCAGCTCCTGGCGGTCGCGCTGTTGTGGGGGCTCGCCCGGGCCGCTGGTCAACCGCTGCCGATGATCGTAGATACGCCACTCGGCCGCCTCGACGGCTCCCACCGCAAGCACCTCATCGAGCGCTACTTCCCACACGCCTCGCACCAAGTCATCCTGTTATCGACGGACACCGAGATTGACAAGGATTCCTACGACCAACTCCGCACCAAGGTGGGACGGGCCTACCGGCTGGAGTTTGATCCGACCACCAACGCGACCGCCGTCGAAACCGGCTACTTCTGGGGACAGTAACCATGAGCGTCGAACACATCCGTCTCACGCAATCTGCCCGCGATCAATTGATCACCTTAAAGCGACGCACCGGCATTACCCAGTGGAACGTGCTCTGCCGCTGGGCAATCTGCAGATCCCTAGCGGAGCCGGCTCCACCGCCGGTCGTCAAGCTAGTCTTCGACAGCAACGTCGAGATGACCTGGCGGGTCTTTGCCGGCGATCATGGCGATGAACTATGGGCGCTGCTGCGCTACCGCTGCCACCGCGACGGTCTGCCACTGGACGACGACACGCTTGGACAGCAGTTCCGCCTCCACCTGCACCGCGGCATCGGCTACCTGGTCGGCGACCCGCGCGTCACGGACATCGCCGGGCTGATCTCGCTCGGGCTCAGCGAGGCCACGGCAGCATGACCGATCGGGTCGCCCGTCACCGCACCGCGATGACGCGCGCGACCCTCTCACGTCCGCTGATCATGGCGCTGACCGATGGCATCCTGCGATCCGGCCAGTCCTGCTTCGACTACGGCTGCGGCAAGGGCGATGACCTCCGCAACCTGACAGCCCTCGGCTATGACGTCAGCGGGTGGGATCCAGCCTTTCGAAAGTCCTCAGCCTTCCAAGAGTCCGACGTCGTCAACCTCGGCTACGTCGTCAACGTCATCGAAGACCGGGCCGAACGCGCGACGGCCCTCAAGCGCGCATGGGCACTAGCCCGACGAGTGCTCGTCGTGTCGGGACGGCTCTCATGGGATGCTCGGGACCTCGTCGGACGACCGCACGGCGACGGCCTCCTGACACGAACTGGAACCTTCCAGAAGTTCTACGAGCAGCAGGAACTGGCGGACTGGATCAGTGACCTGCTCGGCGTCGTACCGGTGGCAGCCGCACCCGGCATCTTCTACGTCTTCCGCGATGGAGCGGACGCGCAGGAGTTCCTTTCTGCCCGGGCATACACCTACCGGCCACGAGTCCAGGTCGACCCGCACGAGGTGTACGAGACCCATAAGGCAGTGCTCTCACCGTTGCTCGATTTTCTGACCGTGCATGCCCGCCCGCCACGAGCCGGGGAACTAGCGCCTGACGCCGAGGCTGCCATCCGCGAGGCGTTCGCAAGCTTCGGTCGAGCGGTACGTTTGATCCAACAAGTCACCGAGCCCGAGCAGTGGGAGCAAATCCGCATCCAGCGCCGCAACGAATTGCTGATCTATATTGCCATGTCCCGCTTCGGCCGTCGTCCACGCTTCAGCCAGCTTCCGCCAAGCCTGGCGCTCGACATCCGCGTGCTCCTCGGGACCTACCAGGCAGCTTGTGTCCAAGCCGATCGTCTGCTGCTCGCCTGCGGCGATCCGGCGCTGATCCTCGTCTCAGCCCGTGCGAGCACCGTTGGCAAGCAGACCCCATCTGCGCTCTATGTCCATCGGAACGCCCTCGGACTCTTGCCGCCTGTCCTCCGCGTCTACGAAGCCTGTGCCCGCGTGCTGGCGGGTACGGTCGAGCAAGCAAACATGATCAAGCTGTTGGTCACCGAGCCGCAGGTCTCGTACCTGTCTTATCCGCGATTCGACCGCGACGCACACCCCACGCTAGCCAGCGCTGTCACAGTGAACCTGAGGCGCCTCTCGGTGGATTGGCGGGACTACAGCCGCTCCGACAATCCACCCCTCCTGCACCGCAAGGAGGAGTTCCTCGGGCCCGGTGACCCGCGGCGACCACTGTATGAGCGGCTGACGCGAGCAGAAGTGCGGGCTGGGCTTTACACGTACCCGGAGCGGATCGGCACGCTACACGGATGGCAACAGACGCTCGGCCAGCGGAGCGTCACTATCCGTGGTCACCGAATGTTTCAGGGGGTCTGATTTGCAATATTCGCCAGCTTGGCAGACAAGTCCTCGTCGGCCAAGTCGTCTTCGAGCGTTGCGCGGATCTGCGTCAAAGCCTCGCTCCGCTGCAGCGTCGCCTTCAACGCTGACTTGTCCGGTAGTGACGACAGCCATAGCCGCATCGATTTGAAGACAAGCCGCCAGACGACCTTGGCGGTCGCATCATTCGCATCCAGTAGTCGCGCACGCAACACGCTGGCGCGGTAATCCGCGATGCTGCTGTAGCGCTTGGTAAGCACGACGTGGGCCAGTGCAATGGCGTGAGCGCAGGCCAGCTTCTGCACCCGGCGAAGCGTCTCGATCTGGCTCGGTGCGCCGGGCGCATCCGAGATCGGATTGGCGAAACTTGGCACCAGGGCGAGCAGTTCGGCTTGGTGGCTCACGGTCATCAGCCGGGCCGCTTGCTCGTACAGCACGTTAGCCAGCATGTAGACCTGCGCCGAAACCGTAGTGTCGAATGCCTCCGACTCCAGTTCAGCGAAGATGGAGTCCTTCTTCGCAATGGCATCGGCCGGTTTGCCGCGGAAGGCGAGGTGTCGCTGGCCGATGTCTTCCTTTGTGACGCGCCCGCCGTGGTATCCCTGGCGTGCCGCCGCGGTTAGGGAATTCCACTCGCCTCGGCGGCGCTCGTAGAAGACCGGCGGCATCAGCATGCCGAAGGCGCTCTGCAGGGTCCGCTGCCGTCGCTCATTCGACTTCAGGTCGCCGGTCCGTACAGGGCTCTGGCTGTTGGTGTATTCGGAGATCTGCTCGAGCGCGGCACGTCCTTGGTCGTCCTCGGTGACCGCAATGATCCTGGCTTGAACCGACACATCGCCCGGCTGTAAATTGGCCCGACGATCGCGCAGCACCGACGATGTCTGGGCGCCGTTGACAATCTGCGGATTCTCGACCGTCAGTACGGTCTGGTCGCTGGACGTCTTGAACGCAAAGCTATCCGCGACAATCGTGATGCCGTTGTTGTAAAGCCAAAAGGCACCACGGCCTTCCGGGCTTTCTAGCGTCGCCAGCATTGATTTGTTCACGCGGTTGGCGCGCCGAAGGTAGTAGCGCACGTTGCTGTGGAACAGTCGGGGTCCTGCCTTACTGGCGGCATCAGCCAGAGATCGGCCATCGATCGTCGCGACCGCGACCTTTTCCACGCCGCTCAACGCGACCGTGCCCCGTTCAAAATGCTCGTCGACGCCAGCGACGGCGAATTCGATCGTCTCGCCCTTGAGGTCAGCGATCGGGTCGTCGGCCAGCCGTGTCGACCACAACTGTTCGAGATCGTAGAAAGTGGCCCGAAAGTTACTGCCAAGCTGCTCAGCGGCCGCCTCTTTCTCGCTCTTTGTCTGGTCCGATACCGATCCAGCGATCATGAAATCGAGCGAGACGGCGACGTCATCCATCAACGCTTGCTGCAGATCGAGTGCGATCGAGGACAACTTGTCTCGGTGAACGCCATCCTCAATTTTGACGGGATCTTGCAGCAGCAAGGCGGCCCGCAACAGCGGGTCGAGTTGGCCGCCGCCAACCTGACCGGTGCCAGGGTTGTCGAGGTACTTGGCCTGCAATAGGTGAAAGACGCCACCGTCCCGGTCGTAGTACCAACCGTCCAACCCGGCATCGCCTTGCGACAGCGTGTCGGTCTGGGTGAAGGCGTCGTCCTCCTCTACCTCAAACAGAAAATGCAGGCACCAGGCGGGAAACGCCCGCCGTACGTCAACGCCATATTTATCGGCCCACTCAATGACCTGCTGCCGCATCCACGGGACGAAGTCCGGCGCGACTGCCACTCGGAGACCTTCCTTCCTACCGTTCGGCTACTCAAAGTCTGCCGAGGTTACCGTGCGCACTGCCGACTGCCAGTCACCGGCTGCCAATAACAGGCTGTAGCCGAACCGGCGAGCCATCCGTCCGCAGCCCACATGCCAGGCTGCTGAAGTCATGCAGACGCTCGCCTTGCCCGTCTGCTTGACATAGCTGCTTGTTTGCGAATACAGTCCAAATGTTAGCCAATACAAAGCAGCCTAAGTTACAAACATTGGAGAGGCATCGTGACAGCAGCAGCCAACATAGCCCTGCTGAACCGTGACCGCGCGTCGGTCGGTAAGAGTGCCGTGCGGTGTCAGACCCACACGGAATGGGCCACTTGGCGGAAGGAGGTCACGCGCAACCCGCCGATGCTTCGGCTCGACGGCACCGTGGCCTTCCTAGAGGGGTGGACGCTGCTGGTCCCCGCGGAGAGCGGCGTCTACTTTATCCACGACCTGCGGGGCTTCATCTACATCGGCCGGACGCGCAATCTCAACCTCCGCTACCGGCAGCACTACTGGGCGAGCCATAACCAGGATCTCGCCGCAGCCATCAAAGCACCAGTTGGCCAGATCGAGTTCTCCTGGATCACCTGCGACGAACGGGTCGCCATTGAGCTCGAACGCACTTACATCCACGGTTTCCAGCCCCTCGCCAACGGCATCCGTTTCACCACGACCGACTCGAAGACTCCTGATAAGGACTGAATTCAAATGGCACTCACAATCCCCGCCCTAAGAGGCAAGCTAGGCAACAACGACTACTACGAAACCAAGATGCGCGCCCAGGAACTTGTCCAGGCTGCCCGCGTCGCCAGCGAGCGCGACAGCTGGGCCAGCCTGTCCATCGAGGAGCGCCTCCAGCGTGAGCTGAACGACAAGCGGGTGCGCGAGGAGATCGTGCCATACCTCGCCCACGCGGCCGACCGCTTCTTCGGCTCAATCATCGTGTTGCTCCAGGAAGCCGATGTCGAGTACGAACCCGCCGGAAAGTACCTTGCCAAGGATGTGCCCGCCGCCTACCGCAAGACCTTCGAACAGACCGGCGCCCTGACTATCGACGGCGGCCAGTACATCATCATCGACGGTCAGCACCGCTGGGCAGCGCTGCGCAGCGTCATCCAGGGCAAGGACGACAAGGGCAATCCGGTCACCGGCCCCGAGGTCGGCAACGTCCCGGACGATGAACTACCAGTGATCTTCCTACCGTTCTCGACTAGCGAGAGCACCCGCCGGATCTTCAACAAGATCAACCGCAATGCTCGGCCCACCGGCCGAAGCGACAACATCATCACGAGCGAGGACGATGGCAATGCGATCCTGTCCCGCAAGTTGCTTGACTCGGAGGAACCGCTCGGTACCCACCGCATGAATGGCGAGCTGCTGGTCAATTGGAAGTCCACAACAATTAGCCCACGTAGCACCCAATGGACGACGATTAGCGCGATCCACTCCACCGTCATTGATATCCTCAAGCACACCGGACACCCCTTTGATGAAAAGGTTGACGTCGTGCGCCCATCCGAGGAGAGGCTGGACGCCGCATACGAGGAACTCAAGGAATGGTGGAGCGACATCGTCAGCGGTGTCGACGCCTTCCGGACGGTGATCGAGAACCCCGAGGACGTTCCCAAGATCCGTGCGGAGCACGAGGAGTGGGGACTAATCCTCAAACCGGCTGCACACATGATCATCGTCAAGGCGTTGATCAAAGCGGCCGACCGTGGCGTGGGCCGCACTCTTGCAGTCAGACGGCTCAACCAGGTCGACTGGCATATTGACAGCGACCTGTGGCGCGACGTGCTGGTCACAACCGGCGGCCGCATCATGGCCCGCGCCGAGAACTACGAGGTCAGCTCTGAGCTGCTCGCCTATCTGATCGGCGCCGACAAGATGGACACCACAATGATCGACAAGGCGCAAGACCAGGTCCGGAAGTTCCGCGGCTCTGAGTGGACGCTGCCGAGACCAGTCGCCTAGCGTAAGCCTCACCAACCAGTTGCGTCCGCGCAGGCCGTCGTCTGGGAACATCTCGACCGACGGCCTGCCCTAATCCGCGACTCCTCACCCGGCGGCATCAGTTTCCGAAGACCTCTTGAGTGCGCTCCGGGAACAAGTTATTTTCAAAAGCCTGGTTGAGAATGCGCTCTATAAAGACGCGGCCCAATCTCCAATTGGAGGCCACGGGCTTTCAGCAATCGTTGAACGGTATTCCGATGAACGCCGAATTCCGCCGCTAGCTGGCTAGTCCGACAACCAGCTTGGTATGCCGCGGCCAGGCGGTCGACGTCCTCGGGCGAGAGACGCACTTGGGCTTGCCGTGGCGTTACGGCCTCGGACCGTTGCCGGACACGCCTGCCGCGGTTCGCCAAGCGTAAGAGATGGTCACGGAAGTGTGATGGTATTCCCGTCAGGACCACTCAAATCGGAGTAACTGCCTAATATACATCGAATGGACGCGGTACCCGAAAGGGCCGCGTCCACTCGGTTTCTGAGTTCCTTAACGAGCTCGACCGTGGCCGGGAAGGGCGGCGGTCTTGGTGGTTGGCGCTCACGCAGATCCTCATGCCGGCTGCGCAGCGATGGCGGCATAATCGGCCAGTCACCCACGCCCGTCGCAGCTCGTCCGCGAACGCTGTTGGCAGGTTGGCGAGCATCGGCATCTAAGTTGACCGATTTGATCTTGAGTTTCGTTCATACCTGACAGTCTGTCCGGAAGTTTGGGTTTTAGATTGACGCCGCTTACAGAGACTGGTTAAGTCCGGCTCACCTCGGCTGGGCGCCCGTAACTCGGCCGGCTCTAACACTAATTTGGCTGGCTATCGACGGGCGTGTCGGCGGATGCGCACGCCCCTACAGGGGGACGCTGTGGAGCATCTGCGCCGCACACCACTATCCAAAGCTGCGGCCAGCGGGCTGCACGCCTTCTCTTCCCTCGTAAGAGCTCCGGGTAGAGGTCGTGATCATGCGGGGCTGAAGCATCGATCGGTCTCGCAGGCAACTTGTAGAGGCGGCGGCCGACTCTCGATCGCCGCTCTAGTCGTGGCCGTCCTTGTCACTGTTTTTGCGCCCTTCGCGCCTGCGGTAAGCGCTGTCGGAACTATCCCCACGGTGGTGCTCGATCCGGATCACGGCTATGCGTTCGGGGTGTGGGACGGCGTCACCTATGGCTCCTTTGCTGTCAACTTGGAGGTTGCGCAAGGAGTGCAAGCGCTCTTGCCAAGTGTGTGTGACGCAAACATCTCCCTGACCCAAACCGCCGATTCGCTGAGCAACGCCGCGCGCGCGGCACAGATGCAGTCAGCTGACGTTGCGGTGACCTTGTCGATGGATGGGCTCTTCGGCACACCTTGGGGAGCTTCGCCATCAGAGGGCGGTTCGAAGAGCTTCGCTACTCCGCGTTCGGATGACCTCGCGTTCGGGGATGAGCTGGTGCAGCAGGTCGGTGCCTTTACGGGCAGGCCGTTCGACGCGGTCAATACCGGCCCAACGAAGGGCGAGACGCTTCCATATCCCGAGTTCGATGGCTTGAGTGGTACTTATGCCCAAGTGTTCATGCTCTACATGGACAACAACTACGACTTCCCGGTCTGGCATGACAATCCGCAGTACTTGATAAATGCGGTAACGACGGCGATCGCTCACACGCTTATGGCCAAGGGATTCAAATGCCTCGGCACCTTCCCAGCACGTCCGTCCGCCGCAGAGCTGCAGCGACTCCGCAATCTCGGATACCAGCAGTTCTTGCGCTATGGTGCCGAGCCGGTATCGATGTCGACCGGCAACTTCTCTACGGCCGAGAAGACCATCAGGTTGACCGGCGTCGGTAACCAGGTCATTGATTTGACCCTGGATTACAACGCCCAGTCCGGCCAGGACTCGCCTGTCGGGTTCGGTTGGGATTTCGCCTACGGCGATTGGCTGCAGCAGTACAGTGACGGGTCGGTCCTGATCAACCTCAGTGACGGACGCGCGCTGCTCTATACGCCGGATGGCGGCGGTGGCTTTACCGGTCCGCCTGGAGCGTTCGCCTCGCTCACGCAGGTCGATAGCTCAACCTTCACGTGGACCACCACCACCGGCACCAAATTGACCTTCCTGCAGGATGTCAGCGGCAGAGCCAAGCTCACCGGTACCGAGGACCGGCAAGGCAATACCGAAACCCTGACCTACGGCGGTGACGGGTCGCTGTTCCCCAAGTTGGCCAGCATCACCGACCAGGCCGGCCAACACGTGACCGTCGCCACCGATGACAGCGGCCGCATCACGTCCTTCACCCGCCCTGACGGGACCGTCTGGCACCTGGCCTACAGCGACGGCGGCGACCTTGCCTCGCTCACCTTGCCGAGCGGCAATGTCCGCCAGTTCCACTACGATGATCAACACCGCATGACCTCGGAGGTCGGCCAGGACGGCATCACTTTCCTGACCAATGCCTACGATGCCAAGTCGCGCGTGGTCGACCAGACGAACGCCTTCGGCCAGCACCGCAGCTTCGTCTACGACGACACCAACCGAGTCACGACCTACACCGACGCTACCGGTGCCAGCACCGTTTACCACTGGGACGCGCTCGGTCAGGTCACCCAAGTCGACGACGCGCTCGGTGGTATCACCAAAACGGACTACAACGGTGATCTACAGCCGGTCACAGACACCAACGCCCTGAACAACAGCACCCACCGCGGCTACGACCCGTCCGGACAGGTGTCGTCCGTGACCGATCCGCTCGGCAACGAAACGGCCACGACCTACAACAGCGCCGGAGACCTCACCTCCAAGACGGACGCTGGAGGCGACGGAGGCAGCCCCCGCACCTACAGCTACTCGGTCAACGGCCAAGGCCTGCCAACGACGATTACCAACCCCGATGCGACGACGCAATCCCGTACCTACGACGCCGCGGGTGATCTCACCTCGAGCAGTGACGAAAACGGCAACACCACGCATTACCAATACGACAGCCGAGGCAACCTCGTCCGTACGATCGACCCGCTCGGCCGGGAAACGACGAAGACGTACGACCTCGCCAATCGCCTCGCCTCGACCACCGACCCGCTCGGGCACACCACCAAGTACACCTACGACGCCGATGACAACCTGACCGAGACGACCTACCCGAACGGCTCCACTGAGCTGCGAAAGTATGACGTCAATGACCAGCTCATCTCGCTGACCGATCGGCGAGGCGCCGTTACCAAGTACAGCTATGACGCCGAACTGAACCTCGTCTCTACCACTCTGCCGAACGGCGGCGTCACCAAGAACACTTACGACAACGAGGACCGGCTCACATCGACAACCGATCCACTAGGCAACACGACTAAGTACACCCTCGACGCTCTCGGCCGGCGTATCGCCACTACCGACGCAAACGGCAATACCACGAAAACCAGCTATGACGCGGCCGGGCAGGTCATCAGTCAGACAGATGCCAACGGCAATGTCACGCATCTTCAGCGAGACGCCAACGGGCAAGTGGTAAAGACGACCGATCCCGCCGGCGGAGCGACCTTCACCACCTTCGATGCGGTTGGTCGGCGTACGACTGTGACCGATCCGCTCGGGCACACCACCAAGTACACCTACACCTTCCGAGACGAGATCGCGACCACCACAGACCCCGCTGGCGGCGTAGTTACGCAGACCTATGACAACGCTGGACGTCTGATCAAAAAGACGGACCCGACCGGAGCCGTGACTCGCTACAGCTACGACGCAGCTGGACAACTGGTCAAGATCACCGATCCGCTCGGTGGCACGACGACATACATCTACGACGCGGACGGCAACCAGACCAGCGTTACCGACCCCAACGGTCACACCGTCTCGATGATGTACAACAGCATGAACGAACAGGTCAGCAAGACGGACGCCAACGGACACATCACCACGCTTCAACGTGACGCTGGCGGGTTGCTGACCACACAAATAGATCCGCTCGGCAACCAAACAAGCCGAACCTACGATGCGATGGGCGACCTCACCTCGACCACCGACGGGCTCGGCCGTACCACGCAGACTGGCTACGACTTCAACCAGCAGCGCACCAGCCAAACGGCGCCCGACGGAGTCGTCACGGCGTACTCATATGACCCGGTTGGCAACCTCACCAAGGTTGTCGAGAACTGGCGCAGCGGCCAGCCGGCCAGCAACACAGTCAATGTCACGACCCGTTATAGCTACGACGCGCGCAACTTGCGGGTATCGATGACCGATCCCAATGGCGCGATGACTCACTATGGGTACGACGTTCGCGGACTGCTGACCTCCGTTGCCAATCCGCTCGGCAAGATCACCAACTATAGCTACGATGCCGCTGGCAACACGGCATCCCGCCAAGATGCGAACGGCGCCGCTACCCAGTACAGCTACGACCCACGCAACCTGCTCACCAAGCGCGCCTACCCGGGCGGTACGGCCGACACCTTCGGCTACGACGCGGCCGGCCGCCAAACCAGCGCCACCAACTCGACCGGTGTAGTCGCGATCACCTTCGACGACCTCGGCCGCATTACGAAGGTGAACGACGCAGCAGGCAAGAGCCTGCAGTACAGCTACGACCCAGCCGGCAACCGCATAAGCATGACCTTGCCGGATGGTCGGTCCCTCAGTTACAGCTACGACTTCGCTGACAACCTCACCAAGCTGACCAGTCCACTCGGTACCGAGACGTTCAGCTACGACGATGCCAACAGGCTGGCGACAGTCACTCGTCCGAACGGGACAACGACAAGCGTGGCTTTCGACGCAGCCAACGAATTGACCAAGCTCATCACCACGGCGGGCAGCAGTACCCTCGCCTCATTCGCCTACAACTACGACAGCGCCGGCAATGTCGGCGCCCGAGCGCAGAACCTCGGTGGCAACAGCACGACTACGACCTACACCTATGATCAACTGCGCCGACTCACCCGAGCCACCGATGGACCGCTGCCCAGTACATATACCTACGATGCCGCGGGCAATCGGCTGACATGGTCCGCACCTGACGATCCGTACACGCCAAAGCCCGGCGACTCGTTTACCCAAACAAATGTCGTCAACGCGGCCGGCCAGGTTACCAAGCAAACGATGGTGCGGCAGAACGGCAGCAAGACCGATACAACCGTTACTACGGACACCTACGATGCGAACGGTAACCGGCTAAGGATGGATACGGTTGCCCAGTCGCCCGGGCAATCCACGAGCACCGTCTACACCTACAACTTCGAAAACCAGCTACTCAGCAGCACGCCCGGTAACACGCCGCAGAAGGGTGATGGCAACAACCAACGCAACCTGCGCCGGACTTACGACGCCCTGGGTCGCATCGTCACTGAATCGCGGGACACCACCACGACGTGGACGAGCGATGGCTTCAATCCAGTGCAGGCCTCAGACCCAACGGCTGGCACGACCCTGTACCTGCGTGACGCCGCAGGCCAGCTGCAAGGAGAAAGCACCACCGGCCTGACGCCGCTGTGGTATGTCAAGGATCTTCTTGGGTCAGTTGTCGCGTCTACGAACACCAACGACAAGCCCAAGCTGGCCAATGTGACCCAGTACAGTGATTACGGCGTCAAGCTCGGCAAGACATATTCACGTATGGGCTTCGGCGGCCAGATTAGCGATCCGAGTTACCCCGGCAACGGCATCGGCAACGACACTCCCGTGCTGAGTCACTACTACGCCCGCAGCTACGACCCGGGTACCGGCACCTGGATGCAACCCGACCCGCTGCCGGGTACCGCCGAGCAGCCAAGCACCCAGCAGCCTTACCGGTTCACCGCCGACAACCCCACGACGAATACTGATCTGCTCGGCTATGTGTCCATCATGATCAGCGGTGGCTCGCTACAAGGAGGTAGCTGGACCTCGACGCAAGTACTCCAACCAACCGTGTCCGTCCAGCAGCTTCAGCCTGCGGCTAACGCACAGCAGCTACAGCCAACCGCGAATCCGATGTTCCACACGTATCGGAGTCCGAGAGCATATGGACAGGTCGAGTGGACAACGATAGGTCCAGTCTCGTCCGATGTACTCCAGGGAGACTCAGGTCTTGGCTTAGGCAGTATTGGAGAGGTTCCAAATAAGCAGAGTCACCCTTCGAGTTCCTATCTTCTGTTCGGCGACTTGCAGGGGTGGTCCTTCAATGCGAGTACGGTACGCGGAGGAATCACGCCCGTTCTGCAAGGTCAGGCAGGCGTCGCCTTAGCCGCCCGCACAATCGAATTGCAGGGCTGGTCCATCGTCGGAGAGGAAGTGACGATTCAGACGACAATGGGCCGATTCAGAATTGACTTGGTTGCCCGAAACGGGTCCGGAGACTTGCGCTTTATTGAGGTTAAGACCGGACCTAATGCTGACTTGACAATCAATCAGCAGATAACACACGCAACGTTTAAGGAAGCAGGCGGTCAACCTGTAGGTGCTAACGCCACCGAAGCAGGATTACCGACTGACGAGCCGCTCTCCCCGAAAGAGATAGAGCTCTTTAGGGTCACGGAAAGCCCTGTCAAGTTTCCTGTCGACCTTCCTGACATCCCGCTCTTCTAACTCGCCAAGCGAAAGAGTATAGTAGATTTAATGGGTATCCGCACACTCAACTCCATCGATCTCATTGCGGACGGCGGCGAAGGCGCCCTACTTGTAGTACTAGATGATCACGCATGGGAAAGCGAGGAACACGAAGCGGCCTACCTCGCTAAGAAAGTTGAGACATGTTTGAATGCAATCGACAGCGGCCAGCTTGCCGGACTGTACCCCAATCTGATTGCTCCAGGCAAGAATCGCATCATCGTGCGAATCTCGTACGCCAGGCCAATTGCAGAATGGATTCGACTCCGGCTGTCCGAGGTATTCTCGAATCAAGAAGTTGCCGCTCTCGGCGTATCCTTGGAGTTTACTCTCATGGAGTAGCGTAAAGTGTCGTAGTCGTGCGCGGTCGGGGAAGCTGGTTCACACGCCGGGTTTAGTCGTCATCCAGGACTCGAACCGATGCCGATCGATACATGGCTGCCTAATCTCTAATCTGCTGCCTCATCTGCGCGGGCCGAGTGCTAGGTGCACACCGCGCGCCTTTAGCAGCCTCTGAACAGTATTCCGGTGGATGCCGAACTCCGCAGCCAGCTGGATGGTTCGACGACCAGCCTGGTAAGCCGCAACCAAGTGATCGACGTCCTCGGGAAGGAGCCGGATCTGGATCTGCCGAGCGGCTGGGGCGGATGGCTGCCGAGCACGTCGGTCGCGCTGGGCCAGCCGCAGGAGGCCGTCCCGCGGGTGTGATGGTGTTCCCGTCAGGACCACCTAAATCGGGTATAAGCTCCGATGTGCTGAAGGGACGCGGCATCCCACGGGATGCCGCGTTCTTCGGCTTCCGGCCGCTGTTTGGGTAAAGATGCCCGACGGAGGTAAAGCCGTTGTATTGTCGACTCTCTGGTTGGTTCAAGAAGTCATAACACTGCGTGTGGACAAGGACGATGGATCCCGCTCCGTACCAAACTTGGATTGTGCTCTTCCGGCGAATCAGGCTGTCGAGCTTTGTGGCTCTGCTCGGTTTCGTTGCGGGATTCATGGCGCACTCATTACCGAGAATCGTCATCTGGATAATATCCGGGCTGATAGCAACTTGGCTGTTCGTTGCCGGCATCGTTGAACAGAAGCGTTACCAATCGTATCTTGACAAAATGCGACCAAATGGAAGTGACGTACAGGCCGGATCGTCGAGGGCGTCAGGACCGAGTGAGAGCGTCTTCCTGAGCAGTCCGGCCGTGGCTTCCGAATCAGGGCTTCCTCATATGTGCAGCGATGAGAGGGAAATTCTACGACTTTGGGCGCTTCACCGATTCGAACGGTTTTTCATACGGGCGGCCGTAGTTTGTCTCGGGATTTCAGTGATAGGTGTCAGCATTGGAATTCTCATCAATAGCGGTGAACGCGCGGTCGTAATTGTTACTTTGGGACTTGGCGGCTTGTGGCCGGCTTGGACGTTTTTCATTGTAGGAAAGCGGATCCGTACCGAACAGAAGTCGCGGTGATCATGGAATTTGATATTGAGCAGTGGGCCTATTCGCGATGGTGATCTCGTGGCCCACGACGTTCATGGTTGGCATTGACCTGCCGGGTTTCCGGCAGGGGAGCGCCACCTTGTGGGTCGCTCCTGGGTCAATCGTTTGCATTCCTGGGCGGCTCACTGCACGCGTCGGACCTGTTCAGCCGGTGACACACCAGGGAACGCAGGTTGATATCTATATCGCCAGGCTTGTGCCGCCCTGGTTCAACGTGACGACCCCGGTCCGGGGAGCTGGCGGCACTCTCTTCGCTTCGATGTGGATTCTTGGCAGACGCAAGCTCCGGCGGACCCTTCAGGCGGCTGGGTTCGATGTCACCGAACATGTCACCTGGTTCTACCGCGGCGGTTCCGTTTGATGAGCTGAGGCGGGCGAAGCCTGGATCTGCCGCGAGGCCTTGGGTGGTATCCCGTTAGGACCACTCGCTGGCTGACGGCTGCGTCATCACGCATCGATGATGCGGATAGCAGCCAGCCGGACTTCTCGAACCGATTTGTCAGGTTCTTGGCTTGGCCGCGACGGCTCAGTGAACCGTGCTGGTGCTTACAGCCGGGTCGGCTACCGATGTTGCTGGCGCGACCCATCGGTAGGCCAGCGTCGCCCGCTGGATGAAGCCCACCGACGCCTGCCCTTTCGCATCCGTCGTCCGCATGAGCATGTTCTGCCAGGTTCCAGCGATGAAGCGCTGAAGGTACAGCCGCCGGTTCGCGGCAGCGACCGGACTGCCGGAGCCCCGCTCTCGGGCCAACGCATTGACGTACACGGCGGCGCCGGCGCGCGAGCTGGCGATATACACGCAGGTGCTCTCCGGCGGCTGCTGTTGCGACGGGACCGCGGTCGCCACAGTTGTTGGGCCGATATTGCCCGACGCGTCGACGGGATAGGCCACCACAGTCACGGGACCCGAGCCCAGGATCGCGAACGTGTTGGCATTCCCGCTGCCGGCGTAGCCGGCGTAGCCGGCCTGTGGCAGCGCAAGCCCGACCGGAGTGATGAATGCCCGTACCGTGGTGTAGCCATAGTCGGAGCTGCACGGCGTGGTCCAGCTGACCGTCCTCGTCGGTCCACTCCGGGTGACAGTGAGATGCGAGATGGCCGGTGGTGGCGTGGTGTCGGGCTCGGCTCGATACCTGACGGTCCCGTCGGCGAAGCCTTCACCGCTGGCGCAACGCTGCTGGACGTAGATGTCAGCGTGCGACGGCACTCCACCGGGCCCCAGCACGAGCTGGCGGATATCGACGGTGCCGCTGACGCCGCTGCACGGCGCCGTGTAGGCGTCGATGACCCGCAGGCCCCACATCGTGGAATTTCCGTAGTCACCTACGGCGTGTTTCCCGCTGGTGATCCGTTGGCCCGCAGGTACCGAGATCGCCACCAGATCAGCGCCGTAATCGCCCTGGGTAGTGACCCAGAAGACTGCGTGGTTGCTGTCGCCGCTCACCATCATCGGGTATTTGGCGTCAGGTCGATCGACAGACGCCAGGTTCATGTCAGTGATGCCTGGGGGTGCCAGCGTGTCCAGCTGGACGCGTTGGTCGTGTCCGTTCACCGGCAGGACGAGCGCGCCGCTGCGCGGACCGGCTCGGGTCGGTACTGCGGTGACCGTGACGGAACAGGTCCATCGAGCCTGTAGCACCTGCCCCACGCAATTGTCGTCGACGATCCGGAAATCGCCGGTGACCGATGCCGTCCCGACCTGGAGCGGCGACGGGCCGGTGTTGGTGACCCACACGGGCGCCGTTGTTGCAGACGCACCGACGGGTGTCACAAACCAGGACAGGTTGCGTGCGGAAACGGAGTAGCCGACGGGTTCCGGCTCTCCGATGCGGAACTCGCCGTAGAGGTAGCGCTCGTCAGTCTGCGGCGCCTCTCGGAAGAGCAGGTCGAGTCGGGTGAGCCGGCCCGTGACGTCGGCGGCGATGTCACGTATCTCGATATCCCCCTCAGTGGGGCGGTCAGTGCCATCTATCCACCAGATCCCAGTGGCATGACCCGGTTGCGGGGAGCTGACGACCCCGGGATAGACGCCGGAATGGAACGTCTGCCCGGCAGGCGGTGTGAACTCCAATCCGAACACGTCACCGGATGGGGTGTCAGCCGCGTCCACCCGAATGTCCGAGAGGGTGGATCCGACGGCTGAGACCACGCCCGTGACCGAGTTGAATCCAACCGAGTGCCCGAGCACCCCGTCCGCTGGCAGCGGTGATGCCACGAAGGCGGCACCGTCGCTCAACGGGTCGTGCGCTCCGGTGGTCGTCAGGTGGACCGGCGTGCTGGCCCTGGCCATGGTGCCGTTGCTCGTGCGGGCGAAGGCAACGTAGGTGTACTCCGTCCCGGGGTTGAGCGAGCGGTCGGTTGCCGACGTCAGCGCTGACTCGGGAAGCACGTAGCCGTCAAGCGGTGCGGTCGGCGCCGCGTCGCCGCGCCGTCGGCTGACCACGACGGAGCTGGCGCCCGCTGGAACGGACCAACGGAGCGCCGCTCCGGTGTCGGAGGGAACGGCGGACAACCCGGTCACCGGCGCGGCAGTGGCGGTCGGGCGCTTCAGGAAGCCGTAGAGGTCGACTTCGACCTGGGCCGCGCTCGGTCCGTCGTTGGCGAGCGAGATCCGGTGGTCGGGCCCGAGCGGCACGAGCGCGAAGCCCGTGACCGGCCCCGCACCGGCGTATCGCAGGAACGGCAACTGAGTTGCGGTGGAGCTGGACGGCCGGGCGGTGATCGACCCGGCGGCCGACGCACCCGATACGGTCACGTCGACTAGGGCGGCCGCCGCTCCGGCCGGCAGCGACGATCCGAGCGAGATCGGAACACTCGCGTGCCCGGCGACCACCGTCCCGCTGGTAACCGCCGCCGGGGCCGACAGCGCGAACGACTCGGGCGCAGCAGCACCGGTGGCGGTGACCAGGGCCATCGCATTGACCCTTATCGTCTCCGGCATCGCCGACGCGTTGTACAGCACGTTCGGGTTGGCCTGGGGCGCGATGAAGCTACTAGTGACGGTCTGGCCCTTACGGAAGGACAGGACGGGCATCCGGAACTGCCCGGCCACCGGCGCGGCGACGGTGAGGAAACCGTCGGCCGCCGCGTTCACCACGGTGACCGAGTACGCACCACCAGACGTCCCTTGGTTCGCCGCCGGGTTCTGGTTGGCCAGGATCATCAGGTCGTTCGGCAGTACTGACTGCTCGAAGACGACGCTATTCGGTCCGGCGACGAGACCGTGGGCCATCGTGTCGGTGAAGTCGGTTTGCCTCTGCTGCACCGGATCACCCAGCGTGTAAGCGGTGATCTCTGCTTGGAGCACGAGCGAGCCGGCCGTGTTGTTGTAGAGATCGATGCGGCCGTCCGTTGCCACCGGAGCAATGATCGCGCCGGCGCTGTCAACGCCAGCGGTGACCGCCATATATGACGCCGACGTGACCGTCGAGGTGTCGTAGCCGGCGCGTACATCCCCCGAACTTTGCGGCGAGAGCACGCTGATGTTCAGGAAGACGGCCGAGACCCCGCCCTGCGGGATCGACGCCAGACCCACCACGCTGACGGGGACCCGGCCGTGCGCCGGTACGACGCCCGCCCGAACGCCGACTCCGCGCTGGCTGTCGACGATCTCAACCGGAGGGATCGCAATCGTCCGCCCGGCCAAGCCGTCGTACGGAAACACCGTCGTCACGGCCGTAGCCGGAACTGCCGGCGCGCTGACAAGACTTGCGGTCAACACCGTCGCGGTCGCCAACCGTCCCACTCGCTTCACCACGAGAGCCCCCGCTCGCGTCATAAACGACGATCGGGCAGCCCCGACGCTTTAAGTGAAGCTAACATACGGATTCAGATTTGGCTGCGGTGATCAAGCCTCATCCTCCGACAGGGAGGTGATGGGCTGCCCGACCGCGTGCTGATACTTGGCGTCGTAGGCCTGTATATACCGACGCGGTCGTCGTGGTGCTGGACGCACTACGTCACCGCGGGTGGGTGTAGATCCCTGTTCATAGGCGGCTGGGCGCTTTTATAGACACATCGCCTATTTCAAATTAGTTCTTAGCTAGCCGGTCCAGGCCGGCGTCGTTGAACCAAGAACTGATCGGGTGGTGTCCTAACGCCCTGCCCCGTATGTGTGCCAGTGGGACGTAGCCCAGGCTGGTCGAGTCCTGGCTGTCGGCGCCATCGCCGCCGATCGCGACGTGGCCGACCGGCACCACCAGCGGCAAAGCGCTAGGAGCGAACCAAGAAGGCCGAGGGTCCCCGGCAACCGCCACCACCCGCTTCACCCGGTAGTCGGGGTTATCGCGAGTACCTCGACCACCCGGCGTCCAGAACACCACAATGTCGCCTCGGCGATACCGAAACGACCGAACGGCCAGCACCCGCTGACCGTCCGCCAGCGTCGGCGCCATGCTGTTGCCGCGCACGGTCACCCAGGTCAGGGTGCGGCGGGCCAAAACCACGGCAAGCGCCAAGCCACCGAACATCCCAACAACCGGCTTCATCCGACTAGCCGACGGCCGATGCCTGGGTCGACGCTAACGCCGCGAACGCACCGCCCCGGGCAAGCAGTTCGGCGTAACTACCTGCCTCAACCACCGTCCCGTTCTCGATCACATAGATCAGGTCCGCCTGCCGCACCGTCTCCATCCGATGAGTGACCACCAGCCTGGTGCGATCCCGCAACTCGGCCAACAAGGTGTTCAACACGCTGTCAGCAGCCACATCCAGCCGAGAGTTTGCCTCGTCCAACACTAATAAATCTCGATTGCGCCCGATCAATGCTCGGCCGAGCGCCAGCCGCTGCCATTCACCACCCGACAGGGTGACACCGGTGCTGCCTTCGTCATCCGCCCGCCTGGTGCTGAGCAGGGTGTCGAAGCCCCGCGGCAACCGTTCGATGGCCGCCAGCACATTCGCCTGCTCTGCGGCCGCCCGGGCCACGGCTACATCCACCGGCCGACCGCCATTACCGAGCGCCAGATTGTCCAGCGCGGTGAGCTCGTAACTCCCCGGCTCCTGGAGCACCCCGCAGATCCGGTCACGCAGACCGGCCGGTCGCAGCGATCCGATGTCAACCCCGTTCCACAAGATGCTGCCTCGCTGCGGATGGTAGAAACGCAGCAGCAGGCTGACGATGCTCGACTTGCCGGCTCCGTTCAGGCCCACCAGAACCGTCAACTTTCTGGCCGGCACCAGCAGGTCGAGGCCGCGCAACACCCAGTCCGGCGATCCCGGGTAACGGAACCAGACATCGCGAAACTCGATGGCATCGGTCAGCGCCGGCGTCTGGCCATCGCCGCCAACCCGCTCGGCGTCCTGCGAAAGCTCGATCAACGCCAAGTAGTGATGGAACACCGCCGCCGACGAGCCGACGCTGCCCAGCGACGTGAATAGCCCTTGCAATGCTGCCTGAACCGCGACCACCGCCCCGGTGAACAGCAGGAAGTCGCCGACGCTGAGCCGTCCGTGCGCGATCTCCACGGCGACCCACACCGCACCGGCACCAGCTACCACCGCATTGATGCCGGCGTAACCGAGCTGGGCCAGTGCGATCCGAGTGCTGCGGCGCACCTCGGAGGTCAGCGCCTCATTCAACCGGGCCCGAAGCCGGCTGGCGAACACGTCCTGCGCGCCGTACAGCCGCATCTCCCGTGCGGTAGCCGGCGTGACGAACAGCTGGCTGAAGTAGTCGCGCCAGCGGTAGGCCAGATTGGCCTGCTCGTTGTAGTAAATCGAGCGCAGTTGGATACGCCGCTGTAGCAATGCCAGCGGCAGCGCGCTCAACACCAGCGCAACCACCATCGGCGGAAAGGTCGCCCAGACCGCTCCGACGAAGGTGGCGATGCGAGAACTGGTCGTCAGGAACTGGGTAATCGTGCTCGTCACCAGCTCCGGCGCCTCGTGCGCGCCGCGCTGGGCCAGCGATATCCGATCTTGCACCGACGCGTCTTCCAACGGCTCGACGCCGGGGAACCGGCCGCACGCTACGGCGAGCTGGGTTTCGGTTTCCAGCTGGACGCGCGCGGCAAGCCGGTAAGCCGGTATTCCGGCCAGGTAGATGGCCGCCGATCCGAGCGCGGTGAGGCCGCTGGCCGCAAGCGCCAGCAGCACGATGACGGTGATGTGCTGGCCGCGCTGCGGGCTGGTCAGCTCGTTGATCAAGCTCTTGCTAGCGATGGTGGCCGGAGCGAGCACCGAACCGCCGACCACGCCCAGCACCACGATGGCCAGGAACGTCAGCGGCGACACCCGAAAGGCCAGCCGGCAGGCGCTCAGGAACGCCCGACCGGTCCTGGGCTCAGTGGACGTGTTCGGTGGCATCGGCCCGGGCGGCGACCTCGTAGGCGGCTGCCACCACCGCGTTCAGCCGGTGCCCGCTGCTCACCACGCGTCCGTGCTCCAGCACCGCGATCACCGGGTACACCGTGGGTCGTTGCAACGAGTCCAGCTCGTCGTAACCCCGCGGCGCCATGATCGGTGTGGCCTGCGGCCAGGAGGCGAGATGCTCAGCCAGGTGCGCCGGATCGTCCACCGCCTCGCCCATCACATAGATCGGCAGCGGCAACTCGCCATGAGCGGCCAGTTCCCGCTTCAGTCGTTCGCAGGCCGCGCACTGGGTGACCGCCAGGATCAGCACGCCGGTGCCGATAACGGCCGCCGCTGCTGCCTCGTCCCACTCGATCGGGTCCAGCCGCGGGTCGATCCGGTGCCCGGGCAGCGGCTTGGCCGGCGGCTCGCCGGAACTACCGCCCAGCGTCGCACCGGCCTTGAGCCGCCGAACGATCCCGATCGTGAGCAGCAGATCCACTGCCACCAGCACCGACAACAGGATGCACACCGCAAGCAGCACCGAGGTCATGAGGCATCGCCGTCCTGGAGAGGATGCAGGGATAGCGCGAGGTACAGGTCGGACGCGAAGACCACGAGCAGTCCGAGAATCGCTCCCAGGCCGACGCCGAGTACCCACTCGGCGTCGGTGGTCGAGTGGGTGCTCGGTGCGAACATCGCCACCAGGCCCAGCCCGGCGAGCACGCCGTTGAGCATCAGGTGCATCCGGACCGGCAACGTCGTGGCCACCCCGAAGCAGTGACAATCGACAGCCGCGCCACCCGAGCCGCTGCGGGCAATCGCCGCGCTGAACACCGCGAGCAGCAGCACGGACGGGCCGAACCGAGCCACCGAATGGGCGCCGAATCCGAGCAGGGCGGCCACCGCGACCAACTCGGCCAGTACCACGACCGCAGCCAGCCGGCGCTGGGCAGGCGCAGCACGGACACCGTGCTGTTTCAGGGAGAATGCGAACTCCTGAAAGGCCACCCGCGATCTGGTCTTACCGATCAACGCGGTCACGAAGGTGATCAGCAGGCTGGTGGCAGCACACAAGATCAGGACTGACACCAGGTCTCGATCGGTATCAGCACCGACGGCAGGGCTGCCTGACGCACTGGCCGTAGCAGTTCTGGCCGTGGCCGGCCGTGCCGCAGCAACACCCGACACTGTCGACGCAGGCGCCAGCATCAACGGTGTTCCCGACGGCCTTGGTCAGCAGGCTTTCGGCGAGCCGGAAAATGACGCTCATCTTGCCCCCTTGGTAGGTTGCGGACAATAAGGGGATATAGCGTTAGCCCGGCACACAGCGGTTGTCAAGACAATCCATGCTTATTGAGCGCGCATGCCTACATTGAGCCGACTAGTGGAAAGTTGACCACGCTGAGCGTGGTCGGCTGTCCGGTGATCCGGGCGGGGACACGGCAGCGGAGCCTCGTCGGGCACTGAACGCTGTCCACTAGCGTTGAACTCACAAGCCGGCTACGGCCGGAGCAGCACAGCGCTGCCCGGGGCATCAGGGCCTCGGGCACCAACGACTGGGAGTCGTCGTGGCAGTCAGCCTTACCAAGGGCGGCAATGTGTCGCTCACCAAGGAGGCCCCCGGCCTCACCGCCGTCACCGTCGGACTCGGTTGGGACGCCCGCACCACCGACGGCAAGCCGTTCGACCTTGACGCCTCGGCCATCGCCTGCAATGCGGCCGGCAAGGTGCTCTCGGACAGCTACTTCGTGTTCTTCAACAACCTGAAGAGCCCGGACGGCTCGATCGAGCACACCGGTGACAACTTGACCGGCGAGGGCGAAGGCGACGACGAGCAGATCAAGGTGAACCTGGCCGCCGTGCCGGGCGAGATCGACAAGGTGATCTTCCTGGTCTCGATCTACGAGGCCGACACCAGGGCTCAGTCCTTCGGCCAGGTACGCAACGCCTTCATCCGGGTGGTGAACCAGGCCAGCAACAGCGAAATCGCTCGGTACGACCTGTCCGAGGACGCCTCCACCGAGACCGCGATGCTGTTCGCCGAGCTGTACCGCAACGGCTCGGACTGGAAGTTCCGCGCGGTCGGCCAGGGCTACGCCTCCGGCCTGGCCGGCATCGCCCGCGACTACGGCGTCAACGTCTAACAGGAGGAACAATGTCCGTCAGCCTGACCAAGGGTGGCAACGTCTCGCTCACCAAGCAGGCGCCCAACCTGAGATCGGTGCTGGTCGGCCTCGGCTGGGACGAGCGCACCACCAGCGGTGCCGCTTTCGACCTGGACGCCAGCGCGCTGATGGTCAACGAGGCCGGCCGGATCCTGTCCGACTCGCATTTCGTGTTCTTCAACAACCTGAAGAGCCCGGACGGCTCGGTCGAGCACACCGGCGACAACCTGACCGGCGCCGGCGAAGGTGACGACGAGCAGATCCTGGTCAACCTGGCGCTGGTACCGGCCGAGTGTGCGCGGATCGTCTTTCCGGTCTCGATCTACGAGGCCGACGCGCGCAGCCAGTCGTTCGGGCAGGTCCGCAATGCCTTTATCCGCGTGGTGAATTCCGACGACGGAGTCGAGCTGACCCGCTATGACCTGTCCGAGGATGCCTCCACCGAGACCGCGATGATCTTCGGTGAGCTGTACCGGCTCGCCGGCGAGTGGAAGTTCCGTGCGGTCGGCCAAGGCTATGCTTCCGGGCTGGCCGGCATCGCCCGGGATTTCGGCGTCAACGTCGGCTGACCTACCCCAGACAGCGAGGATATGAATGTTCGTCAAAACGTTCGCCGGTTCGATCGGCCTCACGGTCATCGGCCTGGTGATCGCCCTGATCTACGCCGGGCCGACCGGGCTCGCCATCGCGGCCATCCTCGGCGTGCTGGAGGTCTCGCTATCGTTCGACAACGCGGTGGTCAACGCGGGCATCTTGAAGACGATGAACCCGTTCTGGCAGAAGATATTCCTGACCGTGGGCATCGTGATCGCGGTGATCGGCATGCGGCTGGCGTTCCCGCTGATCATCGTGGGCATCACCGCCAAGCTGTCACCGGCCGAGGCGATCCGGCTAGCCCTGGACAAGGGTGACCCGAAGACGCCGGGTACTTATGGCTACCTGTTGCACGAGGCGCACCCGGCCATCGCCGCCTTCGGCGGGGTGTTCCTGCTGATGCTGTTCCTGGATTTCATCTTGGAGGAACGCGAGATTACCTGGCTGGGTTGGTTGGAACGCCCGCTGGCCAGGATCGGCAAGCTCGACCAGTTGTCCGTCGTGATCTCGTTGATCGCGGTCGCGCTGGCCGCCTACCGGTTCGCCCCGCACGGCAAGATCTCGACCGTATTGGTGTCCGGCGTGCTCGGCCTGGTCAGTTACGTGCTGGTCAACGGCCTCGGCGAACTCTTCGAAACCGGGGAGGAGGAACTGCTCGGTGCCACCGAGCCGACCAGCCGCGCCGGCAACTCGACGCTACTGCTGAAGGCCGGCAAGGCGGCGTTTTTCTCCTTTCTCTACTTGGAGGTTCTCGACGCCTCGTTCAGCTTTGACGGGGTGATCGGTGCCTTCGCCATCACCGCTGACCCGATCATCATCGCGATCGGCCTCGGGCTGATCGGCGCCCCGTTCATCCGCTCGCTGACCGTGTACCTGGTCCGGCAGGGCACGCTGGACGAATATGTGTATCTCGAGCACGGGGCACTGTGGGCGATCGGTGCGCTGGCCGTGCTGCTGCTGTGCACCATCCGGTACGAGATCCCCGAGGTGGTCACCGGGCTGATCGGAGTCGGCTTCATCGGCGCGGCGCTGGTCTCGTCCATCGTGCGTAACCGGCGTGCCACCGACGGCGCCGAGCCGGAACTGCACGAGGTCACCTTCGCCCGCTAGCACTGCTGTGTGACGAGAGAAGAGAGAACGCCATGCCGATCGACTACACCAAGCGGCCGAGCAACCCGCAACCACCGGCGCCCAGTCAGCCGGGCGTGTCACTGAGCAAGGTGACCCTGACCAAGCAGGCCCCGAAGGTGTCGTTGACCAAGCAGGGCTCGGTCGGCGGCGTGATGCGGGTGAACCTGAACTGGAACGCCCGGCCGGCCACCGCCAGCCGAGGCCTGTTCAAGCGCCCGGAACCGGCCATCGACCTGGACCTGGGCTGCCTGTACGAGTTCACCGATGGCAGCAAGGGCGTCGTGCAGGCCCTCGGCCGGGCCTTCAGCGCCAGCCCGCGCGGCGTGGCTGAGCCGGTCATCCGGTTGGACGGTGACGACCGGTCGGGCAGCAATGCCGAGGGCGAGAACCTGTTCATCAACCTGGCTTATGCCCACCAGATCCGGCGGGTGCTGGTTTTCGCCCTGATCTATGAGGGAGCGGCCAACTGGGCGGCGGCGGACGGGGTGGTCACGCTCTACCCGGCTAGCGGACCGCAGATCGAGGTCCGGCTGGACGAACCCCGCGACGGTGCCCGAATCTGTGGAATCGCGCTGCTGGAACAGGCAGGTGACGACCTTTCGGTCCGCCGTGAGGTTAACTACATCAACGGCTCCCAGTCGCGCCTCGATGCGGCCTACGGTTGGGGCATGAATTGGGCGCCGGGCCGCAAGTAAAGCCTTACCAAAGGGAGGCAGTAAACGACCATGACCGTCAGCCTGAGCAAGGGTCAGAAGGTCTCGCTGGAAAAGCGCGGCGGCGGCACCCTTAGCCGGGTGCGGATGGGCCTGGGCTGGGACGCCGCCAGAAAGAAGGGCCTGTTCGGCTCGCGCCGGCAAAGCATTGATCTGGACGCTTCCGCGCTGCTGTTCGACGCGACCGGCAAGCTGGTAGACCAGGTCTGGTTCCGCCAGTTGAATTCCCGCGACGGCTCGGTGCACCACACCGGTGACAACCTGACCGGCGCCGGCGAAGGTGACGACGAATCCATCCAGGTCGACCTGTCCCGGGTGCCGGCAACCGTAAACACCCTGGTTTTCACGGTAAATTCGTTCACCGGTCAGAATTTCTCCCAGATCGAGAACGCCTACTGCCGGCTGCTCGACGAGACGGCCGGCGACACCGAGATCGCTCGGTACGACCTGAGTGGCTCGGGCGGGCACACCGCGCAGATCATGGCCAAGGTGTCGCGCGACGGCGCCGGCTGGTCGATGACCGCGCTGGGCATACCGGCTTCCGGGCGCACCTTCCACGACCTGTTGCCGGCGATGGCCGGCCATCTGTAACACACCCAGCTGAAGGAGAACTGCGGACATGTCAGAACTGGACCTCGGCGGCACGCCGACCACGAGCGCCCCGACCGCGCCGGCCGCTTCGGCGCCCGGGGCGTTGGTGCTCGCGCCGCCAGCGCCGGTCGTCCTGGTAGAGAAGGAGCAGGCGGTCGGCGCGATCCCGCTCGATCAAGCCAAGCAGGCCGAACTGCGCGCCAAGGCCGCCCAGTTCGTTGATGGCTTGGCAGCGCTGGATATGCGATCGCCGGAGTTCTCGCAGAAGGTCGCTCAGATCACCACGATGGGTGATTCGGACATGCGGGCGGCGGCGGCCATGTCCAACCGCATGCTGGAGCGTCCGGCCGCCGCGATGGGCAAGAACGGCGGTGACGCGCAGACCCGAGTCGCCAACACCCTGGTCGACCTGCGGCACACCGTCACCGGTCTGGATCCCAAGCGGGAGGATCTGACCGGCGCCAAGAAGATCCTGAAGTTCCTGCCCGGCGGGGACAAGATAGACCGGTACTTCGACAAGTACCGGTCGGCGCAGTCCCACCTGGACGCGATCATCAAGGGCCTGTCATCCGGTCAGGACGAGCTGCGCAAGGACAACGCGGCTATCGAGACCGAGAAGGCCAACATGTGGACGACCATGGGCAAGCTGAGCGAGTACAACGAGCTCGCCGGTGCCCTGGACGCCGCGGTCGAGCAGAAGGTGGCCGAGTTGGAGGCCGCCGGCCGTACCGAGGACGCCAACATCATGCGCTCGGATGCGCTGTTCCCGATCCGCCAGCGCCGGCAGGATCTGATGACCCAGATGGCGGTCAACGTCCAGGGCTATATGGCGTTGGACCTGATCCGCAAGAACAACATCGAGCTGATCAAAGGCGTCGACCGGGCGCAGACCACGACCATCGCCGCGTTGCGGATCGCGGTCATCGTCTCGCAAGCGCTGTCCCGGCAGAAGCTGGTGTTGGACCAGATCAACGCGCTGAACACCGTCACGTCCAACCTGATCGAGTCGACCTCGGAGCAGCTCAAGCTGCAAGGCGGGGCGATCAACCAGCAGGCTGCCTCGGCAACCATCGACGTGGCCAAGCTTCAGGCCGCCTTCGACAACGTCTTCGCCACCATGGACGCGGTCGACACGTTCCGCGCCCAGGCCGTCGACTCGATGGCGCAGACGGTCAGCGCGCTGGAGGGTCAGATCGAACGGGCCAAGCCTTACCTGGAGCGCACCCGGCGCGGCGAGCTGGCAGGCTGATCAGCCGACGGCGGACAATGGATAGCGCACTGCACCCTGCCATCGACGCTGCCATGAGGAAACGTCACTGTGACCTGGTTACGTAGAGGTCATGAGCCGACCGGTTCTACCCTGCGCCCGGACTCGCTGCCGGACGAGGACAGCCCGACCGAGCTGTTGCGGGCGGTGTTTACCGTCAACCGGTTCGTGAACCAGAGCTCCGGTCAGTTGCCCGGCCGGGCGGTGGTTGCCGCCCGCCGACTCACCGACACCCTGCGCGAGATCATCGACACCTCGCAGGTTCGGCCGCTGGACGTGTACGCCGTGGTGTCGGTCAAGGCCACCCTGACCGACTATCTGCCCACCACACTGCGCACCTACCTGGCGGTGGGCCCGGACGTCCGCGACCTGCCGGCGCGGTCCGGCCAGACCCCGGCGCAGCTGCTGATGGAGCAGTTGGACTCGCTTCAGCTGTCGGCCGACGCGGTGTTGGTCGCCGCGCGCAACCAGGACATCGATGCGCTGGTCAACCAGGGCAACTTCCTGCGGACGAAGTTCTCCGGCTCGGACCTCGACCTGTAATGGCGGAGATGAAACGCGGCTCCAATGTGGCGCTGACCCGCGAGATTCCCACGCTGCGCTCGGTGGTACTGGGCGTGCGGTTCGAGACCGGCTCGGAGAAGGCGTTGCTGGATAACCTCGTTGTCGCCACCATCCTGTGCGACTCGGCCAGCAAGGCGCTGTCGGACGAGCATTTCGTGTTCTTCAACCAGCTCAGCTCACCGGAGGAATCGGTCAGCCAGCGGGAGGCCGCGCTCGGCGCGGACAGCGAGCAGGTCGAGGTGGACCTGCCCGACGTGCCGGCCGACGTGGAACGCGTCGTTGTGGTGCTCTACCTCAACGATCCGATCACGCACCGGCGCTCGCTCGGCCAGCTGCGGGAGTGCTACATCAGGGTGCTCAATGCCGCCGACAACGCCGAATTGGTGCGGTCGGAAAACCTGGCGCCGATGTTGACCAGTGAGACGGCGCTGGCGCTGGGGGAGCTGTACCGGCACCAGGGAGGTTGGAAATTCAAGGTGATCGGCGACGGCTACACCAAGGGCATCGCCGGCATCGCCGCCGACTACGGCCTGCCGCTGTGAGTGAGCATCGCAGCGAGCGTCAGCGAGCGAGGAGCGGAGCGAACGCGGCGATGAGCGCTCGCGCGAAGAGCCAGGTAAACCGGTGAGCATCGCTGACCCGCGGGATGCGCCGCCGCGATCGGACCTGGGCTACCTGCGACACCGGAATAGGCCGATCGCGCCGAGCATGCCGGGCCCGAGCTCGCCAGCGCCGGTGAGTGTTTCGGCGCCGGTCGCCGACAATCTGCTCGACCTGTCGGCACCGGCGTCCGCACCGCCGAGTCAGCCCCTCCCCGCGGCGAGCCAACCGGCTCCGGAGGCCAGCCGTCCCCACCGCCGTGCCGCCGATTCGGCGCCGCGTCGGGTTCGGACCGACAACCCGGCCATCCTGTCGCCCAAGGAGCCGGTGGTCACCCTGACCCGGCTTCAATCCGGGGTCGGCGTGCTGCGGATTGAGGCGGCCTGTTCACCCGCGGTGGGCGACCTGCGGCTGGGTTGCGCCTACCAACTGCGGTCCGGCGTCTCGTCGGTCGTTCAGCTCGCCGGTGGTCCGCGCACCGCGCCACCGGGCGCGAACCGGCCGGTGATCACCGCAGACCGGGGCCAGTTCGAGCTGCTGACCATTGATCTCGTGCAGTCCCGCAGCTTGGAACGGCTCATTGTCTATGCCTTCTCCGACAGCGGCGGGCAGCTCAACTGGGGCGGCACGCTGCTGCTCAGCACCTTCGGCCAGGCCCGGGTTGAGCTGCCGCTGGATCGACCACCGTCGACCCGGCCGGCGGTGTTGCTGTCGCTGTACAACATCGACGGGGAGTTCGTGGTGCGCGCCGAGATGGAAGAGATAACCGGTTCGGTCCGGGACGCGGTGGCCGCCTACGGTTTCGACCGAATCGCCTGGCTGGATCATCGAACTCCGCTGATCTGAGCCGCTCGGCCCGCATACTGTGCACAGCCGGATCGGGGCCGGCCTGGCCGATGCCGAACGGATCCCTCCGAAGGGTGGGCGAATGCGCCATTTCGACTTTCTCACCGATGCCGAGCGGGCTCGGCTGTTCTACCGCGAGCCGCAGCCGTTTTCTGTCGACGACGATCCGAGACGGTTGGCGGTGGCCCTGGGCGCCACCCTCTACATGCCGGCCGGACGTGCCACGCTGGCCACCGACATCGCCCGCTGCACGTCCCGCGGCGTGTTGAGTTCGGTGATCTGCCTGGAGGACGCGGTTGCCGACACCGAGCTGGTTTCGGCCCAGCACAACGTGATCAGCCAACTGCGCGCGCACGCAGCGGCTGGCGCCGACACCCCGCTGCTGTTCGTCCGGGTCCGGCACCCGGAGCAGATCGGCCAACTGGTGCAAGGCTTGGGGGAGCACGTCGGCGTCCTGGCCGGATTCGTGCTGCCGAAGTTCACTGAGGCCACCGGCGCGGACTTCCTGGACGCGGTGGTCGACGCTTCGACCGACCGGCGGCTGCTCGCGATGCCGGTGCTGGAGTCCGCCGCAATCATCCATGCCGAGCACCGGATCAGCGAACTGCTGGCGGTGCGGGAGCTGCTGGCCAAGTACTCCGGCATCGTCCTCGCGGTGCGGATCGGCGCCACCGACCTGTCGGCCGCCTACGGTCTGCGCCGCTCGCGGGATCTCTCGGTGTACGACGTGCGGCTACTGGCCGACGTGATCGCGGACGTGGTAAACATCTTCGGCCGGGCCGACGGCAGCGGATATGTGGTGACCGGTCCGGTGTGGGAATACCTCGGTGGAACCGAACGATTGTTCAAGCCGCAGCTACGCGAGTCACCGTTTGTGGCGCACTCGGAAGGGGCGCTGCGGGCCGAGCTGATCGCCAAGGACCTGGACGGCCTGATCCGCGAGATCGCGTTGGACAAGGCCAATGGGTTGACCGGCAAGGCCGTTATCCACCCGGACCAGGTCGCCGCGGTACACGCGCTGTCGGTGGTGACGCACGAGGAATACAGCGATGCGGTCGACATCCTGGGCACCGGCCGCGCAGGCGGAGTGGCGCGTTCGTCCTATCGCAACAAGATGAACGAGTCCAAGCCGCATGCCGCCTGGGCGGCCCGGATCATCGACCGGGCCGAGGCGTTCGGGGTGGCACGGGCCGGCATCTCCTTTGTCGACCTGCTGGGTGCGGGCCTGAACCGGTGACTGCCTGGTCTGACCAGTGGGCCGCCGGCCGGCTCGGGATCACCCTCGTCGAGGGTGATGCCGATGCCCCGGTGCTGGTTACGGACCTGCTCGAGCTCGCGGTGCGCCGCAATCCGCGGCGGGCCCACCTGCTGGTATCGCGGGTGCTCGGCAAGCACCTGCCGGCCGATCCGGTGCTGGTGTACGGAACGTCCCGACTGCTCGGTGCCCAGGTCGCCGACGCGCTGCTGGGACGTGACTCGGGCATTGCCGAGACCGGCGGCCGGTTGTTGGCGGCGGCGCTGGCCGGCCGGACCACGGCCGCCGGCGAGCTGGTCGACCGGTGCGAGCAGCACGCGTCCGATGTGATGGTGGACGCGGTAGTGCTCGGCTTTGCCGAGACCGCCACCGGCCTCGGGCACGGTGTCGCCGACTCGCTGGCCGCCCGCTACCTGCACTCGACCCGCCGAGCGGGCAGCCCAACCGCCGCCCGGTTTCGGGAAGAGCATTCGCACGCGCCGGATCACCTGCTGCTGCCGACTGATCCGGGACTGCTCGACTCGGACGACCCGCTGGTACTGGTCGACGATGAGCTGTCCACCGGCCGTACCGCGCTGAACACCATCCGGACGCTGCACCTGTCCCGACCGTCCCGCGGCCGGTACCTGATCGCGGCGCTGGCAGACCTGCGCCCGGCCGAGGACCGGGACCGCTGCGCAACGCTGGCCGCCGAACTCGGTGTCCGGATCGAGGTGGTAGCGCTGGCCACCGGTCGGCTGCTGCTGCCACCCGATGCGCTGGCGCGGGGTAATGCGCTGGTAGCCGCGCATGATCGGCCGGCCCCGGTGCTATCCGGCGGCCCGAAGCCGCTGGTGCTGCACTGGCCGGCCGGCGTCCGCGCGCACGGCCGGCACGGCTTCGAGCCGGCCGAGCGACCCGCGCTGGAACAGGCCGTCGACCGGCTGGCGGCCCAATTGGCACCGGGGCTCGGCCGACGGGTGCTGGTGCTCGGCTTCGAGGAGTTGATGTACGCGCCGCTGCGGATCGCGCAGGCGCTGGCCGGGCTGCTCGGCCCGAGCGGCGAGGTGCGTTTCTCCGCGACCACCCGTTCGCCGGTGCTGACCGTGGACGAGTCGGGCTACCCGATCCGGACCGGGCTGGCGTTCCCGGCAGCGGATGTGCCGCTGGACGGCCCCGGCCCGCGCTACGCCTACAACATCGCCGGCCGGCGTTTCACCGACATCGTGCTGGTCGTCGACGATGAGGCGGACACCTCCGAACTGCGTGGGCCGGCCGGGTTGTTGAGCCAGCTGGCGGCGGCCTGTGACCAGGTGCAGCTGGTCCGGATTCCGTCGGCGGACGCCCACCCGGTGCGGTTGCCGGAGCCGCTGCACGGGCCGGCCTTCGGCAGCTACCGCCCCGATGAGGTTTCCTGGTTGTTGACCGACCTGTCCGGCATCCCGCTCGAGGCACCCACCGAGGACCGCGAAGAGGCGATTCAGGCCGGCGGGGCGCACTACGCCGAGTCGCTGCCGGTCGAGTACCAGCCCGGCGAGCGCTACCAGCAGTTGTACCGGCGGGCATTGGCACAGTCGACCGATCGGGTGGCGGCCGCGGTCGGGCTGGTCACCGAGCAGGTGCTGGCAGCACGCGGGCCCAACCCGGTGCTGGTCTCGCTGGCCCGAGCCGGCACCCCGGTCGGGATCCTGATGCGCCGCTGGGGCGAGCAAGTGCACGGCCTGCGGTTGCCGCACTACGCGGTCAGCATCGTCCGTGGCCGAGGCATCGACGTGTTGGCGCTGCGTTACCTGGCCGGGCAGCACGACCCGGCGCAGGTCGTCTTCGTCGACGGCTGGACCGGCAAGGGCGCCATTGTGCGAGAACTGGCCGCGGCGGTCGACGCCGCCAACCGGTCGCTGCGGCTGCCCGCCGACCACCGGTTCGCGGCCGAGCCGGCGGTGCTGGCCGACACCGGCCACTGCGTGCGGATCTTCGGCACCCGAGAGGACTTTCTGATCCCGTCGGCTTGCCTGAACTCCACGGTGTCCGGGCTGGTCTCCCGGACCGTGCTCAACGATCGCTACATCGGGGATTGCCGCTATCACGGCGCCAAGTTCTATGCCGAGCTGGCCTCTGCCGATGTCTCCAACAGCTTCCTGGACGCGATCAGCGACCGGTTCGACTCGGTGCGCGAACAGGTGCTGACGCAAGCCCGAGATCGGCCGGCCGCCGAGCCGAGCTGGCAGGGTTGGCAGAGCGTGCAGCAGCTGGCACGCCGCTACGGCATCGAGGATCTGAACCTGATCAAGCCCGGCGTCGGCGAAACCACCCGGGTACTGCTGCGCCGAGTGCCGTGGAAGGTGCTGATCCGGCGGGACGCGCTCGCCGAGCTGGGCCACCTGATCCTGCTGGCTGAACAGCGTGGGGTGCCGGTGGAACTGCTCGACGAACTTTCCTACCGCTGCGTCGGGCTGATCCAGCCGAACTTCAGCCGGACGCCGGCCGGGGCAGGCGTTAGTGCCGGCGGTGCACGCTCACCGCATACCCGGTGATCGGCAGGTCCTGCTCGGCCTCGGTCCAGCCGGCCTGGCGCCGGATCAGGCCCAGCCCGGCAGCCTCGGCCGCCGCGTCATAGTCGGCCAGCGGGGTGACCGGGCAGCCGGGCGGCAGGTGCCCGCGGTCCAGCCCGCAACCGGTTACCAGCAGTCCGTCCGAGCGAAGTAGACCGGCCAGCGAAACCAGCGTGCGATCCAAGGTGCCCGGCGCCAGCAGCGCGATCACGTTGCCGGCCGCGACGATCAGCTGGTATCGGCGGTCGGTGGAATAGCTCGACAGGTCACCGGTGATCCATTCCAGGCTTGGGGCGGCTCGTCTTGCCTCGGCAAGCATGGACGGATCCAGGTCGATGCCGGTGCATCGGTAACCGAGCTCGGTCAGCTTGATAGCCACCCGCCCGGTGCCACAGCCGGCGTCCAACACAGTCGCCGGCGGGGCCACCAGGCCGGCGCAGAACCGTGCCTCACCGTGCACGTCGTGACCGGTCGCGGCCAGTGCGGTGAATCGAGCGGCGTACTCCGCTCCGGTGGCGCTGTTCTTGAACTGCGCCCACCGGGTCGGCGGGCGGTCGGCGGACGGCTCGGTCACCTGCCCAGGCTAGCCGTCGCGGTTGCTTCGTCCCGCAGCCGCAGCTGCTCGGCAAACACCAACCGGCGTAGCGCCGCGGCCTGGTTCTCCTCGATCCGAAATGCCAGCACCAGCTCGACAACCGCCTTGTCGCGGGTCGCCGGCTCAAGCTTCAACACGCTGGCATCGAGGGCGAATCTGCTGCTACCCATGGTGAAACTCACCACCAGAAGATCCTCCAGGCTGATCCCGGTAGCGTCGTCGAGCGACACCACGCAACGCACTGCCGCCTCGCTGAGGCGAATCAGCCGCGCGGTCACCGGATCCTGGGGCCGGCCGGAGTCGGCGTCGAGAAAGCGCAGCTGGGCCACGCCGGCCACCGGCACCCGGACGAACTGCCGCCGCTGCTGGACCCGGTACGGGCCGAGCACCCGAACCAGCCAGCAGCCGAGCCGTCCCGGTAGTTGTGATTCCACCAGCTCGGTGTCGACTGTGACCACGCCGGCCCGGTCCGGCCAGCTCAGCGACACCGGCGCACCGACGCCGAAGGCATGCTCGACCGGCAGATCCAGCGGCCGGGCGAGCACCAGGGTTTCGTCACCCATGTCCTCGATCCGGCTGCGGAACTGCCGTCCGAGCTCGTCGGTGAGGGTGACCAGGCAGTTCACCCGCGGTGTGGTGGACACGCCTGTATATCGGCATAAAAGGCTGCCGATTGAGCCGCGTCGGGACCGTGCCGAACTAGGATCGCCTACATGCCAGCCACTTTCTCCACCATCACCACCGCTGACGGCAGGACGTTGGAGTACCTCACGACCGGCCCGATCGACGGTCAGGCGCTGTTGTTCCATGTCGGTACGCCGAATGCGGCCACCGACTACGCCGCGATCACCGAGGCTGCCGCCGCGCTCGGCCTGCGCACGATCTGCTATTCCAGGCCGGGTTACGGTGGCTCGACCCCGCTTCCTGGCCGTCGGGTGGCGGATGCGGCAGCCGACGTCCGCGACCTGCTCGACCAGCTGTCGGTCACCGAGTTCTGGACGCTCGGCTGGTCCGGCGGCGGTCCGCATGCACTGGCCTGCGCCGCGCTGCTGCCGGAGCGGTGCCGTGCGGCCGCCTTGCTGGCATCGGCGGCGCCGTACCCGGCCCGCGGCATCGACTATATGGACGGCATGGGCCAGGACAATATCGAGGAGTTCGACGCCGCGATCGCCGGCTGGGACGAGCTGACCGGGTACCTGCGACCGCTGATCGGCGACCTTGCGGGAGTCACCGGCGGCGGTGTCGCGGAAAGCCTGGCCGGCCTGCTGTCCGGCGTGGACCGGGCGGCGCTGACCGGCGCGCTGGCCGAGCAGCTCGCGGACGGCATGCGCCGGGCGGTGCAGACCGGAATGGCGGGCTGGCGTGACGACGATCTGGCCTTCGTCCAGGACTGGGGTTTCGAGCTGGGCCGGATCGGTGTGCCGGTCGCCGTTTGGCAGGGGCGGCAGGACCGGATGGTGCCGTTCGCGCACGGTCAGTGGCTGGTGGCCCAGATCCCGACCGCCGAGCCACACCTGTACACCGAGGAGGGCCATTTCTCGTTGGTCGCGCGCTGCGATGACATCCTGGCCGATCTGCTGAAGTTGGGCGGTTGAGGCTGCGCCCGGGTAGATGAGGCACCTCGACGACAGAACCTACTGAGGGTGCCGGATTACTCGCTTACTCGCGTTGGATTCGGTGGTTAAGCCTGGGTGTGCGTTCGGGGTCGATCCAGTTCGGTGGAATCCAGTGCGGTAGTCGGTTGATGAGTTGGCATTGCCAGCCTTCGGTTTCGAACCGTCGGTGGTGCGCCCGGCACAGCAAGGTTAGGTTGTCCAGATTGGTTAATCCGCCGTCCTGCCAGGCGATGATGTGGTGACGTTGAGTCCATTCGGGTGGCCGGTCGCAGTCGGGGAAGGAGCAGCCGCGGTCGCGTGCGATGAGGGCGAGGGTTTGGCTGCGGGTGGCGATGCGTTTGGTGCGGTGCTCGGCGAGCACCGCGCCCTTGCCGTCGCAGAGCATGAGGGCCAGGTCGGCCTCGCCGGCCAGCCGCAGCGCTTCGGGGACGCTGATCAGTTGCCCGAAGCTGGTTTCGGCGTAGCCGGTTCGATCTCTTAACTGCTCCGCGCTCATGGTGATGATGATCTGCGCCGGCGCGCCGGAGTCGATGAGTTCGTTTCGGCGGAGCTGGATGTCGGCCAGGTCGGCGAGCGCGTCGTGCATGCGCTGCCCGTACGAGCGCGGGTCCGGCCCGTCCTGGGCGGGTTGGGGTGCTGATCTGGGGGTGAGTGCGGCGATCAGCGCCGCGCCGCAGGACGGCGTGAGCTGCCCGCGGGCCTGGTAGGAGCCGTCGGTCTGTGGAATTAGAGCGAACGATCGGCGGCGCTGATGTTCGGCATCGGTGCCGAGCACTCCGTCCGGATCGAGGTGGGCAAGGATGCGCTGCCCGAGTTGGCCGAGCTGGCGAGGCGCGAGCTGGCTGGCCGCCGTGACGAGCTGCCGTTCGGCCTGAGTCACCTGCTCGACCGGCACGGTGCTCGGCAACTGTTCGAGCACCCGGGCGATCTCTCGCGCCTGCTCATCAGACAGCGCACCTTCGGTGACCGCGTCGGCAACCGCCGGCAGGATCGGCGGCAGCTGCTCACCGGTGAGCGTGACCCGCGGGCCGAGATCCCGGGCGGCGGCGACCCGCCTGGCCGCCGCGTGCGGGGAGAGCCGGAGCATGGCTTGCAGCATCGCGGCCAGGCTGGTCGCCGACAGCGACCCGGCCAACCCACGCCGTTCGGCCTCGGGCAGCAGCACATTCCATACCGAGGCCAGTCGCCGCGAGACCCGCTCGAGTTCACGCATCTCCGCCAACAAGCCGGCATCCGTCACCGCGCTTACGGCAACGGGCAGCTCGGCCAGGTAGTCATCCACGCCGGCACCAACCAGGCCGAGACCCGTCGTGGTCTCACCCGCCGTCAACGCTGCCGTCGTCATAACCCAAAACCTAGCCCCGGGGTCTGACAAAACCGGTTACTGCTGCGAATCACCTTGCAGGATATGGGCGATCAGGTCGGAAGGCAGCTGGCGCCGTATTAGCTTCGCTCAGCGCCGGAAACTGACGCTGCCGTTGGTCAGCTCGATCTGATGGTGGCAGCCGGCGGCCAGCTCCGGGTCATGGGTGCAGATGACCACGGTGCTGCCACGCTCGGCCAACGCGAAGACCCGGCTGAGCACCCGTTCTCGAGACGCGTGATCCAGCTCGGCGGTGAGCTCGTCGGCCAGCAGTACCGAGGGCTCGGTAACCAGCGCTCGGGCGATGGCCACCCGCTGCTGCTGGCCGCCGGACAGCTGTTCGACCAGGTGGTCGGCCACCTCGGCCAGCCCGAGCGCGGCCAGCAGATCCTCGGCCCGGTCGCGCAGCTCGTTTCGGTCGAGCCCGTCGGCCTGTAACACGATCTCGACGTTCTCCGCGGCGCTGAGCACGCTGATCAGGCCGTAGCCCTGCAACACCAGACCGTAGCCCTCCGGTACGCCCTCGGCTGGGGCCGGCACGCTGCGCACGATCGAGCCGCGATCGGGCGGTTCCAGCCCGGCCAGCAGCGCCAGCAGGCTGGACTTGCCGCTGCCGGACGGACCGGTGATCGCCAATACCTCGTATGGATAGGCAGAAATCGAGACGTCGTCGAGAATCGTCCGACCACCACGGGCGTAATACACCGACTCGGCGCTGAGCGCGGGCCCATCATCTGGCATGGCCGCCGTGTTCAGCTGGTCCTGGCGCGAGCGGTCATTGCTGCGATGAGCACCGTTCCGCACTCTGCGATGCTCGCTCATTGTTCAGCCTGCTCTTCGCGCGAGCGCTCATCGCGATGATGAGCTCCGCTCCACATCGACCGCGCTCGCGCTGGCAGACTCGGCTGCTCGCTCATCGGTCCTGCCCTTGCTCGTCCACCCGGAACTCCACCGCACCCGGTTTGCGGATCACCCGGAGCCGGGTGCCGGGCGGCAGTTTGGCCTGCACATCCAACGGCAATCGGATCGTCCCGTCCACACCGACGTAAACCTGCTGCTCGCGGTGCTGATCGCGATCGTCGGCTCGACCCTCGGTGATCGTCACGGTTCGTCCCAGCGCCGCCGCGACCGCCGGATCGTGGGTGACCACCACCACCGTGGTGCCGAAGGTCTCGGTGACCAGCGACAGCAGGCGTACCACCTTGTCGCGGTTGGTGGTGTCCAGCTGCGAGGTCGGCTCGTCGGCCAGCAGCAGGCCGGGGGAGCCGGCCATGCCGACCGCCACCGCCAGTCGCTGCTGCTCGCCGCCGGACATCGCCGCCACCCGCTGGCCGATCAGCTCACCGAGTCCCAGCCGATCCAGCAGATCGTACGGATGCTGAAGGTCGGCCCGACGGTAACCGCGCAATGCCCGCTGGGCGAAGCTGATGTTCTGTTCGGCGGTGCCGTAGGGCAAAAGGTTGCGCGACGGGTTCTGCACCACCACGCCCACCCGCTGTCCGCGCAGCCGCAGTAGTTCGGACTGGCTCATCATGGATAGGTCGTCCGGGCCCAGGTAAATCTCGCCGTTGGTGGGACGGGCCAGCCCGGCCAGCAAGGTCAGCAGCGTCGACTTGCCCGATCCGGACGGTCCGAGCAGCGCCACCGACTCACCGGCCGCCACACTGAACTCGACGTTGTCCAGCGCGGTCAACTGCTGGCCGTCCAACTGGTAGACGTGGGTCAGGTTCTGGCAGTGAATAGCCAGTCCGGTCTGCAGGATCCGCTCATTGCCGCTACTCACTCTGCCTCCCGCAGTCGGGACGGCGCTGCCGCTCGCATCAGCGCGCGGCCGGCGAGGATCGCGGTCACCACCAGCAGCGCCAGGAAAGCGAGCGCGAACAGCAGCACGCCGAGCAGCGCCGGCCGGTAGTGCAACGCGACCGGCGTCGGGTCGGCGAACTCCGGGATGGTGGGCATCGCCAACCGTGCGGCCAGATAACCGGCCGGCCCGCCGAGCAGCACCGCCGCCCCCAGCAGCAGCAACTGCTCGATGACCGAACTGCGCAACAGCGTGCGGCGGCCGATCCCGAGGGCACGCAAGGACGCCAGTTCGAACGAGCGCCGTCGACCGGTGGCGGCGATCGCGATCGCGGTGCCGCCGACCGCCAACACCGAACCGGCGATCGCGCACACCACCAGCAGCCGCAGCGCCAGCGCCGGACCCTGCCGGGCCAGCTCGTCCAGCCGGCCGGTCTCGGTAGGTCCGGCTTGCAGCACCAGCCCGGCGGCCTGCAACCGGGCGAGCGCGTCAGGTGGCGCTGCCGGGCCGAGCCAGATCGACCAGTTCGCCTCCGAGTCGAAGGTCGGCAGCTGGGCGCGGATGGCAGACAGATCCACCAGCACGCCATCGGTGAGCACCGACGGCAGCACCCGGGACGTAGCCACCACGTCGATGATGGCGCGGGTGTCGGTGTTGTCGGCGACCTGAAGCGCACTGGGTGCGTCGGGTCCGGTCACCACACCGAACGCACCGGCCACCACCGGCAGCGGACTCGGGCTGTCGTTGTGGGCGATGCCGGCCGATCCGCCGTCCCGGCTGGTAAAGGCGTCCGACAGGCCGGCACCGGTCGCGGTCAGCTGGTCGGTGGCGTTGCCCGCCAGCTTGGCCCGCCGCCAGTCACCGATGCTGGCCAGCCCCGCCGACAACGGCTGCCACTGACCGCCCTGTTGCACCTCGATGCCGCTCACCAGCACCGTCCCGCCGAGCGGGCCGAAGGTGTCGATCGGCCGCTCCCAGGTGAAGCCGGTGAGGGTGCAGCCGGACCGGCAATTCGCCGTTACCTGGTAGCTGTGGCTCCCGGGCCGGAGCGACCCGGCCCGAATATTCAGCGGCGGCCGGTTGGGCGCCCGCAGGTTCAACACCACGATCGGGGTGGTGCCCGGCGTCAGGTTGCTGGCGCTCAGCGTCACCCGCACCGCGCTGCCGGTGATCAGCAGCGGCTTCGGCGTGCTGACCGGGTGTATCGCGGTGGCCAGCTGCGCGGTGCTCAAACCGCCGCTGGCCGGATAAGCCACCGCGACCAGCCGGCTGGCGTCCACTGCCAGCAGCCGACCGGTCACCGAGCTGCCGCCGTCGGGCAGCCAGTTCGCCGTCGCCATCGCCCAGCGGCCGTCCGGATCGGCGACCCGGGTGGCCTCTATAGGATCGTGCAGCGGCTCGAACTGCACCGGTGCGGTGCCCGGGGCGCCGATTTCGGCTCGGGCCCGGGCCTGCCGGTTGGACTGGGCCACTCCCTCGCCGGCGATGGCGAAGGTGGCCAGCCCGACCGCCACTGCTAGCAGCGCGGCCAACCGCAGTCCGGCCGGTCGCCGGACGACCTGCCGGGCGGCCAAGAACAGACCGATTCGCCGGGTGCCCCGGGTCAGCGGCAGCAGCGGCCGCAGCGCGATCGGCACCAGCCGGATGCCCAGCAGGGCGACCGCGAACACCAGCAGGGCCGGTGCCAGCAGGGTGGCCGGATGTGCGCCGCCGTGGCTGCCGGCCCGGCGCAACGCAACCAGGCCGGCGATCGCGGCCAGCGCCAGCAGCACGTCCAGCGCGAGCATCCACCGGCTCGGATGATGCCCCGGCGTCCGCCGCCACTGCTCGAGTACCGAGCGTCGCAAGGTTCGCCGGCCGGCCGCCACCGCGGCGACCATGCTGCCAGCCAGCGCCGCGGCGACCGCTACCACGGTGGCAGCGGTGAGCGCCACCGGGGTGCCTGGCACCAGGGCCGAGGTCGCGAACAGCCGGACCGACAGCCAGCCGCCGAGCAGGCCGAGCGGCGTGGCCACCGCGATCAACAGCAAGGGCTCGACCAGTCCGAAGTTCAAGGTGGCCAGCGGTGGCAGGCCGCGCAGCTTGGCCAGCGCGATCTCACTGCCCTTGGCCTCGACGGCGTCTGCGATCACCTGGAACAACACCAACCAGGCCAGCACCGCCAGCTGTAACGACACCAGCAGGGTGGACCGGTCCACCAGCCGTTGCTCCGCCGCGGCCGCGTTCAGCACCTGAAGGACGTCGGTGTTGAAGGACGAATCGGGGCTGGCCTCAGCCCGGAAGACGCTCAGCTGAGCCACGTCCTTGCGAAGCCGGGCGACACCGGACAGCCGTACCTGGTGCGGGTCGATCGGATAGTCCACCTGCACCTCGACGTGGGTGGGGGTGGCCAGCGTCGCTAGCTCGGAGCGGTCGATGAACAGCGCGTCCACCGCGTCCGGAGCGTCGCCGTAGCCCGGGTGAGCGTCGAAGTAGGTTCGGCCCTGCCAGAACGGGTCCTCGCTGTCGCGCAGCCGGTAGCTGCCGACGATGGTCACTACGGCCGGCTTGGCTGCGCCGCCCGGGACGTCCTGCTGCACGCCCGGCAGCTGGATCCGCATGCCGACCTGCCAGCCGTAGTAGTCACCGTCCAGCGTCCGCTCGCTGACCACCACCTCGTTGGCCGCGGTCACACAGCGGCCCCGCACGATGGTGAGGTGGGCGCAGCTACCGTCCCGCCACACCATCCGGGTGGTCGGGCCGAGGTCACCGTTGCCGACCTGCTGCGGGGTCTGGGTCCGGGTCGGTAACACCACCGCCGCCACCACCCGCGGGTAGGCCTTGATGGAGCCGGGCCGAGGGCCGAGCGCGATCGCCTCGTTCAGATCACCCTCGGTTTGCAGGTCCTGGCCGAAGCTGTAGTGCAGCGCGGCCTGGGTCGGTGATGCCAGCAACCGGTCGCGCAGCGTGGACTCATCGGCCGCCCGGGCATACAGCGGGCCCAGCGAGCCGGCCCCGATGGTGATCAGCGCTACCAGCAGCGTTGCCGCCGACAGCCCCCGTCGCCACCACAGCGCACGCAGCAACAAGCTGAGTCGATCCACGCCCGTCGCCGCGCCTTTCCCCGTAATGTGGCCAGTCGGTAACTCCTATCAGACCACGGGTCGCGCCGAAGCTGGCGTCGGCAGGCGATGAGTTATCGTTCCGATGCCACAATCCCTGTCAAGCATGCTGATCCAGGCGGTTGCACGAAACGATGCCAAACCTGCTGGTGCAATTCGGTCAGCATGCGACGATGCTCGGCTGACCTACCGCCGTTCACCCTGTCCCGGGTCATATCGCGACCCCCGTCCGACCATCTGTCGATACCCAGAGCTGGAGAGTTCATGCCTGTCCACACCCATGCCGTCGACCGGAAGGCGACCATCAGAACCGTGCTGGCCGGCACGGCCGCCGGTGCGCTCGTACTCGGTGGCGGCGTTGCGCTGCTGTCCTCGAACGCCGGCGCGGTCGACTTGACCTCGAACGTCGTGATCAGCGAGGTCTACGGCGGCGGCGGCAACACCGGTGCGCAATACCAGAACGACTTCATCGAGCTGTACAACCACGGCAGCAGCGCGCAGAGCGTGGCCGGCTGGTCGGTTCAGTACGCCTCGTCCGCGGGCACCAGTTGGTCGCGGACCCTGCTGACCGGCACCGTGCCGGCCGGCGGCTTCTATCTGATCGCCGAAGGCGCCGGGGCCGGTAACGGCGTCCCGCTGCCCACCCCGAACGACACCGGCACGATCGCGATGAGCGCGACCAGCGGCAAGGTGGCGCTGGTCAACAACGGCACCGCGCTGACCGGTTGTGCGGCCACCTGCGATTCGGCGGCCGGCGTCGTGGACTTCGTCGGCTACGGCGCTGCCAACGACGCCGCCGGTTCGCCGACGCCGACGCTGAGCAACACCACCTCGGCGCAGCGGACCACCTCGCCGTACACCAACACCGGCAACAACTCGGCCGACTTCACCGTCGCGGCGCCGACTCCGGCCGGTGGTGGCAACACTCCGCCGCCCGGTTGCGACAGCACCCCGACCCCGCCGGAGTGCGTGCCCGGCAGCACCACCATCCAGGACGTGCAGGGCACCGGCTTCAAGTCGCCGCTGCTCGGCCAGACGGTGTCCAAGGTGGACGGTATCGTGACCGCGACCCGCACCGTCGGCTCGTCCAGGGGCTTCTGGATCCAGCAGGCGCAGCCGGACACCACCCGGACCAGCGCCTCGTCCGGCGTGTTCGTGTTCACCTCCTCGGCCACCGTTGCGGTCGGCGACCGGGTGCTGGTGACCGGCAAGGTGTCGGACTTCTACCCGTTGTCCTCCGGCGAGACGCTGGCCACCACGTCCAGCCTGTCCATCACCGAGATCGCGCCGACGCTGATTACCAAGGTCAGCTCGGGCAATCCGCTGCCGGCCGCGCTGGTGCTCAGCCCGACCACGGTGCCGGACACCTACGCTCCGACCACCGACTCCGGCAACGTGGAATCGATCGACCCGGTCGATCCGACCCGATCCGCGCTGGAGTTCTGGGAGGCGCACGAGGGCATGCGGGTCGAGGTCGACAACGCCCGGGTGGTCGGTCCCGGCAAGCCCCAGTTCGGCGAGATTTACGTGACCACCAAGCCGGATCAGCAGCCTACCTACCGGGGTGGCACTTACGTCGACAGCTATGACCTGCCGTCCGGCCGGCTGCTGATCACCACCAACAACGGCACGGTGCCGGCCGCCAACGTCGGTGACGAGCTGACCGGCGCCACCGTCGGCCCGGTGGACTGGTCGACCTTCGGTGGCTACGACATCGCGGCCAGCACCCTGGGCGGCTACCAGGACAACAACCTGCAGCCGACGCTGGCCACCCCGCAGGCCTCCGACCAGCTGGCCATCGCCACCTACAACGTGGAGAACCTGGCCCCGAGCGACCCGCAGTCCAAGTTCGACCAGCTCGGCGCCGGCGTGGTGACCAACCTCAAGTCGCCGGACATCATCTCGGTCGAAGAGATCCAGGACAACGACGGTGCCACCGATGACGGAGTGGTGGCCGCCGACCAGACGCTGGCCAAGCTGACCGCGGCGATCAGTGCGGCGGGCGGCCCCAGCTACCAGTGGTCGGAGATCGACCCGGTCAACGACGCCGACGGCGGCCAGCCGGGCGGCAACATCCGGGTGGTGTTCCTGTACAACCCGGACCGGGTGGCCTTCGTGGCCAAGCCGGGCGGCGATTCCACCACCGCGGTGTCGGTGAGCACCGGCAGCGACGGCACCGCCGAATTGTCGGTGTCGCCGGGCCGAGTGGATCCGACCAACGACGCCTGGACGGACAGCCGCAAGCCGCTGGCCGGGGAGTTCATCTTCCAGGGCAAGAAGGTGATCGTGGTGGGCAACCACTTCAACTCCAAGGGCGGTGACCAGAGTGCGGACGGCCGGTTCCAGCCGCCGACCCGCAGCTCGGAGGTGCAGCGCCAGCAGCAGGCCACGGTGCTGAACAACTTCGTGCACCAGGTGCTGACCGCCGACCCGCGGGCGAACCTCGTGCTGGCCGGTGACTTCAACGACTACCAGTTCTCCCCGTCGATGAAGACGCTGACCGACAACGGCGCGACGCTGACCGACCTGATCACCACGCTGCCGGCCGACCAGCAGTACACCTATGTGTTCAACGGGATCTCGCAGGTGCTGGATCACATCTTCGTGTCCGCGCCGCTGTCGGCGGCCGGCTCGGATGCGGTGTCCTACGACGTGATCCACGTCAATTCCGAGTTCGGCAACCAGGCGTCGGACCACGACCCGCAGGTGGTGCGGATCCGGCCGATATCGCATTACCTCCAAGGCACCGTGAGCGGGCCCGGCATCGTTCGGGTGCGCGACGACGCCACCATGACGCTGACCGGTTGGAACCCGAACGAGCCGATCAGCGTGCTGCTGGACGGCGTGTTGGTGGCCACCGTCACTCCGGATTCGACCGGGACGGCGACGGTGACGTTGACCGTGGGCAAGGACGTCCCCGCCGGTACCCACACGGTGACCGCAATGGCTGCCGACGGCGTCACCAGCACCACCGCCACCTTCGTGGTGACCAAGAAGAACTGTCCGCCGCCGGCCACCTCACCGAACTCCTGCCTCGGCTGACGTTGGTCCGATAACGAGTGCGGCCCGAACCGAGTCATCGGTTCGGGCCGCGCTGTATTTGCGATCTGTCAGTCGGCTGGCAGCGGGGCGCCATAGGAGTCGATCAGCACCCGCCCGGCCAAGACCGGATCGAGCTTGATCGTCACCGAGCGCCGGTACCCCATCCCATTGCAGGCCAGGGGGTGGTCGGCCGAATAGGTTGATTGGGTGGTATCGCCGGGCAGTTCTGTGATGGTAATCAGGACGGCCGAACCGGATTGGAACGGGTTTGCCTGGTAGTTCGTCTGGCAGGGCCCAGGATCGGCAGGTCCGCCGGTAAACGTGAGCGTGACGCTGTCGCCACCGGGCGCGATGCTGGCAGCGAGGTTTCCGGTATCCGTCGGCGGTGGCGAGACCTTGGGCCAGCGGTCTGAAGGAGCGATCGCCAACACGCTGGCGACATCGCGAACCCCGGTGAAGCTGAATTGCCAGGCGGGCAGGGTTCGTTGCCCGCGGTCGGTGGCAAAGGTCGCGGTGCCCAGCCGGGCCGCGGTGATGGCGAGCGTTGCTTTGCTTGGCGGTGTGCTCAGGTCCCTGCGACTCAGGTCCGCGAGTGCCTGGGTGGCAGTGAGGAGTCGCTGCTGATGCCAGGTCGGGGAGTCACCCGGCAGCGTGGTGGCTACCGTGAAGTTCCCGTAGACGTAAGCCTCTTTGTCGTCGCCGTTGCGGAATCCGCTTGTCGGATCGATGATCTCCGGTCCGGCGAGCACCAGTGGACGCGGCGACGACCCAGCCGGAAAGCCGCTCCACAAGCGCAGCGCTGCCTCGATGGCTTGTGTACGATCCGCGGTGACAGTCGGCCGCCCGCTGCTCGCGCACCCGCACAGCAGCATGGAAGCCGCCGTGATCACGATCAGTCGGCGTCCGGGCATCCAGCACCTCGCCTCAGTCGGTGGCGATTAGCCTGCCACCGCAGGCCGATGGCTGACAGCGTCCGACCTCGATAGCCGCCGACCCGTATGCGAATAGCGGCCGACCCGTGACCCAGCCGCGGATGGGACCTCAGACCAGGGCGGGTCGGCTGATGCCCAGGCCGCTGCGGGCGTCCGGGCCGTACTTGGCCAGCTCGGCGTCGAGGTTGAGCGCCCTGATGCCGGCCGACTTGGTCCGGTCGGCCTCGGTCAGCAGGTTGGCCGGGATGATCCAGACCACCTCGAACTCCAGGCCGTCCGGATCCTTTGCGTATAGCGACTTGGTGGTGCCGTGGTCCGACGCGCCCATCAGAGCGCCGGCTGCGGACAGCTTGCCGGCCAGGTCGGCCAGGTCGCCCAAGGTATCCACCTCCCAGGCCAGGTGATACAGCCCGACCGTGCTCCGGCCCGCGCCGGACGGACCGGCCGCGCTGCCGATCTGGAACAGCCCCAGGTCATGGTCGTTGGTCGAGCCGGGCGCGCGCAGGAAGGCGGCGCCGGTGATCGCGTCACCGCCGGCGATGTAGTCGAAGCCGAGCACATCGCGGTAGAACGCCACGCTGGCGGCGACGTCGCGTACGTAGAGCACCGCGTGGTTGAGCCGGAAGATGGACATGTTTCGCTGCCTCCGCTTGGTCTGTGGTTGCTTACCTTAGCCAACAGAGTTGAGCGTTCAACTATTCCTGGGACGCCCGCTGATGCAGCTCAGTGTACGAGCGCAAGAAGTGGAGGGTTCTGCCGCCGATAGCGTCAGAACCCTCCACTTCTGGGGCCGGGCTAGTGCGGTTATTTCGTAGTCGTGGCAGCAGCGAGTTGCTTCTGGAGGGCGGCGGCCACCTCGGGCGTCTGCGGTGCGACGTAGACCTGAAGCTGGATGGTGAGCTGAGTGAGCTTGCCGGTCTTGGACGCGTCGTTGGCCAGCTGGGTCGAGGTGACCAATGCCGACCGCTGATCGTTCTGCACCGCGTGCAGGTACTTCAGGTCGTCGGCGATGACGCCCTTGACGATGACGGTCAGCGGTAGCGCGTACAGCTGGCCGGCGGCCGATCCGGTGGGCGCTGCGGCCGGCTGACCCGGCTTGGCCGTCGCCGACACCGGACCTGAGGCACTGATGCCGGTGACCTGCACGTGGTTGCTGGCCGCATAGGCGCTCAGCTGCCGGGTGTAGGCGGCGATGTCGGTGTCCACCGGCAGCGCGGTGCGCGCCTGCAGCAGGGCGGTGGTGAGCGCCGACATGTCAGCGTTCTGCTGCTGGAGCTTGCGAATGTTGACCTGCAGCGATGCGTTCTGGTTTTGCGCGTCGGTGGTCTGTGACTCCAGCGAGGACGCGTTCGACAGCTCCGGGCCGACCGCGAGGAACCAGGCGATCGCGATCACCACGATCGCGGCGAGGACACCGCCGAGCATCCAGAACCGGTCGCTCTTCAGGGCTTTCATCAGTTGCCTCCCGCGGCAGAACTTGACGACGCGTTGGACAGGTCGTACCGGTGCGACAGCAGGCTGTCGTTGATCGACATCTGCACGGTGAACTGGGCGCCGGTGTCATTGACCGTGCTGGTGGACGGATACGGATCCACCACGCCCTTGAGCCCGTTCAGCCGGTCCACGAACACCGCGACATCGGAAACCTTCAGAACCTGTCCGCTCATCGTGATGGTGCCGATGTGGTCCTGGCCCGAGGTGTCCAGCGCCGAGGCGCCGATGTTGTTGGCGGCAGTCGGCGTCGGCGCGGCGATGGTGAGCGCCATTTGGTTCACCGAGGCACCGGCCGGCAACTGCTTGAGCAGCGAGTCGATCAGGCCCGAGGTGTCCACGTCCATCGCCATCAGCTTGGCCAGCTGGGTGCGCACCTGGGTGACGTTGCCCTGGATCTGGGTGACGCCGCGGTAGCGGTTCTGGTCGGCCAGCAGTTGGCTGGTGCGGTTCTGCTCGACCGACAGCGCCTGGGCCGCCTGGTGGCTGCGGTACATGGCGTAGCCGCCACCCGCGCCGGCGACCAGCAGCAGCAGGAACAGCAGGATCGCGACCAGCTTCTGCAGCGCACGGACCCGCCGAGCCTGCAGCAACTCCGGTGGGATGAGGTTGGCGACGATGCCCCAGCCGGGCATCGTGCTCCACAGCTCCCGAGGCTGCATGGTGGTCATGCCGCTGCTCCCATCGCGAGGCCGAGCGCGACCGCGGTGGCCGAGAGCTCGGTGTCTTCCTTCTGGATTTCCTTGGACGCCAGCCGATTGCGGATGTGCTGCATGGGTGCCACCACGTCGGTAGTGATCGAGAGGTGGTCACCGAGCAGCCGAGCCAGCCCCGGCAGCGCGGAGCCGCCGCCGGTCAGCGAGACCCGCTGCACGGTGGCGCCGCCCTCGGTGGCGCCGAAGTAGTGGATGGAGCTGCGAATCTCGGCGAGCAGCGGACGCAGGCCGTCGGCGATGACGTCGACGAAGCTCTTGTTGGAGGCGGTCAGGCCCTGGAGACGCTTGGCTTCCTCCGCCCGGTCCGGCTCCAGTCCGGTGGCGTCCATGATTCGCTCGGTGAGTTCCTGCCCGCCCCGGGTAACCGCGCGGACCACCTTCGGCACACCGTGGTTGTGGATGACGATGTTGGTCATGTGCGCGCCGATGTCGATGACGGCCTCGACTCCGCAGCTCTCGTCGGCAATCGCGCGCAGCGCGGCGAACGAGGACAGGTCCACCCGGGCCACCTGCAGGCCGGCCTTTTCGATCGCCTGGACCGCGGCCAGCACCGGCTGGCGCGGAGTCGCGATCAGCAGCCCGGCCACCATCTCGTTCGCGTCGGCCTCGCCCAGCGGGATCCAGTCGATGAGCGCCTGGTCCAGCGGCAGCGGAACCACCTCGCGGGCCTTGAACGGCAGCGCCTTGGCGATCTGGTCCGGCGGCAGCTGCGGCATGTCCAGCGGACGCACCACGACCTGCTGGTTGGTGATCCCGAGGATCACGTTGCGGCACTCGAACCGGTTGTCCGCCCACAGTTTCTTCAGCGCCAGGGTCACCGCGTTCTGGTCGCTGACCACGCCGTTGACCACCGCGCCGACCGGCAGGTCGACATGGCCGATGCCATGCACGCTCACCGAGGGACGGCCAGCGGTGGTGCCGTGCGCCAGGATCGCCGCACGTACCGAGGTGGCACCCAGGTCGATCCCGATGGCATGACCGTCCGGGTTGACGATGCCGATCTTGGGGTTGCCTATTTGCCGGTGCTTCATCAGATCTCCTGGTTCAGAAGGACAAGCTTGCTCATTCCGGTCCGACTCACACGCCAGTGAGTTGCCGGTACGTATTCACCATCGGCTGCGCGACGAACAACGCGAGGATCGCGGCGCTCAGCATGAACGGTCCGAACGGCAACGCCGTCTTGCGGTTGCCCTTGGCGCTCAAAATGACCGCGATGCCCGCAATGCCACCGAGCACGAAGGCTCCGAAGGCACCTATCAGCAAGGCCGAGTAGCTCAGGCAGGCCAGCATTCCGCCGACCAGGCCGGCCAACTTGACGTCGCCGAAGCCCATTCCCTCCGGATAGATTGCCGAAATCGCGAAATACCCTCCGAACAGGGCCAAGCAGCCGATGATCGCGCGGATCACCACCGAATAGTCCCGTTGCCAGGCCGCGCCCACGACGAGTAGCACCGCCAGCACCGGGTAGGACGGCAACACGATCGCGTTGGGCAGTCGGTAGCAATCCAGGTCGATCACCGTCAGCGCCACCGCCATCGCGGTGAAGTACAGCCAGGCCGGCAACAACGCCTGCTGGCCGTTCCGTAACAGGGCGCCGGTCACCGCGACGAACGCTAGACAGGTCGACAACTCGATCAGTGGATACCGAATACTGATCCGCACGCCACAGTTCGAGCAGCGCCCGCGCGAAGCCAGCCAACCGAATACCGGCACGTTGTAGCGATTGCGTACTCGGGTATCGCAGTTGGGACAGTGCGACGGCGGTCGGAGCAACGACTGGCCGGCCGGCACCCGATGGATTACCACGGTGAGAAACGAGCCGATGACCAAACCGAACACGGCGACCGGGACGAGCAGCAAGAACATAGATCGTGCCTTCCGACGGGTGCGCGTGCGCGCTCCGGACGATCGGGGTTCTGGTGGACATCTCAGGACGCCGTCGAGACGCTGATGATGTTCCACGTGTTGTTCGTGAGACGGCCTTCCGGCGGCGGGATGTAGGGCACCCGCAGGCCGCCGTTGACGGCTTGCCCGGCCCGCAGGTTGTCGTAGTTGTAGGTCACCGAGATACCCGGCATCTTCGTGGTGGAGCCCTGGTACGGCCGCCCCTGGTAGGGCAGGCTGGTCGCGCCCCGGTGGTACTGGTACAGCCCGCCGTAGACGGTGATCCCGTAGCCGATGGCGCCTCGGTAGAAGTTGTCGGCGATGAACGAGCCGCGCAGCGTGAAGATGGCGGCGTAGATGGTTCCGGTGCCGCCGTTGGTGATCGACGGCGCGTTGTCCGGCTGGTACATACTGGACGGGAAGTTGCTGGCCAGCGGCCAGGTCAGATTGTCGGTGTAGACGCCGCTGTAATCGTTCGGGCAGAAGCCGGCCGAGGTGGCACCGAGCGTCCCGTCGTTGGTGCAGGTCATCGGCCGGTAGAGCCGCACGTTGTGGTCGGCCGCCAGCGCCAGCCCGTACGAGGTGGTGTTGAGGTTGACGCTGGAACCGTAGGTCAAATCGTTGGTGACCACGATGTCGTGTTCGGCGACCAGCGAGACGTTGGCGTTCGTGGTGCCCTCGACGTAGATGTCGCCGTAGCCGTGCGAGTACTGGGTCACGTCGTTGTTCATGTCGGTGTAGGTCTTGGCGGCGTCGTAGCCGGCGTCACCGGGCTGCTTGCCGAACCACGGGAAGTTCTGCGTCGAGTTCAGCGGGGTTCCGTTCGCGGCGCTGCTGACCCGGGTCAAGTTGCCCGACACGATCGGGGTGGTGGTGTTGGCAGAGCAGGCGCCCTTCTTCACCGTGGTGCAGACCAGCCGGTTGATGGTCGCCGTGTACTTGTAGGTGGTCGAGGTGTAACCGAGGCCGGCCTTGGTCTGGAGGAACGGGTCGGAGACGCCGCCGGCGCCGGGGGTGACCGAGGTGGTGGTCGGCGCGACGGCGGCGACCGAGACGGTGTACCAGACCGCGCCGACAGTGCTGCCGGCGGTCTGGGAGGTAGCGCTCAGCTGGCCCTGGATGGCCGTGGTCAGGGTGGCGGCGGTGACCCCGACCGACTTCAGCGCGGTGTCGGCGGCCGCCTTCACGTTGGTGAAGACATCCTCCTTGGTAGGCGTGGCCTTGCCGGTCTCGCAGTCGAAGTTGCGCCGCTTGGCCACGTTCGCCGGCGACGGGCAGGCCGCGCTGGCCAGGTAGGTGGCGTCATCGGTCCAGGTGCCGGTGAGGCTGTCGGCATAGCTGGTGGCCGGCACGGTCAGGTTGGTGGCGGTGTCGAAGATCGGGCTGCTCACGGTGGCCGTGGTCGGCTGTACCGAGCTGTCCGGGTTCTTGACGTAGATCAGGGTGCGGGATAGCGGAACGGCCGCATCGATCAC
>DATFHF010000064.1:0-113611 GCA_035248685.1 Jatrophihabitans sp.
GCCGCGGCCACGTCATCGATCCGCACCGAGAACATGCCCGGGTGATGCACCCCGATCACGCCGACCGGCAGCTCCAGCGTTTTCAACGCCGCCACCTCATCGTCGGTCAACGCCAGGCTGACGATCAGCACCGCGTCCACCCGCTTGCGTACCGGCAGGATGGAGAAGAACTGGGCCCGGCCGGCGCTGTCACCCAGGTTGTGCAGCAGCAGGTCGTAGCCGGATGTGCTCAGCACCGCCTCCACCGCACCGAGCACCTCGGCGAAGAACCACCGGTTGACGAACGGCACCACCACGCCCAGGGTGGACGACCGGCCGCTGGCCAGCCTGGCGGCGAACGGCGAGGCAACGTAGTCCAGTTCGTGCGCAGCGGCAAGCACCTTGTCCCTGGTCGCCGCCGCCACATCGGGCAGGCCACGCAGCGAGCGTGACACGGTTGCGATCGAGACGCCGGCTAGTTTGGCGACGTCTTCGATACTCGCTGACATCCTCACCGCCTCCTGAAAATCTTTACAGCACGGTATTGCAACGGACACGACAGGGCCAGCCGTCTGGAAAAGGTTGTCGAACCGGCCGCCCTCAGCATTGGCTGGCACACTCTGCACGTGCTGACCCTGCTGCGCAACGGACGGATCTATAGCCCGTGGGCGCCCGGTGCCAGCGCGCTGCTGGTGGACGGTGATCGGGTGCGCTGGCTCGGTGACGAGGCGGCCGCCAGCACGCTGACCGCCGACCGAACGGTGCAGCTGGCCGGCGCGCTGGTGACGCCGGCCTTCGTGGACGCGCACTTTCACGCCACCGGCACCGGGCTGTCGCTGTCCGGCCTGGAGCTGGCCGGTTGCGCCACCCTCGCCGAGGCGCTGGATGCGGTCCGGGAGTACGCCACCCAGGCCCGCGGCCGGCCGGTGCTCGGCTCCGGTTGGGACGAGACGAACTGGCCGGAGCGGCGGCCGCCGACCGCGGCCGAGTTGGACCGGGCCGGCTACGGCGGCGTGGTGTACCTGGCCCGCACCGACGCGCATTCGGCGGTGGCCTCGTCGGCGCTGATGGCGGCGGTGCCCGAGCTGGCCGGCCTGGACGGCTACCACCCGAGCGGGCACCTGACCAAGCAGGCCCACCATGCAGTCCGGCAGCTGGCGCTGTCCTCGATCAGCCCGTCCCACCGGACGGAACTGCACCGGCTCGCGCTGCGGCGAGCGGCCGCGCTCGGCGTGGTGGCAGTGCACGAGATGGCCGGCCCGGAAATCTCCAGCGCTGAAGATCTGGCGGCGTTACTGGCGCAGGCCCGCGAAGATCCGGAGCTACCCGAGGTGTACGGCTACTGGGGCGAGCTGCGGGGGGCGGCCGCCGCGCGCGAACTCGGCGCGATCGGCGCCGGCGGCGACCTGTTCTGCGACGGCTCGATCGGCTCGCACACCGCCGGCATGCACCAGGCCTACCTCGATGCGGACACCAGCGGTTACTTGCGCTTCGACACCGGCGAGCTCGCCGAGCACATCGTGCAGTGCACCGAGGGCGGGCTGCAGGCCGGCTTCCACGCCATCGGCGATGCCGCCACCGATCAGGTGGTCACCGCGATGCAACTGGCCGCCGACCGGCTCGGTGACCGGGTGGCCGCCGCTCGGCACCGGATCGAACATGCCGAGCTGCTCACCGACGTGCCGGCGCTGGCCCGTACCGGCCTGACCGCGTCGGTGCAGCCGGCCTTCGACGCGACCTGGGGCGGCTCGGACGGCATGTATGCGCAGCGGCTGGGCGCCGAGCGGGCCGGCCGGTTGAACCCGCTGGCGGCGCTGGCGGCGGCCGGGACACCGCTGGCACTCGGCTCCGACTCACCGGTCACCCCGATCGACCCGTGGGGCGCGGTGCGGGCGGCCGTCCACCCGCACAGCCGGCAGCATGCGCTGACCGTCCGGGCCGCGCTGGCCGCGCACTGCCACGGCGGCTGGCGGGCGGCCTGGGCCGACGCGGACGGTTCGGGGATGCTGGCGCCGGGCACCCCAGCCAGCTACGCAATCTTCGAAACCACCGTCGGCGCGGACGAGCTGCCGGATCTCGCGCCCGGACGGCCGTTGCCCCGCTGCCTGCGCACCGTGCTGCGCGGCCGGCAGCTGTACGACACCGGCGAGCTCGAGTGAAGCGCCGGTTCCTGCTGGCGCTGGCCAGTGGCCTGATCGGCGTGTTGGCCTTCCCACCGTTCGGGTTTTGGCCGCTGGCGATGGTGTCGGTCGCGGGCTTGTCGGTGGCGGTGCATCGGGTCCGCTGCCGCAGCGGAGCATGGCTCGGCCTGGTGTTCGGCGCCGGGCTGTTCGGGCCGATGCTGCACTGGACGGCGACCTACGTCGGGGCATTGCCCTGGTTGCTGCTGGCGTTCTCCCAAACCTGGTACCTGGCCGCGCTGGGCGCGTTGCTGCCGCTGGCCCAACGCACCCGGTGGGCGCCGGCCGCGGTCGGCACGCTGTGGGTCGCCGAGGAGGCGGTGCGGGACCGGTTGCCGTTCGGGGGATTTCCCTGGGGACGCTGGGCATTCAGCCAGGCCGACTCACCGTTGCGGTGGTTCGCACCGATCGGCGGCATGCCGCTGATCAGCTTCGCGGTGGCGTTGTCCGGCGGCTGGTTGGCGATGGGGGTGCTGGACCGGCGCCGGCGACCGCGGCTGGCTGCCCTGGTGGCCGCTGTCCTGGTGGTCGGGCTCGGGGCCGGCCTGAGCTGGCCGCTGAAGCCGCGGTTGGCCGATGATCGCAGCGTCACGGTGGCCGCGATCCAGGGCGATGTGCCGGACCGAGGGCTGGAGTTCAACGCCCGCCGTCGGCAGGTGCTGGACAACCACGTCAACCAGACGTTGCAGCTGGCCGCCGACATCCGGGCCGGGACGGTGCCGCGGCCGGTGATGGTGCTGTGGCCGGAGAACGCCTCCGACATCGACCCGACCGACAACACCGATGCTGCGCAACAAATCCAGCGCGCGACGGACGCGGTCGGCGTGCCGATCCTGGTCGGCGCGGTGCTGGACGGCCCGGGCGAGAACCATGTCAGCAACGTGGGCCTGGTCTGGATGCCGACCAGCTCCACCGATCCGGGGCCGGGGCAGCGGTACGTGAAGCGGCACCCGGTGCCATTCGCGGAGTACATCCCGCTGCGGTCGTTGGCGCGTCGGGTCAGCGACAAGGTGGATTTGGTCCAGCGCGACATGGTGTCCGGTTCCGGCAACGGCCTGCTCAGCCAGCTGCCGGTGCCGGTCGGTGACGTGATCTGCTTCGAGGTGGCCTACGACTCGCTGGTCAACTCCTCGGTGCGGGCCGGTGCCCAGTTGCTGGTGGTGCAGACCAACAACGCCACCTTCGGCCACAGCGGTGAGACCTATCAGCAGCTGGCGATGTCCAAGCTGCGCGCGATCGAGCACGCCCGCACCGTGGTTCAGGTCGCCACCAGCGGCAAATCGGCCATCATCGACCCGACCGGGCGAACCGTCGCGTCGTCCGGTGCGCTGTTCACCCCGGCGATCCTGGTGCGGACGGTGCCGCTGTCGACCTCGACTACGCTGGCGACACGGCTCGGCGCAACCGTGGAATGGCTGTTGGTGGCCATCGCGGCGATCGCGATGCTTGACGGCGGTCGTCCGGTGCGCGGCCGGTTGGCCGGCCGGCGGGCAGCGACCGCACGCACGCGGCTCGCCGAAGCGGCCGCACACGACGAGAGGGACGACACTGAGCGAGCATCGACCGGGCGCCAGCGGCAACCAGCAGAGCGTCCTGGTGGTCATCCCGACGTTCAACGAGCGGGAGAACCTGCTATCGATCGTCCAGCGGCTGATGCACGCGGTGCCCGAGGCGCACGCCCTGGTGGTGGATGACGCCAGCCCGGACGGCACCGGTGAGCTGGCAGACAAGCTGGCCGCCGACGATCCCCGGATCCGGGTGCTGCATCGCCAGGCCAAGGCGGGCCTGGGTGCGGCTTACGTGGCGGGTTTCCAGCTCGGGCTGGCGGACGGTTACGACGTGCTGGTCGAGATGGACGCCGACGGGTCGCACGCGCCGGAGCAACTGCCGCGGTTGCTCGCCGCACTGGCCCATTCCGACGTGGTGCTCGGCTCCCGCTGGGTGCCCGGTGGCCAGGTGCGGAACTGGCCCAAGTCGCGCGAGTTGCTCTCCCGCGGCGGCAACCTGTACGCCCGGGTGGCGTTGGGCATCGGGCTGCACGACGCCACCGGCGGCTATCGGGCGTTCCGCCGGCAGGTGTTATCCGGCATCGAGCTGGATACGGTCGCCTCGCAGGGCTACTGCTTCCAGGTCGACCTGGCCTGGCGCGCTGTCCAGGCCGGTTACCGGGTCACCGAAGTGCCGATCACCTTTGCCGAACGGGAACGTGGCGAATCCAAGATGAGCAGCGACATCGTCCGAGAGGCGTTGCTGCGGGTCACCGAGTGGGGTGCCGCGCATCGGGCCCGTCAGCTCATGCGGCTGCTTTCCCACCACGATCGGGCTTAAGGGCCCGGGAAACACGACGTCCCGCCACCGCCCGGTAAGGGCAGCGACGGGACGGAAGGTCCCGCTGGATTTCGGTCAGGCGGTCTTCGGCGACTTGGTCGGGCCGCCACCGCGCCGGGCGCGCAGTACGTCCAGCCGCTCGGCCAGCACTTCTTCCAGGTCGGCGATGGTGCGCCGCTCGATGAGCATGTCCCAGTGGGTGCGCGGTGCCTTGATCTTCTTCGGCTCGGGTTCGGGCAGGTCGACGGCCTTGGCCGGCGTCCCGTCCAGGCGGCATTCCCAGCTGGAGGGCAGTTCAGCGTCATGGGCGAACGGCACGCTGAACTCGTGGTCGCGCTCGCAGCGGAACTTGACGAGCTGGCGCGGCGCCGGTTCGGCGGCGTACTCGGTTTCGTAACTGATTGCGCCGAGGCGGCTGCCTCGGAGTACACGATCGGCCATGTGATCACTCCTCACCCGGATCTGGGTACCAAGCCTCCAACGAATGGCTGCACGAGATGATTCCCAGGCCTTCCACGGTACGCGCCGCACCGAGCAGCCGGCCTTTGGTTTCCGGGCAAGCCTGGACGATCCTGGCGCAAATGAGACGGCCGTCTCGTCGAGCCGGTTAGTCGAGTGCTAACTGGTCGCCGTGGCTGGGCTGGCCCAGTTGGCCGCTGCGGTAGTGCGCCCGGCACAGCACCTGGTATCGCACCTCGTTGCTGTGCGCGGTGTCGGCCACCACCACGGTGTCACCGGTACGCGCCACCCGACCGTCCACCACCCGGGCGTTCTGCTGGCCCGGCCGGCCGCACCAGCACAGCACCTCCACCTGGATCGGGGCGATCTCGTCGGCCAGTTCGATCAGCCGCTTGGCACCGGGCAGCAGCAGGCTGCGAAAGTCGGTGGACAGTCCGAAGCAGTAGACGTCCACGTGGTAGTCGTCCACCAGGTCGGCCAGCTGATCGACGTGTTCGGGGTTCAGGAAGCCGGCCTCGTCCACGATCAAGTAGTCCACCCGGCGACCGCAGGCCCAGTGGCCGAAGACCAACTGCCGCAGGTCGAGCTGGTCGGTGACCTCGATCGCGGACCGGCTCAGGCCGACCCGGGTGGTCACCGTCGGCCCACCGGAACGGTCGTAGCGGGTGAGCAGCAGCCCGTGCCGGCCCTGCCGGGCGTGGTTGTGGTCGGTTTGCAGCGCCAGGGTGGATTTGCCGCAGTCCATCGGGCCGTAGAAGAACTTCAGGTGCGCCGGCATCGGGATGGCACGCCGATTACCGGCGGCCGGGATTGCGGCCAGTGCCCCTTCCCCGGGCGAAGGCGGGCGGGTTTGCGGCGTGAGTTCCGGCACGGGTCGCGAGCGTACCCCGTAACAACCGGTGGGGTTACAGGCGATCCGGGACGGCGTTGCCGGCCTGCTCGATGCCGGCTCGCAGCGGCACCCGGACCAACAGCGCCAGGCCCAGTACGAAGAACAGCACGAGGGAGACCAGCGCGTTGCGGTACGAGCCGGACAGCTGATAGGTCAGCCCGAACACCAGCGGGCCGATCCAGGACGTGCCGGAGTCACTGATCTCGTACAGCCCGAAGTACTCAGCCTCGCGGCTGGCCGGGATCAGCCGGGAGAACAGCGACCGGGACAGCGCCTGGCTGCCGCCGAGCACCACCGCGATTGCCACCGCCAGCAGGTAGAACTGCCAGGCCGCGCCGGCCTGGATGAAGTAGGCGAGCACCACCAGCAGCAGCCACACCAGCAGCGAACCGACCACCACCCGCCGGGCACCGTGCCGGTCGGCCAGCCGGCCGAGCCAGAGCGCGCCGCCGAACGCCACGAACTGCACCAGCAGGATCGCCGACAGCAGGACGGTGTCGGACAAGCCGAGCTGCTTATCGCCGTACTGCGCGGCGACCGTGGTCACCGTCTGAATGCCGTCGTTGTAAACCAGAAAGGCGATCAGGAAGGCCAGCGTGATCGGGTAGTTCCGCAGCTCGGCCAGCGTCCGGCGCAGTTGCCGGAAGCCGGCCAGCAGGTCTGACTCCGGCCGGCCATCGGGGTCGCGGTCGGCAGGCCTGGGCAGTCCGCGCAGCATCCGCCAGGGCAGTACGTTGAACAGCGCCCACCACAGCCCTGCCGTGCACAGCGAGATCCGGGCCAGCCAGGCTTTGTCGGACAGAAAGAGGCTGAGCCCGAAGTCGGCGGCCAGCAAGATCCCGCCGCCGATATAGGAAAACGCCCAGCCGAAGGACGACACCCGGTCTCGTTCGGCGGCACCGGAGACGTCGATGAGCAGCGCGTAGTTGACTACCGTCGCGCAGGAGTAACCGAGGTAGGCCAACAGGAACAGCACCGAGCCGAGCTGCCAATGCCTGCCGGACACCGCGATCATGCCGACGCAGCAGGCCGCCGCCAACCAACCGAAGCCGAGCAACAGCTCTCGCTTGGCGCCGGTTCGGTCGGCCACCGCGCCGACCAGTGGCATGGCCAGCACCAACAGCGCGGTGCCGAACGAGACCAGGTAGACGAACAGGCTGCCCGGTGCCACCGGTATCCCGAACAGGTGCACCCTGCCGTGCTTGCCAACCGCGTTCTCGGCCACCGAGGTGAGGTAGCGACCCATGAAGACGGTGACCACGATGGTCGGGAAGACGTGGCTGGCCCAGCCGTAGGCGTACCAACCTCGCCGCTGCCGGTGCAGCAACTCCGCGGTCAGCTCGGCCATGCGCCACGCTCACGCAGCACGTCGCGCAGTACATCGGCCCGGTCGCTCATGATGGCGTCCACCCCCAGGTCGAACAGCGTGGTCATCTCGTCCCGGGTGTTGATGGTCCAGGCATGCACCTGCAGGCCGAGCCGGTGCGCCGCCGCGACGAACCGCTCGGTGATCAGGGGCAGCGTCGCCGAGCCGAGCGGCACCTGCGCGGCCGGCGGTAGTTCGGCAGAACCGGCCAGCCCGGCCGGCCGACGCAGCCGGCCCAGCTTGAGCGCGGCCACTTCCGGCGGCGACAGCGCGCCTGCCACCGCGGGGCCGGCCACCCGCCGCAGCGTCCTGACCCGGCGGTGGGAGAAGGCGGCCAGCCGCACCCGGTGCCAGGAGTTGGTGCGGCGCAGCGCGTCCAGGGTGGGGCCGATCGCGGCGTCGGATTTGACGTCGATGTTGAACCGGGCCATCGGAAAGCCGGCCAGCACGTCCTCCAGTAGCGGGATCGGCTCGCGGCCGAGGATTCGGGCCTGCCGTACCCGCGTCCAGGGCAGCTCGGCCAACCGGCCGGTGTGGTTGGTGATCCGATCCAGCATCGGATCGTGGAATGCGATCGCGACTCCGTCCGCGGTGGCCCGGGCATCGGTCTCCAGGTGCCGGTAGCCGAGGTCCACCGCGGCCTGGAACGCGGCAAGCGAGTTCTCCGCGCCGTCCGGGGAGAAACCGCGATGGCTGTAGCCGACCGGGGTCACGGCGGGAAGACTAGCGGCCTGCCGGCCAGCCCCGCTAAAACGGTGGTGGGTGTTCTTCGGGTCTGTTGGGTGGGCCGGTGTAGTGGTGTCTGGTTGCGGTGGTCCAGGTGAAGGTGCCGTCTCGGTTGTGCCGGTAGGTCCAGCCGGTGCCGGTGGTTTTGGTCCGGTTGTGTCGTGGGCAGGTGAGGGCGAGGTTGTCCCTGCGGGTGGGTCCGCCGTGGTTGAACGGGGTGGTGTGGTCGGGTTCGCAGCGGTGGGCGGGTTGTTGGCAGGTGGGGAAGGCGCAGCTGTCGTCGCGGGCTGCGAGGTAGTCGCGGAGGCGTTGGGGTGGTCGGTAGCGGTGTTGGCTGATGTCGAGCAGGGCGCCGGTGTCGGGGTCGGTGAGTAGCCGGCGCCAGCTGCCGGATTCTTCGGCGGCGAGCCGGCGGGCTTGCTGTGCGGTGATGGGTCCGTAGCCGGTGAGGTGGCCGGGCTGGTCGTCTAGGCCGAGCAAGGTGTCGGCCGCGACGGTGACCTGGATCGCGGGTCGTCGGCCCTGCACCTGCGGTAGCGCGTCCTGAGGTAGTCCGGACAGCATCGCGTCGATGAGCAGGTCGGCGCGTTGCTGGTCCAGCGTCCGCGGGTCGGCGGCCGGGAGTAGGCCGGCGGCGGCGGTCAGCCGGGTGTAGAGCAGCTGGGCCTCGGGTGCGGGCAGGTGCGCGGTGAGGCTGGCCATGCCGTCCTCGCCGGGGTGGTAGTCCACCCGCCGATCAACCAGCGCCTGCTGGTGGCGCTGCTCAGCGGTGGCCGGGTCCAGCGCCAGCAACGCCCGGCGGACCCGCCGCCGCAGTTGCGGCACGGTCACACAGCCGGCCGCCAGCACGTCCGGCAGCACCGCGGCCTCCAACGCCGCCGGCAGGCCCGGATCATCCGGTAGCCGCCAGACCGCCTCGGCCAGCACGGTCGCGTGCGCGGCCGAGATCGACCCGGCGGTCACCGCGGCCAACGTGGCCGGCAGCTCGGCCACCACGGTCTCGGCTTGGGCCAGCCGACTCTGGGCAGTGCGCAGCGGCAGTTGCAAGGCGAGGGAGACCGCCTCCTGGCTCAGCCCCAGTGCGGAGCGGTCACCGGCAGCGATGGTGGCCAGCACCCGCAGCTGCGCGGCCTCGAACCAGCGCCGCTGCTCCTCCAACACCACCAGCAGATCCACCTGCTCACCGGCCGACAACACTGTCGGGTCGATCCGATCCAACTCGGCGCCGGACCGGAACGCCGGGTGCTCAACCACCGCGCAAGCGAGCAGAGTTGAATCGTCCATGTGTTCGATTCTACTGCCGGTAGGCGAGCATGTCAATGCAGATTATTCAATAAATCAAAGGTGAATCTCAATCATGCGCGGGTTGCTACTCGCGCGAACTGCGCGCTCAGCTACCCGGCGGCAGGCAGGCCGAGCAGCGTCCGCAGGTGCCGGGCAGGTGGCGAGCCGCAGGCCAGCATGGTGTCGTGTAGCTGCCGCTCGGTCCAGTCCGGGTGGGCGGCCCGCAGGTCTTCGGCGACCTGACGTACCTCCAAGTAGCCGACGTAGTAGGTAGCCAGCTGGGCCGAGCTCAGCTGAACCCGCCGCCACTTGCCGACCGCTTCGCCCTCCTCCTGATAACCCCGTCCGGTCATCAGCTCCAGCGCTCCGGCCTCGTCCAGATCGCCGGCGTGGTAGGAGATATCCAGGATGGTGTTAATGACCATCCGTAGCTGCATCTTCAACTGCTGCATGCGCACCGCGGTCGCCGCCGCAGCCGACACCTCGGCGCGGTAACCGTGCCGGGCCATCAGCTCTTCGGCGTAGACCGCCCAGCCTTCGATGAACGAGCCGCTGCCGAACACCGCCCGGACCAGCGTCTCACCCCGGTAGCGGCGGGAGTGCGATAGCTGCTCGACGTGCCCGGGCATCGCCTCGTGCACGGTCAGGTTGTGCAGCATGTGGTTGTTGTATTCCCGGTACAGCGAGCGCACCCGCTCGGCCGACCAGTCGCTCGGCGCGGGGGAGACCGCGTACCGAGTATGCAGCGGAGCCGTTTCCAACGGACCCACGCCTTCGCAGTACGCGACCGCGATGCCACGGTCGATCTCCGGCATCTCCTGCACCACGACCGGATCGTGCAGCAGCGTGACCAGTTCGTGCTCCTCGACGAACCTGGTGGTCTCGGCCAGCGCCGCGCGACATCGGTCGAGGATGTTCTCGCTGGTCGGCACATCGGTGGCCAGCCGGTCGAACTCGGCGGCGATCTCGGCGCGCCCGGCCGGCGCGCCGGTGGTAATCCCGACCAGCTCGGCTAGTTCGGCCTCCACCCGCTCTAGATCCTTGTATGCCTGGGCCAATAGCTCGGCCGGCTGCCACGGGGTGGCCAGGGTGAGGGCGAGCTTGCGGGTATACAGCGCCTCGCCTAGCCGGCTCGATTCGCGCGCCGACGGCAGCACCTCCCGCAGCCAGCTCTGCTGGTCCAGCACCGCCTCGGCAGCGGCCGCGATGTCGCCGGCCAGCTCGCCGTCCAAACCGGCCTGCTCGGCCAGCCGCGGGATCTCGCCGGTGATCAAGCTATGGGTGCCGGACAGCTGCCCGATGGCCGTCTGCACATGGATCGCCGGCGGATCGGTCAGCCGCTGCCGGCCCGCGGCCAGGTAGTCCGGGATCGCGCGCAGCCGGCCGGCCGCACTGCGCAATCGATCGGGCAGCGGCGCGAAATCCTGCGCGATCACCGAGTAGAGCGCCTGGCCCGGGTTGTGCTTCAGCGCGTCCCAGCTCAGCTCGTCCAGTTCGCCGAGCGTGAGCAGTTCTCGGCGGACTTCGGTGGCAAGGATCTCCCGGTCCACTGATGCCGCGGTGTCCAGCCCGGTCAGTCCGTCCAGCTGGTCGCGCAGCCGGTCGAGTTCGGTCCGCCGGCGGTCGGCGGCGGCCCGGCTGGGATCGCTCAGCCGGTCGTCGTGGTCGTGGTTGCCGAGCACAGTCGCCTCGGCCGGATAGGTAGCACAGAATGCTGCGATGGCTTCGGCCGCCAAGCCGGGAAACTGGTCAGCTGTCACGCAAGCGAGATTAGTCGGCAGCCATCGGGTGGAAGCAGCAGGTGCCGGTCGCGCCGGTGTTGATGTTGACCGGCACGTTGGGATCCCGGACACCGCGCACATACATCCCGCCATAGCCGCGGCTGCTCAGGAACGCCCCCCAGTTGAGGAACCATTCCTCCGGCCCGTCGTCGGCCGGAAACACCTCGGCGGTCGGACGGACCCGCCGCTGCAAGACGTACGGTTGGTCCATCGCCTCGGTCACCAATTGCCGCCAGTCCTCGGCGCTGGTCTGCCAACCGGGCACCACGCCGATGCCACCGTGCAGCATGGTGGGTTTGATGATGAGCTCCTGCTGATCGGCCAGCGCGTGCTCGAAGAGGTCCAGTTGCCGGCCGTTCACCGTCACCGGCCCGGGCCGGATCATCCTGGTCCACGGCAGGATCCGGTCGAGGCTGGCCAGTTCCTCGGCGCTGTAGCAATGCCGGTACTGCTCGTCGGACAGCAGCGCCAGCGCGCCCTTGCTCCCGTAGAGGTCGGAGTCCATCGGGGTGAAGACCGCCACCTCACCGCGTTCGGCGGCCCGCAACACCGGCTCGATCAGGCCCGGCCCGGCCGGGTCGAGCAGGTCTTCCATCAGGAACAATCGGTACACCACATCGATCGCGCGCTCGCCGAGCCAGACCCGGCCGTCGGCGTAGCGCAGCTGGCCGACGTGACAGGCGTAGGCCTCGATGTTGAACGGCGCGAGCGTCTCGGCGCTCTTGTACAGGCTTTGCTCCAGCGTCTGGAAGCTCTGCGGCCAGTCGGTCAGTGCCACGATAGGACGGCTGCCCTCGGCCAGCTCACACTCGGTGAACAGGGTGTGCACCAGCTCGACCTGCGGATCGACGTAGCCGAGGCCGTGCTCGGCGAGGAAGTCACGGATGAACGGCTGTTCGGCCATCGAGCGGTTGAGCACCGAGCTGTCCAGGCCACCGAGGGCCGAACTGTAATTGAACTCCAGCAGCCGGAAGCCGTGCTCGTCGGAGTACAGATCGGCGCGGCCCATCTTGGACGGCTGGTTTCCGGATCCCCGAACCACCATGTCGATCTGGCTCTTGGTGATGCCGATGGCCTGCGCGAAGGCGGTCATGCTGCCGCCGAAGATCCGCTGCGGCTGACCGGTCAACGCGGCATGCAGCCGCTCGAGATCAGTTCCCAGCTGAGCCACCTGGGGGAGGGACAGGAAGGCCGGCCGGCTCAGTGACCGGCCGGAGTAGCTGGTGTCGACGGTGCTTGGCCGGACCGCGTCGAGGATCTTCGACGGCGCCAGCCCGCTGGCTGCGAAGCCCGCCAGGTAGGCGTCGGTCAGCTCGGCGGCGGTCAGTTGCCCTTGTGTCATCGGGCAAACTCCTCCTCGGTGGTGAGTACCGGGCTGTGCATGCCGGCCAAGGCCAGCGCCAGTCCGACCACGCAGCCGGCTGCGCACCAGCCCCACACCGCGCTGCCGACGGCTCGGTAGACCGCCACCCCGAGTACCGGGCCGATCGCGGCACCCAGGTTGAACATGGTCTGCATGGCGGCGATGTAATGACCACGCAGGTGGTTCGGCGCGACCCGGCCGGGATAGGAGGCCATGGTCGGGCCGGCGGTGATCTCGGCAATCGTCCAGATCAGGGTGCCGATGATGAACACCCCGACTCCCCAGGGCAATGCATACACCGACTGGCCGAGGGCGAGCAGGCCGAAGCCCGCTGTCACCACGACGGCCAACGGCAACCGCTGGGTGAACTTGGTCAGCAACAGTTCACAGCAGATCACCATCAAGCCGTTCAGGCTGATCGCGGTGCTGTACCAGATCGTCGCGACACCGGCGTCGGCCATCGCCAGCGGCAGCGTGCTGACGTACTGCATGTAGACCGCGATGTTCACCACCACCGCGAGCAGGTAAAGCACGTAGCGTCGATCCGCGAGCACCCCGAGATAACCGCTCTGCCGCCTGCCCACCGGCTCGGCCATCGGGTCGGCTGCCAGCTCGGCCTTGCGGGCCGGCAGGGTGAAGATCGCGATTACCCCGTATACCACGGCAGTCAGCGCATCGGCCCAGAACAGCAACTGATAGGACACCGCGATCAAGGCCGAGGCCAGCAACGGCGCCGCGGTGGTGCCGACGTTCATTGCCAGCCGATAGATCGCGAAGATCATTACCTGCTGATGCGGTGGCGTCCGTTCCGACAGCATGGCCGCGGCGACCGGGACGTAGAACCGGCCGACCAGTCCGACCAGGAATACCGTAAGCAGCATGAGCGGAAAGTTGCGTAGGTAGAGCATCGCGACCAGGAACGTCGCGTAGCCCGTCATCGAGATGAAGGTGGCGAATCGTGGACCGAGCCGGTCCGAGAACACACCGCCGACCAGGACCCCGGCGAAACTGCCGGCACCTTCGCAGCCGAGCGCGGTCGCGGCTTGAATCGAACTGAAACCGCGGTGCGTCAGGAACAGCACCAGGAAGGCTTGCAGGAACCCGCCGAGCTGGTTCACTAGTACGCCGACCAGCATTGCCCGAACCGGCGTGGACGATTGCCGGACGGTGATCCAGATTCCGGCCTGGTCCGCCGGCCGAGCTTCGACCAGCGCGGCCATCAGAAGACCGGCGCGGTTGCCGCAGCCCGTCCGGCGGTTGCCGAACCGGAGAACAATCTGCTTGGAATCAAAGGGGAATTACGAAGTGCACGCGACATGGCATGCCTCCTTGGATGCTCACATAGTGACAACCGCAGCCAGTGTCGTCAATAGCCTCAGCCGACCTACTCCTGACAAGTCCGGCTACCTCGCACCCGGGTAGCGTGGCTTGTTCGCCAGCCGGTGCCGTCCGGTCTGTGCTCTGGCTTAACGGACATCGATGGCTCGTCCCGGCTAAGCCGTCATAGGTATTGACAGCGATTACAAGCGACTTCTACCATCCCGCGTTACGGGACGTCGGAATTCAGGTATTCCTCTTCCGGCCATTCTCGCACGGGGATAAGTCGACCCGCTGGCTGTGGCTGCGACAAATAGCATCCACAACGATTCTGGCTGCCCGAAAATACAAATCTACATGCCTTCCGTAAGCGCTTCTTTTCCATTTCGAAATAAGTCGAATAAGGCAGACCGTCCGCCCCAAGATCGCCGAGGATAGAAGGAGAAGTCGCCCATGTCACGACGGAACCGAACATTTCGTATTGCCGCGGCAGGGTTCACCACGATGGTGCTGGCGGCCTTTATCAGCCCGGCCAGCGCGGCAATTCCGCATGCGGCTCAGTCCGCTGCCAACCATGCCATCCCGGTCATCAATATCACGATGAGTACGACCCAGGAGTTCACCGCTCCCGGCGTGGTGCATGCTGGTTGGGTCACCTTCCGGGTGGGTTCGGCCGATACCGACTACCACGGCTTCGAAGTGGTACGGGTCAACCCAGGTCACACGCTGGCCGAGGTACTGAACGACCTACAGCTAGGCCTGTCCGATGACCTCACCTCGACCGCGCTGGGCGCCCGCCAGCTGGTTCGGGACGGCACGCTGCTGGGCGGCGTGGTAACCAGCAGCTATGCGCCGATGGAGGCCACCCTGCCGCTGACGCCGGGCACCTACTACATGTTCGACTTCGCCGAGTTCGACCAGGCCACCCCGGTGAACGTGCACACCCTCAGGGTGGTCGGGAAGATGGTGTGGTCGGGCATGCCGGGGTTCCAGTCGGTGGTTGTTGCGTCCATGGGCTCGGCGGGCGACATGCCGATGTTCACCGCGCCGACCGACTTCTCGACAACCGGCAGCTTCCTGTTCACCGTCCAGGGCGACGAGTTGCACGAGGCGGTGTTCCGGCCTACCCGAGCCGGTATCACCGACCAGTACATCAGCGACTTCTACACCGCGCTGGACAACGGCCTGCCGCTACCCGGCCCCTCGCCGTGGACCGACATCCAGCACGGCGCCAACGCGATGTCACCGGGCCAGTTCGCGGTCTTCCACCTCGACCTGCCACCGGGCCCGTACGCGCTGGCCTGCTACGTACCCAGCGATGACACCGGTCTCCCGCACGCGCACATGGGCATGCACCAGATGGTGACCCTGCACTGAGCCCCAGGCCGATGAGCGGCGGGCTGAACCAGTAGCCCGGCCGCTCACCGGCGGCGAATGACCAGGGCTCGCTCGGCCGCGTCCAGCGCGGCCGAGCAGTCTGCCTCGGTGTCGGCCACCGCGGTGGCGAAGGCGGCGCGCTCGAAGGTGATGCCGGCCGGTGGCGGGGATAGCACCTCGCCCGGTTCGGCCAGCACGCCGGCGATATCGAGCGCCGGATGGTCCAGCGGCCCGAAGCTGACCTCGTCGATGGTGGTGTCCGGTTCGTCGACGTAGAAGAACCGCACCCCGCCGCACCGGCTTCGGCTCGGGTTCACCGTCGGATCGATTCCGCAGGCCACCGCGGCGGCCACCACGCCCGGTTCGATGCCGGTGGCACATTGGCCGAGGTAGGGGATCAGGTCACCGCCGATGCGGGCGTTGACCTCCACCACCTTGAATCCGGTTGGCGTCAGCTTGAACTCGCTGTGCGTCATACCGTCGGAGAAGGCCAGCGCCTCGTGGGCGTCCTGGAGGATTCGCAGCAACGCCGGATCGGTCAGCAGCGGGTCGTCGGCATGCACCAGGTGGCCCACCTCGTCGAAATACGGGGGGTAGCCGACCTGCTTGCGGGCCAGGAACAGCGGCAGTACGCGACCCCGGTAGACGGCCGCGTCCAGGCTGATCTCCGGTCCGCCGAGGTACTCCTCGACCAACACCTCGTCGTAGCGCCAGGCGCCGGGCGCCGTGGTATCCCGGGCGAAGCCGTAGTGCTGCGACAACTGCTCCGGGGTGTCGGCCCGCACCACGCCGAGGCTGGCCGCCATTGCGCGCGGCTTGAGCACCACCGGGTAGCCGATGTCAGCCGCGGCCGCGAGCGCCTCGGCCGGTGAGGCAACCATGACCGACCTCGGCTGTGGCACGCCGGCCGCCGCCAGCGCCGTCCGGGTCTGGTACTTGTCCCGGCACCGCAGCACCATGTCCGGATCCCCACCGGGCAGCTGGAGCGCTTGGGCCAGTTTGGCCGCCTGCAATACTCGTGCCTCGTCCCAGGTCAGCACCCCGGCGAACGGCTCCCGCTCGGCAGCCAGCTTGGCGGCCAGGATCATCTCGTCGGCGTGCACGGTGTCGGTGAAGTCCACCACCGACCAACCATCGACGTACTGGCGCTCCCATGCGGCCTGGTGGCCGATCAGCAGGTGTACCCGGTAGTGCGGCGCGATCGAGGTCAGCAGGTATTCCCGGTATTGCCGGTGACCCGTACCGACCAGCAGCAGCCGCGGCCGGGCCGAATCCGAAAAGGCACTCATTCCGCCCATCTCCTTCTTCCGCGGTGAGCAACTCTCTGATGACGCCGGGATCACGCGTCGAATGACTGCAAGGCCGGCCGTGTCGACTGCGGCACACGGCCGCCGACACCTGGTGATGCGGCACAGCCAAACACGGATGGGGCCGAATGTCACTCGTTGCGGCAACAACATTTCAATGGGCATCTCCGTGCTTTCGAAATCAAGGCCGAAGATCGAGATAAGCAGGTGAAAAGAAGCTATTGACGACGTCGCATGCCGGAGTATTGTCGCCCCCATCATAAGTGCCAAACTCGGCACACACGGGGCAATGTTTACGCGGACTATATTCCTGCCGCTTAATTCACCATGCTCGGTATTCGTGGTGATCATTTCCAGCCGGAACGGGAGGTGCCACGTTGGACCACCCGGAGATCGAGTTGCTGGCAATCGGCGCCGGTCCGTCCAACCTGGCCTTGGCCGTCGCGATCGAGGAACTGGCTCCGGCCGACTTCGCGCGCAAGTGCTTGGTAATCGAGCAGCACCAGGACATCGGCTGGCAGCGCGGCATGTTGCTGCCGTGGGCGCAGAGCCAGGTCTCCTTCCTCAAGGATCTGGTCACGATGCGCAACCCGCGCAGCCAGTTCACCTTCATCAACTACCTGTACGAGTCCGACCGGCTGCACGACTTCATAAACATGTCAAGTTTCCTGCCGTTCCGCTTGGAGATCTCCAACTACCTGCAATGGGTGGCGCGATCCTTGAGCCGGGTTCAGGTTCAGTACGACCGGCGCTGCATGCGGGTGGACGCGGTGCGCTCGGCGGCCGGCGAGATCACCGCCTGGCTGGTGGAACTGTCCGACGGGTCGGTGCTCGCAGCCCGCAACCTGGTGGTAGGGATCGGTCGCGACCCGCATATCCCTGAGGTTTTCCGCAGCTTGGACAAGGCAAAGGTCATTCACAGTACCGAGTACGCCGATCGGGTCAGCGAGCTCGATCAGGCGGCGTCGCTGCGGATCGCGGTGGTCGGCGCGGCGCAGAGTGCGGCGGAGATGCTCTGGGAGAGCTACCAGCGGATGCCGACCGCCCAGTGCGCCATGATCATGCGCACGGTCGGGCTCGGCTACTACCAGACCAGTCAGTTCACCAACGAGCTGTACTTCCCTTCGTTCACCGATACGTTCTACGCGGCCAAGCCGGAAGCCCGGCAACGGGTGCTGACGGAGATGCGGCGAACCAACTACGCCGGCGTCACCCCGGAGCTGCTGAACGCGATCTACCGGCAGATGTATCAGGAACGGCTGACCGGCCGGCAGCGGCTGCGGATGATCCCGTCGGTCGACATCACCGACGCTCGGATGGAAGCCGACGAGGTAGTACTGACGCTGACCCAGCAGATGACCGGCGAGCAGGACGAGCTGCGCTGCGACGTGGTGATGTTGGGCACCGGCTTCGAACGGACGCTACCGGCACTCACCCGGACCATTGCCGAGTTGGTCGGGGTGGAGCAGCTGTTGGTCAGCCGGGCCTACCGCGCCATCCTGCCGCCAACCGTCCGCGCCGGCTGCTACCTGCAAGGCACCAACGAGGAGAGCCACGGCATCGCCGACTCGCTGATCAGCGTGCTAGCGATCCGCGCCGGCGAGATCGTTGACGACCTGCTCGCCTGCCGGCCTTCCACCGAGTTGCTGACCAGCATCCCGGTACCCGCCTAGCGGCGGCAGCACGGCAATCCCTGACAACACGGAGCACGCGATGGACGTCCGAGTATTGGATATCGAGAATCTGCAAGCAGAATATGGCGTCCTCACCCAACGACTGCTGCCTTGGCCGGTGCTGCGGGCACCGTTCGAGGGGGCGTGGGCAGTGCTGGAACCGGGTGCGGTGACCACCCCGCACACGCACCACGAGCACGAGCTGTTCATCGCGACGCAGGGCAGCGCGACGATCTCGGCAGACGGTGACGTGCGCCCGTTCAACGCCGGCGACACCGCCTACCTGCCGCCGGGGGAGTCGCACCAGATCGTCAATGTCGGCGACGGCGAGTTCCGGATGTATAGCGTCTGGTGGGATTCCGAGCTGGCACAGCGGTTCAGCGCCGAAGCCCGGACATCGGTTGGTGCCCGATGAAGTTCCTCGTGGTCGAAGCTCAGCAGTACGAACACTACTACCTGCCTCGGTACCAGCTGGCCGATAAGTACGGCGGGAACGTGCACCTGCTGCTCGGGGTCGGCGAGCCGGATTACCTGCCGGGTCGCACCCTGATGGTGGGCTCGGCCGACATCACCGACATGATCGCGGCCGCCCGGACCTGGCATGCCGCCGAACACTTCGACGGAGTGTTCACGTTCGCGGAGATGTCGGTCAATGCCACCGCGCTGGTCGCCGACGCACTCGGGTTGCCCTGCCTCAGCGCCGAAGCTGCGCGGGGCACCCGCAACAAGCTGCTGATGCGGCAGGCGCACCAGCGCGGCGGGGTGCCGATCCCGAGGTTCCGGTACGTGCCTGACCTGACCGCCGCGCTGGCCGCGGCAGCCGAGTTCGGCTATCCGGTGATCCTCAAGCCGACCCTGGGCGCGGCCAGCTACTACGTGTTCCGGGTGAACGATCCCGCGCAGCTGGCGGAGCGATACGCCCAGGCCGCCGAGGGAATCGCCGTGATGGACCCGTTCACGCTGGAAGCCACCGGCATCGACATCGGGCCGAACGGGCTGCTCGTCGAGTCCTTCCTGGACGGTGACGAGCACCTGTTCGAGGCGTTGGCCTGGGACGGTGAGCTGTTCCTCGGTTCGGCGGTTGACCGGGTCACCATGGAGGGCGAGACCTTCGACGACGACGTGCACATCGCGCCGACCATGCTTAGCGACGAGCAATTGGCCGAGATCCGCGACGTTATCGGCGCGGCAGCCACTTCGCTGGGCCTGCACCGCAGCGTGCTGCATGCCGAGATCCGGATGCACGAGGGCAAGCCGCACCTGGTCGAGGTGGCCGCCCGGCTCGGCGGCGGCGCGCTGGACATGGTTGCCCGAGTCACCGCCGGCTACTGCCCGGTCCGGGCCGCCATGGACGTCGCCCGCGGCGTGAAGCCGGCCGTCCAGCACTACCGGCCGACCGGGGTGTACATGATGGGCACCTGCCTGATCTGCGACGGCGGTGAGCTCGAGTACGTCACCGTCCCGCCGGAGGTGAGCAATTCCGAGCACACCCTGATGGCCCGGATCACCCAGGAGCCCGGAGCGATCATCCACCGACCACCGGAAGGCAACATCATCCTCGGCTTCCTGGTGGTGACCGGGGATTCGCATGAGCAGGCCAAGCAGCGGCTGGAGGAATACGTCGATCAGATCGAGGTGAAGCTCGTCGGCCAGCCGGTAAGCCGAAGCAAGACGCCCTGGGCCCGGCTGCATCCGGTCGCGACCGCCGGCTGACCAGCCGTAGCTGACAGGAGCCGCGCCCATGCCGCACGAGAGCTCACCGGTCGTCCCACGGCAGTACCTGATGTGCCCGCCGGAACACTATGACGTCAGGTACTCGATCAACCCGTGGATGGATCCCAGCAAGCCGGTCGACACCGGCCTGGCGATGGCCCAGTGGGAACGGCTGCGCGAGACCTACCTTGCCCTGGGCCACCAGGTCCACCTGATCGAGCCGGTGCCGGGGTTGCCGGACATGGTATTTGCGGCCAACGCTGCCACCGTCATCGGCAACCGCGCGCTGATCGCCCGCTATCGCTATCCGCAACGTTCGGCGGAGGCACCGGCCTATCGGGACTGGTTCGTCGCGAACGGTTTCGAGGTGACCGCCGAATCCCGGTTCATCAACGAGGGCCAGGGCGATTACCTGGTCGACGGCGACCGATTGCTGGCCGGCACCGGCTTCCGGACCGATCGGCTCTCCCACCATGAGGCGCAAGAGCTGTACGGCCTGCCGGTGATCAGCCTGACCTTGGTGGATCCGCGCTTCTACCACCTGGACACCGCATTGGCGGTCCTCGGCGAGAGCCGGATCATGTATTACCCAGGAGCGTTCTCGATCGGCAGCCAGCAGGTGCTGCGACGGCTGTATCCGGACGCCCTGTTGGCAGATCGTGGCGATGCCGAGGCCTTCGGCCTGAACGCGGTATCCGACGGGGTGAACGTGGTGCTGCCGCAGGTCGCCACCCACCTGATCGAGTTGCTGCGTGAGCGGGGTTACCACCCGGTGGGGCTGGATATGTCCGAGCTGCACAAGTCCGGCGGAGCGGTGAAGTGCTGCACCCTCGAGCTGATGCCGGCAGCGGAGGTGGCGGCGGTCGCCGCCTGAGCAACCGGCGGCGTTCGGCCTTCGGCGCCGCGAGTTAGGGAGGGGAGAAAGTGACCGTTGATTGGTTGGGCGCCACCGTCATCGTGATTCCGCAACCGACGGTGAACAGCCCGCTGCACATAGGCCATCTGTCCGGGCCGTACCTGGCCGCCGACGTCGCGGGCCGAGCCGCCCGGGCCCGCGGCGAGCGGATCATCACGCTGGCCGGCGTCGACGTGCATCCCAACTACGTGATGACCAAGGCCGAGACCCTTGGTGCTGACGTGTCAGAGATGGTAGCTCGATACCGAGAGCAGATCGCCGTCGCCTTCGAGTCCGCCCGGATCTCCTACGACGTGTTCATCGATCCGGAGCAGGACAGCTTCTGCCAGGCGGTCACCGGCATGCTGGGCGAACTGCTGGACCGGGGTGCCATCCGGATGCGGTCGATGACGCTGCACCGCTGCTCGGACTGTGGCCGGACCATGCAGCACTCCTACGTGGTGGGCAAGTGCCCGAACTGCGGCAGCGGCGCGAACGGGTTGTCCTGCGAACCGTGCGGCAGCTTCACTTCCGCCGCCACCCTGGTTCAGCCGGTCTGTGCCCGCTGCGGCGGTGAGCCGGAACCGATGGAGTGCACGGTGCCGGTGCTGCGACTGGAGGACTTCCGGACCCAGCTGATCGCCGAATGGACGCAGACCGAGCTACCACCGCGGGTGCGCCGGGTGCTGTCGCATTACCTGACCGCATCGCTGCCCGACTACCCGGTGGCCTACCCGATGGACTGGGGCATCGAAGGCACCGGTGCGCTGGCCGGTCTGCGGGTGGACTTCCCGGCAGAGCTCGGGCTGAGCTACCTGTACGGGCCGGCCGGGTTGCTCGACCCGAGCGCGAGCGGCATCGACGCCTGCGTGGCGGCCTGGCGACAACTGGCCGGGATCTGGCATTTCAGTGGCATCGACAACGCCTTCTACTTCGGCATCCTGTACCCGGCCATCTTCGCGGCCGCCGGGATCACCGAGCCGAAGATGCGCGGTGCCACCGTGAACGAGCTGTACCTGCTGGAGGGAAGCAAATTCTCCAGCAGCCGCAATCATGCCTTGTGGGCCGACGAGTTCCTCGCCGAGCACGATCCGGAGCTGGTCCGGCTGTACCTGTCCTGGTGCCGGCCGGACCGGTACGAGAGCAATTTCAGCCGCCGGTCCTTCGATGCGTTCTGCGACTGGGCCCGGCCGTTGCTGAACGGGGACGGTGAAAACAGCTGTTGGCTGCCGGAGCTGCTGGCCGCCGACGAGCTCGAGCGGGCCGAGTTTGCGCTGCGGTTGAACAGCTTCGACTCCTCGCTGGCGGTGCGTTGCCTGTTCGGGGCCTTGAGCGCCGGCTCCGGCCGGGAGTCCGCCGTGCTGGCCGCGCTCACCGGGCGCTGACTCGGGCGGGATCGAATGGACGAAGGAGCAAGTGGTGAGCACTGAATCGCTGTCCCAAGACATGGATGCCCGCCAAGTGAAGATGTGGGACGGCGCCTACGACGAGTCGGCGCTGGGTGGCCAGGCGAACCTGTGGGGTGATCCGCCGGTGCCGTACGCCAAGACCGCGGCCGAGCTGTTCGCCGCGGCCGGAGCCGCGGTGATCATGGATCTGCCATGCGGGGACGGTAGGAACCTGCCGCCGCTGACGGCTGGCGCGCCCATCCTGTTGGCCGGCGACACGTCCCGCAAGGCCATGACGATCGCCCGCGGGGTGGTCGAAAGGGCCGGCGTGCGGGATCGAGTCGTGTTCAGCGAGATCGACGCCTACGCCACCGGTCTGCTCGACGACTCCGTCGACGGCATCTTCTGCTGGGATCTGCTCGGCCACCTGACCGAGCCCGTCGGCGCCCTCGTCGAGTTCGGTCGGATCCTGCGCCCGGGCGGCTGCCTGATCGCCAACATGTGGACGATGAACGACTGTCAGGTGGCCGACGATCGGGCCCGGATGACCGAGATCGGGCCCAAGACCTACCTCGATCATGCCGACTTCTATTGCAAGTTCTACGACGAACAGGATCTCGCCGCGCTGCTTGCCTCGGTCGGCCGGCACGCCGAGTCGGTGGAGACCGCCAATTGGTGGGAGCCGCCGCATCCTGGCTATCGCGACTACGTCCACCGACACGAGAGCCTGATCTTCCGCATCCGGAAATCTGAGTAGATGTCGGCGCAAACGCTGCTGGCACCACCGCGGGTACAACCCGCGGTGGCCGGTGGCGATGCGGTCGGCATCGGCTTCGCGCTGGCCCACCACGGCGAGCTGCTTCAGGGCATGTTCCTCGACGAGTTCGGCACGCCGCATCGGGCGCTGGTCACCTTGCCACAGCCGGCGTTGGGGACCCGAGCGGTGTTCCGGCCGAGCTACACGCACAGCGGCGTGCTGGGACCGCCGGAGCTGATCAAGGTTCGGCGGGCGGCGATACTCACCCTCGGCCAGTTGCCTGGTTATCGCTCACCGGCCAAGGGTGGCCAGATCGAGATCACCAGCACGGTGCCACGCGGCGTCGGCATGGGCTCGTCGACCAGCGATGTCACCGCGACTATTCGCGCGGTCGCCGACAGCCACCGGCATCCGCTGACCAGGGAGGAGGTGGCCAGGCTGGCCGTGCTGGCCGAATGTGCTTCCGACTCGCTGATGATCGAGGACCAGGTGGTGCTGTTCGCGCAGCGGGAAGCGGCCGTGTTGGAGATCTTCGGCCAGCAACTGCCACCGATGCTGGTGCTCGGTTGCGACACCGCCCCGGACGAACAGGTGGACACCCTGCGGCTGCCGCCGGCGCCGTACGACCGTTCGGAGATCACCCAGTTCGGCGTGCTGCGGGCCGCGCTGCGCCGGGCGGTGGCCACCTCCGACGTGGCGCTGTTGGGCCGGGTGGCCACCGCCAGTGCTCGGATCAACCAGCGCTACCTGCCGAAACCGCACCTGGAGTTGCTGTTGCGGCTCTGCCAGCAGTACGGCGGTCATGGCGTTCAGGTCGCGCACAGCGGCACGGTAGCCGGCCTGATCTTCGATGCCCGGACTGAGCAGGTGACCGAAGATATCGCCCGGTGCGCCGATGCCCTGGCCCGAGCCGGCCTGGCGGTGACCGGGATCATCGACCCGACCGGACCCGGCGCTCAGCGGTCGGTAGAGATTCATCGGATGGCAGGCGTGCGATGACGTTGCGAACCGTTTCCGACGAAGCCACCCAGGCATTCCAGCTGCCGCGGCTGATCAGGCTGACGCCGAACCTGTACGCCGCCTCCTTCGTCCTGATGAAGATGATCCCGGCGCGGCACATCCTGCGCCAGGCGATGTCCGACGGCCTGCTGGAACCGGAGACCGTCATCGTCGAGACCACGTCCGGCACGTTCGGCCTTGCCCTGGCGATGCAGGGGGTGCACCTGGACCGGCGGGTGGTGCTGGTCAGCGATCCAGTGATCGACGAGCGGCTGTACCGGCGGCTGACCGATCTGGGCGCGCAGGTCGATCGGGTACCGGCGGCGGCCGGCAACATCGTCGGCGGATTCCAGACAGCCCGGCTCAACCGGCTGGCCGAGCTGCGCGCCACCTATCCCTCGACGTACTGCCCGGAGCAATACGCCAACCCGGAGAACCCGCGGTCCTACGCAGCGGTGGCCGAGCTGCTGCTGGAATGCCTGGGCCAGGTGGACTGCGTGGTCGGTCCGGTCGGTTCCGGCGGCTCGATGTGCGGCACGGTGGGTTACCTGCGCGCGGTGCTGCCGGACTGCCAGGCGATCGGTGTGGACACCCATGGCAGCGTGCTGTTCGGGCATGCCGACGCGCACCGCGAACTACGCGGCATGGGGATGAGCGTGCTGCCGGCCAACCTGGACCACCGGATCTTCGACAGCGTGCACTGGTGCGCGCCGGCGCCCGCCTATCAGGCGACCCGCCAGTTGCACCGCCGGCATGCGCTGTTCGCCGGTCCGTCCGGCGGTGCGGCCTACCTGGCCGCTCGGTGGTGGGCGGCCGCCAACCCGAATGCGCTGACCGTCGTCATGCTTCCGGACGAGGGCTATCGCTATCAGGACACCGTGTATGACGACGATTGGCTGCGCGCCGCCGGCCACCTGGACCAGCCGGTGCCGATCGAGCCGATCGAGGTGAGCGACCCCCGCGTCCCACAAGGATCTTGGACGTCCTTCCGATGGGGCAGGCGCTCGTATGCCGAGGTCATCAGCCAGTCCGGCCAGCCTCTGTCGGGTGTCCGATGAGCGCACCCGGCAGGCTGACCGGCGAGGTGGGAGTGCGCACCCGCCGGCTGATCTACGGCGAGTTGGCCCCACCGGATCTCCAGCTCGAACTGAGCTACCTCAGCCGCGTCGATCAGGCACACCTGCTGATGCTGGCGGCACAAGGGCTGGTGCCCGCGGAGGCCGCCCGCACCCTGCTGACCGGCATCGAACAGTTACGCGCCGACGGCTACCGGCAGCTGTTCGGACGGCCGGCGCCGCGCGGGATCTACCTGATGTACGAAGGCTATCTGAGCGAGCAACTCGGCCCGGAGATCGGTGGGCAGCTACACACCGGCCGATCCCGCAACGATCTCAAGGCCACCATTACCGCCATGCGGTTGCGGGATTGGCTGCTCGACTTCGCCGGCCAGGCGGCCCGGCTGGAGGCGGTGCTGCTGGCTCGGGCGCGGGCCTACCGCACCGTGCTGATGCCGGTCTACACCCACTACCAAGCAGCGATGCCGGTCAGCTACGGCTACTACCTGCTCGGTGTAGGCCGAGCTGTCGGCCGGGACCTCGACGCCATCCAGGCCGCCGCTGACGGACTGCGGGTATGCCCACTCGGCGCCGGCGCGGTGGCCGGGTCGGACCTGCCGATCGATCCGGCACGCACCGCCCGGCTGCTCGGGTTCAGCCGGCCGAGTGCGCATGCGCTGGACGCGGTGGCGAGCCGGGACGCCGCGCTGCGGGTACTGGCGGCGGCGACCGGGCTGGCAATCACGGTGAGTCGGCTAGCGGCCGACCTGCAATTGTGGAGCACCGTCGAATTCGGCTTGGTGCGGTTCCCGGATCGGCTGGTCGGTGGCAGTTCTGCCATGCCGCAGAAGCGGAACGCGTTCCTGCTCGAGCATGTCCGGGCCAAGCCGGCGCTGGCCGTCGGCGCCTGGACCGCCGCCGCGACGGCCATGTCGGCCACCCCGTTCACCAACTCGATCGAGGTCGGGACCGAAGCGGTGTCGGCGATCTGGCCTGGGCTACTGGCTTGTGAGCACGCCGTGCTGCTGTGCCAGACCCTGGTCAGCGGCGCTCGTCCGGTGCCCGAACGAATGCGCGAGCGGGCGGCGGCCGGCTTTACCAACGCCACCGCCTTGGCCAATCAGCTGGTACGGCAGGCAATACCGTTCCGGACGGCGCATCAGCTGGTAGGGGACGCGGTACGTCAGGCGGTCGCGGCCGGATCGACCGACCTGGCCGGGTACGGTCCGCCCGGCTGGCTGGACGGCGTCGACCCGGCGATGCTCGACCTGGACGGGCTGCTGGAAGCGCAGGCGCACGGCGGTGGTCCCGGGGCGTTCGGCCCGGTCTTCACCCAGTCACTGGTCGAATGGTCGGCCCACCGAGACTGGTGCGCGGAATGGCGACGCGGCGTGGCCGAGGCCGAGGCCGAGCTCAGCACAGCCGTCCGGCAGCTGCTGGCCTGCCCACCGGCCACCTCATCGGCCGGCGACGCGGCATGACCGAGCACCAGCACCCTGCCCGCGACGAGCGGCTGTTCGTACTGGTGGAGAGCAACACCACCGGGTCCGGCCGATCATTTTGCAGTGCGGCCAGGCAACTGGGCCTGCGCCCGGTCGTGTTGGTCGCCGACCCGGCGCGGTATCGCTATCTGGCTGAGGATGCGGTGGATTTCGTCCAGACCGATACCGCTGACCTGCGGGCGTTGCGCCGTGCCGTCGCCGAGCTGCCGGGCGGCGTCAGCGGAATAACCAGCAGTTCCGAGTACTACGTCGGGTCTGCCAGTGAGCTGGCCCGCGAACTGGGTCTGCCGCATCCGGATCCGGACGCGATCCGCGCCTGCCGGGACAAGGCGATACAGCGGGAGTTGATGCAGGCTGCCAGCGTGCCCGGCCCACGGTTCGCCAAGGCGAACACGCCCGACCAGGCGGCGGCGGCGGCGGAGCGGCTGGGATTTCCGGTGGTGGTCAAGCCGATCAGCGGATCCGGCTCGGTCGGGGTCCGGTTGTGTGGCAACCTGCCAGAGCTGCGCTCGGCCGTGCTCGGGTTGCTCGACGCGACCCCGGACCAGCTGGCGATTCCCAAGCAGTCGGCAGTGCTGGTCGAGCAATACTTGGCCGGCCCGGAGTACTCGGTGGAAACCTTCGATCGGCAACTGGTCGGCATTACCGCCAAGCAGCTGGGGCCGGAGCCGCACTTCGTCGAGACCGGACACGACTTTCCGGCGTCGCTACCGGCCGAGCAAGCTCGGGCCGTCGGGGCCGTGACGTTGCGTGCGCTGACAGCGCTCGGCTTGGGTTGGGGGCCGGCGCACGTGGAGCTGCGGCTCACCCGCGACGGGCCGTGCCTTGTGGAGGTCAATCCGCGACTGGCCGGCGGGATGATCCCGACGCTGGTACGGCAGGCCACCGGCATCGACCTGATCGCGTGCACGATTGGCCGGGCGGCTGGCCGGCCGATCAACCTGCGGCCGGACCGGGCCCGGTTCGCCTCGATCAGGTTCCTGCTCGGCGCGACTGCCGGCCGGCTGAGCGGATCCGCCGACCCTACCGCAGCCGCTGCCTGCCCGGGCGTGGTCGCGGCCGAACTGCTCGGCCGGCCGGGTGAGCGGTTTACGCCGCGACATTCCTTCCACGACCGGCTTGGCTACGTGATCGGGACGGGCGATGATGCGGTGGCGGCGGCCAGCGCCGCGACGGCCGGGGTGACCCGGCTCGGGTTGACAGTCGAGCCGGTGACCGCGGGCGGACAGCTCATCGTGGAAGGCGCCGGTATCCGATGATTCCTACTCACCACCACACCCATCGCCTTGACTGGGACGACGCCACCATCCGGGAATGGGACTGCACCGTCCTGTGGTCGGATCCGGCCGATCCCGAGGCCGGCATCGTGCTCGACCGATCAGCGTTCTACCCCGGCGGCGGTGGACAGCCGCCCGACCATGGCGTGCTGATCTGGCAGGGTGTGCAAACCCGGATCGTCGGCACCCGCAAGGGCGACGACCTATACCTGCTGCCGGCACCTGGCGATCCGGTGCCGCCGGTCGGCAGCGCGGTGCACGGCGCGCTGGACGACCAGCGACGCACCAGCTTGATGCGCACGCACTCCGGGCTGCATGTGCTGTGTGGCACCGTGTTCCGGGACTTCGGCGCGCTGGTCACCGGCGGCAATATGGAGCCGGGCGAGGCCCGGATGGACTTCAACCTGCCTGACATACCAGCGGACTTCAAGCAGTCGCTGGAGGACGCGGTAAATGCCGAGATCGCCGCTGACCGGCCGATCCAGGTGCGGATGCTGCCGCGGGCCGAGGCGCTGGCCATCCCGGATCTGATCAAGACCCAGGACGCGTTGCCGCCGGACACCCAGCAGATGCGAATCGTCGACATCGTCGGCTTGGACGCGCAGGCCGACGGCGGTACCCATGTCGCGTCGACCCGCCAGATCGGACACATCCAGGTGTACAAGGTCGAGAACAAGGGACGGCAGAACCGCCGGGTCCGGATCCGGCTCATCGAATGACCCGTCGCGGAAACCAGAAAGGGCAGCCATGTCCGCAGCCATCTCGGTAGCCATCATCGGCTTCGGCTCGCGCGGGCTCGGTGTGCTCGAACGGCTGCTGGCGGTGGCCGACAGCGCCGAACCGGAATCGTCCATCCGGATCGAGGTGATCGACCCGGTGGCCGTTGGTGCCGGCGTGCACGATCGCCAGCAGCCGGACTACCTCTTGCTGAACACGATCTGCTCTCAGGTGTCGATGTTTCCGGATGCCGACTCGGTCGGCGCCGCTATCGGGCTCCGGGGCCCCAGCCTGTACGAGTGGGCCTGCGAGCGCGAGCTACGCATCGCCGATGACGGCTTCACCGTCGGCCGGCATGGTCGTCCGATCCGGCCGACCGACTTCCTGCCACGGCGCCTGCTTGGGGACTACCTCGCCTGGTTCGCTGAGCTACTGCTGGCAAGGCAGACGGACCGGATCCGGATTACCCTGCATCGCAGCGACGCCGTGGAACTGGCTGCCGAGCCTGACGGGGGGCTGCTGATCACGCTGGCCAGTGGAGAAGTGGTTCGCGCGTCCGGGGTGTTCCTGACCACCGGCTACACCGCGAACCTGCCGCCCACTGACTCAACGGGCCATCTGATAAGTGAGCCGTACCCGATGCCGGCCAGCTTCGAGAAGATCCGCGCGGGACAATCGGTGGCGATCAGCGGTTTCGGGCTGTCTGCGATGGATGCGGTGTCCTCGTTCACGGTCGGTCGCGGCGGTCGGTTCCTGCCCGACGGGGCCGGCGTGCGGTATCTGGCCAGTGGCCAGGAGCCCAGGTTGCTGCTGTACTCCCGGACCGGCCTACCCTGTCGGGCCCGGCTGCGGACGCTGGAGTTCGGTCCGCGATACCAAGCCGTCGTTTTTACTCCGGCGCAGATCTCCGCACTGCGGGCGGCCCGGGGAGGTCCGCTCGACTTCTATGCCGATATCTGGCCGCTGGTGCTGGACGAGCTGCGGGTCTGCTACCGCCGCAGGCAGGCACTGTCGGTCGGGCCGGGAACGAGCGAGCAACTGGAGCTCCGACTACTGGACGCGCAGGCCGATCGGCGGGTCGGAGCGCTGCTGGACGAGCTTGATCGCGAATCCGGCCCGTTCGACCCGACGCCACTGCTGGACCCCAGCTCGACCATGTGCCTGCGGGACAGCGTGAGCTACCAGCAGTGGTTCGCCGACCTGCTCCGCGCCGACCTGGTCGAGGGTGAGCTCGGCTTCTCGGGCAGCCTGGTCAAGGCAACCCTGGATGTGCTGCGTGACTTGCGAGACACCTTCCGCTTCGCGGTCGACTTCGGCGGTGTGACCGAGCGGTCGCTGGAGCTGTTCCACGCCGACACGGTGCCGATGCTCAACCGCGCCGTGGTCGGTCCGCAGTTCGAGCGGCACGCCGAGCTGCTGGCGTTGCTGCGAGCGGGCGTGCTGGAGGTGCCGCTGGGTCCGAACCCGACCGTGGATTGGGATGGCGAGCAGAGCCGCTGGTTGCTCCGGTCGCGACACCTCAGTTCGACCTGCACCCGGTTCGCGGATTGGTGGGTGGCCGGTCGAGTAGGCCTGCCGACCGTCGCGTCGTCGGCCAGCCCGCTGATCAACTCTCTGTACCGGAAAGGGTGGATCCGGCCGTTGAAGGCGGGCAGCAGGTTGCTCGCGGGTATCGACATCGATCCGGATCAACATCCGGTAGCGGCGGACGGGCAGGCCGATCAACGGATCTGGGTGCTCGGCCCGATCTGCGAGGGCGCCACCTTCTACAACAACCTAGTGCCATCACCGGGTTGCTATTCCCGTCCGGTGCATGACGCGCACCGCTGCGTTACCGCGCTGATGGCCGCCGGCCGGAGGATCGCTCAGCCGGCCTGAATCGAAAACGGCGGCCGTACTACCGGGTTGGCCGCGCCGGGTGCACCATGTCGACGTGAATGACATCGAGGTACTCAGCCAGCTCAACGTCCAATTCATCGACGCCTTTCGCAAGGGTTCCTGGCAGGTGCTCGAACCGATCCTCACGCCGAACTTCAAGTACCTGGCCGGCGCGACCGGCGAGGTTCAGGACTTACCGGACTACATCGAGGATCTGCAAACCAACCCGGTGCCGAACCTGGAGATCGACCAGGTGGTGATCCATCTGGACGGCGACAGCGCGGTGGTGTCGTCGCGCTGTACGGCCGACCACAAGCGGTTCAGCCGCTACATCGACTCCTACCGTCGCGGTGGCTCGCTCGGCTGGACCTGCTTCCATGCCTGCGTCTGGCCGCTGCCGGGTCTGGAGGCCTGAGCCGTCGGGGCGCAGCCAGCTGTGGCACGATCTTGAGTGTGACCAGATCCGCCGAGGCGCAGCGCCTGCAGGATCTCGCGCGGTTGCGCCGGGTCCGGGACCGGATCGATCGGGAGTATGCGCAGCCCCTGAACGTCGAGGCGCTGGCTCGTGACGCGCACATCTCGGCCGGTCACCTCAGCCGGGAATTCCGGCTCGCCTATGGCGAGTCGCCATATGGCTACCTGATGACGCGACGCATCGAGCGCGCGATGGCGCTGCTCCGTCGGGGCGACCTCAGCGTCACTGAGGTGTGTTTCGCGGTCGGCTGCTCATCGCTGGGCACCTTCAGTACTCGCTTCACCGAACTGGTCGGCATGCCGCCCAGCAGCTACCGGCGCCAGGCGGCGGAGGCCACCGCGGGGATACCGTCCTGCGTGGTCAAGCAGGTGACCAGACCGATCAGGAATCGAGAAGCGTCGGTCAGCAGCCGCACCTAGGGTGATCGTCATGGACATCACCATCAATGCAGCATTCCTCCCGCAGGACGACCCGGACGCGGCGCTGGCCTTCTACCGCGACACCCTCGGCTTCGAGGTCCGCAACGACGTCGGCTACAACGGCCTGCGCTGGATCACGGTCGGCCCGCCGGCGCAGCCCGGCACGTCCATCGTGCTGTACCCGCCGGGCGCTGATCCGGGTATCACCGATGATGAGCGCCGCACCATCACCGAGATGATGGCTAAGGGAACCTACGGCATCATTACGTTCGCCACCGCCGACTTGGACGGCACCTTCGAGCGGCTGCAAGCCAGCAGCGCCGAGGTCGTCCAAGAGCCGACCGAGCAGCCGTACGGCATCCGAGACTGCGCCTTCCGGGACCCGGCCGGCAACCTGATCCGCATCAACGAGCTGCGCTGAGCCGGTTGGCTCACGGCGCCATCCGTAAAGCTCAACCCTACCGACTACAGGAGTAACCATGACCACCATGGGAATCAAGACCGTGCTGCATCCGGTATCCGACTTGGCTGCGGCCAAGGCGGTGTACACCGCACTGCTCGGCATCGCGCCACAGGCCGATGCGCCCTACTACGTCGGCTACGACACTGCCGGCCAGCACATCGGGCTGGTGCCGGGTGGTGGCCAGGGCATGACCACGCCGGTGGCCTACTGGCACGTGCCCGACATCGAAGCGAAACTGGTGGAGCTGACCGACGCCGGTGCCACCATCAAGGAGGCCGCGCATGATGTGGGCGCCGGCCGGCTGGTGGCCACCGTCACCGACCCGGACGGCAATGTCCTCGGGCTGCTCCAGGATCCTGAGCCGGCAGCCTGACCGTTTGGAGCGTAGATGAGCTCGGCCACCAGGACGAACCAGCTACCGGCTGTGCGGCACGATGCCGACAGCCACGACCTGATTCGGGTGCACGGCGCGCGGGTGAACAACCTCAAGGACATCCATGTCGAGCTACCCAAGCGTCGGCTCACCGTGTTCACCGGGGTATCCGGTTCGGGCAAGAGCTCGCTGGTGTTCGACACCATCGCCGCGGAGTCGCAACGGCTGATCAACGAGACCTACAGCGCGTTCGTGCAGGGGTTCATGCCGACGCTGGCGCGACCCGAGGTGGACGTGCTGGACGGGTTGACCACGGCGATCATCGTCGACCAACGGCGGATGGGCAGCGATGCTCGCTCTACCGTCGGCACCGCCACCGATGCCAACGCGATGCTGCGAATCCTGTTTAGCCGGTTGGGTAAACCGCACATCGGCTCTCCGCAGGCGTTCTCCTTCAACGTTGCTTCGATCAGTGGCGCCGGCGCGGTCACCACCCAGCGCGACGGTCGGGAGGTCAAGGAGCGGCGAAGCTTCAGCATCCTCGGCGGCATGTGCCCGCGTTGCGAAGGGCGCGGCGCGGTGAACGACATCGACCTGTCCCAGCTGTACGACGACAGCCGGTCGCTCACCGAGGGCGCGCTCAAGATCCCCGGCTACAGCATGGACGGCTGGTACGGCCGGATCTTCACCGGCTGCGGATTCTTCGACCCGAACAAGCCGATCAAGCAGTTCACCAAGCGCGAGCTCAACGACCTGCTCTACAAGGAGCCCACCAAGATCAAGGTGGCGGGCATCAACCTGACCTACGAGGGGCTGATCCCCAGGATCCAGAAGTCGATGCTGGGCAAGGATGTCGACTCGTTACAGCCACACATCCGGGCCTTCGTGGAGCGCGCGGTCACCTTCAGCACCTGCCCGGAATGTGCCGGCACCCGGCTGAGTGCGCAGGCCCGATCTTCGAAGATCAACGGGATCAGCATCGCCGACGCCTGCGCTATGCAGATCAGCGACCTGGCCGAGTGGGCGCGCGGCCTGGTCGAGCCGTCGGTGGCACCGTTGCTGACCGCGCTCCGGTTGACGCTCGAGTCGTTCGTGGAGATCGGGCTCGGCTACCTCTCATTGGAACGGCCGTCGGGCACGCTCTCCGGCGGGGAAGCGCAGCGGGTCAAGATGATCCGCCAGCTCGGCTCGTCCCTCACCGACGTCACCTACGTGTTCGATGAGCCGACGATCGGACTGCACCCGCATGATATCCAGCGGATGAACGAACTGCTTTTGCGCTTGCGCGATAAGGGCAACACCGTGCTGGTGGTGGAGCACAAGCCGGAGGCGATCGCGATCGCCGACCACGTGGTCGACCTCGGGCCCGGTGCCGGCAGCGCCGGCGGCGAGGTGGTGTTCGAGGGCACCGTCGAGGGTTTACGGGGGAGTGGCACCCTGACCGGCCGGCACCTGGATGACCGGGCCAGCCTGAAACCATCGGTGCGGAAGCCGGCCGGCGAACTCAAGGTGCGCGGCGCCGACACCTACAACCTGCGCGGCGTCGATGTCGACATTCCGCTCGGGGTGTTGGTGGTCGTCACCGGCGTGGCCGGCTCCGGCAAGAGTTCGTTGATCGACGGCTCGGTGGCCGGGCGGGACGGGGTGGTGGCGGTCGACCAGGCCCCGATCCGCGGCTCGCGGCGCAGTAACCCGGCCACCTACACCGGACTGCTCGAACCGATCCGCAAGGCGTTCGCGAAGGCCAACGGGGTGAGGCCGGCCCTGTTCAGCGCCAACTCCGAAGGCGCCTGCCCGAACTGCAATGGCGCCGGGGTGATCTACACCGATCTCGCAATAATGGCCGGCGTCGCTACCACCTGCGAGGAGTGCGAAGGCAAACGGTTCGACGCCACGGTATTGGAGTATCGGCTGGCCGGCAAGGACATCAGTGAGGTGCTGGCGATGTCGGTGACCGAGGCCGGGGAGTTCTTCGGCGCCGGTGCGGCAAACATCCCGGCCGCGCACACGATCCTCGGCCGGCTTGCCGACGTAGGGCTCAGCTACCTCAGCCTCGGTCAGCCGCTCACCACGCTGTCCGGCGGCGAACGGCAGCGGCTGAAGCTGGCCGCCCAGATGGGGGAGAAGGGTGACGTCTACATCTTGGACGAGCCGACCACCGGGCTACATCTCGCCGATGTCGAGCAGTTGCTGGGATTACTGGATCGACTGGTGGACGGCGGCAAATCGGTGATTGTGATCGAGCATCACCAGGCAGTGATGGCTCATGCCGACTGGATCATCGACCTCGGGCCGGGCGCAGGTCACGATGGTGGACGGATCGTCTTCGAGGGCACGCCCGCCGACCTGGTCGCCGCTCGATCCACGCTGACCGGGGAGCACCTGGCGGCCTACGTCGGCAGCTGAGCAGCGGCCATCGCTGGTTTGCCGGGGCAGGCTCGGCGTCCCGGGACGCCGAGCCTGTCGGACACCCGCCGTCAGCTCAGCAAGCGGGTGGCTTACTCAGTTGTAGCAGTCCGCGACGGCTGACCCGTCCCAGTTGACGGCGTCATATCGAGACCAGCCAGCTACCCCGGTGCTGGTATCGACCAGGTAGAACCAGAGGTAGCCGTCGCTGTTGACGATGCCGCAGTGGACATTAATGCCCTGAGTCGGGAAGCCCTCGCCGAGAGCGGTGCAATCCGAGTACGGACCACGTCGGATGTACGTCCCGTTCTTGAAGTGGATCCCCCCGGCGTTGTAGAAGTCAGGGTGCGTGTTCCAGCCGGAGCAGTGGGCTGGGTCGGCTGCGGCCGGGCCGGCCGTCGCCAGCAGACCACCCATGGTGAGTGCAAGCGCACCCATCGACGCGAGCAGTCGAGATCGCATGACAAGACCCCCTTCTGGGGTGAGTGAGTCAAGCCAGACCGACCCTTGCAATGAAGGGATCGCCTGGTGGCATGGAGTAAGTAGTGACGACAGGTACGACCTGCCGAAGTGGGCCTAGTGGCCTCCAGCGCTGCGGTGCTGACCGCCGGCCTCGTCACCATCGCCGGAATCTGGACAAACCGGAGTGTGTTCCTCGGACTACGATTTGTCAAGACATTGATGTAGAAAGCGAACGACGCTTCAAGTCTTTGGACACTTTGCCCATAGGCCTCAGTGAGCGACCCGCTGCTAGTCCGGGAGGTGGAGTTGCTGCCAACTTGCTCCGCCGTCGGACGTGGCCAGTATTCCGGTCGTGGCATGGCAGTCGGACTTGCCGTTCTGGCAGCCGTTGTCGGCCGTGAGCGCCCACAGCTTGCCGCCGCCGGCTGACCACAGCGCTACCGGATCGCCGACCTGGATGGTCGATGCCCCGTCCCGGAAGGTCCGTCCGGCATCCGATGTGATGGACACCGTCCAGGTCCGCGGCCCACCCAGCACCGGCAGCAGCGAGCGCAACAGGGCGTATGAGCCGTCCAGCTGAACGGTGAATACGTCGGACTCGTCAGCCTGGGTGGGGACCCTACTGGTCAGCGTCCAGGTCGCCCCGTGGTCGGTGCTGCGGTACAGGCCGATCCCGTCCGGCCCGTCCGCGGTGGCGAATTGGGCTGCGATTACCACGGCTGAACCGGACACCACCGGCTGGCCGATCGGCATTACGCTGTCGCTCTGCTTGCCCGGCGGAGGCGTCAGGGTGAACCGAGCCCAGGACGATCCACCGTCGTGGCTGACGAACGTCCAGCCGTTCATGGGCCAGGTGAGGAATCCGTCGAGCGAGCTCATGGCGGTGACCGGCCCCGCCTCCTGAATCGCGGACGCCGTCTGGACCCAGCTGGCGCCGCCGTCCTTGGTCTGCAGCAGGGCACCCGTCGCGATATGCGTGATAAACATGCCCACCATCAGCCAGCCATGGTCGTTGTCGGAAAACGACAGCGACGGCAGATACCCGGCGCCGACCAGGGCCGGCAATCCCGATACCGGGACCGTCGATTGCGACCAGATTCCGGAATCGTGGGCACGCCGATACACCGTGACCAGCTGTCCGTTGGCTGACGCCGTTGCGATGAGCAACGTGCCGTCCGGGCGGAAGGTAACCGCCGCCGAACCGAGCTGGTTCGCGGTGAGTCCGTTCGGAGTCACCCGCGTCCAGCTGGTGCCGTAGTCGGCGGTGATCAGGACAGCCGTGTCGGTGCGGGCGTACCCGACCCCGGACGGCAGCAGCTGTGCCGACTGGACGGACGGGCCACTGAGCCCGGTCGGTGCGGGGGTGCTGCTGGCTGTCGGTGCGGCGGAGCTGGGCGGTGGGAGGCGACTCGCCGTCGGCTGATGCGCCGGCCGATCGGACCGAACATGGTTGATCAACGCGATGGATCCGGCCAGCACGAACAGTGCGCAGGCTGCCGCGGCGAGCGGGACGTACCATCCGGTGAGCCGGCGAGTGTCCCGACGAGCAGCGACCGGCCGGTGGTCACGGCGGGGCTCGGTGGCTTCCGGCTCCCCGATGATGCCAGCAGCCGCTCGGAACGCCGCCTCCAGCCGCGCGTCGATGTCGGTGCTCATTGCCGTCCCTCCAAGGTCTGCTTCAACGTGTGCATGGCGCGGGACGCGCTCGACTTGACCGTCCCGGTCGAGATGCCGAGCGTTGCGGCGATCTCGGCCTCAGTCAGCTGCTCCCAGTAGCGCAGCACCACCACTGCGCGTTGCCGCGCCGGCAGGGTGCGCAGCGCCCGCAGCACCTGCTGATGTTCCTCGGCCAGCAGCACGAGGTAGTCGGCGCCGGGTTCATCTTCCGGTTCAGCCACCTTCAGATGCCGCCGCTGTACCGCCTGGTGCCGGTTATGGTGGCGGGCGGCGTTGACCACGGTGCTGCGTAGGTAGCCGTAACTGGCGGCCGGGTCGTCGAGGTGCTGCCATCGTCGGTGCAGGGTGGCGAATGCGTCTTGCACGAGGTCCTCGGCGGCGGCCCGGTCGTCGACCAGAAACACCGCGAGCCGAAAGAGATCAACCCGGCGTTGCCGAAACAGCGTGCCGATCGCGGCATCGACCGACTCGGGGTAGCGCGGATCTGTCTGCCGGTGCGGGCCATCGTTGATGCTGGTGCTCACACCCGCCGCCTTCCTCGCCGGACAGTGCTGATCACAGAGTAGGAGCCGCTGCCGGCTCCGGAGGTTGCCTCGCGGCGGCAAGTTCCTTCGAAAGCTCATGCCCGCTTGCAGCGAAATGTCTATGGTGTCGCCGTTTGCCTGGAGCTACGCTCTCGATTGCCCGGCGTGGGCGCTCCCGAGGGGAGATCGGCGTGGCCAGAACGTCCCCCATCAGAATGCTTTTCATCGCCGGCGTCTCGGCGGCCGTTGGCCTGCTCAGCCTGCCTGCCCGCGCCAGTGCGGCGCCCGGCCATGCCGCCGACCTAAACACGATTACCGGCGCCGCCGCGGCTGCCCAACAGCGATTCGGTGTGCCGGCGTCCCTGCTCGAGGCCATCTGTTACCTGGAGGGCCAGCTCTCCGATCACGGCGGCGCGCCGAGCGTCGCCGGTGGCTACGGCTGTATGAACCTGGCCCGCAACAACCATGTCGATACCCTCGACCAAGCGGCGAAACTGCTGGCGGTGTCGGCCTCCGCGGTGCGCAGCAGCCAGTGGCTCGACATCGCCGGCGCGGCCGCTGAAATACAGCGGTGCCGGGCATGACGTCGCAATCATGTATGCGAACGAGGTTTACCGGATCATCCCGGTGAAATCGTTCGGATCGCGCCGACCGCGGTCACGCCCGACCCGGCGACTGCCAACACGGTCGGGACGGCGGCCACCCCGCCGGCCAACTGCACCAGCAACCCCGGTATCGACTACGCGTCCGCGTACAACTGCATCGTGCCGACCAGCTACGCGGGCGTCACCTACAACACGGTCTACCAGTGCCTGCACGAGAAGGACGTCGCTTTCCAGAACGGAAGCTACTGGTACAACCAGCGGCCAGGGGAATCGAACACGTCGGTTTCGATGCCACCGGCTACCAGTGGTACAACGCGGCCGAATACCTCGGCTCGGCAAAGCTAGTCGCCTGATTGCCGTTACCTAAGCTGCTTGCTGATTAATTTCAAACTTACGCGTAAACGGTCTTCCTATCCGGTGGTCTTTGTGGGTAACGTGAATTGCGGCCCAACCAGAGGCCATCGACGGCCGGACCAGCTGGAGTTATCCAGCATCACAAGGAATCTCGGCTCGTAACTTCTTAGCCGATCAGGCTTCCGGCGTACGTCATGTCCGCCGACGCGCGTATGCGCGTCATGCAACCATGAGGTGTCTCATGCGTTCTCCCCAAGTAGTACCCCGCTTTAGCATGCTCTTGGCGTTGCTCGTCGCCGCTGCTACCGCGCTCATGCTGACCACCACATCAGCCAATGCCGCGCCTACCGCAAGTAAGGCTGGTAGCGGTTCGGTGACCGTCCCGATCAGCAGTACCGCCACCAGCCCCAACGCTTTCACCGGCGCGCTCACCGTCTCCAAATTTACCAACTCTGCCGGGCAGTTGACCGCATCCGGAACGCTAACCGGCACTGTGACCGATGCTGCGACCGGTGCGAGCAGTGCGGTAACCCAGCCGGTGTCGGCCGCGGTCACCGCGACCGGATCCTGCACGATCCTTGACCTCACGCTCGGTCCGCTGCATTTGGATCTGCTCGGCTTGGTCGTAGACCTCAACGCCGTGCACCTGACCATCACAGCGCAGCAGGGCCCCGGCAATCTTCTCGGTAACCTGCTCTGCGCAGTAGCCAACCTGCTCAACGGTGGCCTGAATCTCAGCGGTATCGCGGCCCTGTTGAACCAGATCCTGGCCGTTCTCAGTTCGCTGTAACACCAGCTACGAGCCGGAGCCCTCATCGCCCCTGATGAGGGCTCCGAACTCGGCGCCTAGCCGGCAGCGGTTATCCAATAACAACAAGGAGAAAATCGAGGGTCCGGCGATGGGAGCCGGTTCCGGCAGCCGGCCGGCCATCCCTGCGGCGGCGAAGCCTGGGTGATGTTGGTTCACTGGTAGTGGGACGCGCGCTGAACGCACAGCCTATTGCCGCCCGAGCCAGCCCGCTCATAGGAGTTTCTCATGTTGTTGGAAGGCAAATCGGTCGTCGTAACCGGCGGTAATAGTGGCATCGGGGAGGCGATCGTCATTGCCGCTGCCGCCGAGGGCGCCAATGTGGTCATCGACTTCGTCGCGCACCCGGAGGAGACCACGGCGCTGATCGCGAAGGTGGAGGCAGCCGGCGGCCATGCGGTGGGTGTGCAGGCCGATGTATCCCAGGCCACCGATCTGCACAAGATGATCCAGACCGCGGTGGACAGCTACGGGCGACTGGACGTGCTGATCAACAACGCCGGCATCGAAAACCGCACCTCGCTGCTGGACACCACCGAGGCCGACTTCGACCGGATCATGGCGGTCAATATGAAGAGCGCGTTCTTCGGCACCCAGGCCGCCGCCAAGCAGTTCATCAGCCAGGGCGGCGGCGGACTAATCCTCAACATCTCCTCGGTACATGAGGATTGGCCGATGCCGGGCAACATCGCCTACTGCGTCTCCAAGGGCGGCATGCGGATGCTGGCCCGCACCGCGGGCGTCGAACTCGGCGGCCACGACATTCGCGTCATCAACATCGCTCCCGGCGCGGTATCCACCCCGATCAACGCGGTCACCGAAGCCGACCCGACCAAGCTGCAAGCTCTGGACGCCGCGATCCCGCTGGGCCGGATGGCTCAGGCGTCCGAGATCGCGGACGTGGTGGTGTTCCTCGCCTCGGGCAAGGCCGGCTACATGACCGCAACCACCGTCGTCATCGACGGCGGCATCATGCAGGGCAGCGTCGGGCTCTGATGGCAAACAACGTGAACCCACCCAGCGGCGCTCAGTTCGAGATCGATTACGAAGACCAGCACGCGGTTATCGTCGAGATCGGTGGCGGTATCCGTTCCTACCGGCGAGGCGACCGCGACATCATCCAGCCCTATGACGTGAACGCCATGTGCGACGGAGCCCATGGCGCTCCGCTGATCCCATGGCCGAACCGCCTGGCCGATGGGCAGTACCGGTTCGACGGAGCGGACTATCAAGTCGCGCTTACCGAACCGGAAAAGCACAATGCCATCCACGGCTTCCTGCTCTGGCGCTCCTGGACCGCCACCGATCGGAAAGCGGACCGGATCACCATGCGCACGCGGCTTTTCCCGTTACAGGGCTACCCGTTCCATCTCGACATCGGGGTGAGTTACCTACTATCTGCCGACGGGCTGACGGTCACCACGACCGCCACCAATGTCGGCGAGCACACCGCCCCGTACGGAGCCGGCCAACACCCGTACCTCTCGCCGGGCAACGATGTACTCGACAACTGCACCCTGCGTCTGCAAGCTGCCACCCGCATCACCACCGACCCGGATCGACAACTGCCCACCGGAACCGAACCGGTCACCGGAACCGGCTATGACTTCAACCAGGCTCGACCGATCGGGCCGTTGGCCATCGATTACGCCTTCACCGATCTGACCAGGGACGACCGCGGCAGGGCACGGGTCGAACTCAGCGCACCGGACGGCCATACCGCCACCACCTGGGTGGACCAGAACTACCCGATCATCGAGCTTTTCACCGCCGACACACTGGCGCCGGAACGCCGACGCCGCGGCCTCGGCACCGAACCGATGACCCTGCCACCCAACGGATTCCGCACGAACACCGGCGTAATCCGGCTTGCGCCCGGGCAAACCCATACCTGCCAGTGGGGCACCGGCTTGGAGTAGCGGCGCCCCGATCAGACCAGCAGGACGAACGCGCAGAATGCGGTGCCACCGGCGAGCAACATCGCGTAGTCATTGACCGAACCGGTGTGCAACCGGCGCAGTACTCGCAACGGCGCCGGCGTCTTCCAGCGCAACGCCAACAGGCACAGCAGCGTGCCGAGCAGCAGTTCCACCAAGGCCGGCACCAGTGCCTTCGCGCCAAAGTAGGAGAACTCCACCGGCGGCACCGGCAACCGCACCGAACGACCGAGCGCCAGCGTGGCGTAAACGTCCGGATGCAGCAGCGTACCGGCGGCCGGTGCCGCTATCAGCCGGACGATCGAATGGCCGAACAGGCCCAGCGCCAGGCATAGGCCGGCCAGGCTAACCACGATGATCCGCATACCGAGCCGGGGTGGTTCGAACCGCTCGTACGGCTCAGTGCGCCGACGCAGGAAACCCAGATACGCCGAACGGAACAACGCCGCCACTGTGATCACCTGGGCCAGCCGGGCCAGCCAGAGCACCAGCGGTTGCTGCTCCAACCCGGCATGGATCAGATCCAGCGACACGTAACCGTTGAAGCACGGCACGCCGGCGATCGACAGCACGCCGGCGGTGAAGGCCATGGCGAGCAGCGGGCGGCGCTGGAGAATGCCCCCCATCTCCGACAGCGTGGTCACCCCGGTTGCGTGCACCACCGCACCCGCGCAGAGGAACAGCAGCCCTTTGAACAGCGCGTGATTGACCAGGTGTAGTACCGCGCCGGCAGTGCCTTCCGGCGTCGAGCTGGCGAAGCCCACCAGCAGCAAACCCATTTGGGAAACGGTGTCCCAGGCGAGCAGTCGTTTCAGGTCGTCCTGCACCAGCGCCAACAACGCGCCGAGCAGCGTGCTGATCACACCCAGTCCGGTCAGCAGGCCGAGCATCCGATGACCGTGGTTCGGGAACACCTGGATGCCCAGTCGAACCAGGCCGACCACGCCCAAGTTCACCATCAGCCCGGAGAACAGGGCGGAAACCGCGCCCGGCACCGGAGTGTGCGCGTCCGGCAGCCAGCCGTGGAACGGCGCCAGGCCGGCCTTGGTGGCGAAACCAGCCAGCAGCAGCGCGAAGCCGAGTAGCACCGGACGGTCGAGCTGCCGCGCCGACAGCGCGAGGTGTAGTTGGCCGAAGTTCAGCGCACCCTTGTCGGAGTAGAGCAGCGCGGCGCCGACGAACACCGCGAAGCCGGCCATGCTGGTCAGCACCGCCATCTTGAACGCCGCTTCCAGCGCGATCGGCCGTTCCAGGAAGAAGCCGGTCAGGCCGTAGCTGGACAAGGCGGCTACCTCGAACCAGACGAACAGGTTGATGCTGTCCGCGGTGAGCGCGGCGGCAATCAGCGACGCCAGCAGCAGTTGGCACAGCGCGGCCAGACCGCCCAATTCCTTCGGCCCGATCTCGTCGAACTCCGATAGCAGGGCGCTGAACAAGAAGAAACCGAGCAGCGCGGTGAGCGAGGCGAAGATGATGCCGAACGGATCGGCGACGAACGCGATTCCAAGCACGCGGCCTGATATCGGCCGCTCATTGCTGAAGAACTCCACCAGGGCCTGGTCGCGCTGATGGATCCGCAACGCGGCGGTGCCGAGCACTGCGGCGGCGACCAGCATGCTCAGCATGCCGGACAGCAACGCCAGCCGCTGGTGCAGCCGGGCCAGCAGCGGGCTCAGCGCGCCGCCCAGCAGGGGAGTGGCAACCGCCAGCGGCAGGCTCGCGTGCAGGGTCAGCACTCGCGGTCACCCGTGCAGCGCGGTCAGTTCATCGGCGTCGACGCTGCGGTAGTGCTGCGCCGCCCGGACCGCGATGGTCAGGAACACCGCGGTGACCGCCACCCCGATCACGATCGCGGTCAGGCAGAAGTTCTGTAGCACCGGGTCGGTGACTTGGGCGTTGACCAGGCTCTGCGGGGTCTGCCCGCTCGGCGGGCCGGAGAGCACCGGTGCGGTGCCGTGCCGCCGGTAAGCCATCGATACCAGCAGCAGGTAGCAGGAGGACTCCATCAGTGACAGCCCGAGCACGATCTTGATCAGATCCCGGTGCAGCAGGACGGCGAGCAGGCCGAGGCTGAATACCCCGGCGGCGGCGAGGTAGTTGATTACGATCATGAGCCCTGCTCCGCATCCGGCGCCCAGTCGTGGCCGAGGCCGAGCAGGCTGAAGATGGCGATAGCCAGCCCGGTCGCCACCTCGATCAGCTCGGCGCCGGAGTACAACTGCTCGCTGCCGCCGGCCAAAATAGTGCCCGGCTGGGCGAGCGGCAGGAAGTTGGCGAACATCGATCCATGCCGCAGCAGGCCGAGCCCGCCGACCGCGATGATGCCCATGGCGCCGGCCAATTCCACCGGCTCCAGCAGGTTGGGCCGCACCACCCGGTTGATCCGCTGGTGGCCGAGCGCGCCGTAGAGCAGGACGGCCACGCCGGTCAGTACCGCGCCACCGGGGAATCCGCCGCCGGGCGTGAAACCCCAGGCCGCCAGGTAAATGCCGGCCACGAAAAGGAACACCGCCGCAATCCGAGCTGCCGCGCGGACCACCACGGTCATTGCCTGGGCGCGCTCCGGGGCTCGGACGCCGAGCCCGATCGAGTCGGGGTCGGTGCCCGCCCGATCCTCGGATTCGTTTTGCGTTTGGGGATCGGCCTGTTCGGCCTCAGCGGAGTCGGTGCCGGCGTCCTCCGCCCGCTCCGCCGATCGGTTCTCCAGTTCCTCGGCGTCGGGCTGGTCCTTCGGATCGATCTGGGCCTCCTCCCGGCTTCCCGCGGTCGCCTCGCCGATGTATTCGCCACGAGGTTCGCGGCCCCTGCTGAGCAGCATCACCGAGAGCACCGCGGCCAACAGCAGAAACGTCTCGCCGAACGTGTCGAAGCCCCGCGAGCCGTAGACCACCTCGCTGACCACTTCTTGCTGCCCCCACTTCGGCACCGCGATCTGCATGGCGTGCCGGGCAATCGTCGGTAGCGGCGCGCCCTCGGTCGGCAGACCGGTCAGGCCGATCACGAATGCGGCGGCCACCGCCGCGGCCACCAGGCCGGCCAGCACCGGACGATGCAGGGTGTGCGGCGGCCGGGCGTCCACGTCCGGCTGCGGCTCAGTCATCCTTGGCCGCCGGCTCGCCGTACTCACCCTGCTGGTGGATGTCGGAGCGGATCTTGCTGATCGCGATCAGGTACAGCACCGGCGTTGCTATCGAGCCGACCACCACCTCGGCGTGAGCGATGTCCGGCGCGCTGAGCACCACGAACAGCAATGACAACGCGGTTCCCATCGCCGATAGCGCGATCACCGCGGCGATCCGGTTGCGCAGGCAAACCACCAGCAGCGCGCTGAGCAGGATCACGGCCAGGCACAGCAGGTTGATGATCCAGAAGCCGGTCACGTGTCCTCCCGGCGTGGTTCGTCAACCACCGCGCCTGGCCACATCGGCACGTCCACCTTGTACGCGGCGCGGGACAGGGCGTGGGCGGTCGCCGATCCGAGCAGCATGATCAGCAGGCCGACGAAGAGCGCACGGCCGGCGTAGGCGGAGATCGGGCCCTCGGCCACCGCCAGTCCGACCAGCAAGGGTATCGCACCCATGGTGATGCTCTTGGACGAGCACTGAATCCGGGTGTAAACGTCCGGCATTCGCAGGATGCCGACCGCGGCGCTGAGCGAGAAGAACAGCCCGATGCAGCAGAGCACGGTCACTACGACGATCTTCACAGCAAGCCCCGTTCCAGGTAGCGCGCCCAGATCAGCGCGGCCAGATAGCTGAACGACGCCAGCCAGAGCGCGACATCGGCATAGCTGCTCCGATCGGCGAAGGCAGCGAAGAACAACACCGCGATCGCGCACTGGCTGGAGATGGTGTTGAGCGCCAGGATCCGGTCGGCCGCTGATGGTCCGCGAGCCAACCGGATCAGCAACAGCAGCGCGATGGCCAGTTCGGCAATGCACACCGCCTGAAGCAAAATGGTCATCCAACACCTCCACCGGCAGTCGGCGCGAACCCGTCCAGCAACGGGCGCAGCAGCCGCTCGGTGCCGCCGGTGACCACCGCTGCCCGATCGCTGTCCGGCGGCGGTACCGATACCGCGTGGTACTGCAGCGCACCCTTGCTGCGGTCCAGATCCACCAGTTGGTTATCGACGATCAGCGAGCTGAGCAGGCCGACGCCGGCCAGCCCGGCATCATCGGACAGTGGGGCCGGCACCACCACCATGCCGGAGGCTAGCGGCCGGCTGGGCGACCAAATCCGGCGGGACAGCCGCAGGTTAGCCAGCGATATCCGGGCCAGGCAGACCAGCACCAAACGGAGGACGGCGAATGCGCGCCGCGGCCGGAGCAGCGCCCACGGCCGGACCACGCCGTCCATCAGCGGCAGCAGCATGGCGGTCATTGCCGCGCTGACCAGGGCGCCGCAGACCAGCTGTTCGGCCTGCACCGTCCAGGTGAGCAGCAGCCACGCGGAAAAGCCCCAGCTGAAGAGCGAGCAGGCCGTCACCAGCCGATCGCGCACCATTGCGGTCAGCCCCTTCTGCCACCGGACATGCCGGAAGAAGCAGGCTCTACCTTGAGCTACGACGAACGCTACTCCACATGACATGCTCGTCCGGACGCCCCAACGAACAGGAGGGCCGATGCCGCAACGCCCGCATCCTGTCGCGGCGGATGAGGCCCGGTTGCGGCACGACGTCGAGCTGCTATCAGCCAGCCCGCGCAACCGGGTCGGACACCCGGATGCTGTCCGAGCCGCGCGGGATTTCGTGGAGCGCGAACTGCGACAGGCCGGCTGGTCGGTCGAGCGCCAGCCATTTCGTCGCACGACGGTGCTCGGGGTCAGCGATGCCGGCCGCGGCAACGCACTGTCCCGGCTGCGCCTGCATCGCCATCTCAGCGGGGTCAACCTGGTCGCGACGCGGCCGGGTTCCACGCCGCCGTACACCGTCGTCGGAGCGCACCTCGACACCGTCATCGACTCGCCCGGCGCCGATGACAACGCCTCAGGGGTGGCCGCCGCGCTCGAGCTGGCTCGCCGGCTCGCCGAGCCGGCCTCGGTCATGATCGCAATCTTCGATCTGGAGGAGGCCGGCTTCGTCGGCGCCCGGGCGCTTGCGCGGCGGTTGGCCGCCGAACGTAATGCGTCGGCGATGCTCTGTCTGGAGAGCGTCGGTTACTACCGCGACGAGCCCGGCACGCAACAGGTGCCTGCCGGACTGCGCAAGCTGATCGCCGGCCAGCATGCCGGATCCGTCCTCGCACAGCGGCGCGGTGACTTTCTCGCCGTGGTGCACCGCCGTTCGTCGCAACCGATAGCCGAAAGGTTCTGCGAGGTGGCGGCAAGGTTAGAGCTGCCGACCGTACGAGTGCGCGACCCGCGGCCGGACGGCGGCGCCGGGCTGCTCGCAACCGCCGCACTGCCGCCGCTCGCGACGCTCGACCGTAGCGATCATTTGCCGTTTTGGCGACGCGGCATTCCATCGGTGCTGCTGACCGGCACCGCCAATCTGCGTAACTCCAACTACCACCGGATGACCGATACGCCAGACACCCTCGACTATCCACGACTCGCACGCTTGGTAAGCGCACTCACCGAACTGCTGGCATAGCACCGAGGCACGCGTGCCTCGGTGCTATGCCGGGTTGTTCAGGAGCAGGGCGGGTAGAGCGCGCGGGTGCGGTAGTCGGGAGGATCTCCGTAGGCGCTCGGGTCGGTGTAGCGACAGCCGAACGTCGGCGCGGCCACCGCTTGCGGATCGAGCAGGTCGTCGCCACCCGGCTTGTGGCCGGACTGGACCCAGTTCACCAGGTCATGCCAGCCCTGGGCCGTCTCTACCGTGCTGTACTCGCAATGGTCGGCTTCGCGGATTGCCCGCTGTACCAGCAGGTTCGACTCGCCGTGGGCTGCCACCTCGCGAGCGTAGGTCTGCTCCTGGGAAAGCGGCACAGCCAGGTCGCCGATCCCGTGCAGAGTGAGTACCGGTATCTGCGGGTCTCCGAACACCTGGGGGATCGAGGTCAGACCCGGGTCGAGCCGGGTAGCCAGGTCTTGCGGGATGATCCGCTGAACGGTGCGGTTGATGTCGACCGGAGCATTCGGCGTGTAGTAGGTGGTGACGTTCTGGGCGAGCCGGAAGTCGTTCGTGGTCAGCGAGCCACCGTCGTCGGCATCCACCAACTGGAACAGTCCGTTCGGTACCCAGAAGTCGAATGCTGCGTTCGTACCTGGACGGTCACCGCCGGAACGTTGCACCACGATGGATTCGTACTGCCGTCCCGCCGCGGTCTGCGGACCGGTGGCTGCCAGTCCCAGTTTTGCCACGATGGCCGGCGTTATCGTGCTTTGGTAATCCGGGGGTATCGGGTAGGCCCTGATGCCGGACAGTGCTTGCGCGGTCAGGTTGACATCGGCGTAGTAGTCGAAGAGGGTGTCGTCACCGAGCGTGCCGCACATCGGCATCGCCCCGGAGTAGAACATCGGATACTGCTCCAAGGACCGGGCCACCACCTGGCCGCCCATCGAGATACCGACGATGTAGCGGCGACTGGGCTGGCGGTGCAGTAATTGCGCAGCCAGTAGCGCCAGATCGTGCGTGGTTTCCACTCCGGAGCCGACCGCGAAGCCCGTGTCGGCGAACGTAGAAGCGGCCCAGGCATAGCCCTCGTCGACGAACAGTTGCCGTAGCCCGAACTCGGGTGTGTCGGTGGACAGGACCGGCGCAGTGCCGAGGAACGGGTGCGCCCAGAGCACGAGCTGCCCGTTCCACCGCGGTGGAACCTCGATGTCATAGCCGGCATGATCGTGCACGCCTTGCAGCACCGTGGTCGGACCCGACGGGGTTTGGAGCGGCGCCAGCGGCGGATTGTCAATCGTGAAACCCGGCCGCGGCTGATCGGTCGGGGCCGTTGTGGCAGAAGCAGGGAAGGTGCTGAGCGTGGCGGCCAGCACCGTCGTGACTGCGAGTAGCGCGATACCGGCCGGCACGAGGTGCCGCCTGTTGCCGTTCGAATTCATCTCGCCTCCCTAGGCAGAGCGTTCGAGTGTTGAGCAACGTTCAAAACCGGTTTCGCCGGACGCTAGCACCGATCTGAACAATGTTCAACCGGTGCCTCGGTATCTTCGTTCCATGGACGCAGCCACGATCACGACGGCAGCCTTGGACACGATGGCCGAGGTCGGACTCGATCGATTGACCATGCGTGCCGTGGCCGCGCGACTCGGCGTCCACGTGGGAGGGCTTTATTACTACCTACCGGACAAGACGACCCTGTTACGGTCGATGGCCGACCGGATCTGCTTGCAGATAATGGATGCCGCCGCGCCCACCGGCGATTGGCGGCGGGACGCGCTGGACCTGTGCCATGCGACCAGGCGGACCCTGCTAGAACGACGCGATGCCACCAGGGTCTTCGCGCAGAGCCCGGTGGTGGCCAGCGTCGGCGCAGTAGGTGTGCTCGAGCGGATGCTGGGGCTGCTCGCCACCGGTATCAAGCCGGATCGGGTCGCCGCCGCCGCTGACACATTGCTCAGCTATGTAACAGGATTCACCTTGCAAGAACAGATCGGCACCGACATCCACCCGCTGAGCCTGCAGTTGATCGCTGACGGGCCGACATTGTTTCCTCGATTCTTCGCCGCGATTAACTGTGATCCGGAGGTCACCTTCGCCACTGCGTTACAGGCGATCCTTGCCGGTTTCGAATCCGAGGCTCCGCTGACGCCGGCGTCCCACTAATACGACGGCGGTTGCCAGCAAGGCGAACGGGATGCTGTCGGCAATCGCGGCGGACGCCCACCGGGTGGTGACACCGGCTGCCAGTGCGGCGCTGAGGTAGGTGGCCAACACGAGTGCCTGTCGATGTCGCGACTGGGCGACGTGGCCGATCATACGACGCGTTGCGTATGGTTTCGCGGTGCGCATTGTTGGAAGGAGATCTCGCTGAACGCGGCCTCGATGCGGGCGGCTTTGCGCATCTCGTATGTCGCCGTGCTGTGGAGCATCGTCTCCGGAACGGCGGCCGTAGTCGTCGGGGTCAGGTCGAATAGCACCGGGCTGATCGGCACCGGCGCCGATGTGTTGGCCGACATGTTGTCTTCGGTGTTTCTGGTATGGCGCTTCCACGCTGAGTTGCATGGGGGCAAACCGGGACACGTGGTCGAGCGCCGCGCTCAGCTGGTAGCGGCCTCGGCGCTGCTAACCGTTGCGGTCGGCGTCGCGGCCGCGGCGATCGAGCGTCTGGTGACCGGCAGGGGCGCATCGCCGGAGGTGGCGGGCGTGGCAGTGGCGGCTGCTTCGGTCGTAGTGCTGCCGGTGTTGGCTGCGATCAAGTGGCGGGTCGCTGCGGCGGTTCCGAGCCGTGCGCTTCGCACTGATGCGCTCATCACGCTCGTCGGAGCCAGCACCGCTGCGTTGAGCCTGATCGGTCTGCTATTGACCCAAGCGCTGCATTGGACCGCTGCCGACCCTGCGGCGGCTCTGGTTATCGCTGCATTGGCAGGCGTGACAGGAGCGCGGGAGTTGACGGTCGAAGACGGCTGACTCGTCGGCCATCGCACCGGGGCAGCTGGCCCGCCGGTTGGGCACCGGTGATGCGAGTTGGTGGTCAGCCGGCTGGCTGGTGTTCGGGAGTCCTAGCTGTCGTCGTACACGTCTGCCGGACGGTTGATTAGCAACTGGCGGGGACGGGAGTAGCTGAGGCGGGAGTAGGTTAGGTGCCGCTGGAGCGAGGCCCGGCGGCTCCGGTGACGCGAGGCCCAATGCTGGCGTCACCCTGCGCCGAGGATGATGTGCTTCAGCTCCGCCAAGGTTCCGATCCGGTAGCGCGCCCGGGGGAAGTCGTGTGACTTGGTGAACTCGTTGAAGACGATGGCGCAGTCGATGCCGGCCGCTACCGCGGCGCGCAACCCTCTGGCAGAGTCCTCGACGACCAGGGCCTGTTCGTTAGGCGCTCCGAACCGGTTGAGGGCAGTTAGATAGGGCTCGGGGTCGGGCTTGGCTCGCGTGTAGTCGTCGCGGACGAGGACGAAGTCCATGTATTGCCTGATGTGACGATCTCGGTGGATCAGCTCGAAGTCCTCGCGTTTGGAAGTGGTCACGATCGCCATGCGCGCGTAGTGCGACAGTTCGTCGAGGGTATCGACGACGCCAGGGATCTCGATTGCCTCGGTTCGCAGGTAGTCCTGGTAGTAGGCGTTGCGGACCTCGCGCAGCCCGTCAATGGTGTGGTCGTCAACCCCAGCTGCCTTGGCTTGGGCCCAGCTGCCCGCGCCCTGGCTCATGTCTAGGAGGTACTGGTCGTAGTCCAGCGTCAGGCCGATCTCGGCCAGCGCGCGTTCAGCGGCCCTGTAGTACCAGTGTTCGGTATCGACCAGAACGCCGTCGTGATCGAACAAGATGTACTTTTCACTCCAGGAATCCTGCCCAACGGCGTGGAATGGCGCCAGCGGGGCCACCCTCCAGCGTCCCGAAGCGCCCCACGCGAATTGCCCGCTCTGCCCTAGCGAGGCGCCAGGTCACGGCCGGTCGCCGTCGATGAGCTTTCGCCGTGGTGGTGGCTGGCGGGCACGCTGGTTGCGAGTTCGCGGAGTAGGTGCTCCCAGCGCTAGTGCGGCCGGGTTGTGGGGGAGCACCGTGAGCGCGTAGCACTAGGGCCAGCGCTTGGGGTTCAGGGCGCTGGCCGGTGCGGACGACTCGTGCGAGCACCGGCGTGAGAGCAGTGGCGCCCTCAGCTCTGGCTTGTGTCGGCCCCGATTGCGGCGACGTAGCGGTCGTAGGCGGTGGCGGAGTCGACGGCGTGGCGTTCGACCCTGACCTGGGAAAACCGCCACACACCGCAAGCCGGGAACTCCTGCATTTAATGCAACTCCCGTGCTTCCCGATCCGATAATCGACATTATGTCAATCTGCGGATCCTGGACGGAGTGAACTATGACCGCGACTGTCCCCGGCCGGCCTCCGGACGACGAGCTGGAGGCCTGTCTGCGATCGGCGCCGCCGCTCATCGACGACTCGATCCGCTGCGCCCGGCTAACCGGCACCGATCTGAATGCCGCGGTACGGCGCGCCCGGGCCGAGTTCGATCGGCAGATCCGCGCGCACCTGGCGTTCGCCCGGCCCGGGCTGCAGGACCAGCGATCGCCTGAGCCATGATTCCTTGCAACCATTGGTGATCGTGCCCTGCGGCGGGCGGAAGCTGGCGACGCCGGCGTGCAGCCGCCGCGCTCACGGATCCGGACCGGATCCTGATCCTGTCCGCGCTGCACGGACTACTCGCCCTCGATCGGGTGATCGCCCCGTACGACCTGCGGATGGGCCAACCCGGATCCATCCAGCCCGCCGCGCTACGGCGCCAGGCCGAGCAGCTGCACCTGGTCGACCAACAGCAGGTCATCGCGCTGGCCGGCGCCGCATACACCGCCGCGGTCCGCCAGGTGTGGCCGCACGCAACCACTCCCCTAGCGCCGGCGGACTCGGCCGCCAACTGGCCAGGCTGGCCCAAATCACCCAATCCCCTGCCCTGGCAACGACATTCGTCATCGGCCGGTGCGGATGAGTGCCGCCGCCGCCAGTTGTTCGCCGCATCCCGCCCGGCAGCGGCGCCGCGATCACCCCGCATCATCAACCGAGACAGCCGTCCGCGGCTCAACAAGACGTGTGACTTAGCCATCCCGATCGCTGAATAGCGAGCGATGTCGGTCGCATTGTTTGATCGACTTTCGGGCTGATATGTGCGGAGGGCCGGCACTTCGGCCGACGATCGCGCGTTGGCCGCCTCAGTCTGAGTCGCCGCCCTCGGTCCATGCAGCGACGTTCATCCGATGCCAACGGTTACTATTCGACAAGGACATTGGGGGCGGGCAAAATCGACGGGCCGCTTCAACGTACGCCGGGGGCGTGGGCAGATGCGGTGTCGGCCACTCTGGGTGGCAGCCCGAGAGGCAACCCCTCCGGCCCGACAGTGTCTGCGCAAGTGGACGACGGGGAGCACCTTTCTCGCCGCGAATTGAGTCAGCTCGCCCCTTGGCATCTGGCCACCACCTGAACGGTTACGCCAGCTCAGCGTAGCTATCGGCATACTGATTGCCGGGCAGGTTTGCTCATCGCCAGCAGGACAAAGTGGCGCGCGATCTCGGCCCGCCCGCGCAAGCGATCGCGCTTTATCCGTAACGCCAGCAGCGTCGAGTCCTGACTTGCCCGGACCGACAGGCCCTTGACGTCCGTGACGGTGATACCCACGCTATAGCCGTGCGGCGGCCTGACAGTTCGAGAAGCCGTGCGTGATTAACCCTTTGCCGGTCCGACATCAGGTCGAGAGCTCGCAGTCTTTGTCTTAAAGAAGATGACTACGTTATCGATGGTGAATTTGTCTTCGTAGGTTGAACCGCCGTAGTCGACACTTGCTTCTATGCGTAGGGTGTTTTCTTCCTGCAGCACACCTGGATCAACCAAGAGGACTCGCGTGCTCCACATCGGCAGCCCACCACTTACTGGGGCTCCGGGAACCCCGCCAGCAACGAGCTGACCGTTGATCTTTACAGGGTATTCCGGCGTGATCCCAATAGCGGAACCAGGGGCGCCTTGTGGGTCAGGGAAAGTAGTGCCTTGGGACGAGCCTCGATATTCAAACTGTAGAACTGCTCCCTGTGCCGAGTCGATGTGAGGGCAGGAGAAGGGGAACTCGCCTGACAGCCCGACAAACGGAGCATTTGAATCCTCGTTCAGCACGAAGTCCGCGTCCCCGAAAGCTTCCGAGGCCTCGTCAACGCCGAACCGATGCCTCACCCACATGACGATCGTGTAATCGCTGGCCATGCCCGTCCTCCGATTTGTGGCGCGTCTAGGGGCGCCCGACGACTCGCATGAGACAATTACCACCGGCCGCGACATACTCGATTGGCTGATCCTGTGAGAAATCGATCTGCCTTTCGGGGGCTCTAAATATCCAGCCTGGACCGGTCCCGGGTAATACGGAAAGCCGCACCAAGGCAGCATCTCGCCGACAATCTACCAACGTGACGGGAAGACCCTAATGCTCAAAGCGCGCCGGTCTTCCTTCCCATGCATCTCGCCTCACACCAGCAGTATGATCTGGAACACACTACGCTGCGCGTAATCGTTGCACCAGTGTTTAAGACGCTGGCGACCGCGTTGCTGGCAGTCTGGTCATCGACCGTTTGGGCAAGGCTGAAGCACCTTCAGCTGGGGCAGTCGCTTTTCGCCCACTAGACGCGCGACACCTCGCACCAGTCCGCTCGGCTGGGATGCCCAGAAGTCGCGTCATGCCGACGCGGCGCACACGGTCAGTGGTCAAGTGCCGCCCGACCCCGCTGGCCGCTCGGTTGTGCTGCGCTGGAACGATCGATCTGAGTGGTGTCTCGGGCCAGCGCGCCGTGGTCCAGATCGACGGCTAGCGAACGTACGTGCGGCTCGTGCACGGGCCGGGGTTTGGTTTTCGCTATAGCATGAATCGCATGCCTGGTCGATGGGAAGACGACGACCGAGGCCGCGGGATCGCCGATGCGACGCAGCTTATAGCTGGAGCGAGCGAGCTGGTCGCCGCATTTGGCGAATCCATGTGGGTGGCCGAAGGGCCCGAGAACCATTTGCGACCCCACATCGAAGAGTGGTGCCGACGCGACGGTCGACTCCAATTAATCGAGGCGCAGACTGACGAGCAGCACGCATACGTCGTGGAACTTCGTTTGCTCGGAGAACCGGCCAGCGTGGGACAAGCACGGGCGATGGTCTTCTCCCTCATCGGAGCCTTTGCAGAAAGCGCGACCTACATTCGCCAGCGCCGAGTGAATCGCGACGTCGGGGACGAGATGAAACTGCTCTTCGAGGTCGGCACAGGCGAGCTGGCCCCCGACGCCCGATTCCACCCTCATGGCCACACTGTCGTCATCGGCGTAACCGGCGTCGGGTAGCACGCACTTCCTGCAAGCACGTTGCCGCCGGTCCTGGCGCGTCATCTGCAACGACCGCACTCTCTTCTTCGTGCAGTGCGCGAGAAGGATTCATCTGCGGGTCAATCGCGACAGGCCGCGCATAACGACGGCTCGCGAGCGCCGACGGATGCGCCATGATCCCGGCGCCGGCGAAGGAGCCGGGTGCCGACAGCGCCACCGGCGCAGGCAGAGCCGGCTCTCACAGACGGCACGGCCACCTCTCGCGGTTCCGTAACGAGGTGCGACGGTTGCTCAGAAGTCTTGAGCGAGAGCAGCCTCGTAAGGCGGTCTCCTGAAGCCAACTCGCCCTGAGGTCCGCGGGGCGGACCGTCATTCGATCGCAACCGACGGTGGGCCTGTCGTGTCATTCTCTGCAGGAGGTGGGCCATGAGCAGACCGGGTGGCGCGCGGCTAATCGCAACCGCAGTAGGGATGCTCGTCCTCACGGCATGTACCGCGAGTCCGTCTGCTCGGAGCACAAGCACCGTGCCGCGATCGACACCGCCGCCGGTAACCAGCGGACCCTCCACCTCCGGACCTTCCTTGAGTCCGGCGCAGTCGTTGCCCTTCCAGCCGGTAGCGGCCAGCTTCCTATCCGACTCGCAGGGCTGGGTTCTGGGGCAGTACCGATGCTCCGGCTGTCCCGCCCTGTTACACACGATGGACGGCGGCAGGACTTGGACCGCGCTGCCGCCACCGGCGAGGTTTGAGCTCTCACCCGATGCGTTCGCCCTGGACGCTGACCTCTACTTCGCCGATGCCCGCAACGGGTTCGTCTTCCTGCGTTCCGGCTGCGACGCCGGTTGCTCCTCGGGGCTGGAGGCAACCCACGATGCAGGTGCGTCCTGGCACTTTGAGCGCCTGCCCGAACTGGCTCAACTCCTCAGCGGCGCGGGCACCGTGTACGCGGTGTCATCCTCGTCGGGCCTGTGGCGCAGCATGCTCGGCACTGACCTGTGGACGCAGGTAGCACGGCCAGGCAGCGGCCAGCCCCTACAGGTCGCCGGGCAAGCGACGACCTTGCTCGCCCTGCGCCAGGGCGGCCACCTCGCCATTCCGGGCGGCGACCCCGGTGGCCTGTGGCTCAGTACCGACGGTGGCCGCAGCTGGACTCCGCGACCAATGCCCTGCCATCCCGCCACCGACGGCGGCGCAGCCCTGGTGAGCATCGCCCGCGCTCACCCTCAGGCATGGTTGCTCGACTGCTACAACAATCAACAGAGCTCGCAAGAGATCGAAACCCGCCACCACCTGTACGGAACCGCGGACGGCGGGAGAACCTGGATTCGCCTGACCGACCCGACCCGCCATGGTGCACCTGACCTGATGGCCGACAACGGTGGGGGCCACGCGTTCTTGACCACGACCCTCGGTGGCGGATCCACGCTGCTCGGTAGCTTCGACGGGGCCAGCCACTGGCAGACGCTCCTACCCATCGGCGACGGTGGACAGGGCCAGTGGGCCGACCTCCAGTTCACCGACTCTCAGACCGGCACCGTAGTAGCGCCCACCGGGCGGCCCATGCCGCAGGCGACTCGACGCCTCTACCGGACGGTCGACGCCGGGCAGCACTGGGCTCCCGTGACGCTACCCACCCAACTCGAGTAGACGGCCGGTCGTCACCCCAGCGCCCGTTGCCTGGGATCAAGAGCTTGGCGCGTTCGCGGGCCGGTCGGACGCGCCACCCCAGAACGGAGTCGTGACTCCTGCACCGGTGTAACGCACCGACTGCCATACGGACCTATATGGACGGTGCACTAGCGAGGAGCAACCTGCTCGATATCGACGGATCCCGCGCACGCATCGCGGCATGTCCGTTTGTCGCACGATCACGGCCAAGTACCCACGGCATTACGCGTCGTTGTCTTGGCACTCGGAGGGTTGCTGGGCTTCGGCGCTGGAGCGGTTCAAGTATGGCGAGGGAACGGGCGGCGCAGGATTCGTCCGCGGCGTCATCGCGTGGAGTGCATCAACGGTTACCTACGCCCACCACTAGGTGTCGGGTGGCTCAGGGCTGCCCGGCGGGCCGGAGGAGGATTTCGTGGATGGCGAGGTGGCGGGGTCGGCTGAGGGCGAAGGTGATCACTTCGGCGATGTCTTGGGCGGTGACCTGGACGGTGGAGTACAGCTGTTCAACGCCCTGTCTGGTGTCGGCGTGCGTGATGTGGCTGGGCAGTTCCGTGGCGACGGCGCCCGGTTCGATCAGCGTGACCCGGATATCGGGCAGGAGCTCGAGCCGCAGCGATTCCGACCAGCCGTTCATGCCCCACTTGGTGGCGGCGTAGACCCCGTTGGTCGCGCGGGCGGTTCGTCCGGCGACGGAGGAGATGTTGATGATGTCACCGCCGCCGTTGCTCTTGAGTTGGTCGAGGAAGACCTCGGTCGCGGTGATCGCGCCGAGGAGATTCGTCTCGATCATGCGGCGGTAGTCATCGTGCTGCTGTGCCGAGAACGGTCCCAGTAGCATGACTCCGGCGTTGTTGACGAGCACGTCGGCGCCGCCGAGCTCATCGAGGATGCGCCCGGCGGCAGCGATGATCGAGTCCCGGTCGGTGACATCTGCCTCGACGGGGAGCGCGGCGCCGCCGAGTTCCTCCGCGAGGGCGGTGACGCGGTCCAGGCGGCGAGCGAGCAGAGCGACGGTGTACCCGTCGGCGGCCAGCGCCCTGGCGGTGGCCTCACCGATCCCGGACGATGCTCCGGTGATGACCGCCACCCGGGGATGTTCTGCGTTCATAACAGTCCTAATTTTGGTGTTGGGATCGAGGCGGCCGCCCTCGGCGAGCGGGTAGGCAGACCCCGCCGCGCCCCGCTGGCAAGCGTGACGGCTGGCGAGGCGCTTCACCCGGTGCCCCGGATAGGGTGCAGCGACGGCGAGGATCAGGCTTCGTCGATGTCGCGGAAGAACGCTTCGAGGGTGACCGTTTCCGGGTCGGGGCCGCCGCGGACGCCACGGTCCAAGGCGCTGATCGCGCCCGTTTCGTCATCGGTGAGTTCGAAGTCGAACACGTCGAAGTTCTCGGCGATCCGGGTCTTCTTCACCGACTTGGGGATCGCGGAGCGTCCCTGCTGCAAGTGCCAGCGCAGCATTACCTGGGCCGGCGTCTTGTCGTGGGCCTGCGCGATCGAGGCGATGGTCGGGTCATCGAATGTGCTCGTGCCATTGCCCCGGTAGCTGGTGATCCCGCCGATCGGTGACCAGGCCTGGGTCAGGATGCCGAGCTCGGCGTTGGCGGCCTGCACATCGCTTTGGGTGAAGAAGGGGTGCAGCTCGATCTGGTTGATCGCCGGGGCGACCGCCGCCTCGGCCATCAGGGCGTCCAGGTGCTTGCGCATGAAGTTGCTGACCCCGATCGCGCGGACGCGCCCGTCGGCGAGCAGCGTCTGCAGGGCTTGGTAGGCGGCGATGGTGCGGTCGAAGTTGCCGGGCAGGGCCTGATGCAGGATGAACAGGTCGATCTGCTCGACGCCCAGCTTGCCGGCGCTCTTGTCGAAGGCGTGCAGGGTCTGGTCATAGCCGTAGTCAGAGATCCAGACCTTCGTCTCGAGGAAGACCTCCTCCCGCGCAAGACCCGACCGGCGGACGGCTTCGCCCACGCCGCGCTCGTTGAAGTAGGAGGCGGCGGTGTCGATATGGCGATACCCGGTCTGCAGCGCCGCCAGGACCGCGTCGGTGGTCTCCTCCGGCGGCGTCTGGAAGACACCGAAGCCGAGGGCGGGGATCTGCACGCCGTTGTTGAGAGTGAACGTCGTGACGGTCATCAGTATCAGTTCCTTTCGTTGCGATTCAGCGGGCTACCGGCGGCCAGGCCGGCGTGGCCGTTGCGGTACCCCTGGGGGCGCATGTGGTTCAGCGCTGTGCGGTGTGTGACGGGTCGGCGGCCGGCGGGTGGGCATCGGCCCAGCTGGCCAGGAACCGCAGTGCTTCGTGCGCCGGGGAGTCCGGCGCGGCGGTGAACACGTTGAGGTTCATCCCGACGTCGCCGGGCAGCGCCAATGCTTGGTAGGAAAGCTCGATCTCCCCGATGACCGGGTGGACCATCTTCTTGGTTCCGCTGGTGTGATGGCGCACGTTGTGCGAGGCCCAGCGGACGCGGAAGTCCTCGCTGCGGGTCGACAGTTCACCGACCAGGTCCGACAGCGGCTTGTCGTAGGGGTGCCGGCCGGCCTCGATACGTAGGCCGGAGACGACGTCGTTGGCTGCGCCGTTCCAGTCGATGAAGAAGTCCTTGGCCTTGGGGTTGAGGAAGGTGAACCGGGCGACGTTGGGCGGTCGGATCGTCTCGGCGTGGATGTCGCTGTACAGCGCACGGCCGAGCCGATTGGAGGCCAGGATGTCGCGGCGGGCGTTGCGTACGTCGGCGGGCGCGTCGGTGATCGCGTCCAGCACCTGCTGAATACCAGCCGGCACCCGCAGCCGCACCGCCGCGCCGGACCGCGCGCGGGATCGCGCAGTCGCATTGGCGGTGCGTGCCAGGTCGAACAGGTACTCCCGTTCCGCGTCGTCGAGCAGCAGCGCAGACGCGATCGCATCCAGCACGCTTTCGGACACACCGGCGAGGTTGCCCCGCTCCAAGCGGGTGTAATAAACGATGCTGACCCCGGCCAGGGTGGCGACCTCCTCACGTCGCAAACCAGGCACCCGACGGTTGTTCCCGTAGGCGGCCAAGCCGACCGCTTGCGGGCTCAAACGGCTGCGGCGGGTCGTCAAGAACTCACGGACCTCGCTGCGATGCTCACTAACCTCGGGTCGTTCTCCCATGACCTCGACGGTAGGCGGCAGCGCGGCGTGCCGGGAGTCCCTGCCGGTATCCCTCACCCGGTGGACGACGGCCGGGCGCCGGCGAGCTCGCCCGGGCCGTTCTCCGCGATCGCGTCGCGGACGCGGTCGTACTCAGTCGGTCGGAAGGGCCCATCATCGCGTTCCGCGTTCCCCCATAGCTCAGTCAGCGCTTCGTGGTGGCGGTCTGGCCGGTTGCTTCTGGGCGTGCTTTCGGTGTGCTTGTCGTTGCGCAAGCAGCGGCCCAGACCGCTGTTCTCCGCGATGAGGGCGTTTGGTCTCGGCGAATGTTCAGCAGCTGACAGCGGAAAACGTGCAGCGCGGTGCCGATGACCAGGGCGTGGTTGGCTCCTCTTCGCGCTCCAGCTCCGAACGGCCGCCACCGCCTCCGCACCGAACCGCCAATACCAGCCGAGGTCCCCGGATGCAGCTGCATCGGCGAGGCGTCGTGCTGCCAGTCTCGAAGCGCGCGCACCACGTCGCTGAGATGGCCGACGTCAGGGGTGCTCAGCTCGATTGCCACGTCCAGACCAAACACCGCCACCCGGCAGCGGGCATGCAAATATTGTTGTGGCATGACCCTGACCGAGATTGCCTGGGCGCAAACGCTCGTCCTGCGTCAGCACGTGCTCGGCTGGACCGCCGATCCGGTTCCGGGTGACGAGAATGCTGAAACTGTGCACCTGGCCGTGCTGGATGCACAGCACACACCGGTTGGCATCGTGTCGGCCTGCCCACATCCGTGCCCGGAGCGGCCCGGCGCTGCCGCGACTTACTTATGGGGAATGGCTGTCGCGGAAAGCTGGCAAGGCCAAGGCATCGGATCGCGACTGCTATCCGAGTTGGCACGACGTTCGGTGGCGGCTGACCGAACCGTATTGTGGGCGGACGTCCGAAGCAGCGCTGTCGACTTCTACGTGGCGGCCGGAGCAACGGTCGTCGGGGATGCGTACCGCGATCCGGTCACCGGGCTCGAAGACCGCAGGATCATCATCGATCTACCGTCCGACCAAAGGATCAGCGATGAAAAGCGTCGGCTAGAACCTGCTGGGCCATCGCCAGCCTCGCGGTGCAGCGCGCCGGCATCGACGTCCAGTAGTAAGGAAACGTCATAGCGGCGATGGCCAATGCCCAGCCGCGCCCGCGAAGCCACGTCATGTCGTCCACGTCGAGGCATTCTCGAAACACCTCACGTGCCTCCGGCTCGAGAACCTCCCATGCCACGACGAGGTCGACACTCGGGTCCCCCACGGTCAGGCCGCCGAAGTCGAGCACGGCGACGAGCCGATCATCGCGGAGGAGCACATTCTCTGCCACCAGGTCGGCATGCAGCCAACAGTTTATGCCGTTCGACAAAGGCAATTCGACAGCCGCAGCCCATACCTCGAGGCAGCCGTCGACGTCCAACGGCAGGTCCGGGAGCCTCCGGCAATCTTCGAGGTACTGCCGGATCGAGGCGTCGATGCTCGACAGCGGTCCGCCGCGATACCACCGAAGGTTCGGATCGGCCGCGGCCTGATCCGGCACCTCAACCGTATGCAGAGCGGTGACGAATGCAGCAAGGTCGGCAGCAAGTGCGTTCGCGGCGGCACCGGGTGGCACCGGCGTCGCTGGCAGCCGGCCGTCGATCCAACGGGTGAGAGTCCACCGCTCGGAATACCCGAAGCCGGGCTCGCCAACGGCAACCACCTCCGGCACGACCACGGGCAGTTTCGGAGCAAGCCGCGCGAGCCAGCGGGCCTCGGTCTCAACAGACCGAGAACCACCGGGCTGGCGCGGGAGCCGGACCAGGTAGTCCCGGCCGAGCCTGAATAGCACGTTGCTCGAACCGGATGCTGCCAGTCGTCGCAGCGGCAGATCGGCGAATTGCGGTAGGTCGCGGCCAATCAGCCTACGTACCAGATCATCGCCGATCTCGATCTCGTCATCATGCATCAACGGGTTAACCTTGCACGACCTGAGCGATCCGCTCGACCGCCTCAACGATCACGTCCGGCGCACAAGCAATGTTCATCCGCGCATACCCCGAAGCGACGGCACCGAAGGCGAGCCCGCTGGACAAGGCGACCCTCGCTTCGCGTAGCGCAACCTCCGCCGGATCCTTGCCCCAGTCGAGCGACGACATATCCAGCCAGGCAAGGTAACTCGCAGCCGGACGCCGGAATCGCACCATCGGCAGTGTGGACCGCAGGCGGTCTTCGAGTAGCTCCACGTTGGCCTCGATCGCTCCCACGGTGGCGTCCAACCACTGCCGGCTTTCGGCGAACCCCGCCCGGGTGGCGAGCAGGCCGAACAAGCCGGTTCGGAAAGTGACCTCTTCGGGCAGCGCCCTGATCAGCGCAGTCATCCGGTCGCCCTCAGCAACGAAGAACGCGGTCTTCAATCCGGCAAGGTTGAACGCCTTACTACCCGACTCTGCCGCAATGCTATGGTCTCGAGCCTGATCCGACACGGTCAGGTATGGCACGAACTCCTGGCCATGGTGGGTCAGCGGCCCGTGGATCTCATCGCTGACGACGAATCCCCCATGCCGATCGACAATCAACGACAGTTCGGTCAGCTCGTCACGGGGATGCAGGTGGCCGAGCGGGTTATGCGGTTGACATAACAAAACGCCCCGCGCTCCCCCGGCCAAGGCGCGGTCGATCCCTACGAGATCCAGCTGGTAGCGATCACCGGTGTCGAGCATCGGCACCTCGACTACCACGGCGCCGGCCTCGGGCAGCAGGTCAAAGAACGGCGGGTAGACCGGTGGCATGATCACGACGCCGTCGCCGGGAGCGATCAGCCGTCGCAGTGACTCGACGATAACGACGCTGACATCGGTGGTCACGCCCATCCGCTCGACCGACGGCCGCCACCCCCAGGAGGTTGCCGCATAGTCAGCGAACGCCTCGCGCGCTGCCGTGTCACGGGCGTTGATATAGCCGGTGTCACCGAGCTCCACCGCTTCGTGCAATGCGGCTTTGATCGCTGGCGCCAGCGGAAAGTCCATCTCCGCCACGAACATCGGCAGGACGTCGTCCGGATACCTGCGCCACTTGTCACTGCTCCGGCGACGCAGCACCTCCAACTGCTCGGCGGCGGTGACAGTCATAGCACCCACCCTAGCCGCGGGCTTAGGGTGACCGGGTGGAACAGCCGGACCGGCAACTCAGCTCGTCCTTCGGCGCGGCGGCGGTCGCCTACGCCGAGCACCGCCCCGACTACGCCGAGGCGGCGGTGCGGTGGGCTTTGGAACCGGCACCAGGCCGGCGGGTGCTCGACCTCGGCGCCGGCACCGGCAAGCTAACCGCCACGCTGCTCGCGCTCGGCGTCGATGTCATCGCGGTCGAGCCGGACCAGGCGATGCTGGCGGAGCTGCACCGCGTGCTACCGGATGTCCCGGCGCTGCCGGGTCGGGCCGAGGCAATACCGCTGGCGGACGGGTCGGTGGACGCGGTGCTGTCCGGCAACGCCATGCACTGGTTCGACATGAACAACGCGGGGCCTGAGATCGCCCGGGTCCTCGCCGCCGGTGGCATTTTGGCCGGGCTGTGGAACCTGATGGACGACCGCGTCGACTGGGTGGCCGGGCTGGCTCGGGTCAGCGGCCCGGCAGCGATCGGCCCGCGAGACACCCCGGCCAGTTGGCGTCGCGAGATGGCCGAGCTGCACCTGCCCAAGAACGGCACGGCCGCCCGGTTCGGGTCGCCGGAGCAGGCTGAATTCCCGCATGGGCAACGCCGGACCGCCGACTCCCTGGTTGCGACCCTGGCGACCCGAGCCGGGATGTTGGTCATGCCCGAACCGGAACGCGAAGCAGCCCTCGGTCGGGTTCGTGCCTTTCTCGCGGGCAGGCCCGAGACGGCCCAGGGCGAGTTCACGCTGCCGATGCTGACCGGTGTCCTTCGCGTCCCTACGGAATCACGGACGGACTCCGTAGGGACGCCGATCGGCTAAGAGAAGGAACCACCGCTGAGGATCTGCTGGTACGTGCTGATGTCGGGCAGCGAGCTGTAGACCCGGATCTGGTCTCGGGACACCCCGAAGCGGCCCATGTTGTAGGACGGCATGCTGCCGGAACCACCTCGCAGCGTGATCGTCCCGACCGGGTTGAAGTCGAGGGTTGCCCACAGCTGAGTGCCATCGGGCAGGTTCACGTGACTCACCGAGACCGTGAGGATGCTGAAACCACCGCAGCCGCTGAACTGCGTCTCGTCGGCGTTGGCCGTCCCGCTCGGGGTTTGACCGTTGAACGACGGTCCGGTGAGCGCTTCCTTTAGCTTCCGGCCGGTTTGGCAGCCGGGTGGGCTCGGTGCCGGCGGCGGGTTAACGGTTAGCGAGAACGTCCCGGTTGCCGTGCTGCCGCTGGCGTCGGTGACGGTCACCGAGAACGTCGAGGTGCCCAATGTGCTGGGCGCGCCGAGCAAAAGTCCGGATGGCCGTAGCGTCAGCCCGGCCGGTGACTGCCCGGACCAGGTGTACGGCGCGGTGCCACCGGAGGCCTGGAACGTCGTGGTGAAGAAGTTGTTGACGAACACGTTGCTACCCGCGCCGATGTCACAGACGCCGGCATTGCAGGTGAAGAACTGGGTGTTGATCGTCAGCGGCGGGTTGGTGCCGGTGCCGGTTCCGGTGATCGGCGCTGTCTGCGGGCTGTTCGCCGCATTGTCGGTAACGATCAACGTGCCCGAGCGCGTCCCGGATGCCGTCGGCGAGAACGTAATCGAGACGCTGCAACTGGTACCTGGCGCGAGCGTCAACCCTGAGCAACCGTCGTTGACCTCGGTGAAGTCCAGCGGATCAGCACCCCGAGTTGCCGCACTGTTGATGAACAGCGATGCGGTGCCGGTGTTGGCTACCGTGATCGACTGCGCGGCACTCGTGGTGCCGATGGCTTGAGCGGCGAAGGTGAGCGAAGCCGGGGTCAGTGTGACGGCCGGCGCGGCCGCACTGGCCGGGGTCGTCAGCACACCTACCGCCAGCAGCGATGCCGCCGCTACCGATGACAACTTCAGAAGTCGCATAGTGACCTCATTCCTCGATAGGCCCGACTTCTTGCAGACCTGGGAGGTGTCCTCGGACCTATTACCCGGCCAGATATACGGAGCTAAGGCGCAACTGGTTCAGAAAAGGTGTATCGATCTCGACAGCCGGCAAATGACTTGGTGATGTCCAAGCCGCCAACGAGGATGGGCGCATGCCAACGGACTACTTCGGCGAGGACGTCGCCGAGCACTACGACGATCCCGACGATGCGATGTTCAGCGCCGAGACCATCGGACCGGTCGTCGAGCTGCTCGCCGAACTGGCCGGCGACGGCGCCGCGCTGGAACTCGGCATCGGCACTGGACGGATCGCCCTCCCGCTGAGTCGGCGTGGAGTACCGGTACACGGCATCGACCTGTCCACGGCGATGCTTGCTCGGCTTCGCGCCAAGCCCGGTGCGGACCGGATCGGCATAACGGCCGGCGACTTTGCGCAGACCCGAGTGCCGGGAAGGTTCAGCCTGAGCTACCTCGTCTTCAATACGATCATGAACCTGACCAGTCAGGACGAGCAGGTCGCGTGCTTTCGCAACGTCGCCGAGCACCTGGCGCCCGGCGGCTGCTTCATCATCGAGGTGATGGTGCCCGACTTACAGCGACTGCCACCGGGCGAAACCGTCCGACCGTTCCTGGTGGGCGACAATCGGCTGGGTTTCGACGAGTACGACATTGCCAGCCAGCGGCTGGTTTCGCACCACTACCAACTGGCCGACGGCCGCTTGGAACGCAACGCGATCCCGTTTCGCTATGTGTGGCCGGCCGAATTGGATCTGATGGCTGCACTCGCCGGCTTGTCCCTGCGCGATCGCTGGAGTGACTGGCGGCGGAGCCCGTTCACCAGTGACAGCCGGCAACACGTCTCGGTCTGGCAGAAGCCGGTGGCATGAGCGCGGCTCAGTCCGCCCTGCGAGCCGGCGTGCTCCGGACGGTCGCCGAATCAATACCGGCCGGCAGCGGCGACTCCGGCGTGCGCGTCGCGGTAGACGGTCGCGATGGGGCCGGCAAGACGATCTTCGCCGACGAGCTGGCGATCGCCGTCCGGCGGAGCGGCCGGCCGGTCGTGCGGGTATCGGCCGACGACTTTCACAACCAGCGTGCGGTCCGGTACCGGCGAGGTAGGGACTCGGCGCTGGGTTTCTGGCTCGACTCGTATGACTACCAGCGGCTACGGACGGACGTCCTCGAGCCGCTCGGGCCGGGCGGATCACGTCGCTACCGCCGGGCCGCACACGATCTGCGCACCGACCGGATGCTCGACCCGGCTCCGTTGATCGCACCCGCCGGAGCGGTGCTCATCCTCGATGGGCTGTTCCTACACCGGGACGAACTCGTCGGCTGCTGGGAACTCTCGATCTATCTGGACGCACCGGTCGACGTGACCGTGCGGCGGCTGGCGGATCGGGACGGCTCCAGCCCCGATGTGGATCATCCGACATTGCGCCGATACCTTCAGGCGCACCAGCTCTACGCAGCAGCCTGCACGCCCGCTGACCGGGCCGACTTTCTCATCGATAACAGCGCCATCGACGCCCCGATGATCCTGCGAAGGCCAGATTAACCAATCTTCAGCGGGGTGCTACCTGGCGCACGAAGGCCGGTGCGCCGGGCGGCCCGCCGGCCACCGAGCTGTACTCCGGCACGCCCACGCAGGTGAACAGCAGGCCGTCCAACGATTCACCGAGGAACCCGGCCAGCTCGGAGTCGTAGAAGGTCATGCCGGTCGCACTGGCACCGGCCGCGTAGGCCAGCAGGTGCAGCCTGCCCTCCACGATGCCGGCCGCCAGTTGCGCCTCGCGGTATTCCCGGTCGCTGAGCCCCGCCACAGCCACCGCCGCGAGCACCACGAAGGCGGCGTCGCGAGCCAGACCCTGCTCCATGCAGACCCGCCAGGCCTCGTCCCGCAACAAGCCCGGCCGGACCGGCCGATCCAGCTCCGGCCAGCGGTACAGGCCCGGCTCCAGCCCGTCCACGGCATGCACGACGACCCAATGCGGCAGGTCGATTCCGCGCAACGCCACCGTGAGCGAATCCCGCAACAATGCCAACGGAACGCTGCCCGCCGGATCCATCCGGCGCTGTGAGCCGCGCCGGAGCACCAGCGCATCCAACGTCTCGGCAGTGTCCAGGCTGCCGGTGTCGACCGGCTCTCCCGCCGGCCAAGCCGAGCCCCAGCCCGCCAGATCCCCGGCGTGTTGGGTGCTGGTAACCAGCGGAAACTCCAAAGGCGCACCGTCCAGCTGTCCGGCGGCGGCCGGCCCGGTGGCGACCAACTCCGGCTGGACGGCACCGAGGACTAGTACCGCCACCGGAAACTCGTGCACGCCGTCCGCGCCGACCAGTCCGCTCAGCTCGCCGTCCGGAAACCGGCTATACAGCCGAGGCGCCAGCCCCGCCGACTCGGCCAGGGCCAGCTGCTGCGCGAGCAAGGTGCCGGCGTCCCAGTAAATGTGGCGGAAGCCCCTTTCCCGATAACGCCAACCGGTACGCCACGGCACCCCGGTTACGACCAATGCCGGCGCCGATCCGGCCGGTGGCGGACCGACCTGGACCAGGGCGTGCTCGGCCGGGTCGTACCAGTGCACGCCGGCCGGCAGCGCGGTCTCCGCCGTGCCATCCGGCACCGCGACGTAGACCTCCAACGGGAACCGAGCGCCCGCCGAGCCGGCCGCTCGGAAATAGTAGGGGCGGCCGCGCCGCTCCCCTACCCGGACCACGCCGGCCGACAGGAACAGCAGCCGAGCCAACCCAGCCAGCTCGAGCGTGCTCTGCTCGGTGCCGGCGGTGCCGGCCAGCACCGCCGTCGCCGGGGTGGGCATCGTCGGCAGTTCCCGCGGCAGCGGCACGGTAGTCAGCGGCTCGGGGTAGTGCTTATGCCAGTAGGGCAACCGGTCCCAGTCATTGACCTCAAGATCCTGCACGATCCGCGGATCGTCCACCGGCACGGTCCAATCCCGCTCAGGCGTGTAGGACGTCAGCAGGTGCAGCAGCTGGCTGGCTCCCCCGGCTGACGCGTCGACGTGCTCCAGTGGTTACCTCACAAGGTCGAGTCGGACGCGGACGGATGCCCCGTCCTGGCGAGTCGACCTCACCCTAGCGACTCGCCGCCATAGCACACTCGGGTATCGCCCGGCAGGGTTCTGCTGGCGACCGCCAGCTGGCACAATCTCGGCATCCGGCACCCATCCCACCATCTCCCCGGAGGGGCATCATGCGACCCATTAGCCGACTCATCACCGGCACGGCGGCTGCCGCCCTCGTTCTCGCGCTGACCCCGGCCGTAACCGGCGACGCAACCCCGCCGCCGCCGACCCAGCCGACCAGCGGCCCGTGCGCCTACACGCCCACTCCGGATGACCCGGCGGTGCGTCCCGTGTCGCTGCCGGCCGATCCGGCGCACACCCCCGACGCCGGCATGTTGCCGGTCACCTTCGTGACCAATCAGGGCATGATCCCGATGCTGCTCGATCGCGCCGAGGCGCCGTGCACCGTGCAGAGCTTCCTGCACCTGCTGCACTCGAAGTTCTACAACGACACGATCTGCCACCGACTGACCACCTACCCGACGCTGTCGGTGTTGCAGTGTGGCGACCCGAGCGGCACCGGTGAGGGCGGCCCGGGCTACTCGTTCAAGGACGAGCTGCCGACCAACCTGCCCGACTGGCCGGGTGACACGACGGGTACCCGCAAGGTCTACGCCCGGGGCGTGCTCGCGATGGCCAACGCCGGCCCGGACACCAACGGCAGCCAGTTCTTCTTGGTGTACAAGGACTCGCGGTTGCGGCCGAACTACAGCATCTTCGGCACCGTGTTGCCGGAAGGCCTGGCCACCCTGGATCGGATCGCGGCAGCCGGCGTGGCCGCCGACGACCCCGGTGCGCCGCTGGACGGTGCGCCGGCGTTGACCACCCACATCGAGACCTGGCGGTAGCCGTCGACGGCTCGGTCGGTCAGCCGTTCAGGAACAGGCAGAACGGATGACCGACCGGGTCGAAGTACACCCGCACGTTGTCTTGCGGCTGGTGCTCGGCCAGCACCGCCCCAGCGGCGACCGCATGCTCGCCGGCCGCGTCCAGGTCGTCCACCTTGATGTCCAGGTGGATCGACATCTGCTGGTCGCCCGGACCTGCCGGCCAGCTGGGACGTCGATAGTTCGGCTCGGTCTGGAACGACAGTCCCGAGCCGCCCTCGGGTGAGGCCAACTTCACCCAGCCCGGCTCGTCCTGCTGCACCGGCCAACCGAGCAAGCGCTGGTAGAACGCGCCCAGCTCCTGGGCGTCGGGTGCGTCCAGCACTACGCCGGAGAGAGCAAGGTGTGGCTGCTGTGTCACGACTACTCCCCTGCCGCTAGAACCGAGAGACGATCAACCGAGCCACGTTCTCGGCGTCCTGCGAAGTGTCGGTCTGGTCTGTCTTAACGGTAACCATCGTGGATCCCTTGGCGAACGTGCAGGCCCAGTCCCGGTTGCCGTCCGGTGGGTAGAAGGACGTGCGGTACAGCACCGCGTCGACACCCGGGACCAAGCCGGGGACCCCGGTGACCTGGCCGCCGGCCCGTCCGCGCTGCACCATCGCGTTATAGGCCGCGGTGGCATCGGCGTACCGCGCGCTGGTGATCTCCAGCGTGTAGTGGTTGTCGCCGTAAGCGAACCGGAACCGGCAGCCCATCGTCTTGCCTCGGACGGTGAGCACCGACACGGTGCCGATCCGGTTGCCCTCCGCATCGGCTGCCGCGGCGGTGTCGATGTACGGGCAGCGGCTGGCGACCTTCTCGGTCACCGAACCGACCACGATCGGGCCGGTCGGAATCGGGCTGGGATGGGTGGTGGCTGAGCTGGGCTGTTCGCCGTCGCCGGCCAGCCCGGACTGCGTGCTGGGCGGGGTGGTAACGCTGGATGACGGCGCGTCCCTCCGTCCGGACGAGGTGCAGCCGGCCAGCAGAAGGAGCAGGCAGGCTGTTATGCCGGCGGCCCACAGCCCCCCGTGGTGCCGGCGGCCCCCACGCAGGCTCGTGCCCAGCACGGACGATGACCCTTCTTCGATGATCGGCTACCGCAAGCCAGCATGGCACATGCCTCGGCTGCTCGCGGGCAGGCAACGATCAATTGAAGCTGATGACCACCTTGCCCATGGCATGGCCGGATTCCACCGCAGCCATCGCCTGAACGGCGTCGTCGAAGGACAGCACGTCGTTGACATGCGGGTCGAGCCTGCCTTCGGCGACCAGTTGAGCGATCAGGTCAAGCACCCGCACGCTGCGTTCTCGGCTCAGCAGGGCGCCACCGAACTCACCGGCGGTGACCGGGTCGGCTGCGGTAATCAGCTTCGACGGATCCTTGACCAGGTCGGCCACCGCCCGCAGCGCGTCGCCGCCGACCAGGTCGAAGATGGCATCGACGCCATCCGGCAGCAGCTCCCGGATCCGGTCGGCAACCCCGTCGCCGTACCCAATCCAGGTGGCATCCAGGGATTCGACCAGCGCCCGCTTAGCCTCGCTGGCCGTGCCGAACACCGCGATGCCCCGATCCCGGGCGATCTGCGCGGCCACCACCCCTACCCCGCCGCCGATGCCGGTAATCAGCAGTTTCTGACCGCGGCTCAGGCCGAGTTGCTCGACGCCGTCGTAACCGGTCGCGGCTGCTACCGGCAGCGTCGCGGCGTCAGTGAAGCTGACCTGCGCCGGCTTGTGCGCGGTGCCGGCTGCACTGGTCACCGTGTACTCGGAAAAGGCGCCATGGCCCGGCGCCGGCGAGCCGAAGACCTCGTCCCCCACCGCGAATCCCTCGACATCCCCACCGACCTGCTCGACCACGCCGGACAGCTCGCTGCCGAACTCGGACGGCAGTTCGCGGGGCAGGTAGTCCTTGAACATCCCGCTCCGCAGCTTGAAGTCGAACGGGTTGACGCCGGCAGCCTTGACCCGGACCAGGAGCTCGGTCGGACCTGCGATCGGCTTGTCGAGGTCAACGAACTCCTGGGTCTCCGGGCCGCCGTAGTCGGTGAAGCGAAAAACCTTGGGCATCTGGCACTCCCTCCTCCGTGGATCGACGCACTCGGTTCGGTCTACCAGGTGTGGAGCGGACGGCGTAGCGTCGGCACGTCAGGATCTGACCGATCAGACGCTCGACATGTGCGGCGAACGGCCGGGCAAATTCATGCTGACGGTACGATAACCGCCGAATTGTCACGTAAAGGCGATCATATCGGGCAAGCAGTCATGGACGGCCGTAGACACCGGGCCCACTGTCTGGGCCTGGCCGGTCCGAGTATTGTCCGGGTACGGTTATCGAACCGGCTCATTATCGAACTCATGCGAAATAGTAGAATAAGCCGAGGCTTCAGTGGGCAACATTTTCGACGTCATGAAGTACGTTTCCCATCAATGACGTTAGAGTCTGGGTGGAACGTTTCGACTATTGGACCGCGGAGCTGACTGCATGCCACGATCGACGCCAGATAAGGCCACGGCCAGGCGAACGCCCATCACGACAGAGCTGCTGGTAGACGCGGCTATCGAACTCATCGAATCCGATGGCCTCGACATGCTGTCCATGCGTCGCCTTGCCGACCGGTTCGGCATCCAGGCGGCGTCGGTGTACTGGTACGTGGCCAGCAAGGAGCACATGCTGGATCTGGTCGTCGACCGGCTGCATGCCATGGCGGTGCAGGCGGTACTGGTGGAGCAGGTCGAGCAGCGCCGGACCGAGACCGAGTCCGTGCAGCAGGTGCTACGCCGGTTCGCAATCGGCTACCGCTCGTTCCTGCTGGCCCACCCGGACTCGGCCCGGGTGATCTCCAGCCGCCTAGTCGTGGGCGAGAATCTGTCGTTGCTCATCGAGGAGCTGCTGACGCTGTTCCGGCAGGCCGGGCTGGCGCCGCGGGAGTCGGTGCATGCGGCCTACGTGCTACTGGTCTACGTGCAGGGCTTCGTGCTGCACGAAACCGCGCCGCTGTCGGTGGTGACCGCTCGGCCCAACGATGAGCGCTCGACCACCTTGAACCAGATGCAGCAGGTGCTGGCGGCGTTGCCCAGTGACCGGTTCCCGAACACCAGCGCGGCGGCCGCCGACCTCGCCCGACCGGACATGCCGACACGGTTCACCTTCGGCCTCGACCTGCTGCTGGCCGGCTTGACGCAATTCATGGAATCGCCCGCCGCGCATTCCCCGATATCGACCTGATGGGTAATCCTGGGCGGTTTGGCCATATTCGGCCCCGCTCAGCATCAGACCTTATGCAAGTCGACGCCATCGTTGTTAATCGCCGCCTTGATTCATTAAATGAAGCTTAATTCCAGTGTCCTATTAGGCCATGTTTTTGAAGGCGATGCGGGCCACCGAATTAGTTCTTGACCGGGGCCAACTTTTGTTTCCGTACGACTTAACTTGCTGCAATCGCGGCGCTTCTGAAGGCGACGGTCATCGATAGCCGAAACCAGTCCATCGGTGACCGCCGAGCCGTCCCCGATCGACGTTTTTGCTAGACAATCGCAGCATTGCGCCATCCTGCCGGTTGATCGCGCAGTACCGGCCGATCGAGCCGAGGCGAGTGTCTGCGAGATCTGCGACCGATGGTTGCGGATCCGCCGACGTGCCGGAGATCACCGCCTGAACTAAAGCTAAACGGCGTCCGGGGAAAGTGTCTTATGGCTGACCGTACGGCATGCCGTACGACGACGGACCATATTGCGATCGCCGACCGGACCGTGGGCAGTCGGCTAAAGGTACTAGTCCCATCGTCCGATGGTGCCGGCCCGCTCCGCCGGGCGGTAATGGGAGCAGCAACCAGGCCCATCGAAAGGAAGTCTCATGAAGCGCTTGCTCATCACCGCAGCGGTGGCCACCGCAGTACTGGCCACTGCGACCCCGGCGGTGGCCGGCTTGGCCGGCAACCCCTCGTTCAGCCACCGGCTGCCGGTTCGCATCCCGTCACAGGCCCAGGTCGTGAAGTTCGACGACAGAGGCCCGCTCCGGTCGTCGCCGGTAGTTCCGGTTAGCGCCAGCCGTAGTCCGGAGCCGGGCGATGACCGGGGCGGGGCCACTGCCAGCCTTAGTGAAGAGCCGGGCGATGATCGGGGCGGGGGCAGCGCCAGCCGTAGTGAAGAGCCGGGCGATGATCGGGGCGGGGCCAGCGCCAGCCGCAGTCCGGAGCCGGGTGATGATCGGGGCGGCGATGGCGGCAGCGGCCACCGGAGTGGAAAGTAGGCGTATGAGCATCGACGCGCTTGCGCAGCCAGAGCGCTCGTCGTCGACCGCCGACGCCGACCACCGTGATCCCGCCCAGGCCCAGCCCGGCTGGCTAACGGTGGTGGTGGCTGCCACCGGACGATCGATCGGCAGCAGCCGGCCGATCAGCCTGCGCCGTATGGTCATCATGCTGACGACGGCCGGCGTGCTGTTGCTGTGCCTGGTGGCGGTGGCCGGTTCGCTGCTCAGTCGGCAGATCGCCGGTAGCCAGGCCGTTCGGGAGGTCGCACAGACCACCGACCTACTCGCCGAGAGCGTGCTCCAGCCGTCGCTGACCAACCCGATGGCCACCGACCCTAAGGCGGCCGCCGCGTTGGACCCGCTGGTTCGCGACCGGATCCTGTCCAGCTCGCTGCTGCGGGTCAAGCTCTGGTCCCCCGCCGGCAAGATCATCTATTCCGATGAGACCCAGCTGGTCGGCCGCAGCTTCGACCTGGATGAAGGCGCCCGTGCGGCGCTCAGCTCGCCTCGGACCCAGGCCGAGATCACCGACCTGTCCCGACCGGAGAACGCCTTCGAGCGTGACCAGGCAAAACTACTGGAGGTGTACCGGCCGGTCTGGACACCGGACGGGCACGAGCTGCTCTTCGAAATGTACTTCCGCTACGACGCTGTCACCGACCGCAGTTCCGAACTCTGGCACGGCTTCGTCGGCATCACACTGTCCAGCGTCGGCCTGCTCTTCTTGCTGCTGATGCCGGTTATGTGGGCCCTGCTGCGCCGCACCAGACAGGCGCAGCTTCAGCGTGAGGCGATGATGCAGCGAGCGCTGGACGCCTCGACCGAGGAGCGGCAGCGTATCGCCGCGGCATTGCATGACGGGATCGTCCAAGAACTGGCCGCGACCTCGTTCGGTTTGGCCGCGGCGGCCGAGACGGCGCGGGCGGCCAGCCAACCCGGCCTGGCCGATCAGCTCCGATCGGCGGCCACGACAGTGCGGGCCAGCCTCGGCGGGTTGCGTTCGCTGGTTGTCGACCTGTACCCAGCTAGCTTGCGTAGCGCTGGGCTGCCAGCGGCGCTGCGCGATCTCGCGGCGACACCGATCAGCCGCGGGCCGCAGGTGATCGTCGATATCGACGACACGGCGGCCGCCGAACTGAGCCCCGATCAGCAGCAGGCGACCTACCGGATCGCCCAGGAATGCTTACGTAACACGGTCAAGCACGCCGAAGCCGACACCGCCCAAATCAGCCTGCGCGCGGACGGGGATGGCGTGTGCCTGTTGGTCAGCGACGATGGTGTCGGGTTCGATCCGGCGAGCCGACCGGCCCAACACCTGGGCCTGAGTCTGATGCGCGACGTCGCAACCGCGATCGGCGGTCAGCTCGAGGTACGCACCGCGCCGGGTACGGGCACCGGCTGGCGGCTGTGGGTGCGCACCCGGTGATCCGAATCCTGGTGGCCGACGACCACCGAATGGTGCGGGCCGGCCTGCGCTCTCTGCTGGCGGCCGTCGAAGACGTCCAGGTGGTGGCCGAAGCGGCGGACGGCGCGCAAGCCGTCCAGGCGGTCGCCGACAGCGCACCGGATCTGGTGCTGATGGATCTGTCGATGCCGATGCTCGACGGCATCGCGGCCACCCGAGCGATCAGGACGGCGCACCCCGGCGTGCGGGTGGTGGTGCTGTCCTCCTTCGACGACCAGGGTCGGGTTCGGCAGGCACTGGCCGCCGGCGCCACCGGCTACGTCCTGAAGGACTGCACTCCCGAGGAGCTGCTAACGGCCATCCGGTCCGCGGCCGCCGGGCATGCTCCGCTCGATCCGCGGGTCGCCGGTGCGCTACTGCCGAGGACCGAAGGGCCGACCGTCGCCGAGCAGCTCAGCCAGCGCGAAATCCAGGTGCTGCGGCTGGCCAGTCAGGGCCTGGCCAACAAGCAGATCGGACGATCGCTCGGCATCGCGGAGCGAACCGTCAAGGTGCACCTCGGCAACATCTTCCGCCGGATCGGGGTGAGCGATCGGACGTCCGCCGCGCTGTGGGCTCGCGAGCACTTGGTGGATCTCGTCGACCCGCCTAGCCCTTGATCCGCCGACTTTGCTTATGCAGTGCGGCTGTGATTTATACAACATTTTTCCTCAAGCTCGCTTCTGTCGGACCGCCGTGGTTATATCGCCTCTGGTGCTGGTTCTCGCACCTCTCTTGATAAATTTCCGAAAGGTGGCATATACGTGCGTAAATCTGCACGCTTCCTAACCGTGGCTACCGCTGCTTCTGGTGCAGCTGTGCTCGCGGCCGGGATGTTGGCGGCGCCTGCCGGCGCTGCCTCGTCCGGCCGTAGCACCCTGGCCGGCAGCCAGCCGGCCTGGGCCAATTCCAAGGCGCTGAGGTCAGCGGCTCCGGCGACCGACTACGTCAATATTCGAGTCAACCTGGGTTGGCGCAATGAGGCCTTGGCGCAGCAGACGGCGCTGGCCGTCTCCACGCCCGGCTCGTCTAGCTACCACCAGTTCCTCACGCCGGCCCAGTTCCGGCAGCAGTTCGCGCCATCGCAGGCCGACGTGACCGCGGTCCAGCAGTTCCTGCACAACGCCGGCTTCTCCATCGTGAACACGCCGTCCAACAACCACTTCGTGGCCGCTGAGGGCACCGTGGCACAGGCCGAGGCCGCCTTCGGCGTCCAGCTCGGCGAGTACTCCGCCTACGGCCTGACGCTGCGGGCGCCGGAATCCGCCGTGTCGGTGCCGTCGTCGCTGGCCGGCATCGTGCAGAGCGTCACCGGGTTGGACCAGAGCTCGGAGCTGCTGAACGCCGACAGCGCCACGGACAACCCGGCCAAGGCCGACCACGGTGCTCCCAGCGTCGGCTTCCGGGCCGGCCAGCCGTGCTCGATGTGGTACGGCGAGAAGACCGTCGCCACCCCGAACGCACCGGCCTATGGCACCAGCAGCAAGCCGATCGCCCCGTGCGGTTACACCCCCGCCCAGGTGCGCGGCCTGTACGGCCTGGATCACGTGTCGGCCAACGGCAGCGGCCAGACCGTTGCCTTCGTCGGCGCGACGGCCAGCCCGACCCTGGTGCAGGACGTGACCAAGTACAGCGCGCTGCACAGCCTGCCCGCCCCGTCGATCACCCAGATCGTGGCACCCGGCATCTACCAGCACCCGGACACCCCACGGCAGACCCCGGGCCACTTCTACGGTGAGGAGACCCTGGACGCCGAGGCCATCCACACCACCGCACCGGGTGCGAAGCTGCTCTACGTGGGTTCTTCCAACGCCCACCAGGACTTCGATGCCTCGATCAACCACATCGTCGACAAGCATCTGTCCGACATCATCTCGATCAGCTACGGCTTCGCGGGTGAGGGTGTGCCGCAGGGCTTCATCAACGCCCTGAACGACACCTTCATCCAGGCGGTCGCCACCGGCATCGGCGTCTACGTCTCCAGCGGTGACAGCGGCGACGAGGTGTCGAACTTCGGCACCCCGCAGGTCGACTTCTACGCCGACAGCCCCTTCGTGACCGCGGTCGGCGGTACCTCGTCCGCTGTCGTTCCGTCCGGCACCGCGCCGACCGGCCTGCCCTACAGCGCCGTGGACGACCCGTCCTCCGCGGTGAACCAGCCGGGCTGGCAGCGCAGCTTCGAGGTCGGCTGGCAGACCGGGCTCGACCCGATCAGCAAGACCGCGACGGATCACATCTCCAGCGCTCCGTACGAGCTGGACGGCACGCTGGCCGCTCCCCTGCCGGGCTCGTTCAGCGGCGGTGGCGGCGGTGGCGTCAGCCAGGTGTTCGCTGAGCCGAGCTACCAGCGCAACGCCATCGGTTCGTACTCCGGCCGGGCGGTTCCGGACATCAGTGGGCTGGGCGACCCGTCGACCGGCTTCCTGGTTGGCCAGACCCAGTCGTTCAGCGACGGCACCTACTACGACGAGTACCGCATCGGCGGCACCTCGGTCGCAGCCCCGTTGACCGCCGGTATGGCCGCGGTGGCCAACCAGCTCGCGGGTACGCCGTTGGGCTTCCTGAACCCGCGGATCTACCAGGCGTACTCGGCCGGCGGCTCGGCGTTCTACGACGTTGACCAGGCGGACAACTTCGGCACCACGGTGAACTCGCCGCTGCCGTCGATGGTCCGGGTCAACTACGTGAACAGCGAGAACGCCGCGGGCGGTTTGAGCTACAGCCTGCGCACGCAGGAGGAGCCGAACCAGACGCTGCACAGCACCCGTGGCTATGACACCGCCACCGGTGTGGGCTCGCCGAACGGCGCCAGCTTCTTCGGCGCAATCACCACCCCGTAGTTCCAGGTTTGATCAGTGGGGGTGCTCGCCTGAGCAAGGCGAGCACCCCCACTGCTGTCCTTCGCGGGTGTCCCATCCGGCTGCCAAGTCGTCGGCCAGCTCGAGTACCTGCCGAAGCTGGGCGGCGACCAGTTGGGGCTGGCTGCGAACCACCACGCTCGGGGAACGGAAAGTGACCGCCGGACGCCGGCCATGGCGCATCTGTGGACGGGCGAATGGCGATCTTGAGAGATTTCGAACGTCCGAACGACCGGGAGTTATAAAGATCGCAAACGCTCGGGCAAGGTCGGGGGTCAGCTGACCGGGACGATGTCGGCGGCCCCTAGCCGGGCGGCGTCCGCGGTGGCGTCGTCGGGTTGCTCCTGCGATTCCCGCTCGGCAGCAACCCTGGCCAGGTAGTGCTTCACCTCGTTGGCGCGGTGCGCGTCGTCCCAACCGAGCAGCGGGGCCATCAGCTCGGCCACCACCGGCGCCGCCGAGACGCCCCGGTCCCAGGCCTCGATGGAGGCCCTGGTGCGCCGGGCCAGCACGTCGTCGAGGTGCCGGGCACCCTCGTGGCTGACGGCGTAAACGACCTCGGCGTGCAGGTAGTCATCGGCGCACGGCAACGGCCGGGCCAGTCGCGGATCTTCGGCGATCAACGCCAGCAGTTCGTGAATCAGCCCGCCGTACCGGCCGAGCAGGTGATCGATCCGGAACACCGGCAGCCCGGACTCGACAGCCAACCGGTAGCGCTGGTTGAGCACCGCCGGCCAACCAGCGGCGCCGACCAGCGGCACGGTGTCGGTACAGGATGCGGGCACCGGCACATCCAGGCCGCGCACTGCCTCGTCCACAGCGTCCTTGCCCATCACCCGGTAGGTGGTGTACTTGCCGCCGGCGATGAACACCAGCCCCGGCAGCGGGTGCCCGACCACGTGCTCGCGGGACAGCCTCGAGGTCGACTCCGACTCCCCCGACAGCAGCGGACGCAGGCCCGCGTAGACGCCCTCGACGTCGGCTCGGCTCAGTGGTGTGGCCAGCACCGAGTTGACCTGCTCGAGCAGGTAGTCGATGTCCCGGGCGCTCGCGGCCGGGTGGGCCAGATCCAGGTTCCAGTCGGTATCGGTGGTGCCGATGATCCAGTGCCGTCCCCAGGGAATCACGAACAGCACGCTGGTCTCGGTGCGCAGGATGATGCCGGTGTCCGACTCCAGCCGATCCTGCGGCACCACCAGGTGCACGCCCTTGGAGGCCCGGACGTGGAACCGGCCGCCGGCGTCGGCAAGCTGCTGGGTCTGGTCGGTCCAAACGCCGGTGGCATTGATCACCTGCCGGGCTCGGACGTCGAACTCGACACCGGTCTCCAGATCGATCACCCGGGCCCCGGTCACCCGCTCGCGGTCCCGCAGCAGGTCGGTCACCCGGGCCCGATTGGCGGCCTGGGCGCCGAAGGACACCGCGGTGCGCACCACCGCCAGGGTGTGCCGGGCGTCGTCGACCTGGGCGTCCCAGTACTGCACCGCCCCGCTGAGCGAGTCCGGCCGCAGGCACGGTGCCTCTTTCAGCGCCCGGCGCCGGCTCAGGTGCCGGTGGTGCGGCAATCCCCGGGACGTCCCCAGCGCAGTGCCGAGCGTGTCGTACAGCAGCACGCCGGTTCCCACGTAGGGACGTTCCCAGAACCGGTGCGACAGCGGATACAGGAACGGCACCGGCCGGATCAGGTGCGGCGCGATCCGCTGCACCAGCAGCCCCCGCTCGTGCAGCGCCTCGCGAACCAGGCCGAAATCGAGCATCTCCAGGTACCGCAGCCCGCCGTGGATGAGCTTGCTGGAGCGGCTAGACGTGCCACTTGCCCAGTCCCTGGCCTCAACAATGGCAGTGGACAGGCCACGGGTAACAGCATCCAGCGCGGCCCCGGCGCCGACCACGCCACCGCCGATGACCAGCACATCGAAGCCGGCCGGATCGCGCATCCTGGCCAAGGCGGCGCTCCGCTTCTGCGGAGACATCGCGGCGGCGATCATGTGCGGCCCTTCCGGGAGCTGGCCGGATCTTCAGGACCGCTCCAGCCTACGGTCGGTCGGCCCGCTGCGGCCCGTGATCAAGTGCGGTCAGGAAGCTGTCTGCCCAGCGGGCAATGTCGTATTCGCGCACCCGGCGGCGCATCGAGCGCATCCGGCGCCGGGCCTCCGCCGGTGACATCCGAGCGGCTCGCATGATGGCTTCCTTCAAGCCTTCGATGTCGTGCGGATTGACCCGGAACGCGCTGCCCAGCTCATCGGCCGCACCGGTGAACTCGCTCAACACCAAGGCACCCGTCTCGTGGTAACGACAGGCCACATACTCCTTGGCCACCAGGTTCATCCCGTCCCGCAGCGAGGTCACCAACATGATGTCGGCGGCCAGATACAACGCCGCCATCTCCTCCGGCGGGTAGGACTGGTGCAGGTAGTGCACCGGCGCGCTGCCGACCGCGCCGAATTCGCCGTTGATCCGGGCGACGGTGACCTCCACCTCGTCCCGCAGCGCCCGGTACTGCTCGACCCGCTCCCGGCTGGGGCTGGCCACCAAGACCAACTTGGCCTCCGGGGAGGTTAGTCGCCCGTCGGCCAGCAGCTCGCCGTAGGCCTTCAATCGGTGCGAGATGCCCTTGGTGTAGTCCAGCCGATCCACCCCGAGCAGCAGGAGCTCGGGCTCGCCCAGCGCGGCCCGGATCTCCTCGGCCCGGGCCCGGACCTCGGGTCGTCTGGCGATCAGCTCGAAGCCGGCCGAGTCGATGGAGATCGGGAAGGCGCCCACCCGCACCGTCCGGTAGGAGTGCCCGTCGACCGGTACCGAGATAGCCGAGCCGCGGGTGATCAGCCCGGCCGCCCGTCGGCAGGCCCGCAGGAAGTTGGTGGCATCGCTCTGTCGTTGGAAGCCGAGCAGGTCGGCGCCGAGCAGCCCGCGTACCAGCTGCTGCCGCCAGGGCAACTGGGCGAAGATCTCATAGCCGGGAAACGGGATGTGGTTGAAGAAACCGATCCGCAGATCCGGACGCAGCTCGCGCAGCAGACCGGGCACCAGCTGTAACTGGTAGTCCTGGATCCAGACCACCGCACCGTGCGCGGCCTGGCCGGCCGCCGCCTCGGCAAAGCGCCGGTTCACCCTGAGGTAGGCCTCCCACCAGGTACGGCGGAAGCGCGGCGGAGCGATCACGTCGTGATACAGCGGCCACAACGTCGCATTGGAGAATCCTTCGTAATAGTCCCGGATCTCTTCGTCGCTCAGGGCGACCGCAATCAGCCGCATGCCGGACTCGTCGAACGGCTCCGGTGCCGGTCCCGGACCGCCGGTCCAGCCGACCCAGGCCCCGTCGGTCTTGCGCATCACCGGTTCCAACGCGGTGACCAGCCCGCCCGGACTGCGCCGCCAGGCGGTGCTGCCGTCCGGCTCGGTTACCTGGTCCACCGGCAGCCGGTTGGCGACGATGACAAAGTCGTACTCGCCGACGGGGTGGGCCGATCCCCTGGCGGGAATGGTGGTCACTTCTCGCCTCCAGGCGCTGCGGTGCTGGTCCGTCCGGTCTGCGCTTGGTCCTAAACGCACCGGACGGGCGTGCTCGTCGCTGGCTCAACCCTAGTCTGGCCCGGCGGTCACCGATCGGCCGGGCTACTGCCGTTCGCCGGCGGCCGAACCGGGACGGGCCCGATCGGGTTATGGTTGACCCGGCACCCAGTCCGCCGCAGTTCCCTTGGGAATGAGACAGCTATGACCACTGCCCCCACGCATGCGCCGGCAACCCCGTCCGCGCTCAGTCTTGCCCAGCGATTCGCCGAGCTGGCCCGCGACCTGGCGACCCAGCCCACCGCCGAGCACACCTGGCGGGCGATCGTGCAAACCGCTCTGAGCACCGTCGAGGGCGCCGAGGCGGCCGGCATCACCATCCTGCGCGGTCGAGAGTTCCACTCGGTGGCGCCCAGCTGCGAACTGGTCAAAAAGGTCGACATCGCGCAGTACAAGCTGCGATCCGGCCCGTGCGTGGACGCGGTGCTGGAGGACAAGGTATTTCGCACCGGAGACCTGGAGCACGATCCGCGCTGGCCGCAGTTCGGCGAGATCGCGGCGCGCGAACTCGGCGTGCACAGCATGCTGGCGTTCCGGCTCTACCTCGAGGAAGACGACGTCATCGGCGGGCTGAACCTGTACTCCACCAAACGCGATGCGTTCTCCTCGTTGTCGGAGATCATGGGCGAGGTGGTCGCCACCCACGCCGCGATCGTGCTGTCCGGCGCCGAGCGGCGCGACGAGGCGGCCCACCTGCGGCAGGCGTTGGAGTCCAACCGGGAGATCGGCGTTGCGCTGGGCATCCTGATGAGCCGGCACCGAGTAACCCAGGAGCAGGCCTTCAACCTGCTCCGGATGGCCAGCCAGCACAGCCACCGCAAGGTGCACGATCTGGCCATCGAGGTCGGCGAGATCGGCATGCTGGACTACCCGCCGGCCACCGACCGGTAGCCGGCTAGCCCGACTCGTCCATCGCTGTATAGCGCTGGTCGATGTTGCGCGCCTTGTAGTAGACGACGGCACCGATCCAGACCAGGACGAAGATCGCCACGATCAGCCGGCCGGCGGAGTTGATGTCGATGCCGGCAATGAAATCCCACGGCTGTCCGTGCAGCCGCAGCTGGTCGGCCAGCAACCCGAACACCTCGATGCTGCCGATCACGAACGCTACGAAGATCGACAGCCCGGTGGTGGTGATGTTGTAGTAAATCTTGCGGATCGGGGTCACGAACGCCCATCCGTAGGCCTTGCTCATGAACACCCCGTCGAAGGTGTCCATCAGTGACATGCCGGCCGCGAACAGCAACGGCAGCGACAGGATGGCCGCGGGCGGCAGCGTGGTGCCGCCGCTGGTGCCGGCCACCGCCGCCGTCGCTGACAAACCCAGGAAACCGACCTCGGTGGCGGTGTCGAAGCCGAGTCCGAACAGCACGCCGACCGGGTACATCTGCCATGAGTGGTTGATGAACCGGTTGTACCGGCCCTTGAAGATCCGGTTCATGAAACCCCGGTTGGCCAGCAGGACGTCCAACTCCTCCTGCCGATACCGGCCGGCCTTGGCCTGCCGCCACATCTTCAGGATGCCGGCCAGCACGACCAGGTTGAACGCCGCGATCAGGTACAGGAACGAGGCCGAGACCACGGTGCCGATGATGCCGCCGGTGCCGGCGAAGCGTTGCTGGAAGCGGCTGGTGGACTTGGCGGCGAAGGCGATCCCGATCGAGAGCGCCAACACGATGCTGGAATGTCCCAGCGAGAAGAAGAAGCCGACCCCGAGCGGGCGTCGTCCCTTCTGGAGCAGGAACCGGGTGGTGTCGTCGATGGCGCTGATGTGGTCGGCATCGAAGGCATGCCGCAGGCCGAAGCCGTAGGCCAGCGCGGCCGACCCCGCGAACACCAGGTGGCCCTTGCCGTCACCCAGCAGGTGGTACTTGGCCTGGGAATTGAAGTAGTAGAACAACCCGAACCCGGCCAGGTGCAGCAACGCCACGAAGCCGAACAACGCTGCCAGCCGCGGAATCTCGTCCCGGCTGAACCTGGCTCGGAGACCGGCCGGCGTCGGCTCGGCCAGCCTCAGCGAGTCGTCCACCGCCATCCGACGTCCCCTTCGGCCCTATTGCCAATCATTTGCAACGACGCTACGACCAGCTCGGCGTTGTTGCAAGTCAATCGCAATAATTGGCTTAGTTCATCCGGGAAAGTTGGCCGGCCGGCAGCGGGGCCAGGGTCGTGCTGCTGAGCGTCACCGAGGCATCCGGATGCACGGTGGTGGTGTCCACGGTGACCTCGCCGGTCTGCCGGTCGATGCTCAGCACCAGGAACGGCGCGTTGTTGCGCGGGGTGGACAGTCCGCCGAGGCCGTCGTCGGCGCCGTGGCCGCCGGTGCTGCCCAGCGATAGCCGGCGCACCACGCCGTTCGGCGTGCTCACGTTCTCGGGGGGTTGGCCGGTGTAGTCGTGACCGCCGATCACCAGCGGCACGCAGCCGGACTCGATCAGCGGCTCGAGCTGTTCCTTGTCGTGGGTGAAGACGCCGAAGGGTTGCTGGCGGCAGCCGGTGCTACGCAGATCGGCAGCCACCGTGCCGGTGGTGACTTTGGGGTCAATCAGCTTGGCGGCCTCGCCGAAGTTGACGATGTACGGGCTGTTCACCCCGATGAACCGCAGGCCGGCGATCTTCTGCACCTGGCCGTCGGCAATGGTGATGTGCAGCTTCTTGGCGTAGGCCGCGACCGCGGGTGTGTCGTGCCGGCCGAGCGAGCTGAACACCGGGATGTCGCCGGCGTACTGGGTGAGCACCCCCACCGTGTAGCTCTTCAGGTACGACAGGTAGGCCTCCTGGCTGGTGCCGGTGGCCGTCAGGTCGCCGAGGTTGATGATGGCGTCGGCGTGCAGCCACTGGGCGGCGATGCCTACCGTGCGAGCCATGCCGCTGGTGCCCTGAAGGTCATCCAGCACCACCAGCCGGACCAGGTGCTTGTCGGCGACTGGGCTGCTGGTGCCGTAGCGGGTTTCGTACTGGCTGATCAGGTTGCCGGCGACCTGGTCGTAGAAGCGCCGCTCGGTCTTGCCGAGCGAGTCGACGCTGGTGGCGGCCTGCCGGATCAGGTAGGTGAACGGCCCGGTCAGCTGCCAGCCGGACAGGAAGGTGCCGGCTAGTTGCTGGTCGGCAACGATCGGGCCGTGTCGATCCGACAGCGGGGACAGCGCGTAGCCGGCCGGCAATACGAGCACCAGGGCCAACCCGGCGGCGACTGCGCGGGCGAACCTGCCTTCCACCCGCAGCAACGGCCCGATCGCCCGGGCGCCGGCCGGCGCCAGCTGCTGCAAGCCGCGGCGGCGGAACTTCAGCCACCAGTAGCCGAGGATTTCCAGCATCGCCACCAGGTAGGCGGTACCGAACCCGACACAGCCGTAGTACCGGACCACGGACGCGGTCAGCCGGTGCAGCTCCGCCCGCTGGGCCTGCGGGTCGGCGAACAGGTGCCCCAGCACGTCGATGGTCTGCGGGTCGAGTGCGCCCTTGGCGTCGAACAGGGTCAGATCGACGTCGCTGGGACGGATGACCAACCCGATGTGCTTGCCGAGCACCGTGGGGCTCGGGCTACGCAGGCCACCGAGCAGCGCGGAGTCGATCTCGTTGCTGTTCTGGCCGATTCGGACGCTGATCTCGGCGTTCAGCCCGTCCAAACCGACGTCGGTGACCCGAGCCGGCGGGGCCAGCTGGATGGCCGAAATCCCGGCCAGCAGCGGCAGCAACACCAGGGCCAGCACGACCGCCAGATTGCGGGCCGTCAGCCGACCGGGTGCCGGTACCCTCAGCCGCGCCGCCGTCCCGAACATGAGTCGGCGGCCGCGGCGAGGGTTACGCATTCGGTCAATTCTACCGAAAGGCTGGCTAGCCCTGGTCTTTCCTGCGTGCTGCCCGCTCTTCGGCCTCCGCGGCATCCAGCTGCGCGGCCCGTTCCGGGGTCGGCGCGTCGCCACCGAGTCGGGCCGGCAGGAAGACCCGGTCCGGCCCGGTCAGCGGCGGGTACTCGGCCTGCGCCTGATGCAGCAGGGCGGTCATCTCGGCCCGCAGCTGCTCGGCGACCCGGTCGGCGTCCTCGCGCCGGCCGGCGGCCAGCGGGCGGCCCACGCTCAGCATGATCGGAATGCCGCTTCGTCCCAACCGCTTGGGGTGGTCCTTGGTCCAGATCCGCTGCGAGCCCCAGACCACGGTGGGCAGGATCGGCACGTCGGCGGCGGCGGCCATCCGGACCACGCCGGCCTTGAACTCCTTCAGCTCGAACGACCGCGAGATGGTCGCCTCCGGAAACACCCCGACGATCTCGCCGTTCTTCAACGCGGTGACGGCCGCTCGGAACGAGCTGGCGCCGGCCTGCCGGTCGACCGGTATGTGGTGCATGCCGCGCATCAACGGGCCGCTGATCCGGTGCCGGAACACCTCGTCCTTGGCCATGAATCGGACCAGCCGCCCGGACGGTCGGGCGGTCAGCCCGGCATAGGCGAAGTCCAGGTAGCCGATGTGGTTGATGGCCATCACCGCCCCACCGGTACGCGGCACGTTCTCGGCCCCGTGCACCGTGAACCGCAGCCCCTGGAAGGCGAACCAGAGCTTCGCGACGGCGATGACAGGCGTGTACACCGGCTCCATGCGTTGCACCGTAGCGCCGCCGGCTGGCGACCGGCATGGCGCGGGCCCGGGGGTGCGGGCCATCCTGGTGTGATGGCAACCGTTGACTTGGACTCCACCGACCCCACGGAGCTCGCCGACGCGCTGCGCGAAACCGGGTACCTGCCCGACGACGGGCTGGCCACCGCCTGCTTCCTCGCGCTGAAGATGCACCGGCCGCTGTTCCTGGAAGGCGACGCCGGGGTCGGCAAGACCAGCCTGGCGCACGCGCTGGCCGAGATCACCGGTGCCGAGTTGGTGCGGTTGCAGTGCTATGAGGGCATCGATGCCGCCCAGGCGCTCTACGACTGGGATTTCACCCGCCAGATCCTGCACCTGCGGGCCGCCGAGGCCGCCGGCCAGGCCGGCTCGGCGAACACCGACGAGCTGGAGAAGTCCCTGTACGGCAGGCAGTACCTGGTCGCCCGGCCGATCCTGCGGGCGCTCGAGCACAGCCCGTCGGTGCTGCTGGTCGACGAAATCGACCGCGCCGACGACGAGTTCGAGGCATTCCTGCTGGAGGTGCTGGCCGACAACGCGGTCACCATCCCCGAGCTCGGCACCATCCGGGCCGACCAGCCGCCGCTGGTGGTGCTCACCTCCAACCGCACCCGAGAGGTGCACGACGCGCTCAAACGGCGCTGCCTCTACCACTGGGTGGCGCACCCGTCCTTCGACCGCGAAGTGGCGATCCTGCGCCGGCGGCTGCCGCAGATCACCGAGCTGCTGGCCCGGGAGGTGGCCGGGGCGGTCCGTCGGATGCGGGAGGCCGACCTGCTCAAGCCGCCCGGGGTGGCCGAGTCGCTGGACTGGGCACAGGCCCTGCACCTGCTCGGCGCCCAGCGGCTGGACCGGGAGCTGGCCGCGGCCACCCTCGGTGCCGTCCTGAAGTACCAGGAGGACGCCGCCCGAATCCGGGACACGGTGCTGGCCGAGTTGGTCGGATGAGCTCGCCAGGAGCGTGGCCAGGCGGGCCTCGGCGCGATCTTCATAGCCGCCGGTCGCCATGGCGGCCAGAAATTATGAAGATCGGCTGCCGGCAAGACCAGGGCGGAGAGGTCGGCCGCGAGTGGGCAATTGCAGCACGAGTGGGCGGTTGCAAGCGCCCACTCGACGCGCAAAACGCCCACTCGCGATCGCGGTCAGCCGAGTGGGCTGGCCGGATGAGCGCTCGCGCGAAGAGCAGGTAATTTCATGAGCGATTTCGCCGACGTGGTGGTGGGATTCGCCCGCACGCTGCGGCATGCCGGGGTACCGGCCGGGCCGGATCGGGTGCAGACCATGCTCGGCGCGCTGGCGCACCTGGACGTGCTCGACCCGAACCAGGTCTACTGGGCCGGTCGGTTGACGCTGTGCGCCGACCCGCAGGATCTGACCCGCTACGACGCCGCCTTCGCGCTGTACTTCGGCGGCCGGCAGGCCGATCGGGGCCGCACCGCCAGCACGCCACCGCGAGTGCTGCGAGCCGCGCCGTTCGAGGTGGACGGATCCGGCTCGGCCGAGCAGCCGGCCGACGACCAGCCGAGCTTCGCGGTGCAGGCCAGCCGGCACGAGATCCTTCGGCACAAGGACGTGACCGCGCTCAGCCCGGCCGAGCGCGAGCAGCTGCGCCGGCTGTTCGGCCTGCTGACACCGCGGATCTCTGCCCGTCGGTCGCAGCGGCACGCGCCGGCCAACCGGGGCCGGGTCGACCTGGATCGGACGGTCCGCCGGATGCTGCACGCCGGCGGCGAGCCCGGCCGGTTGGCCTACCGCAGGCGCCGGAACAAGCCGCGTCGGCTGGTGCTGCTGATCGACGTCTCCGGTTCGATGGCGCCCTACGCCGACATCCTGCTGCGGTTCGCGCACGCGGCGACCCGGGCGGCCCCGATGAGCACCGAGGTTTTCACCACCGGCACCCGGCTGACCCGGGTCACCCGCGAGCTGCGGCTGCGCGAACCGGACCAGGCGTTGGCGGCGGCCGGGCGGGCGGTGCCGGACTGGAGCGGTGGCACCCGACTGGGCGAGGGCGTCAAGGCATTCCTGGATCTGTGGGGTCAGCGTGGGCTGGCCCGGGGTGCGGTGGTGGTGCTCTGCTCCGACGGTTGGGAGCGCGGTGACCCGGCCGAGCTTCAGGCCCAGCTGGGTCGGCTGAGCCGGCTCGCGCACGCGCTGATCTGGGTCAACCCGCACAAGGGGCGGCCGGGTTTCCAGCCGGTGACCGGCGGCATGCAGGCCGCGATGGCACATGTCGACACGCTGGTCGCCGGGCACAGCTTCGCGGCGCTGGAGCAGCTGGTGGAGGTGCTTGCCCATGCGTGACGTGCTGAACCCGCTGCTGGACTGGTGGCAGTCCGGTGCCGAAACGGCGCTGGCCACCGTGGTCGCCACCTGGAGTTCGGCACCGCGACAGCCCGGCGCGGCCATGCTGGTCGGCCCGGACGGCACGGTCGCCGGCAGCGTGTCCGGCGGTTGCGTGGAGGGCGCGGTGTACGAGCTGGGCAGCCGGGTGCGTGCCGGCGAGCCACCGGTGCTGCAGCGCTACGGGGTCACCGACGACGAGGCGTTCTCGGTGGGCCTGACCTGCGGCGGCATCATCGACATCTTCGTCGAGCCGGTCAGCCGGCAGAGCTTTCCTGAGCTGGGCGACGTACTGGCCGACATCCGAGCCGGCCGGCCGGTCGCAGTGGCGACCGTGGTGGACGCCCCGGCCGGCTTGCGTGGCCGGCGGCTGGTGGTGCGGCCGGCGCAGGTGCAGGGCAACCTCGGCTCGTCCCGGCTGGATGACGCGGTGCGCGATGATGCCCGTGGCCTGCTGGTGCAGGGCCGCACCAGGATGTTGCGCTACGGCGCGGACGGTGAACGCCGGCTGGACGACATCGGGGTGTTCGTCGCCAGCTACGCGCCCCGTCCTCGGATGATCGTGTTCGGTGCCATTGACTTCGCCTCCGCGGTGGCTCGGGTCGGCTCGTTCCTCGGCTACCGGGTGACCGTCTGCGATGCCCGGGCGGTGTTCGCGACCGCCAAGCGGTTCCCGGACGCCGATGAGGTGATCGTGCAGTGGCCGCACCGCTACCTGACCGAGGCGGTGGCCCGCGGCGAGGTGGACGAGCGGACCGTGGTGTGCCTGCTTACCCACGACCCGAAGTTCGACGTGCCGCTGCTGGAGATCGCGCTGCGCACCCCACTGGGTTACCTGGGCGCGATGGGTTCGCGGCGCACCCATCAGGACCGGTTGGCGCGGCTGCGTGAGCTCGGTTTGACCGAGGACGAGCTGGCCCGGCTGCACGCGCCGATCGGGCTGGACATCGGCGCCCGGACCCCGGAAGAGACCGCCGTGTCGATCGCGGCCGAGATCATCGCCAGCCGCTGGGGCGGCACCGGCGCGCAACTGCGCAGCGCGGAGGGGCCGATCCATACCGAAGCCGGCATGCACTGAGGCTGCCTGCCGAATTGCGCCGCGGCTGCGGCTTGCGCGTTCGCCGGTAACGGGCTTGGCTGGGGTTGTCGGCGCAATCAACGACTGCTGGAGGTCAAGAGATGACCCGGGTCACCGTAACCGTGGACGGAGTTGGTTACACAGACGAAGTGGAGCCCCGGCTGCTGCTGGTGCAGTACCTGCGAGAACGACTCGGCAAGGTTGGCACGGTCATCGGCTGCGATACCAGCAACTGCGGTGCGTGCACCGTGTTGTTGAACGGCAAGAGCGTCAAGAGCTGCTCGGTGCTGGCGGTGCAGGCCGACGGATCGGACGTGCTCACGGTCGAGGGCCTGGCCGGCGCCGACGGCACGCTGCACCCGGTGCAGCAGGCCTTTCACGATCTGCATGCGTTGCAGTGCGGTTTCTGCACGCCCGGCATGATGATGGCGGCCTGCGACCTGTTGCGGGACAATCCGCACCCGAGTGAGGACGAGGTGCGCGAGGGCATCGAGGGCAACCTCTGCCGGTGCACCGGCTACCAGAACATCGTCGCCGCGGTGCAGGCGGCCGGCGCCGCAATGGCGTATCGGAACCAGCCGGCGGATGCGGGGGCCGGCACATGACCGCCACCGACGAACGCCCGGCTTCGACCGCCGAGATCGGGCAAGCCCGCAAGCGCAAGGAAGACCGGCACCTGCTCACCGGTCGCACCACCTGGACCGACAACCTGACGCTGCCCGGCCTGCTGCACCTGGCAATCCTGCGCAGCCCGGTGGCACACGCCACCATCAGCCACGTCGATGTCTCCCCCGCATTGCAGCGGCCGGGCGTGCTGGCTGCCTTCTCTGGGCAGGATTTCGCCGACAGCCAAGGCACCATCCCGTGCGCCTGGCCGGTCACGCCGGACATGGTCAACCCCGGACACCCCAGCCTGGCGGTCAACCAGGTCAACCACGTGGGTGAGGCGGTTGCCGTGGTGGCGGCCCGGGACAAGGCCAGCGCACAGGACGCGTTGGAGGCCATCGACATCGACTACGAGGCGTTGCCGGTGGTGCTCGACATGCAGGCCGCGATCGCCGACGGTGCTGACCTGGTGCACGGGCACACCAGCTCCAACCGCTCCTACACCTGGGCCTTCGAGTCCGGCGCGGCCGGTACCGGTGCATCGATCGAGGACGCGCTGCGCGATGCCGAGGTCACCGTCAAGCGCCGGTTCATCCAGCAGCGGCTGATCCCGGCGTTCATGGAGCCCCGTTCCACCATGGTGCAACCGGTCGGGGACGGCTTCACCATGTGGTCGGCCACCCAGATCCCGCACATCCTGCGCACCATGCTGGCGCTCACCCTGGGGGTCCCGGAGCACAAGGTTCGGGTCGTCGCGCCGGATGTCGGCGGCGGCTTCGGGGGCAAGCTTCAGGTCACCCCGGAAGAGGTGATCACCGCGCTGGTGGCGCTCAAGCTCGGCAGGCCGGTCAAGTACACCGAGTCCCGGTCGGAATCGCTGATGAGCGGCCACCACGGTCGCGACCAGATCCAGGACATCACCATCACCGCCCGCCGAGACGGCACCGTCACCGGCCTGGACGTGCACCTGCTGGCTGACATGGGCGCCTACCTGCGGCTGGTCTCCCCCGGCGTCCCGGTGCTCGGCGCGTTCATGTTCAATGCCATCTACAAGTTCGCTGCTTACCGGTTCGTCTGCGAGGGAATCTTCACCAACAAGACGCCGACCGACGCCTATCGCGGCGCCGGCCGTCCGGAGGCCACCTTCGCCGTCGAGCGGATCATGGACGAGCTGGCACACGAACTCGGCATGGATCCGCTGGAGCTGCGCCGCAAGAACTGGATCACCGAGTTCCCGTTCACCACGGTGGCCGGCCTGACCTACGACAGCGGCAACTACCAGGCGGCCACCGACCGGGCGATGGAGTTGATCGGCTGGGACGAGCTGAAGCAAGAACGGGAACACCGGCGGGCCGGCAAGGACCCGGTGCAGCTCGGGCTGGGCATCTCCACCTATACCGAGATGTGCGGGCTGGCGCCGTCCCGGGTGCTCGGCTCGCTGTCCTACGGCGCAGGCGGTTGGGAGAACGCCGCTATCCGGGTGCTGGCCACCGGCAAGGTCGAGGTGGTCACCGGCTCGTCCGCGCATGGTCAAGGACATGAGACGGCGTGGAGCCAGATCGTGGCCGACCAGCTCGGGGTGCCGTTCGAGGATGTCGAGGTCATCCATGGCGACACCCAGTCCTCCCCGAAGGGACTGGACACCTACGGCTCGCGGTCGTTGACGGTCGGTGCTATCGCGGTGGTCAAGGCGGCCGAGAAGGTGGTTGCCAAGGCGCGCCGAATCGCCGCGCACCTGCTGGAGGCCAGCGAGGACGACCTGGAGTTCAGCGGCGGCAGCTTCCGGGTCCGAGGCGTGCCGGGTGAGGGCAAGTCGATTCAGGACATCGCCTTCGCCGCGTTCACCGCGCACGATCTGCCCGACGGCATCGAGCCGAGCTTGGACGCCGACGCCACCTTCGACCCGGAGAACTTCTCCTTCCCACACGGCACCCACCTGTGCGCGGTCGAGGTCGACACCGAGACCGGCGCCGCCAAGATCCGCAAGTACGTCTGCGTGGACGACGTCGGCGCGGTGATCAACCCACTGATCGTGGAAGGCCAGGTGCACGGCGGCCTGGCCCAGGGCATCGCGCAGGCGCTCTACGAGGAGGCGATCTACGACTCGGACGGCAACCTGACCACCGGCACGTTCGTCGACTACCTGGTGCCGTCGGCGGCGGATCTGCCGAGTTTCACGACAGATCGGACGGTGAGTCGGTCGACCACCAACCCGCTCGGGGTGAAGGGTGTCGGCGAGGCGGGCACCATCGCCTCGACCCCGGCGGTGGTCAACGCCATAGTGGATGCGCTGCGGCCGTTGGGCGTGCATGACGTGCAGATGCCGTGTACCCCGGAGCGGATTTGGCGGGCGATCAACGGCGCGGAGCAGTCCGACCGGGATCCGTCCGGCACGGTGGCCTACGGCGGCGCGAGTACCACCACCTCTGACGGATCCGGCGGATCGGATGGTGATCAGCTGTGATCCCGGCAGCCTTCGACTACATCCGTCCGGCCAGCGTGGCCGAGGCGGCCCAAGCACTGGCCGAGGCGGGCGAGGACGGCAAGATCCTCGCCGGCGGCCAGTCGCTGTTGCCTATCCTGCGGCTCCGATTGGCTTATCCAGAAACGGTAATCGACCTCGGCCGGATCGCCGACCTGGTCGGTGCGCGCGATGACGGGGACGCCATCGTGATCGGCGCGATGACCACGCACGACGAGGTGCTGCACGACGACCTGGTCGCCCGGCATGCGCCGTTGCTGGCGCAGGCCACCCGGACGGTGGCCGACCCGCAGGTCCGACACCTCGGCACCTTCGGCGGTTCGCTGGCCCACGCCGATCCGGCCGGTGACCTGCCGTCGGTGGCGCTGGCGCTGGATGCCGAGCTGCGGGTGCAGTCCAGCGCCGGTGAGCGCACCATCGCCGCCCGGGACTTCTTCAGCGGCTACCTGACCACCGCGTTGGAACCGGGCGAGATCCTGACCTCGATCCGGATCCCGAAGTTGGGCGATGGCTGGTCGACGCACTACGAGAAGTTTCAGCGGGTGGCCCAGGCCTGGTCGATCGTGGGCGTGGCCGCGGCGGTGCACCGGTCCAACGGCACCATCAGCGAAGCCCGGATCGGGTTGACCAATATGGGTTCCACTCCGCTGCGGGCTCATCTGGTCGAACAGGCGCTGGCCGGCGCGGACGCGTCGCTGGAGGCGGTCAGCCGGGCCAGCGCACAGGCCGCCGAGGGCACCTCGCCGCCGTCGGACCTGTCGGCGCGGGCGGACTACCGGCGGCACCTGGCAGGCGTGCTGACCAGGCGCGCGGTGCTGGCCGCGGCCGGCATCTGAGCGGGGCGCACTCGTGCAGTTGGAGCACACCTTCACCGTTCCGGCCGACATCGAGCAAGCCTGGATGGTGCTGCTCGACATCGAACGGATCGGGCCATGCCTGCCCGGTGCGACCATCGACAGCGTGGACGGCGACGACTTCACCGGGACGGTCAAGGTCCGGGTGGGGCCGATTGGCTTGACTTATCAAGGCAAAGCCAGCTTCGTCGAGAAGGATGCGGCGGCGCACCGGGCGGTGATCCGCGCCCAGGGCAAGGACACCCGAGGTAACGGCACCGCCAACGCCACGGTCACTGCGACGCTCAGTTCGCAGGACGGCCAAACCCAGGTGGTGGTGCAGACCGACCTAAACATCACCGGCCGGCCGGCGCAGTTCGGCCGCGGCGTCATGGTGGATGTCGGTAACAAGCTGATCGGCCAGTTCGCCGATTGCCTGGCCGGCAAGCTAACCGCTTCCGCCGAGCCCGCTCCCCCCGAGCCCGCTCCCCCCGATCGTGCAACTTCTTCCGGCGCTGAGCCCGTAGAAGATGCACGATCGCGCAGTGGGTCGCCGGCGCACGCGGCCCCGACTAGCGAGGCGCAACCCATCGACCTGCTCGGCTCCGCCGGCCCGGCACTGGTGAAGCGGCTCGTCCCCTTAGCGGTGGTCGCCGTCGTGCTGTTCGTCATTCTGCGCCGCCGCCGCTGACCACCCTCGGTCGACAGCTACAAAACGGATAGAACGTCTATTGACACTTCGCACCGATTGACCAAGGCTCACTCAATCGTCGGTTCTATCCCCTACGTCCCCCGAGCAGCCTCGCGCTGCCCCCAACCGCGAATCGAGGCTGCCATGCGCAAATCGTGGGCACTGTTGCTGACCCCCGTCCTGGTCATGTTCTTCTTGATCCTCGGCAACCCGTCCGCCAACGCGTTCGGCGCTGAGATGCTCGGCTGCAGCGTCGACAGTGCCGCCTGGACCGCCAAGGCGTGCTCCGGAGGCGGTTCGGACAGCTCCGGGCCGCACGTGATCCACTATGCGGCGCAGAACCTGTCCGGCAGCTACTCGATGAACTGGACTCCGCACAATGGCTTCGGCCAGGTCATTACCGCCTCCTGCGGCAGCGGTACCGTGATCAACTGCATCTGGAGCGGATGTACCGCGTCATCGACAACCTGCGATATCGGGGCAGGCCAATTCCTTCAAGACAAGTCGTTCGTGGCGACCGTGGAGCTGACCCAATCCGGTCAGACCAGATCCATTTCAGCGAACGCGGTCATCTACGGTACCCCCGGCTGTCGGACCATCTCTGGGTGTTCATAGCTGTCGGCCGGCCGCCCTCAGTCGAACAGCGAGAGCTGGTTGGCGGCCAGCGCGGCCCGGCCGGTGAGTTCCCGCTTGCGTAGCGGCGGAAACCGCCGACCGGAGTAGCTGTCGGTCATCGTCGGAACCCAACTCGGCACCGGAGCCGGACGGGGCGGCGGCGGTCCGTCCTGATAGGCCAGTGTTCGCAACGCGGCCGGCGCGGTCCAGGTGAGCCGATGCGCGGCATAGACCGAACGCACCGCATCGACGTCCAGCGGCAGCACGCCCGGTCCGGCGGCCAGATCCAGCCCTAGCTCCAGGTCGTCGTGCATGATCATGACCTGGCAGTTCAACTCCCAGGCCGCCCGGGAGGCCGGCTCGGCCAGCCGCCTGGCCAGTGCTGGACCGACCGCGGCCCGCACCAGCGCGCCGGACCCGGCCAGATCCTCGAAGACCGCATGCGCCGAACCGCAGGCGGCCAGCAGCTTGGCCGCGATCTTCGGCCCGATGCCTCGGATGCCGGGCAGGTTGTCGGACGGGTCGCCGCGCAGTGCGGCCAGATCCCGGTACTGGGCCGGCTGGATGCCGAGCATGGTGACGAACCGCTCGGTGGTCAGCACCGGTGAGGCTTCCACTCCGCCGTTGATGATCCGCAGCACCCGGGTGTGCTCGTCGATCAACGGGAAGGCGTCCCGGTCCGAGGTCATGATCACGGTTCGGGCACCCATGGTGGGTGCATGCCGGGCGGCCGAGGCCAGTACATCGTCGGCCTCCAGACCATCCGGGACGACCACCGCCAGCCCGAGCTCGCGGGTCACCTCGGCGGCGGTCCGCAACTGGCTCACCAGGCTGTCCAGCTTCTCGGTCCGGCCGGCCTTGTACTGCGGCCAGCGGTCCCGGCGGATGCTGCGATCCGGATCGTCGAAGCCGATCACGATGGCGGCCGGGCAGATTCGCTCGGCGGCCGCCACCAACTGGGTGAGCAGCCCGCGGATCGCCCACAGCGGCCGGCCGTCCGGTGAGCGCAGGCCGGTGGCCGCCTGCGAATGGAAGCTGCGGTGCACGAGTGAGTTGCCGTCGATGGCCAGCAGCACCGGCGGCTGCTCGTCCAGGCCCTCGACCGTCATGGCTATCACTCTGCCATCGCCGGCCGACAGGAACTCCGCGTACCCGTAAGGTCAACGCATGGTTCGTCTACCGATGCCGGGCCCGGCCGACGTGCTGCGGTTCGCCGAACGCGGATACGCCGCCATGGAACAGGCACTCGGCCTGGTACCGCGAGTGGCCGAGTTGGTCGGACAGCTTGAGCGGATCGCCGGCCGGGCCGAGGCGGCATTGGACGGCCTCGACCAGACCCGGCAGCGGGCCGACCAGCTGATCGATCGAACCGGCGGCCTGCTCGGCGATACCGAGCGAGTGCTCAGCGCGGCGACGACGCTGGTCGGTAAGACCGACCAGGTGGTGGCCGGCGCCCAGGCGGTCAGCGGCCGGGCCGGTGAACTACTGGACAAGTTCGAGCCGACGCTGGGCCAACTGGCGCCGATCGCCGACCGGCTTGCCGCCACAACCAGCCCGGCCGAGGTGGACGCCGTCGTCCTGCTGATCGACACCATGCCGGAGCTGGTCGACCGGCTACGCAAGGAGATTCTGCCGATCCTGGCCAGCATGACCGACGTGGCACCGGACCTCCGGGAACTGCTCGACACCACCAAGGAGTTCACCACCGTCCTCGGCTCGCTGCCCGGCCTCGGCCGGATCAAGAAGCGAATCGAGGAGCACGAGGAGGAGCACGATCGCGAGCGGGCCGAGATCGAGGCATCGGTCGATCGGCCGTGATCGCTGAGGTTCGGGCGACCCGTTACGTCACGCCGTTGCGGGAAGGCGGCTCGCTACCCGGCATCGTCGAGGCGGACGACTTCGGCACGTACGTGGTGAAGTTCCGCGGCGCCGGCCAGGGCGTGAAGGCGCTGGTGGCCGAGGTGGTGGTCGGTGAGCTCGGCCGCCGACTGGGCCTGCGGGTGCCGGAACTGCGCGCATTGCAACTCGATGCCGCGATCGGACGCTACGAGGCCGACGAGGAGGTGCAGGATCTGCTGACCGCGAGCATCGGGCTGAACCTGGCGGTGGACTTTCTGCCCGGCTCGTTCGGCTGGGACGCCGGTTACCCCACCGATCCGGACGAGGCGGCCCGGGTGCTCTGGCTGGACGCGTTCACCGCCAACGTCGACCGCAGCTGGCGTAACCCGAACCTGCTGCTGTGGCATCGGGAACTGTGGCTGATCGATCACGGCGCCGCGCTGTACTTCCACCACAGTTGGGACGGCCCGACGGCCAGCGCCGAACGGTTCGCCGGACAGCCTTACGACGTAGCCGATCACGTGTTCGCCGACCGGTTGGCCGAGTTGCCGGCGGCCGACGCCGAGTTGGCAGCCCGGGTCGACCGGGCGCTGTTGACCGAGGTACTTGCCGAGGTGCCCGACGAGTGGTTGGAACCGTCGGCGAACCGGCCGGATTCGGCCGCGGTCCGGGCCGGTTACCTGGAGTACCTGCTGGCTCGGCTCGAACAGCGGACCGCGTGGCTACCGGCGCCGGCGGGCCGGCGATGACTGACGAAGCGATGACCGGCGAAGCGATGTCGGCGCAAGATGCGGTGCCGTTCCAGTACGTGGTGCTGCGCTGCGTGCCGCGGGCCGATCGCGAGGAGTTCGTCAACGTCGGGGTGGTGCTCTACGCCCAGTCCGTCGATTACCTCCAGTGCGCCGGGCAGTTGGACGAGGCCCGGTTGCTGGCGCTGGCCCCGGATCTGGACATCGCCGCGGTGCAGTCGGCGCTGGACGTGGTGTCCGCGACCTGTCGGGGCGAGCAGGCGATGGGTCCGGCGGCGCAGGCCGGGCCGGGGCAGCGGTTCGGTTGGCTGGCCGCACCGAAGAGCACGGTGATCCGGCCGGGCCCGATCCACGGCGGGCTGACTACTGACCCGGACGTCGAGCTGGCCCACCTGGTGGACAGACTCGTTCGCTGAACCGCACCGGACTCAGCTGGGCCAAACGTCCTGAGCCAGCTCGTCCTGATCCTGCTCGTTGGTGTCCTGCTGGTTCAGGTCGTCCTCGTCGACGATATGCATCGCGGCCTCCTCAGCACTGGCCGCGCTACCGGCCTTGCCGACGTCCTGCGCGATCGCGTCGGACTCCTCATTCGGATGGGTGCCCTCGTCGGGTGCTACCAGCCGGCCGGCACGCGGCCTCGGCATGCCGTTCTCGACCAGGATGTCGGCGTTGACGTCGACGTCGGGCTCCTCCTGCGCCAGCCGTTGATCGAGGGACTCACCTTCCCGCTGCTCGGCCAGCGTGGTGCCGTACCGGGTGTTCTTCGGTTCGTAGTCCGGCGGGTCCCAGCGGGTTTGCTCCGGTTCGTCCAGGCTTTCCAGGGTGCCGTCGCCGGTCAGGTTCTCCGCCGGGTCCAGGTACTCGGCGTCCTCGACGCCGTCCTCATACACCGAATCTCCAAATTCACTCATGCTTCTCCTGCTCTTCGCGCGAGCGCTCATCGCTGGATTCGCTCCGCTCCTCGCTCGCTCGATGCTCACTCATGCGTTCAGCCAATCACTCCGACGCCGGCACCGCACGGGCAGGGCTCAGCTCAGCGGCCAGCCGGCGCAGCGCGCGGTCGAACAGTGCCGACGCGATCGCCGACACCACCAGGTCGGCCAGCCGCGGCGTCCAGCGCGGAGCAAGCTGCTCGGTCCACACCAGCCGGCAACCGTCCCCGACCGGCAACACCTCGATCTCGGCCCAGCCGGCCAACCAGTTGCCACGCTTGATCACCCGGCAACGACCGGCCCGGCCGTCGGCCGGCGGCTGCCACTGCGTCACCGTCATCGGATCGTTGAAGCCGACCGGGCCGAGGGCGGTGCGGCCGGTGAAGCGGGTCCCCGGACCCGAACCGGTGGGGCTATCGGCGTCCACCGTGACCGTGGTCAGCGGGATCCAGCGACCGTGCGCCGGCCAGTCGGTGACCAGCTTCCAGGCGGTATCGGCAGCCACCCCGGGCAGTTCCCGCGACGATCGCACGCATGCCACAACTGCCATCCTATGGCCGGACGGGCCGGTTCCCGGGGTCGGCCGTAAGGTCATATTGACCGCCCGCGAAGGAGTTCGCCATGACAGACACCGTCACCAGTGCCGATGCCGCCGTCTTCCACCCGACCTCCGGCGATGACCTGCCGTTGCCGATCGCGTCGGCCACCGAGGGGGCCAGCGGCGCCAACATCAGCAAGTTGTTGACCAGCACCGGCCTGGTCACCTACGACCCCGGCTTCGGTAACACCGCCTCCTGCACCTCGGCGATCACCTACATCGACGGCGACGCCGGCATCCTGCGCTACCGGGGCTACCCGATCGAGCAGCTGGCCGAACAGTCCAACTTCGCCGAGGTGTGCTATCTGCTGATCTACGGCGAGCTGCCCAGTTCCGACGCGCTGGCCGCCTTCACCTCCCGGCTCACCCGGCACACGTTGCTGCACGAAGACCTCAAGCGGTTCTTCGACGGCTTCCCGCGCGACGCCCATCCGATGCCGGTGCTCAGCTCGGCGGTGTCGGCGCTGTCGACCTTCTACCAGGACTCGTTGGATCCGTTCAATGCCGAGCAGGTCGACCTCAGCACCATCCGGCTGCTCGCCAAACTGCCGACGATCGCCGCCTACGCCTACAAGAAGTCGGTCGGCCAGCCGTTCCTCTACCCGGACAACTCGCTGGACATGGTGGCCAACTTCCTGCGGATGACGTTCGGGTTACCGGCCGAGCCGTACGAAGCCGACCCGGAGGTCCTCCGGGCGCTGGACCTGCTGTTCGTGCTGCACGCCGACCATGAGCAGAACTGCTCGACCTCGACGGTGCGCCTGGTCGGCTCGTCCAATGCCAACCTGTTCGCATCGGTATCGGCCGGTATTAACGCGCTGTTCGGACCGCTGCACGGCGGGGCGAACGCCGCGGTGTTGGAGATGTTGGAGGCGATCCGGCGAGACGGCGGCGATGTGCAGAAGTTCGTCGAACGGGTCAAGGCCAAGGAAAAGGGCGTCAAACTCATGGGCTTCGGCCACCGGGTGTACAAGAACTACGACCCGCGAGCCGCGATCATCAAGAAAACCGCCGATTCGGTGCTTTCGGCGCTGGGCAAGCGAGACGACCTGCTCGACATAGCGATCGAGTTAGAGGGCCACGCGCTGTCGGACGACTACTTCGTCAGCCGCAAGCTCTATCCGAACGTCGACTTCTACACCGGCCTGCTGTACCGAGCGATGGGCTTTCCGACCAAGATGTTCACGGTGCTGTTCGCGATCGGCCGGTTGCCCGGTTGGATCGCGCAGTGGCACGAGATGATCAACGATCCACAGACCAAGATCGGCCGGCCCCGGCAGGTTTACGACGGACCGACCGAGCGAGCGTATGTACCACTAGGCGAACGCTCCTGAGGTTCGGCAGTCCAGGCCCGGCACGTCCGAAGATCCGGTAGAACGAGTAAAGGTTTTAGCTGAGCGAGCATCGACCGAGCCCCCGCGTGGGAGGAGCGCAGCACAGTGACAGGTCAGCAGGTGCGCGGGGTAATCGCGCGCGGCAAGGGACTGCCGGTCGAGCTGGTCAGCATCACCGTCCCCGACCCGGGTCCGGGCGAGGCGGTCGTACGGATCCAGGCCTGCGGTGTCTGCCACACCGACCTGCACTACCGCGAGGGCGGCATCGGCGATGAGTTCCCGTACCTGCTGGGGCACGAGGCGGCCGGCGTGGTCGAGGCGGTCGGCCCGGACGTCACTGAGATCGCGCCCGGTGACTTCGTCATCCTGAACTGGCGCGCGGTCTGCGGACAGTGCCGGGCCTGCCGGCGAGGCAAGCTTCAGTACTGCTTCAACACCCACAATGCCAAACAAAAGATGACGCTGGACGACGGCACCGAGCTGTCCGCGGCGCTCGGCATCGGGGCATTCATCGACAAGACGCTGGTGGCGGCCGGCCAGTGCACCAAGGTGAACCCACAGGCCCCGGCGACCGCCGCCGGCCTGCTCGGCTGTGGTGTGATGGCCGGCCTGGGCGCCGCCATCAACACCGGCGGCGTGGGTCGCGGTGACTCGATCGCGGTAATCGGCTGTGGCGGGGTGGGCATGGCCGCGATTGCCGGTGCGAAGCTGGCCGGCGCCAGCCGGATCATCGGGATCGACATCGACGACCGCAAGTTGGCGGCGGCCAAAGAGTTCGGTGCGACAGTGGTGGTGAACTCCCGCAACACCGACCCGGTGGAGGCCATCCGCGAGGCGACCGATGGCTTCGGCGCGGATGTGGTGGTGGATGCGGTCGGTACCCCGGAGACATACAAGCAGGCCTTCCACGGCCGGGATCTGGCCGGCACCGTGGTGCTGGTCGGCGTGCCCAACCCGAAGGCCCGGGTCGAGCTGTCGCTGCTGAACGTCTTCGGCCGGGGTGGTGCGTTGAAGTCGTCCTGGTACGGCGACTGCCTGCCGTCGCGGGACTTCCCGATGCTGATCGACCTGTACCTGCAAGGGCGATTGCCACTGGACAAGTTCGTCAGCGAGACCATCGGCATCGGTGACATCGAGGCGGCGTTCGACAAGATGCACCGTGGTGACGTGCTGCGCTCGGTAGTTGTCTTCGAAAACGGGGGGAATGAGAAGTGAGGGTTCGATTGGAGTACACCACGACCGCCGGGACGTTCAGCCTGGACGGTCAGAGCTGGGAGGTTGAGAACAACGTCTGGGTGATCGGCGACGACAGCGAATGCGTGCTGATCGACGCGCCGCATGAGGCGCAGCCGATCCTGGACATCGTCGATGGTCGGACGGTGCGGGCGATCCTGTGCACGCACGCGCACGACGATCACGTGACGGTCGCCCGCGAGTTGAGCAGGGCGACCGGCGCGCCGATCCGACTGCACCCGGCGGATGAGGTGCTGTGGCGGCAGAGCTACCCGAGGTTGAACTTCGAGCCGCTGGCCGACGGGGATGCGGTGAAGGTGGCCGGCATCGAATTCCAGGTGCTGCACACCCCCGGGCACTCGCCCGGCGCGGTCTGCTTCTACGCACCGTCGCTGGCGATGGTGTTTACCGGCGACACCCTGTTCCAGGGTGGCCCGGGCGCAACCGGCCGGTCCTACTCGGACTTCGACACCATCATCGATTCGATCCGGACGAAGCTGTTCGCGCTGTCACCGGCCACCGCGGTGCACCCGGGGCACGGCGAGTCGACCACCATCGGTGCCGAGGCGGAGCACCTTCAGGAGTGGATCGACCGCGGCCACTAGCGGTCGCACATCATTCCTATCGGCCGGGTAGGCATTTGGCGCCGCGCTAGGTAACCTGGACAGGGTGTCCTCGCTGCTGAGCTTTCCCAATCCGGTGAACGAGAAGGCCGCCCGGACGGTGGCTGCCGGCGTGCTGCTGCTCAGCCTGCTGGCGTTGATTCCCGGTGTGCACTGGCTGGTGTTGCCGATCGCACTCGGGTTCCTGCTGCGGGTGGCATCCGGCCCGCGGTTCAGCCCGCTGGGCCAACTGGCCACGCGGGTGGTGGCGCCTCGGCTGGGCCGTCCGCGGCTGGTACCCGGGCCGCCGAAACGGTTCGCCCAGGCGATCGGCGCGACGCTGACCTCGGTCGCCGCGATCGGCTACTTCGGTTTCGGCGCGACCGGGTTCAGCTCAGTGCTGCTGGTGCTGGTGATCATCGCGGCCGGGTTGGAATCCGGCTTCGCACTGTGCTTGGGCTGTGTGCTGTTCGGGTGGTTGATGAGAGCTGGCCTGATCCCGGGCGAAATCTGCCAGGACTGCAACACGGTCGGCCTGCGGTACAGCCAGAATGGGTAGGTGACCTCCGCCCCGCTGCCGGTGACGACGGCCGAACCCGAACCTCGGCCGGCTCGGCGGGAGCGGCTGGGCATCGAGGTGCTGCTGGTGCTCGGGGTGTCGTTGGGCATCTCGGCGCTCTACTCGCTGATCAACTTCGCCGACATCGAGACCCGAGGTGGGTTCAAGCACGCGACCGCCACCCTGAACCCGTCGCTGGCCCCACGGGCCTGGGTGGACCTGGGTTACCAACTGGTCGGCATCCTGAACGGCGTGGTGCCGGCGCTGCTGGCGCTGTACCTGCTCAGCCGGCTACCGGCGCTGCCCGGCTTCGGGATCGGCTTCGACCGGCTGCGCTGGCGATTGGAGACGCTGCAGGGGCTGGGCATCGCCGCGGCGATCGGGATTCCCGGGCTGGGCCTGGTAATCCTGGCCCGGCACCTCGGGATCAACGCTCAGCTGGACGCCTCGGACATCGCCGACATCTGGTACCGGTACCCGGTGCTGATCCTGCAGGGCATCCAGAACGGGATGGTGGAAGAGATCGTAATGATCGGCTTCCTGCTGACCCGGTTCCGGGAGATGAACTGGTCGGGCGGCCGGGCGATCCTGGTCAGCGCGCTGATCCGCGGCTCGTATCACACCTATCAGGGGATCGGCGGCTTCATCGGCAACCTGATCATGGGGGCACTCTTCGGCTGGTGGTTCACCCGTACCCGGCGGGTACTGCCGCTGGTGATCGCGCACAGCGTGATCGACGTCGTCAGCTTCGTGGCCTATGCGGCATTGCACGGCCGGGTCAGCTGGATCTGACCATCGGCTAAACCAGGCGCCTTCGCTCAGGTCGACGGGGTTTGCGACGAATGAATGGTGGCTTGGCCGATTCGGCTGGCAGTCATCGATATCAGGAGAGTGCATGACTCAGGCAGTTGCCGGGTGGTATCCGGATCCGGCCGGTGGCCCGTTGAGCAGGTGGTGGGACGGTTCGCAGTGGACTGAGGCCACCATGCCCGCTCCGGCCTATGCCGCGTCTGGGTATGCGCCGTCCGGATATGCCGCGCATGGTTACGGCACGGCTGCTGCTAGCTATCCCGCCTACCGACCGGTGCACCCGCCGAACCGGACGTTCTTGCAGGCCAACTGGTACACCTGCCTGGCCACCGGCTTCGCGGTTGGCTACCTGTTGCTGGAATTCTTCGCGCACGTCGTGATCTTGGGCATCGTGCCGGTGGTCATGTCATTGCGGGCGTTTCGGATTAAGGAGCGCTACGCCGTCGTGTCGGCGGTGGCGGCAGGCCTCGCGGTGGTTATCGGCCTCTCGCATTTCATATAGCTGGACCGGCCGGCCGCGCTGACCCTTCCGGCTTGTGAAAGGGTCGGCGGGTGAGCAGCGCAGTCGAGATCCGTCAGGTAGCCCCGGACGACATGGTCCCCTGGCTGCGCGCCATGCGCACCGGCCTGTTGGCTGACCCGAGCAGCTCATCAGACGTCGCTCTGGCCTGGTGGGCAAAGGTGTGGGAGGAAGACCGGGTCACCGGCGCGTACTCCGGTGGTCGGTGCGTAGCCACCCTGCGCACCTTCGGCACGCCGTTGGCCGTGCCGGCCGGCGAGCAGAGCACCGCCGACATACCGATCGACGCGCTGACCCAGGTCTCGGTCGCCGCCACCCACCGACGACAGGGCCTGCTGACCCGGATGCTCAGGCAGTCGTTGGCCGACGCCAAGGATCGCGGCGAGGTGGCCAGCCTGCTACGGGCCGCCGAGTGGCCGATCTACGGCCGGTTCGGCTACGCGCCCACCGATTTCGCCTCGAACTACACCATCTGGACGGCCACCAAGCCCACGATCCTGCCGCCCGCCACCGACTACGAGATCGTCCAGCTCGACCCCGCGGACCTGATCGAGCCGGCTCAGGCGGTGCACGCCGAGGTGCGGCGGCAGCGCGCCGGCCACATTGACCGGGGCGAGGCCAACTGGCAGCGCCGGCTCGATCCGAGCATGCGGGCACCGGGCACCCGCGAGCCGGTCTGCGTTATCCTCCGCAGCCCCGCCGGCCGGGTGGACGGTTACGCCACCTGGTCGGCAAGGGACGGCGACTGGTTCCACGATCCGGTGCAGCAGGCCCAGGCCGATGTGACCGAGGCGCTCACCACCACCCCGGACGCCTACCGCGCGCTGTGGAGCTACCTGCTCAGCATCGACCTGGTTCGGGTGCTGCACCTTGACGCCTACCCAGTGGACGAGCCGCTGGAATGGTTGATCCCCGACGGCCGACTTGCCCGCCGCACCTGGACCGGTGACAACGACTGGCTCCGCCTGCTCGACGTCCCGGCCGCACTAGCGGCACGCCGCTACGCCAGCACCGACCGGCTCGTCCTCGAGGTCATCGACAACGACGGTGGCTGGGCCCACGGCCGGATCAGCCTGGACGGCGGGCCGGACCATGCCGAGTGCCGGTCCGCTCCGCACGACACCCCGGATCTGACCCTGTCGCAACGGGCGTTGGCCTCGATCTACCAGGGTGGTTGCACCGTCCGGTCGCAGCAGCTGATCGGCCTGGTCGACGAGCACACGCCGCGGGCGGCGGCTCGGTTGGCGGCGATGTTCCACACCAGCCAGGCACCGTGGAACGCGACGCCGTTCTAGCTCGGCAGGCTGCCTAGCCAGCGGTCACGAAGTCGATCAGCTCCTCGACCGAGCGCAGCAGCGGCACCTCGACGTCGGCGTAGCTATTCACCGAGGCCAGCACCCGCCGCCACATCTCGCGGGAATCGGATACGCCGAGCGCTTGTGCCACGCCCAGCTTCCATTCCACGCCGCGCGGAACCACCGGCCAGGCCGGGATGCCGAGAGCGGTCGGCTTCACCGCCTGCCAGACGTCCACGTACGGGTGCCCGTTGATCAGCACATGCCGCGAGCGCACTCCGGCCGCGATCCGGCTCTCCTTCGAACCGGGCACCAGATGGTCGACCAGTACTCCTAACCGCCGGGACGGGCTGGGCTCGAACCGGGCTACCGCCTCGGCCAGGCCGTCGATGCCGTCCAGCGGCTCGACCACCACGCCCTCGATCCGCAGGTCGGCGCCCCAGATCCGTTCCAGCAGCGCGGCGTCGTGCACGCCTTCCACCCAGATCCGGCTGGCTCGGGCCACCCGCGCCTGAGCCCCGGCGACCGCGATCGAACCGGAGGCGGTTCGTCCCGGGGCCCGCCCGATGGCCGGCTGGACAACCGGACGCACCAGCGTCACCAGCTCCCCCTCCAGCAGGAAGCTGGCCGGCAGCAGCGGGAACACCCGTTCCCGTTCGTACCGATCCGCCAGGGTGACGGTGTCGCGCTGCTCTCCCGCGATCACCGCCCGCCCGGTCCGGATGACCGCCCCGCAGAACCTGCCGTCGGCGGTCTCGACCACCAGGCCGGACTCGGCCGACACCTGCCGAACCGCCCGCCGCCGGTGCCGATCACCGGCCAGCACGTCGTCGTAATTCATCCTCACCGAGCCTAGTCAGCAGGTTGCCGGGACGGGGTTGCCGCGCCCTGTTGAGGGCGAATAGGTAGCGTTAGCAGCCATGTCCGTCCATCGTCGCTGCGCGCAACTGGCCGCCTGGGGTTCTGCCTGGCTGGCCGACAGCGCTGCCTTCGACGAGGTGCTGGACGCGGTGGCCGGCCGGTACCGGCACGTCGGCGGCCCGGGTTTTCAGGCCGGCGGGGTGCACCCGGTCGGCCTGGCGCTGGCCGATTGGAAACGCGCCGGCAGCAGCGCGCTGCGGCTGGCGCTGCCGGTGCCCGGCGACGTCCGTGGGCTGGCCGGTCCGCCCGGGTTCCGGGATGCGGCGCTGCTGGCCGGCCAGGCCGTGTTCGGCGCCGGCTTCGGACTCACCGCCATGCCCGGCCCGGAGACGCCCAGTAGCGCCGGCCGGGAGCTGGTCTGGCACCGCGGCCCGGTGGACGAGCTGCCGCCGGACCCGATCAGCACCGCGGACGCCGAGCACGAGCTGGCCGAGGCGATCCGAGAAACCGCCTCGGCGTTCGCCCGGCGCGGCATCACCAGCTGGCTTGCCGACATTGCCCCGGCGCTGTCCAGCGCCCGCCGGGCCGGTGAGCGGCTGCACTTGCCGGCCAGCCATCCGCCGCGCGCGGTCCGGCTGATCGCGCAGGCCGAGCGGCTGACCGCCGTCCTGGTGGTGGTCGACCGGGACGACACCGGGCAGCTGACCGCCGCCGCCCATGCCGAACGGGAGCAGCTGCTCGCCCCGTTGCGGCTAGCGGTCCGGCGGGCGTTGCTGGCCGGCTACAACGCGCCGGTCGAGGTCGCCGCCGGCTGAGCCGTGCCGTTAACGCCGGGCCGGTGCCGGGCAGCAGTCGGCCGGGCATTGCCAGCCGCAGACGCCGAGGTCGCTGAGTGATTCCGGTGGACGGCCGTCGAGCTGCTCGGCCACCAGATCCACCAGCCCGGACACGAAGGCCGGGTGGGTGCCGGCGGTGGCCGCCCGGACGAAGACCAGCCCCAGCTCGGCAGCCGTCGTCCGGGCTTGCTCGTCCAGATCCCATTTCACTTCCAGGTGATCGGACACGAAGCCGGTCGGTGCCACCACCACCGCTTGGGTGCCGGCCGCGGCCAGGGTGCGCAGGTGGTCGTTGATGTCGGGCTCCAGCCAGGGCACCTGCGGCGGTCCGGAACGCGACTGCCAGACCAGGTCGAATTCGGCCCCGTCCCCGCGCACCGCACCCGCCACCAGGCCGGCGGTGGCCCGGTGCTGCGCCAGGTACAGCCCGCCGGACGGTCCGGCGGTCTGGTTCATCGACACCGGCACCGAGTGCGCGGTGAACACCAGCCGGGCGCTGTCCCGGTGCTTCTCCGGCAGCTGTGCCAGTGCCGCGCGGACCGCGTCGGCGTTCGCGGCTATGAAGCCCGGCTGGTCGAAGTAGTGCCGCAGCTTGGTGAAACTCAATCGCGGTGGCTGCTCGGGCAGCTCATCCAGGGCCCGGCGGAGATCCTCGCGGTACTGCCGGCAGCCGGAGTACGAGCCGGTGGCGCTGGTGGTCAGCACCAGCGCGTTGCGGCAACCGTCGGCCACCATCCGGCGGGCGGTGTCGGTGACGAACGGGTGCCAGTTCCGGTTGCCGAAGTACACCGGCAGGTCGATGCCGCGCCGGGCGAACTCCGCGGCCAGCGCGGCTAGCAGCGCCTCGTTCTGGGCGGTGATCGGTGACACGCCGCCGAAATGCTGGTAGTGCTCGGCAACTTCGGCCAACCGCTGGTCGGAGATGCCTCGACCAGCCGTGACGTTGCGCAGGAACGGCAGCACGTCGTCCGGACCCTGCGGGCCGCCGAAGGACAGCAGCAGGAAGGCGTCGTAGCCGGCTTCGGTCACCAGCTCAACGTACCCGCGGGTCCGGCGGGCAAGTGTCCCGTCCGATGCGCGTCATAACGCACAAAATCGGGAACACATCGAGGCAATGGTGATACGGGGCAATGGTGATACGAGCGGTGACCGATAGCCGGCGCTGGTACTCACAAATGCCGAGGCATTGGACCAGGCTCCTCCGCTCAGACCCCCATTGCGTGGAAGCCGCCGTCGACGTGGATCAGCTCACCGGAGGTGGCCGGGAACCAGTCCGACAACAGCGCCGCGCAGCTCTGCGCGACCGGGGTGGCGTCCTCGATGTTCCAGCCCAGCGGCGCCCGCACGTCCCAGGCGTCCTCGAAGGCGGAGAACCCGGGGATGCTCTTGGCGGCCATGGTGCGCACCGGCCCGGCCGCGATCAGGTTCACCCGGATGTTGCGCGGCCCCAGCTCCCGGGCCAGGTAGCGCGAGGTGGACTCGAGCGCCGCCTTGGCCACTCCCATCCAGTTGTAGGCCGGCCAGGCCATCCGGGCGTCGAAATCCAGCCCGACGATCGAACCACCGGTGGCCGGGAACAGCGGCAACGTCGCCACCGCCAGCGACTTGAAGCTGAATGCCGATACCTCCAGCGCGGTGGCCACGTCGGCGAACGGGGCGTCCAGGAAGTTCTCCCCCAGGCAGGACGCCGGTGCGAAGCCGATCGAGTGCAGCACGCCGTCCACGCCGTCCACATGCTCGCGGACCCGGTCGGCCAGCGCGCTGAGATCCTGCTCGGAGGTCACGTCCAGCTCGACCAGCGGAGCCGGCTTGGGCAGCCGGCGGGCCACCCGTTCCACCAGCGACATCCGTCCGAATCCGGTCAGCACCACCTCGGCGCCCTGCTCCTGGGCAACCCTGGCAACCGCGAACGCGATCGAGGCGTCGGTGATGACGCCGGTGATCAGCAGCCGTTTGCCGTCCAGCAGTCCCATCAGCGTCTCCCCTATCTGGTCGGTGGCACCGCGACTGAGTACCGGTCAGGTTCCCATGGACAGTCCGCCGTCCACCGGCAGGACCACGCCGTTGACGTAGCTGGCGGCATCGGAGGCCAGGAACCGGACCACCTGCGCCACCTCGTCCACCGTGCCCAGCCGCTTGGCCGATACCCCGCCGAGGATCTCGGCCCGGCGGGCTTCGCTGATGACGGCGGTCATTTCGGTCTCGATGAACCCCGGCGCCACCACGTTGGCCGTGATATTGCGCCCGCCCAGCTCGCGGGCGATCGAGCGGGCGAAGCCGATCAGGCCGGCCTTGCTGGCCGCGTAGTTGGCCTGCCCGGCGGCCCCGGCCAGCGCCACCACCGACGAGATGAAGATCATCCGGCCGTGCTTGGCCCGCAGCATGCCGGCGGTAGCGCGCCGGGCGACCCGGTAGGCGCCGGTCAGGTTGGCGTCCAGCACGTCGGTGAAGGAATCCTCGGCCATCCGCATCAGCAGCGTGTCGTCGGTGATGCCGGCGTTGGAAACCAGCACCTCGACTCGGCCGAGTTCGGACTCGACGGTGCTGAACGCCGCGTCCACCGATGCCTGGTCGGTGACGTCGCACTGCACCCCGAACAGCCCGTCCGGGGCGCCACTGCCTCGGTGGGTCACCGCCACCTGATATCCGTCCGCGGCCAACGCCTGCGCGATGGCCAGCCCGATGCCGCGATTACCGCCAGTTACCAGCACAGTTCGACTCACCGGGGTCACGCTAGTCGATCGGGATCCGGCGAATCGACAGGTATGCCCGAGCGCGCCGCGGGGTCCGCCTCGGCCGCCGGACAGCCAGCCGTCAGTAGTGTGGGCAGGCATGCGCGCCGTTCAGATCGAATCCTTCGGCGGCCCCGAGGTGCTGCGGGTCGTCGAACTGCCCGAACCCGAACCGGCGGCCGGTGAGGTGCTGGCCCGGGTGCTGGCGGCCGGCATCAACTACGCCGACACGCACGCGGTGGATGACTCCTACCTGGCCAAGCAAAAGCTGCCGATGATCCCCGGCGGCGAGGTCCTCGTCGAGCTGCCCGGTGGTGAACGTGCGCTCGGGCTGGCCGGGTCCGGCGGCTACGCCGAGTGGGTCGCCGTCGACCCGCGCCGGCTGATCGGAGTACCGGACGGGGTGAGCGACGCGCAGGCGCTGTGCTGCCTGGTGCAGGGTGCCAGCGCCTGGCACCTGCTGCGCACCAGCACCCACCTGGCGCCCGGTGAGAGCGTGGTGGTGCACGCGGCGGCCGGCGGGGTGGGCACCATCGCGGTGCAGCTGGCCAAGCTCTGGGGCGCCGGCCGGGTGATCGGCACGGCGTCCAGCGAAGCCAAGCGCCGGCTCGCGCTCGAACTCGGCGCCGACGTGGTGGTCGACTCGGCCGCCGAGGATCTGACCGCGTCCCTGAAGCAGGCCAACGGCGGCCAGGGCGTCGACATCGTGCTGGAGATGACCGGCGGTGCGGTATTCGACCAGAGCCTACGGGCGCTGGCACCGTTCGGCCGGCTGGTGACCTACGGCATGGCCGGAAGGCAGGAGCCGTCGCCGATCGAGGCGGTCAACCTGATGGCACACAGCACGGCGGTGATCGGGTTCTGGTTGGCGCACACTGCCCACCGGCCCGGCATGCTGGCCGCGGCGGTCACCGACCTGTTCGAGCTGATCCTGGCCGGCAAGCTTCGGCCGATCATCGGCGGCAGCTACCGGTTGGACGAGGCGGCCGACGCGCACCGGGCGCTGCTGTCTCGCGCCAGCACCGGCAAGCTGGTGCTCGTCCCCTAGCTCAAGCTGTCACTTCGCTCCGCTCCTCGCTCGTCCCTCGCTCGATGCTCACTCAGCTCAGCCTCCCGGACCAGAGCAGCGAGGTGGCGCCGGCCGCCATCGCCAGCAGCAACCCGGTGAACATGAACCGCCAGCTGATGTCACGCTGCGCGCGGGTGTAGCCGATCTGCGAGCCGATGTCCTTATAAACGCTCTTCAGCTCCTGCACCGAGGTGGCGGTGTGGAACGAGCCGCCGGTCGCTTCGGCCAGCCCGCGCAGGGTCACCTTGTCCGACGGCACCGCCTGCACCGTGCCCTGGACGTCGACCGTCCCGCTGTCGGTGCCGAACGCGATGGTGGACACCGGAGTGTTGGCCTTCTTCGCCGCGGCCGCCGCGTCGGCCACCTTGCGTCCGACGGTGTTGAAGCCATCCGACAGCAGCACGATCCGCGCCGGCGCCGGCTTCTCACCGGGCGTGGTGCTGGTCCGGCTGAACGTGCTGATCGCATCCAGGCAGGCGAACACGCCCTCGCCGATGGCGGTGTACTCCTCCAGCTGAAGCCCGGCGATCGCCTGTTTGACCGAGTCCCGGTTCTGGGTCGGCGGCACCAACACGTCACCGGACCGACCGAACTTCACCAGCCCCAGGTTGATCTGCTTGGGCAGCAGGTCGGCGAATTCGGCGGCTGCCTGCTGAGCGGCTTGTAGCCGGCTGGGCAGCACGTCAGTGGCCTGCATGGACAGCGAGACGTCGATGGCCAGCATTACGGTCGCTCGTTCCTGCGGCACCCGGACGGTCTTGGTCGGCCCGGCCACCCCGAGCGACAGCACGGTCAGCGCAACCAGCAGCAGCGCGAAGGTCAAATGTCGCCGCCAACCGGGTCGGCGAGGCAGCATGCTGGCCAGCAGCGCGGCATTGCTGAACCGGGCGGTGAACCGGCGCCGGCGCAGCGCCACCAGCAGGTAGGCAATCGCCACCACGGCAACCGCGACCAGGACGAACAGCCAGTACGGCGAACGAAAATGCATCAGTGCACCCCGATCATCCCGGCCCGGGATGGCGGTCGGACGGCGACCCCGCGCCGGCGGGTGACCACGAAGCGCACCACGTCGGCCAGCCAGTCCGAGTCGGTGCGCAACTGAAGGTGGTCCGCGCCGGCCCGGCGCAGCATCGAGGCGATCTCGGCCCGCTGGGCCCGGGCGGCGGCGGCGTACCGGGCGCGCAGTGCCTCGTCGGAGGTTTGTGCCTCCACCTGCTCGCCGGACTCGGGGTCGGTGAAGGTGACCAGGCCGGCCGCCGGCAGGTCCAGCTCGCGGGGATCCAGGATCTCGATGCCGAGCAGTTCGTGCCGCTCGCCCAGCCCGCGCAGTGGACGCTCCCAGCCGGCGTCGCCGAGGAAGTCCGAGATCAGCACCACCATGCCGCGCCGGCGAGGTGGCCGACGCACCTGCTCCAGCGCCACCGCCAGCTCGTCGCCCCGGCCGCTGCCGGCCCGGGCCGTCCCGGCAAGCTTGCGCATCAGGTACCGGGCGTGGTTGGTGCCGCCGGCCGCGGGAATTCGCACCAGCTGCTCGCCGGTGCCGATGATCGCGCCGATCCGGTTGCCGGACTTGGCGGTGAGGTGGCTGATCGCGGTAGCGGCCGCCAGCACCAGCTCACGCTTTTCGGTATGGACGGTGCCGAAGTCCAGGCTCGGTGAAAGGTCGATGACCAACCAGGTCTCCAACTCCCGGTCGGCGATGGTCTGCCGGACGTGCGGGACGGTGGTCCGCGCGGTGACCGGCCAGTCCATCCGGCGCACGTCGTCGCCGGGGAAGTACTGCCGGGACTCCCCCGGGTCGGTGCCGGAACCGGGCACCAGGCCGAGGTAGCTGCCCAGCAGCAAGCCGTCCAGCTTGTTGCGGACGGTGTACTCCAACCGGCGCAGCACCTCCTCGGCCTGCGCGGACAGGCTCGTCCCGCCGGCCCGGGCCGGCTGCGCGGAGATCTGGCCGAACCCGCTCACGCCTGGCTGTTCCAACTCCCGGACGTCGGCTGTCCAGCGGGCGAGTGCAGCACGGTGGCGTGCGGGGGCGGCGCCGAGGCGGGCGGCAGGTAACTACCGGTGGCCCGCTGCCGGGGCGCCACCTGGGGCAGCTGCACCGTCTGAAGCACTCGGCTGACCGCGTGCGCGGCGGTGATCCCGTCGGCGATGGCGTCGTAGGACAGCACCATCCGGTGCGGCAGCACGTCCGGCGCCACGTCCAGGATGTCCTGCGGCAGCACGTAGTCGCGTCCACGCAGCAGTGCCAGTGCCCGGCCGGCCGCGATCAGCCCCAGGCTGGCCCGCGGGCTGGCGCCGTAGGATACCCAGCCGGCGACGTCTTGCATGCCGAACTCGGCCGGCTCCCGGGTCGCGATCACCAGCCGGACCACGTAGTCGACGACCGCGTGGTGCACGAAAACCCGGCCGGCCCGCTGCTGAAGCGCGAGCAGCTCGTCGGTGCTGATCACCGGCTGGGCTACCGGCGGGTCGACGCCCATCCGGTAGACGATCTCGCGCTCCTCGGCCGAAGTCGGGTAACCGACGTTGATCTTCATCAGGAACCGGTCGCGTTGCGCCTCCGGCAGCGGATAGACGCCTTCGCTCTCGATCGGGTTCTGGGTGGCCAGCACCAGGAACGGATTGGGCAGCGGGTAACGCCTGCCACCGAGCGAGACCTGCCGTTCGGCCATGACCTCCAGCAGCGCCGACTGCACCTTCGCCGGCGCCCGGTTGATCTCGTCGGCCAGCACGAAGTTGGCGAACACCGGGCCGAGCTCGGTATCGAACTGCTCCACGCCGGGCCGGTAGATCCGGGTGCCGACGATGTCGGATGGCACCAGGTCGGGAGTGAACTGAAGCCGGGCGAAGGTGCCGGAGACGGTGTGCGCCAGCGTCTCCACCGCGAGCGTCTTGGCCACCCCGGGGACGCCTTCGAGCAGGCAGTGTCCGCGCGCCAGCAGGCTTACCATCATTCGCTCGACCATGCGTTCTTGGCCGACGATTACCCGCTTGACCTCGAACATCGCCCGTTCCAGCGAGCTCGCGTCGACTGCCGGGGTCGGGACGGAGCCGGACTCGGTCATGCTTCTCCTATCGGCCCTGTCGCGGGCGTCTTTCGCTACTGGCTGCCACCGTACCGAGGCCACCTTGAGCCACCCGGGTTGGGCGACTCAGAGTTGGCTGTGCGAGCTCAGCCACCGATGGCCGACATCGGACGGTCCGGCTGGCGGAATCCCGGCGCGGTAATGCCGTGGCCGGCCGGCTTGGCCTGCACCGCGATACGGATCAGCTCGGCGATTTCGGCGTCGGTGCGGCCGGAGCGCAGGGCACCGCGCAGGTCGGTTTCCTGGTGGGCGAACAGGCAGGTGCGTAGTTGGCCGTCCGCGGTGAGCCGCAGCCGGTCACAGTCTCGGCAGAACGGTCGGGTCACCGAGGCGATAATGCCGACCCGGGGTGGCGCTCCGGCGACGCGCTGCCAGCGGTCGGCGTCCGGGCCGGCCAACACGTCGAACTCCTCGGCCGGGGCGTGCCCGCGATGGGCCACCGGGCGTAGTCGGAAGCTACGGCCGAGCAGCTCGAGCACCTCCTGCGCCGTCACCATGTCCTGCCGCGACCAGCGGTGGTCGGCATCGAGGGGCATGTGCTCGATGAACCGCAGTTGGTAGCCGTGCCGCAGCGCCCAGTCCAGCAGCCGCGGCGCTTCGGCCAGGTTCTGCTCACGCATCAGGACCGCGTTGACCTTGATCGGATCCAGGCCGGCGTCCCGGGCGGCGGCCAGCCCGCGCAGCACGTCGGCCAGCCGGTCGCGGCGGGTCAGTGCCCGAAACCGGTCCCGATCCAGGGTGTCCAGCGAGACGTTCACCCGGTCCAGGCCGGCGGCGGCCAGCTCGAGCGCCTTGTCCGCCAGCGACAGCGCGTTGGTGGTGAGCGACAGTTCCGGCCGCGGCCGCAACTCGGCCAGCCGGCCGACCAGGCCGGCTACCCCGGCCCGCACCAGTGGCTCGCCACCGGTCAGCCGGATCGTCCGGATGCCGAGGTCGACGAAGATCGCGGCCAGTCGCAGGATTTCCGCATCGTCGAGCACCGCCTTCGACGACAACCAGGCCAGCCCCTCGGCGGGCATGCAGTAGGTGCACCGCAACGAGCACTTGTCGGTCAGCGAGATCCGCAGGTCCTCGGCCTGCCGGCCGAATGCGTCCACCAACGTCATGGCTTCCACGGTACTGGCAAGCCGACTGCTGCCCGCCAGTTCGACGGGTTCAGGTCAGCGGACGGGTCGCGCCGAAGTAGCCGTAGGCGACCTGATCCCACGGGGTGATCTTGACGACGTCCCCGGAGTTGGGCGCCTGCACCACATTGCCGTTGCCGATGTACATGGCCACGTGGTGGATCGCGTCCGCTCCGCCGTCGGACCAGAACAGCAGATCACCGGGCATGAACTGGTCCGGCTGCGGGTGGAAGGTGCCCGAGTAGTACTGGCTGGCCGCGAAGTGCGGCAGGCTCAGCGCCGGGTACCAGCCGAACATGGTCAGCCCGGAGCAGTCGAAGCCGAACACGCTGCCGTCGTCCCAGCCGTCGGTGCCCGGCGAGTCGACGCCGTAGGTCGGACCGAAGTAGCCGCCGGCTGCCCAGGAGTAGGCCACCCCGAGCTGGCTGAGCGCCTTGTTGGCCGCGGCCTGACCACGCGCCGCGGTCCAGCCGCCGGCGGTCGGACCGGGCGGGGCCGGTTGGCCGCTCGAACCGCCACTATTGCCGCCGCTGTTTTGGGCCTGCTGTGCCAGCAGGGCCAGCTCGCGCAGCTGCGCCTCGTGCGCCCGCTGCAACGCCAATCGGCGTTGCCGGGCCTTTTCGGCGGCAATCGCGG
>DATFHF010000065.1:0-22454 GCA_035248685.1 Jatrophihabitans sp.
GGTGGACGCGGTGCTGATCGTCAGCCTGGCGTTGACCGACGATGAGGTGGCGGCGTTGAAAACGCTGGAGCTGCCGGTCGGCGTGATCGGGGTGCATCACCCGGGCATGTTCTCGGTGCGGATCGATGACGTGGCCGCGGCTCGGACCGCGGTAGAGCACCTGCTGTCGCTGGGTCACCGGCGGATCGGGCTGATCGGCGGCGACACCGACGACCCGATGCGGTTCACCCCGCCGCACCATCGCGGCACCGGTTACCGGCAGGCCCTGCGCGCGGCCGGCATCGTGCCGGACGACGCGATGGAACGGCTCGGCTACTTCACCGTCGAGGGCGGCGAGGCCGCGATGCTCCAGCTGCTGGCATTGCCGGATCGGCCCACCGCGGTGTTCGCCGAGTCGGATGAGATGGCCTACGGCGCCATCCGGGCGATCCGGCGCAGCGGTTTGCGGGTGCCGCAGGACGTTGCGGTGATCGGTTTCGACGACCATGCCACCGCGGATCTGCTGGATCTGAGCACGGTGCGGCAACCGGTCGGTGAGCAGGGCGCGGTGCTTGCCCAGGAGCTGCTGGACACCCTGGCCAACGACCGGCAACCGTCGGACATCGTGTTGGAGACCGAGCTGATCGTGCGCGGCTCCACCGTCCCGGAAGCCAGCGTGTACACCGTTTCGTCGTAGCTGCTAGCGGGCGGCGGCCAGTTCCACCGCGGTCGGCGGGTTCGCCCCGGCCCGGGAGCAGGTCAGTGCGGCCACCAGGCTGGCCTCGGTCACCGCGGCCCGCACCGCATCGTCTGATGGTTCACCGGACCGATCCGGTTTCAGCACTTCGTCGCGAACCAGCGCGTTGATCAGGCCGGCCATGAAGGCATCGCCGGCGCCGACGGTGTCCACCACCGGCACCGGCACCGCCGGTACGTTCAGCTGTGCACCGTCGGCGGTCAGCAGCCGAGCACCGCGACCACCGTCGGTCAGCACGACCAGCGACGGCCCCAGATCCCGCCAACCGGCCAACGCGGTCGCCAGCTCCGTCCCCGGATACAGCCAGGCCAGATCCTCGGCGGACACCTTGACCACGTCGGACAGCGCGACCAACCGCTCGATCCGGGCCACCGCCTGATCCCGTTCGCCCATCAGCGCCGGCCGGATGTTCGGATCGAAGCTGATCAGGCAGGACGGCTTGAGCTCGGCCAGCCGGGCTTCGATCAGGTTGGCGCCGGGTTCGGTCCACGAGGCCAGCGAGCCGGTGTGCAGCCAGCCGGCGTCGTCCGGGATCCGGGCCAGCTCGGCGGCTGTCCACTGCCAGTCGGCGGTGCCGGTCCGGTAGAAGTCGTAGCTGGCGTTGCGTTGGGCGTCCAGGCTGACTACTGCCAGGGTGGACGGTTCGCCGGCGTTGACCGCCAGCGACAGGTCGACCCGGTTGGCCTCGGCGTGCGCGCGTAGTTGCCGGCCGAACGCGTCGCCGGACAGCCGGGCCAGCAACCGGCAGTGCTGGCCGAGCCGCGCCAGGCCGATCGCGACGTTGTACGGGCTGCCGCCGGGATGGGCCAGGTAGCCGTCGGTACCCGAAGCGTCCACCGCCGGAGCGGCCAGCACCAGGTCGATCAGGGCCTCGCCGATCACACACACCATGCCCAGACGCTATCGCCCTGCACCGCTACGGTGTCAGGCGTGAGACGAGTGATGCTGCTGGACTCGGCCAGCCTGTATTTCCGCGCGTTCTACGGGGTGCCGGAGTCGGTGACCGCCCCGAACGGGATGCCGGTGAACGCGGTGCGCGGCTTCACCGACATGGTGTCGAACCTGATCACCCGGTTTCGGCCGACCGATCTGGTGGCCTGCCTGGATTACGACTGGCGGCCGCGCTGGCGGGTCGAGTTGTTGCCGTCGTACAAGGCGCACCGGGTGGCGATCCCGCAGCCGGCCGGCACCCCGGACGTGGAAAACGTGCCGGATCTGCTGGAGCCGCAGGTGCCGGTGCTGTTGAAGGTGCTGGAGGCAGCCGGCCTGTGCGCGGTCGGTGCCGAGGGCTTCGAGGCCGACGACGTGATTGCGACCCTGGCCCGGCGCTATGACGAGCAGGGCGACCAGGTCGATGTGGTGTCCGGTGACCGGGACCTGATCGACCTGGCCACCGAGCGGGTGCGGGTGATCTACACCGGCAAGGGCATGTCCAACCTGGTGGAGTTCTCCCCCGCCGAGGTGCAGGCGCAGTACGGCATCCCGCCCGGGCACTACGCCGACTTCGCGATCCTGCGCGGTGACCCGTCCGACGGGCTGCCCGGCGTGCCCGGGGTGGGTGCCAAGACCGCCGCGCTGGTGGTCAGCAAATACGGCCGGATCGAGGACATTCTGGAGGCGGCCCGGTCCGGTGTGCTGAGCGGCGGGGTGCGGTCGAAGATCCTGGCCGCCGCCGACTACCTGGCCGTGGCGCCTGCCGTGGTGCGGGGCCGCACCGACGTGGAGATTCCAGCGTTGTCATCGGCTATTCCGCCGTCGCCGGCGGATCCCGAGATGCTGGCGGCACTCTCCGAGCACTTCAACCTGGAGTCCCCGGTGGGACGACTGACCACCGCGATCGCCGCAGTGCACGGCTGAACACGTACCTAGTCCAGATCATCCCGCGAGCGACCCGCGGTAAACACACTTCCATAGCGCGGCACTAGGTGGATGCTACTTCAGCGGCGCGAGCGCTCGACGTGCTCACTCGGGTCGCCTTTGGCCCGCGGTTGTCAGGGGAACTGTTTCCAGTGCCCTTCTGAGACGACCTCGATCGTGCCACCGATCACCTTGATGGCCGTCTGGTCGTCGATGGCGTAGGCCGGGCCGCCGATCTCGGTGGCCCAGCGCTCCGCCTCGGCCATGGTGTTTGTCGGGAAGACGTCGAGGTGGGGGAAGATCGAGAAGTCGACGATCCCCAGAGTCGTGTCCTCCTCTGCGGAAAGCCACTCCACGAAGTGGCCACCGATTCGGGGAGTCATCACCATACTGCCGGCGCTCACTCCCACCCAAACCATCTCGGGGAGTGACGGTAGGAGGTCCGCCAGACCGGATTCGTGTATCCAGTGGCACAAGTACGTCGCGTCGCCGCCGTCGACCAGCAGGACGTCGGCCTCTTGCACCCAGGGAACCCAGCGCTCCTTGCCAATGCTGGGCAGCGCCGATAGTTCGAGGAGGCCTAGCGACTTCCACTCCATCGAGGTCAGGCCGCCCCACGGCGGCAGACCGCTGACGAAGCCTCGCGCCGAGACAGGCCCGCACATCGGATGGCCCCATTGCGCGGTCGGGATGCAGAGTGCGCTGGCCTCGGCGGTCGCTTTTCCGAGCAGGTCTAGCAGCGCATCGAGGATGCTCGGGTTGGTGACGCCCCCAGAGGTGAGAAGAAGCTTCACCATATCTCCGGAATCGAGTGCGATGGGTAGTGGGTGTGGTGAACGGACTGCGGACGGCTCATCATTTGACTGCGACATTCAGCTTTCAGTTGGTGGCTTGCGCGCCGAGATCAGCAGGAATGCGGGAACCCGCAGTCGTCGTCGGAACTCCGCGTCGTCACCATCGAATCGGTCCGCCACCGGCTCGCATTCCCGGATCGCGCAAATCTCCAGTCCAGTCGCCAATACCGCGTCGACGTACTGCTCGACCGTCCGGTGATACCAGGTCACCATCGAGCCGAACCATGGACGTTCCCGAGGACCGGGTACGAAATAGTCGTCGACCAACCAACTCGTCCGCGGGTCAACCGCATCGTCGGCATGACTGGTCAATACCGGGTGGACCACAGTGAGCAGGACCCGGCCGCCGGGCGCCAACGAGCCGGCCATCGCTTCCAACACCGGTGCCAGCTCCGCAAGGTAGTGCAGGCACAGCCGCGCTGTAATCAGCTCATAATCCTCGGGCCGGGCTGTCAGCTCCTCCAAATCGCCGAGTTCCACAGTCGCCTCAGTGCCAGCCAGGATCTGCCGAGCGCGTGCGACCATGGTCGGCGAGCCGTCAATGCCGCTGTAGCCGGCACAACCACCGGCCAGCAGGGCGAGCCCGAATCTCCCGTCTCCGCAACCTAGGTCGAGAACCCGCAGTCCGGTCGGGTCACCGATCTCGGCCAGTACCGCCGGCTCCTCCATGACGTGGTTGGGGCTGTGCCGGTCTGGTACCGCCCGCTCCAGATACGCCGCCAGCGCCGCACCTTGGTAGAACTCGCTACCGCGCACGCCGCTCATCGTCAGACCTGCTGGGCGATCACGCCGCGGCGCAGGGCGACGCAGGCCGCTGCGGCGGTGGCGCGAACATCCGGGTCGATGGCCTCAGCCCGGGACAACTGCTCGGTCAGGTCGAGCAGTTGCCGCATCCACCGCACGAAATCGCCGGCCGGCAAAGGACTTCCATCGGCGGCCATGGTGTTGAGCACCCGGTCGAGCGAGTCGCCGCGCGCCCACCGGTAGCTGGCCCAGACGAAGCCCAGGTCCGGTTCACGAGTGGCGGGCAGGCCGTACTCGGCCTCGCGCAGGCTCAGCTCGCCCCACAGCCGAACGCTCTCGGTGAGCGCCAGCCGGATTCGACCGGAGGGCAGCTTGGGGGCGGCCGGTTCGTCCCGCCGGGCCTCGTACACCATCGCCGAGCAGACCCCGGCCAGCTCGGCGGCGTCCAGGCCGGCCCAGCTGCCCGAGCGCAGGCATTCGGCGATCAGCAGATCCGACTCCGACCAGATCCGCGACAGTTGCCGGCCGGCATCGCTGATGCTCTCCGGCGGCTCGCCGTCCGGGCCGGCCGGGATCAGGTAACCGCGCTCGGTGAGCAGCGCGCAAATCCGGTCGAAGGTACGTGACAGCGAATGGGTGCGGCCCTCCGCTTTGCGCCGCAACGCCTCGGTTTCCTTGGCCAGCCTGGTGAAACGCTCGGCGTACCGCGCGTGCTCCTCCCGGTCGGCGCAGCCGTGGCACGGATGCGCCCGTAGTTCGGCGCGCAGCGAGGCCAGCTCGGCGTCGTCCCCGTTACGGCCGGCTCGCCGATTGGCTCGGTTTTCCGGCGGGATTCGCAGTGCGCGTAGCGCCGAGGCCAGATCCCGCCGGGCGGTCGGGTTGCGGTGGTTGAAGTGCTTGGAAACCCGCAGCTTGCCCAGCACCTCGACGGCGTGCGAGAAGTCGAGCATGGTGACCGGGCCGGCCCAGCGCTCCTCGGTGAGCACCAGCGGCCGCGGATCGGCAATCGGTGAGACGCCCGGGTCGAGAATGACCGCCAGCCCGGCCCGGCGACCGTTCTGGATCCGGATCACGTCGCCGGTCGACAGTGCCTCCAACGACTGGGCCACCGCCGCCCGGCGTTGCGAACTACCTTGTTTGGACAGCGCTTTCTCGCGTTCGGTCAGCCGGTTGCGCAGCTGCTGGTACTCGGCGAAGTCACCGAGGTGGCAGCGCATCCGGTCGCTGAGCTCGTCCATCGCGCGGGTGTTTCGGTTGATCTGGCGGGTGATTCCGACCACCGAGCGGTCGGCCTGGAACTGCGCGAAGGACGATTCCAGCAGGTTGCGGGCGATCTCCCGGCCGACCTGGGAGACCAGGTTGATCGCCATGTTGTAGGACGGCCGGAAAGACGAGCGCAGTGGATAGGTGCGGGTGGAGGCCAGCCCGGCCACCCGAGTCGGATCCAGTTCCGGGCTCCACTGCACCACCGCGTGGCCTTCGATGTCGATGCCCCGCCGGCCGGCCCGTCCGGTCAACTGGGTGTACTCCCCCGGCGTCAGATCGGTATGCGCCTCACCGTTGAACTTCACCAGCCGCTCCAGCACCACGGTGCGGGCGGGCATGTTGATGCCCAGCGCCAGGGTTTCGGTGGCGAACACCGCGCGGATCAGGCCCCGGACGAACAGTTGCTCGACGATCTCCTTGAACACCGGGATCAGGCCGGCGTGGTGAGCGGCCACCCCGCGCTGCAAGCCGTCCAGGAAGTCCCAGTAACCCAGCACATCCAGATCGTCAGCGTTCAGGCTGGCGGTCTGCGCCTCGACGAAGTGCCGGATCTGCTCGCGCTCGTCGTCCTCGGTCAACCGCAGGTTTGCCGCAATGCACTGCCGGACCGCGGCGTCACAGCCGGCCCGGCTGAAGATGAAGGTGATCGCCGGCAGCAGCCCCTCCCGATCCAAGCGGGCGACCACATCCGGACGGTGCGGTGGCCGCCAGGCCGGCCGGCGCTGGTGATAACCCACCCGTCCGCGACCGCCGCCGAGCTCGGCGAACCGATTGCGCTGCCGGACGTACTGCACCAGCGCCCGATCCACCTCCACCGAACCGTCGTCGGAGGCGAACAGGTCGAACATTCGATCGCCGACCAACATGTGCTGCCAGAGCGGGACCGGCCGCTGCTCGTGCACGATGACGCTGGTGTCACCGCGGACCTCGATGAGCCAGTCGCCGAACTCCTCGGCGTTGGATACGGTGGCCGACAGCGACACCAGCCGGACCGAGTCGGGCAGGTGGATGATCACCTCCTCCCACACCGCGCCGCGGAACCGGTCACCGAGGTAGTGCACCTCGTCCATCACCACGTAACCCAAGCCGATCAGCGCGTCGCTGCCGACATAGAGCATGTTGCGCAGTACCTCGGTGGTCATCACCACGATCGGCGCGTGCGGGTTGATCGCGTTGTCGCCGGTGAGCAGCCCGATCGAGGCCGGCCCGTAGCGTGCGATCAGGTCGTTGTACTTCTGGTTCGACAGCGCCTTGATCGGCGTGGTGTAGAAGCACTTCTGCCCGATGGCCAGCGCCAGGTGGATGGCGAACTCGCCGACCACGGTCTTGCCGGATCCGGTGGGCGCGCACACCAGCACCCCGCTACCCCGCTCCAGCGCCTGGCAGGCCTGCACCTGGAAGTCGTCCAGTTCGAAGCTGTAACCGGCGCGGAAGTCGGTGAGTGCCGGGAACTCCGACCGCTGACGGGCCTGTTGGTAGCGCTCTGCCGGCGAGGACATGGTTCCAGCCTACGGCCGGTCCGCAGGGCGTATTTCCTCCATTCGACACCGGATGGTTGATCCGGTAGAAACCGCCTGGTGAGCGGCGGTTGGCGGATCGACGACGTGACGGCTGCGAACAGTGCTGCCCGATGCGCGGCGGCGGATCAGCTGGTTGCCGCTGACGCGTCGGGCCGCCTTCGGTCGTTTCGGGTACTGGCGGCCTCCGGAGCCGTCAGCACGAATGTGGATGCGTCTAAGGTGCAGGTCTTCGGCGAGGTGGCTGAAATCCTCGACGCTCGTCGGCTGGAGCTACATAAGGCTGACGGTGACCCGAGCGCTGCTCGGGCTGCGTTCGTCGACCGGCAGGGGTCATACCTAATTGGGCGCGAGGCCTTCGAGCAGCTCTGGGTCGACGGTGACCAGTTTGTCTACGGCGCATTGAACGCCGGTGGATTAGGCACCCAGGGCCGCTACGGTCCGTTCTGCTTGGTGATCGGAAGACCTACCGAACGTGGGCGCCCGGTGGCGCTATTCCCCGGAGATAGTGCGCAGCGCTACAACGTCGCCGCCGGCCTGGACAGCGACAGTGCGCGCAGCGAGGCGACAGCTTGGGACGATCGTGACTCTCTCGCCGTCGTCGAACGTCACGCCGAGGCACTAGCGAACTATGAAGCGGAATGGCCGGCTGTCATCTGCCGGCCGGGTTCTTACCTGGAGGCGGTAATGGGTCCACCGCTGCCAATCGAGGACGTGGTGGAGGTGCGTCTGCCGCGGCCGTACCTGGATCGACTGGCCGAACTGCAGACTGGGGAACTCGACGGTGAGGTCCTCTCCCGGTCCGAGCGTGAAGAGGTCCTCGCGTTCACGGAGCTACAAAATTGGCGAGCCGTGCGTGGCACCGACGTGATCGGGATACCGTAAGGACATGTCGGAGCAACGCGGCCTCGTCCTGTTGGCGATGGCGCCGTCGGGTGAGACCTTCCTGGTGCGCGATCGACAAGGGACGGTCTGGCTCGTGCTTCCGCCCGGTGCTGGCTTGCCGCAGCAGGCAAGCGGCCAGGATGTGGAGGACGCGGTCGCACGCCACGGCTGGAATCGGATCGATCGGGAATACACCAGCTGGTCCGAGCTGGATGCGGGTCGGCAGCAGCTGGTCGTCTCGCGGGGCGCTCAGGCGCGGGTTGACGTATCAGGCTTCGATGCTGAGGACGTGCGTCGAGTGCTGGGCGTGATCTCCGGTTGGCGGCAGCGTGGCGATGCCGTCCGGGGACGGCGGGTTCTGCACAAGCTGCTGCGTGAGGCGCCTATCGTTCGCCGACAGGACGAGCTGTACGAGGCCGTTAATGAGGCGCTCAAGGAACTCGACGCGATGAGTCCGGAGCCGCCGCCGACCATCTTGTGGTTTGCCGACCATCCTCGGCACCTCGAGGCGCAGGACCGGCTTAAGATTCCTGTGGCTGCCTAACGTGCGAGTCGTAACGTTCTACTCCTACAAGGGCGGGACGGGTAGAACACTGCTGCTCGCCAATATCGCGGTGCTGGCAGCGCGACTCGGTCAACGCGTGGTCGCTCTCGACCTCGACCTAGAGGCACCGGGGCTGGCCTACAAGCTACTTGGGAACGTGCCGGACAGTCCCGGTTTCACCGGCTGGCTGAGCGACTTTGGCCGTCCTACCAGCGACAATCTCGCATTGCCACTCGTCCCAATATCAATCGACCGACCCTTCGTCCCAGGTGGTGAACTCCTGCTTCTTCCTGCCGGGCCGTTGCCCTCGCTCGGGTATCTGCATGACCTGCGCGAGTTGCAGGAGCGCGGGCTGTTCTCCGAAGACCGTGCGATCGACGCGTTGTTGAGCCTGCGGGATCAGATCGCACGGGATGTTAATCCGGACCTGTTGCTTATCGATGCCCGCACCGGAGTAACAACGACGAACGCAATCACCAATCGAGTATTGGCCGATGATGTCGTAGCATTGGCGCTCGATACACCGGAGCAGCTGGATGGCACCCGAGCGGTGCTGCGCTCGCTCGCTCCGCTGACCAAGCCCGGCAGCGATGAGCCATTGGGACTGCATGTTGTGTTAACACGCATCCAGGGCCGGCCGGCCGAGGTCAGTTCATATGAGTGGACGGCCGAAGAACGTGCCAAGGCCGAGCGCGTCGCCGAATTCCTGCGTGAGCCGGCGATCCCGCTGGCAGCCACACTGGACGTGCAGCGCGTACATCTACTGCATGACGAGGTCAGCCTGTACCGCGGCGACATCGTGTTAATGCGGCGCGATGACGCACTGGATGCCACCGCATTGCACGTGGACTACCTACGGATTGCCCGTACGTTGTTGGGAGATGTCGTCGATGCGTCCGCCGACGTCGCCTTTCGGGCGGTCTCTGATGCGACCGCTCGACAACGGATGTCGCGCTTCTTCGGTCGCCCGTTCGAAAACACGGCGACGCTAGAGATTCAAGCGGGTTCGACGGAATCCGTTCACTTAGACGACGAAGGTCAAGAACTCCTGCAGCGAGTCGAGGCAGCTCGGCAGCAGGCACTCAATGATCCGAACGTATTGCCAGAGCTGGCTTCGCTGCTTACCGCCCTCTCGGAGCAACAAGCCCAACTGGCGAGCACCGGAGCTGCGATTGAGGCCGCTACCGAAGCGGCCGCCTGGTATCGGGCATTGACGATCACCGATCCTGACCGCTACCGTCCCAGCTTGGCAGATTCCTTGCATAGTCTGGGCGACCGTTTGGCCGACGTGGGCCGACGGGCCGAGGCCGTCCGGTTCACCGAAGAAGCAGTCGCCATCTACCGCGAGCTGGCAGCCACCACTCCAGACCGCTACCGCTCCGAGCTAGCTGATTCGTTGATCAGCTTGGGCGCTCGCCTCGGCGACCTGGCACGACACGAGGAGGCGTTGACTGTCGCCCAGGAATCGGTCGCCATCTACCGCGAACTGACTGCTAGCGTCCCCGACCGCTACCTCTCCGAGCTGGCTAGAGCGTTGATCAGCCTGGGCACTCGCCTTGGTGAACTAGACCGGGAAGGGGATGCACTGCCGATCACGCAGGAATCGGTCGCGATCTATCAGGAACTCGCAGTTAGCAGCCCGACCCGCTACCGCCCCGATCTGGCCAAAGCGTTGCACAGCCTAGGCATTCGCCTCGGTAGGTTGGCACGACACGAGGAGGCGTTGACTGTCGCTCAGGAATCGGTCGCCATCTACCGCGAACTGACTGCTAGCGCCCCCAACCGCTACCGTCCCGAGCTGGCCAAAGGGTTGAATAGCGTAAGTATCTATCTCCGCAACCTGGCACGACACGAGGAGGCGTTGGCTGTCGCGCAGGAGTCGGTCGCGATCTACCGCGAACTCGCGGGTACCACCCCGACCCGCTACCGGCCGGAACTGGCAGGCACGCTTTATAACCTGGGAATCTACTTCCATGATCTATCGCGACATGAGGATGCGTTTGCAGCAGCACAGGAGTCGGTCGCGACCTACCGCGAACTCGCTGTTACCAACCGGGACCGCTACCAGCCCGACTTGGCAGACTCGCTGCATAACCTAGGCTTCTACCTTCTCCGTGAGCCCGAACGGCAGGAGGAGGCGTTCGCAGCAGCACAGGAATCGATCGCGATCTATCGGAACTTGGCGGTCACCGTGCCGGATCGCTACCACCCGAGGCTCGCGACAGCTCTGACCCTGCTTGCCGCTCTGCTCGACGCGACGAACGAGAAACCCGCGGCGGCTCAGGCACGCGCGGAGGCAAGCGCCCTACGCGTGGAGTCGCTGGATAGCTGAGTTCGCTCAGCTACCTGCGGTACTCGTCGAAACCCTGAGCTTGTGTGAAGAGGCAATTCACAGCTGGCCGCTGGCAGACTGGACTGGTGTTGGACGTCTCGAGGTCGCTGGTCGACACCGCCGGCGACCCCGCCATGTTCGAGCGCAACCTGGCCCGGCGGGTGCTGGCGGAGGTGCGCTGGTCGATCACCCGTCCCTACACCTGGCTGCTCGGCGTCGGGCTGAACCTGGCGCTGTCGCTGCTCTGGCTGCTGTGGGTGCCGTTGCGCGGCGGTAGCCACGGCGACTGGGTGATCCTGGTCGGGACGTACTTCGCGGTGTTCATCATGGCCGATGTCACCACTACCAACGTGCTCGGTCTGGACGCGGCCCGGGTCCGGGTCAGCCTGGCCCGTGGCGTGCCGGTCCGGCGGATGCTGCTCACCAAGAACTGCGCGCTGCTGGTAATCGTGGGCCTGCCGACCCTGGTGTTGACCGCGTTCCTCACCGTACGCAGTGAAATTCCCTACCGGCTGGTGCTGACGCTGCCCGGTGTCGCGCTGCCCATCATGGCCTGGCTGGGCGTGGGCAACCTGGCCTCGGTGCTGCTGCCGGTGGCCACCCGCCCGGTCAGGCAACGCTGGCAGCAGCGCACCCAGCTGCTGCCCACCGCGCGCTGGCTCGTCCATCTGGCGTTGCCGTATGCCCTGCTGTACGCGGTGGATCCGGTCGGTGACGCCGCCACCGCGCTGTTCCGGTCGTTGCCGGCCGGCTGGCACACCGCGGGGCTGCACGGGTTGCTGCTGCTCACCATCGGCGCCGCGCTCTGGGCGGCCGGTACCTGGCTGGCCGACCGGCTGGTCGATCGGCGCGGGCTCCCGCTTCGGTAAGAGCTACCGCTGCGGTAGCGATTCGCTTTGCGCCAACTGCCGGCGCGGGCGCAGTACCCGCTCCTCGACTACGGTCAGCAGCAGCGCCGCGACCAGGAAGGCCACCGCGACCACCAGCCCTCGCTCCAACGCGCTGGCGTAGTCACCGCGAGTGGCGGACAGCCGGGCGAAGAACACCGAACCGACCGCGGCGATGCCGACCGCCGAGCCGATCCGCTGGCCGACCTGGATCAGGCCACCGGCGGTACCGGCCCGGTGCACCGGCACCTCGGACAGGGTCAGCGCCTGGTTGGGCGAGATGACCATGCCCGAACCCGCGCCGCCCGCGACCAGCGGGACGATCAGCGCCCAGCCGACCGCGTGCACCGGTGCCCAGGCCACCGCCCCGATCACCCCGAGGAAACCCAGCGTGGCCAGCACCAAGCCGAAGACCAGCAGCTTGCGGCCGAACCGGTGCACCACCCGACCGGCGATGCCGGCTGCGGCGCCGGAGGCCAGCGCAAACGGCAGCGTGGTCACACCGGCCAGCAACGCCGAGTAGCCGCGGCCGAACTGGAGCATCAGGGTGAGCACGAAGAACAGCGAGGTGAAGCCGGCGAAGAACACGGTGATCATCGAGCTGCCGAAGGAGAATGAGCGTTCGGCGAACAATGCCAGGTCGATCACCGGCTCCTTGCCACGGCGCCGGTAGCGCACCTCCCAGCCGAGGAAGACCAGCAGCAGCAACAGCGCCACCGGCACCAGCAGCCACTTACCGCTGCCTTTCCATTGCTGCTCCTGCACGAACGGCAGCAGCAGGACGACGATGCCGACGCCGAGCAGCAGCACGCCGACCGGGTCGAGGTCAGATTGCGAGCTGCGCTGCGGACCGGCCGCCGCCGGCAGCAGTCGGAACGCGAACGGCAGCACCAGCACGCCGATCGGCAGGTTGACGAAGAACACCCAGCGCCAGCCGTCGGCCTGGCCGAACAGCTGGATCAGCAGGCCGCCGACGACCGGTCCGAGCGCGGTGGACACCCCGACCGTCGCGCCGAACAACCCGAACGCCTTGGCGCGCTCCCGGCCGCGGAACAGTTGCTGGATCAGCGCACTGATCTGCGGGGTGAGCAGCCCGGCCGCCAGGCCCTGCACCAGGCGGGCGATCACCAGCCAGTCGGCGTTCGGCGCTGCGCCGCAGAGCACGCTAGCCGCGGTGAATCCCTCCAGGCCGAGCATCCACAGTCGACGCCGGCCGCGCGCGTCCCCGAGCCGGCCGGCCGGCACCAGCAACAGGCCGAAGGTCAGCGAATAGCCGGACAGCACCCACTGGATCTGATCGCCGCTGGCGTGCAGGCCGTGCGCCATCGACGGCAGCGCCACGTTCACGATGGAGATGTCGAGCAGCACCATGAACCCGCCGGCCAGGCAGACCGCCAACGCCTTCCAGCGATGGGGATCCGCCGCCTCCTCGGGTTCGGCAGCCGGCCTGGACCCTTCGGAGATCTGCGACGTCACCAGTCCATAGTGCCTGAGCCGGCCGGCCCGGTGACCGGCACCAGCACCGGCAGCGCGCGCGGCACGCAGCGGGTGCGCACGGGCAGCGGACCGACCCGCTCACCGTCGGCGTAACACACCACCCTGGCCGCGTCCAGGCTCACCTCGCGAGCGCGGTGCTGGCTGACCGCCGGGTGACCGATGTGACCGGCACGCGGCAGCTTGGGAGCCAACCGAGCCAGCGTCAGCCGGGACACCGGTCCGACCACGGTGACGTCGAAGCTGCCGTCGTCCACGGTGGCGGTCGGGCACATCAGCTTGCCGCCGCCGTAACGCGGACCGTTGCCGACCGCGACCAGGGTGAGCGGACCGTCCAACTCGAGCTCGTCCAGGCAGAGCTGCATCCGGTGCGAGCGCAGCCGGACCAGTTCGGCCGCGATGGCCAGGTCATACCGCCGCGGGCCGGAAGGCCAGCGCATGCGGTTGGCCCGCTCGTTGACGCCCGAGTCGAAGCCGGCATAGAGCATGGTCAGCCACCAGCGGCCGGACGCAGTCGGGGCCACCGGCACGCCGGCGCAGTAGCCCAGGTCGATCCGGGTGGTAGAACCGGCCAGCAGCGCGGTGAGCAGGCAGTCGGCGGCCAGCAGCGGATCGGCCGGCATGCCGAGCACGGCGGCCGAGTCGTTGCCGCTGCCGGCCGGCACCACACCCAGCGGGACGTTGCCCTCGGCCAGCGCGTTGGCTGCCAGATGCGCGATGCCGTCACCGCCGCAGACGATGACAGCGTCGGCGTCGGCAGCGGCCTGGGTCAGCAATGCCACCGACTCGGCCGGGCTGTTGCCGACCAGCACCTGGACCTCGGCGTCGGTCCGCAACCGCTCGGCAACCCGGCCGCCGACCCGGACCGCCGCACCCTTATTCGCCGCCGGATTCACCACCAGCGCGATCGAGGGCCGGCGGGCGGTCATGGCAGGTCTGTCAGGTCGGGCTGCTCGATCCGCTCCGGTATCGGGTTCACGCTCGAGGCCACGTCGTCGGGCAGCTGTTGCTCGGCCTCGGCCAGTTGCCGACGCGCCCGCCTGCGGTCGTGCAGGAAACACCACAGCACGGCCAGTTCGAACAGCAGCACCATCGGCACCGCCATCGCCACCATCGTGAACGGGTCGGTGGACGGAGTGGCCACCGCGGCGAACAGGAAGATCAGGAAGATGCCGAGCCGCTGCCCGCGCTTGAGGATCGAGAACGGCAGCACCCGGGCCGCGTTCATCATCACGATCAGCAGTGGCAGTTCGAAGGACGCCCCGAACACCAGAATCACCAATGTGACAAAGGAGATGTAGGACGCCACGTCCAGCTGGGACTGCACTCCGGTGCCCGAGGACGAGATCAGGATCTCCAGGCCCTTGGCCAGCGTCAGGTAGGCCAGCCCGCCGCCGCAGGCGAACAGCAGCAGCGAGGACGTGATGAACCCGATCGACCAGCGGCGCTCGTTGCGCCGCAGGCCCGGCGTGACGAACGCCCACAGCTGGTACAGCCAGAACGGTGAGGTGAGGATGGCGCCGGCGATCACCGACACCTTCAGCCGGGTGGTGAAACCGTCCAACGGGTTGCGGAACACCAGGCTGCAGTCCTGCTGGTTGCGCGCGCCGAACCGGTGCCGGTAGTTCACGTGGCAGTACGGGTGTTTCAGGATGCCCAGGATCCAGTCGTAGGCCAGGTAGCCGATCACGGCGCCGGCCGCTACGAACAGCATCACGATGATCAGCCGGCGACGCAGCTCGCGCAGATGGTCGAGGACCGACATCCGGCCCTCGGGGTTTGCCGACCGGCGGGCCCGGCGCGGGCGCCGCAGGACGTTGGTCACCGAGCCCGTCCGAGCCGATCCGTGGCGTGTTGCAGTTCGGTGCCGAGCGCGGTCAGCTCGGCCACCAGCTGAGCCAGTCGGGCTTGCTCGGATGCCAGCCGGCGGGATTTCCAGGTCAGCTCGTAGCCGGCGAAGCCGAGCAGCACGGTGGCGAACAGCGCGGCGAAGATCCAGCTACCGACGACCAGCCAACCCTGCATGACCGTGCAGCTTACTGTTCACCGTAGGCGGCCAGTGCGGTTGCCGCTTCGGCTCGGCAGTCACGGGCCAGCCAATCCGGCGCCAACACCGACACCCCGCCGCCCGAGCGACGGACCAGTGCCGCCACCCAGGCCGGATCGGAGACCCGCAGGCTCACCCACAGCTCGTCGCCGTGCCGGCTGATCGCCTCGTACGGGTAGTAGCTGCTCACCCACTCCCAGCCCGGGGTCAACCGCAGCTCCACCAGCAGATGCTCCGGCGCCGGCCGATACACCCCGGTGCTCAGATCCTGGCTGGAGCTCAGCTGGTCGGCCGACACGTCCTCGGGCAACCGAGCCGGCTCGTCCAGCAGCGTCGCTGCCTCGAACCGGTCCAGCCGGAAGATGCGGATCCCCTCCGCCTGCCGGCACCAGGCCTGCAAGTAGCCGATTCCCTCGGCGAAAAACACCCGCACCGGATCGATCACCCGCTCACCGGACGCGTCCCGGGTGGCGGTGTAGTAGCTCAACCGGACCGCCCGCCGCTCGCTGACCGCCTGCTGCGCAAGGGTCAACCAGCGGTCCTGCGAGGCCAGCCGGATGTCCACCGCGGTGGTGTCCAGGTGCTGGCCGGACGCGGTCTCGATCTTGGCCAGCGCACGTTCGGCCGCGCCGCCCCGGGTGGCACCCGGCACGTCGGTCAGGGTGCGCAGTGCCACCGCCAGCGTCATTGCCTCGGTTGCGGTCAACTTCAGCGGCCGACGCAATCCCCCGTCGTAGGTGACTGACACGGTGTCACCTTCGAAGAGCAGGTCGATCAGATCCTCCGGGCCGGAGCTGCGCCCGCACATCCAGAGCATTTCCAGCTCCTTGCGCAGCTGGTCCTCACCGATGCCGAAGGCGGTGGCCGTCTCGCTGATGGAAGCGACACCCTGGGCCAGCACGTACGGCACCAGCGCGAGCAGCCGGGAGACCTTGTCGCCGGTGTCGGTCATCGCAACCCACTCATCGCAAACCACCGGCCGCGCCGGCGAGCAGGTTGACTACTGCCTTCACCAGCTCCGGCGGTTCGATCACCCGGGCGTCGGCGCCGGCCGCGGCGATCACGCCGGCCAGCTGGTCGAGGTCCCGGAAGTCGATGGTGAGCAGGCTGGCACCATCGCCCATGCCGTTAGCCGACTCGGCCGGTTCGACCAGCCGGGCCATCCGGCGCAGCTGGCCGGCCCGCTGCGGCGCCACTCGCACCAGCGCGCTGCGATCCGGTTGCTGGTTGGCCCCGCGCACCAAATCGAGCATGTTCAACCCAGGCGGTCGGCTGGTCCGGGCGGCCCCGGCCAAGGTCCGCACCTCGCCACTGATCCGGTCCAGCCGGAAGCTGCGCACCTCGTCGCGTCCCCGGTCGTGGCCGACCACGTACCACCGGCCGCGCCAGGACAGCACGCCCCAGGGTTCCACCGTCCGCCGTTCGGCGGTGTCGGCCGCCGGCTTGCGATGGTCGAACTGGACCACCCGCCGGCCGGACACCGCGGCGACCAGATCCGGCAGCGCCGGCTCGTTGCCGGTCAGCACCGGAACCGCATCCGCGTCGGCCGGTTCCTCGATCTCGATACCGGCCGCGCGCAGCTTGATCAGCGCCGTCCTAGCCTCGGCAGCAAGGGAGGCGGTGCTCCACAGCCGGGCCGCCAGGCCGACCGCGGCCGCCTCGTCGGCGGTGAACTCGATCGGCGGCAGCTCGAAGTCCTTGCGGGCGATCCGATAGCCGTCCTCGGTGTCGAAGGCGGAGTTGCGGCCGGTCTCCAGCGGGATACCCAGGTCCCGCAGCTCGGCCTTGTCCCGCTCGAAGCTGCGCTTGAACGCCTCGTCCGGATTGCTGGCGTCCTCGGCGACCTGATAGCCCTCGACGGTGTCTCGGATCCGCTCGGCGGTGATGAACTGCCGGGTGGAGAGCAGGCACAGCACCAGCGAGACCAACCGCTGCTGTCGTCGGGCCGCCATATCGGACAACGGTATGCGACGCCGTCCACCGGGACGGCCGACACCCCGCGAGAGCTGATCAAGCCCCCCGCTCACCTCAAGCGCCCACAGCTAGGTTCACCGGGTACAGCCTAGATCACATCGAGGCGATTAGTTTCTCGACCCGGTCGTCCACCGCCCGGAACGGATCCTTGCAAAGGACGGTGCGCTGGGCCTGGTCGTTGAGCTTGAGATGAACCCAATCGACGGTGAAATCCCGCCGGGTCTCCTGCGCGCGCTTGATGAACTCCCCGCGCAACTTGGCCCGGGTGGTTTGTGGTGGCACGTTTTTCGCCTCAAACACGGCCAGATCGCTGGTCACCCGGGTTACCGCACCGCGTTGGGACAGCAGGTAGAACAGGCCACGGTCGCGGCGGATGTCGTGATAGGTCAGGTCCAGCTGGGCGATCCGGGGCGAGGACAGCGGCAGATCGAACTTGGCCCGGTACCGCTCGATCAGCTGGAACTTGGTGGCCCAGTCGATCTCGCGGTCGATCAGGCTCAGGTCACCGGACTCGATCGCCTTGAGCGTGCGTCCCCACAGATCCAGCACCTGCTCGGTGATCGGGTCGGAGCCGGCGGTGTCGACGAATGCCCTGGCCTTCTCGAAGTACTCGCGTTGGATCTCGATGGCGCTGGCCATCCGGCCGTTGGCCAACTTCACCTGCCGGCTGCCGGTCAGGTCGTGGCTGATCTCACGGATCGCCCGGATCGGGTTCTCCAAGGTCAGATCCTTGAAGGTGATGCCCTGCTCCATCATCCGCAACACCAGATCCGCGCTGCCGACCTTGAGCAGCGTGGTGCACTCGTTCATGTTCGAGTCGCCGACGATCACGTGCAGCCGCCGGTACCGCTCGGCGTCGGCGTGCGGCTCGTCCCTGGTGTTGATGATCGGACGGGACCGGGTGGTGGCCGAGGACACCCCTTCCCAGATGTGCTCGGCGCGCTGGCTCAGGCAGTACACCGCACCGCGCGGAGTTTGCAGCACCTTGCCGGCGCCACAAATCAGCTGCCGGGTTACCAGGAACGGGATCAGCACGTCGGCCATCCGGCTGAACTCGCCGTGCCGGGCCACCAGGAAGTTCTCGTGGCAGCCGTAGGAGTTGCCGGCCGAGTCGGTGTTGTTCTTGAACAGGTAGATGTCGCCGGCAATGCCTTCGTCGTTGAGCCGGCGTTCGGCGTCGATCAGCAGGCCCTCCAGGATCCGCTCCCCCGCCTTGTCGTGGCTGACCAGCCCGACCAACGAGTCGCATTCCGGCGTGGCGTATTCGGGGTGGCTGCCGACGTCGAGGTAGAGCCGGGCACCGTTACGCAGGAAGACGTTGGACGACCGGCCCCAGCTCACCACCCGCCGGAACAGGTAGCGGGCGACCTCGTCCGGGCTGAGTCGGCGCTGACCCTCGAATGTGCAGGTCACGCCGTATTCGTTCTCGATCCCGAAAATCCGTCGCTGCACGATGTTCAGCCTAGCCAGCCCGCGCATGATATGCGCTCCTTCGCTGCCGAATGCGCCGAGCGCGTCGGCAGCCAATCGCCCGCTATCGCAGTAGATCGGTCGCAGCTCAGCCGGCTCAGAGGGTCAGCTCCAGCACCGGGGTCCCCCGATAGTCGGAGATCTCGATCCGGCTCAGGTTCTGCCGTGGCCACGGGCTGTCCCGCCACAGCCGGACGTCCTCGCCGGCCTGCGGGGTCCAGCTGCCGAGGTCGCGCGCCTGCCCCTGCCGGTTGAACACCACCATCCGGTAGGACGGTTCGTCGCCGTTCGGGTAGTCGCTGTTGGCGGCCTGGTAGCCGCAGTCGAGCTCGATCCGGGGGGTGGACTGCGAGCCGGTCAGCCTGACGGTGGCATGGATGCCACCGGTGTTCGGCCCGACCACGCTCATCGCCACCGCATGCGGGCTGTGCGAGGCCGACCAGGTCTGCACCCCGACGCCGATCAGCAGCGCCAGCACGCAGGCGGCGGCAAAGCCGGCCACGACACTCCACCGGGTCCGGCGCCGGCGGACGGCCGCCACCCGGTTCAGCAGGCCCGGCAGCAGCGAGGGTGGTTCCGGCACCGGAGCGGCCAGCTCGTCAGCGGACACCATGCTCAACAGCCCGGGAAGTCCGCTCAGCTCGGCGATCGCGTCCTGGCAGATCGGGCAATTCAACAGGTGACGTTCGAACCTGGCCTGCTCGGCAGGCGCCAGGCCACCCAGCAGGTAGGCGGCGTCGTCGTGCGCCAGCTCGGCGTGCTCGGCGGCAACCTCGCCGGCAGACCGCAGCTCCTCGTCGGCGCTCACTGCACGACTCCCATCTCGGCTAAGGCTAGTTTCAACGCACGCAACGCATAGTGCGTGCGGGACTTGACGGTGCCCTCGGCGATGTGCAGCCGCTCGGCGGTCTCGCGAACCGAGGACCGTCGGTAAAACATTTCCACCAGCACCGCCCGGTGGTCGGGGCTGAGCTGGAGCATTGCGTCGACCACCAGCCTGGACTCGACCAGCGCATCGGTGTGGTCCACGCCGACCGGCTCCGGCAAATCGGCCACCAGCCGCTCCGGCCGGACGCTGCGTGCGCGCTACTCATCGATCACGATCCGGCGGGCGACGGTGTACAGCCAGCCCCGGGCCGCGCCCACCTGCTCGGCGCTGAACGCCGGGCTGTTCGGGTGCCGCCAGGCCCGCAGCAGGGTTTCCTGCACGACGTCCTCCGCGGCCTGCCGGTCGCCACCGGTCAGCCTCACAGCGAACGCCCACAACGCCGCCGCATGCTCGTCGTGCAAGGCCCGCATGAGCGCCTGCTCCTCAGCGGCATTGCGCTGCAGTTGCATGGTCGGCGTCCCATCGAAAGCATCGGGCTCGGACGAGCGGTTACGGGTCGGGCTGGTCTCACAGAAAGGAACGTGCCCGGTTGGCACCCGGTTCAATTGTGCGCCGCGACGCCTGCGGTGAACCGGATCGGCACGGTTCGCCGTACCAGAATGAAGACGAGCCGATTCCGGGTAGGAGATCGATGACTGAGCAGCCGACGCGCCGCACGGTGCTGGCGGTCGGCGCGGTCGGGCTGTCCGCCGGCGCACTCGCCGCCTGCTCGGCGGCCTCCTCGGGCGGCGGCACTCCGGCCGGCGGCTTGACGGCCGGCGTACCACTGGCGAAGTTGTCTGATATCCCGGTGGGTCAGGCCATCTCGGTGGACGGGCCGCAAGGCGCGAAGATCATCCTGGCTCGGCCGACCGCCAGCACGGTGGCCGGTTTCAGCGCCGTGTGCACCCATCAGGGGTGCCTGGTCCGGCCGGTCGGCAACCAGCTGGACTGTCCCTGCCACGGCTCGGTCTACAACGCCATCACCGGCGAGGTGCTGGTCGGGCCGGCGGCGCGAGCGCTGCCCAAGGTGCCGGTCACCATCACCGGTGACAACGTGATGACGGGCTAAGCCTCCGGCTCGCCGCCGGCTCGGTCGTCATCAGCATGGCCGGTGTCGGTCGATGCATCACCAGCGGTGGGTTCGTCCGTCGACACGTTCTCAGTCGGCACGCTGTCGGCCGGCTCGGCGACGGTCCCTGAGCCACCCGCACCGGCCGGCAGCAGGCTGCTCAGCGCCGTCCCGGTAATCCGGCGGAAGGTCCGTTTGCGCCGGGTGCGGTCGAGCACCGCCACCTCTAGGCCTTCGGCGACGAGTTCCCGGCTGCCGGTGCCGTCACCACCGACCGAGCCCAGCGCGTCCACCGCCACCGCGATCGCCTGGCCTAGTGGCAGGTTGGCCCGGAAGGAGCTCTTGACCTGGGCGGCCACCGCTTCGGCCTGCCCGCCCATCACCAGAAAGTTCGGTTCGTCGACGATGGTGCCGTCGTAGGACAGCCGGTACAGCTGGTCGGTACCCGGCTGGTGACCCACCTCGGCCACGCACAGCTCCACCTCGTACGGCTTCTGCTGCTCGGTGAAGATCGCGCCCAGGGTTTGCGAGTAGGCATTGGCCAGCGCCCGCGCGGTCACGTCCCGGCGGTCGTAGGAGTAGCCGCGCAGGTCCGCCAACCGGATGCCGGCCACCCGGAGGTTCTCGAACTCGTTGTACTTGCCGACCGCGGCGAAACCGATCCGGTCATAGATCTCCGACATCTTGTGCAGCGTGGACGGGCTGGGATTCTCCGCGACGAACAGCACACCGTCGGCGTAAGTGAGCACGACCACGCTGCGACCGCGAGCGATGCCCTTACGGGCGTACTCCGAACGGTCGCGCATGAGCTGCTCGGCCGAGACGTAGAACGGCATCGACATGGACGGTCTCCGGATTCGCTGATCGGTCGGGGGCGGGCGGGTGGTTGGGAGATCAGGCGCCTGGAGTGGCCGCGCGGCGTTCCAGCAACGCACGCACGACGGTGTCCAGGGTGCTGTCCGGGATGCGGCGGTTCCCGTTGGCGGTCGTCGAATACACCACCGGATAAATCCGCCGGGTCAGGTCCGGGCCGCCGGTCGCCGAGTCGTCGTCGGCGGCGTCGTAGAGCGCCTCGACGACCACTTCGACCGCCTCGTCCTCGGTGAGTTCCGGCCGCCACAGCTTCTTCAACGCGCTCTTGGCGAACACCGAACCGGAGCCGACCGAGTAGTAGTACTGCTCCGGGTACCGGCCGCCGGTCACGTCGTAGCTGTAGATCCGCCCGGCATGCCGCGGATCGCCGGCCGCCGAGGTGTCGATGTCGTAGCCGGCGAATATTGGCACCACCGCCAGCCCCTGCATCGCCGCGCCGAGGTTGCCGCGGATCATGGTGGCCAGCCGGTTCGCCTTGCCGTCCAAGGTGAGCGGGGTGCCTTCGATTTTCTCGTAGTGCTCCAGTTCGACCTGGAACAGCCGGACCAGCTCCACCGCGATGCCGGCGGTGCCCGCGATGCCGACCAGGCTGAACTCGTCGGCGGCGAAGACCTTCTCGATGTCGCGTTGGGCGATCAGGTTGCCCATGGTGGCGCGCCGGTCCCCGGCCATCACCACGCCGCCGTCGAAGGTCGCCGCGACGATGGTGGTGCCGTGGGTGAGCTCCGGTCCGCCGACCGAGCCGCCGTAGCCGTCCGGACTAATCATCCGCCGGCCGGGCAGCAACTCGGCCGCCGCTGACGACATGAAGTCCAGGAAGGACGAGGAGCCCGAAGCGGTGGCGTAGCGCAGCAAGCCGTGACCATCCAGATCGCTCACTGGCCGCCCTTCTGGACGAAGCTGCGCACGAAGTCCTCGGGATTGGTCTCCAGAACCTCGTCGATGTCGTCCAGCAGCGCGTCGACGTCGTCGGTCAGCTTCTCGTGCCGCTCCGCGACGTCGGTGCTGCTGTCCTCGGCGACCTCGGCATCATC
>DATFHF010000066.1:0-51479 GCA_035248685.1 Jatrophihabitans sp.
GATCGTGTGGCGCCCGTGCACCGAACCCGACTGGACTTTTGCGATCCCGGTGGGTGACGTCACCACCGCGACGGTGGACCTGTCCAAGGACAATGTCTTCTTCGGCCTCCGTGCCGTCGATCAGGCCGGTCACCGCAGCCCGGTCGCCTTCCCGGTGCCGGGTTAGCGTTGTCGATTACGACATCTCGATGCAGATTCGCCTTTTAGTTATTGGCTAATCTCTATTTACGAGGACGCTGCGGCAACGTAGAATCGAACACATGGACGACTCGGCACTGCTCGCCTGCGCGGTCGGTGAGCACCCGGCGTTCCGCTCCGCCACCGAACTGGACTGTATCGACCCGGCCGCGTTGTCGACCGCTGAGCAGATCGACTTGCTGGTGGTGTTGGAGGAGCAGCGGCGCTGGTTCGAAGCCGCTCAGTTGCAGGTGTTGGCCGCGATCGGTGCCGGCGATACGTCCAAGCTGGGGCTGGGTCAGGAGGCGGTGTCGCTGGCGTTGCAGTTGCCGCTGCGCACCGCCCAGGCCCGGCTGGCCCAAGCCGAGACGGTGGTGGCCGAGCTGCCGGTTACGTTGGCCGCGGTGACCGCCGGGTCGATCTCGGCCGCGCATGCCCATGTGCTGGCCGAGGCGGTCTGGCGGCTACCGGCCGACCAACCCGAACTGCCCGCGGCGTTGGAGGCCGCGGTGCTGCCGGATGTGCTCGCCGCCGGCTGTGTCACCGTGCCGCAGCTGCGCCGTCGGGTCCGCCGCGCCGTGCTGGCGCTGGATCCCTCTACGGCCGAACAGCGTCACCAACTTGCTGTGGCCGACCGGCGGGTGGACTACCAGCCGGGTGAGGACGGCATGGCCAGCCTCACCGCGCTGCTGCCCGCACCGGAAGCCCAACTGCTCTACACCCGGCTCACCGCCGCCGCCGGACTACTTCCGGCCGAGGACCGGAGGTCGCTGGATCAGCAACGCGCGGATTTATTCGTCGATGGGCTGCTGTCCGGGCTACCCGACGATGCGCTGCCCACCGTGCAGGGCCGCCGTCCGAGCATTCAGGTCACCGTCTCAGCCGACACCCTGCTCGGCCTAGACGACCAACCCGGCCACCTGACCGGCTACGGACCCATCACCGCAGACACCGCCCGCCGGCTGGCCGCCGAAGAATCCGGCAGCTGGCGACGACTACTCACCGACCCGGACACCGGAGCCCTGCTCGACATCAGCGCACACCGCTACCGACCACCCCAACGCCTCCGCGACTACCTGACCGCCCGCGACGACACCTGCGCCTTCCCCACCTGCAACCAACCCGGTTATCGCTGCGAACCCGACCACACCACCCCGTTCAACCACGGCGGACCCACCCGCAGGGACAACCTCGCCCTCACCTGCCCACGACACAACCGGGCCAAGACCACCGGCACCGGCTGGCACTACCAGAACAACCCAGACGGCACCTTCACCTGGACCACCGCAACCAGACACCACTACACCGACCCACCCAACCGAACCTGGACCCGAGCCGACCGATCACCAGCCACCGTCGACAGGATGAAAACGGAAGACGATCCGCCACCGTTCTGATCCCGCGACCGTACGAATCTGCTCACCGACGTCAGATTGAGTTGCTGGATAAGGCACTTTGGCCTCGGCCTAGTCGTCGTTGGCGTGCTGGGCCTTGGATCTGCGGGCGATCCGCCGGTCACTGAGCAGGATCGAGACCAACAGTGCGGCTGCGGCCAGCGCGGCCAGTCCGAACACCACGATGGCCACCGACGGATAGCCCAGGATCCTGGAATGGGTGGGGATCTGCATCATCAGGGCCGCACCGAGCACGAGCGCGGCGATGACGATGCCCATGGTCACCCGGGTCGCCAGCCGTTGTAGGACATGCAGGAACTGCACCTCGTCCAGCGCGTCCACCTTGATCGCGAAGCTGCCCTGTGCCAGCGCGTCCAGGACGGTGTTGATCCGGCCGGGAAGCTTGGCGGCAAAGTCCTTGGTCTCCATCGCGGCGGTGAGCAGGCTGCCGGGCGTGGTCCGCATCCTTGCCTGCATGATGTCGGCGACATGGTTGCGGATGGCCTCGGCCGGCACGAAGTCCGGGTCCAGCTGGCTGGTGATCTGGTCCAGGCTGAGCAGGGCTTTGCCGATCAGCGCCATCTCGCTCGGTGGCCGCAGGCCGGAGGCACCGGAGAGCCGGCTGAGCTCCACCAGCACCGTGCCGGCCGGCACCATGGTGCCGGCGCCGACCGCGGTGGTGACCAGGTCGCTGGCGGCCGCGATGAATGCGTGTTCGTCATACTCCAGCAGCGGCCGGCCCATCCTGGCCAGCACGGTAGCGGCACCGTGCCCGTCGCCATCGCTGATGGCCAGCAGCAACTTGACGATTTGATCCTGTAGTTGCGGGGTGACGGTGCCCACCATGCCGAGATCGATCAGACCGATCCGTTGGTCCGGGGTGAGCAGCAGGTTGCCCGGATGTGGATCGGCGTGGAAGAAACCGTCGGCCAGGATCAGCTGAAGGTAGGCGCGGAACAGATCCGCCACCAGGGCCCGGCCGTCGATGTCCAGCCGGCCGAGCGGGCTGATGTCGGTGAGCTTGCGACCCGGGACGTAGTCCATCGTCAGCACGCTGCTGGTGCTGTAGTCGAATACCGGGCGAGGTACGACTAGCCGGGGATGGTCGGTGAGCAGCTCCCGGATCCGGACCAGGTTCGCCGCCTCGCGCTGGTAGTCCAGTTCGCCGGCCAACGACCTGCGGAACTGCCCCAGCAACTCGGTAAGTCCGAACCGCCGGCCGACCTCGGTGTGCGCATCCGCGAACTCGGCCAACTCGCCGAGCGCCGCCATGTCCTGCCGCACCGTCTCGCGCACGCCCGGCCGCTGTACCTTGACCACGACCTGCCGGCCGCTGCGCAACTCCGCTCGATGCACTTGTGCCAGCGACGCTGCCGCCAGTGGCGTCTCGGAGAACGAGCTGAACCCGTGGCTTAGCGACACGCCCAGTTCCTGGACCACGATCTGCTCAACCTCGGCGAACGAAAACGGCTCGACCTCATCCTGGAGCCGGGCCAGCGCCTCGGTGTACACCGGCGGCAATAGATCCACTCGGGTGGACAGCAGTTGGCCGAACTTGATGTAGGTCGGACCCATCCGCTCCAGGTCCGCGGTCAGTCGCGCGGCCCGGTCCGCTTCGTCATCGGATGTCTGGTCGTCCGGCATCGGGTCAGCGATATCGTCCAAGCCCACCCCGGATACCAGATCCGAGCGGCCGTACCGCAGCAGCAGACGAGCCAGCTCCGCGTATTGACGGGCATATCTCGGTTGCAGTGGGAATTTCACGGGCAACATCTTGCCGGATGTGCCAGCAGCAAGTCCGACCGCCCAGGGGTACCCGCGTCTCCACATCGGCGCGAGCCTGCCGATCATGGCACTGAGGCATCGATCGAGGAGGCTCGCGCTAAGACGCATTGTGGTGATGGTCGCGATCGCGATTGCCTTTGCTAGCCCGATGATCGCCCTCGGCGCGCAGCGGTCCGGGCGCCTGCTGATCCACTGGCCGGCGGCTGGTTTCCGCCCGCGGTAGCAACGAAAGCCGGCTGTCATCGAGCGTGGCAGCCGGCTTTCGTCCATCGAGCTACGGAGTCACAGTCGCGGCGAAGATGTCGAGGTTGTACGGGGCGGGCGGAGTAACGCCGGTCCAGGTCAGCTCGGCAAAACTGTTCGTCGAGGCGATGCCGTTGTAGTCACCGATGAAGGGACGGGGCGAGCTGCCGCCGGGCACCCCCCATTGGGACGGGTCGAAGCCGGCAGCCGTGACCCGTGCGGTCCGCCAACTGGATCCGCCGTTGCTGCTGGTCGCGTAGCTGACATCCACCAGCTGGTTGGCGCTGTATCGGCGGTCGTCGAACATCACGTCGATCCGTCCGTTGGGCGCGATGCCGAGCTCCGCCCCGAACTGGTCGCCCGAGCCGGCGGCAACCGCCACCGGTGCCGTCCATGCGGTGAGGTTGGTGGCTGGCGCCGACTGGAGGTAAATCTGGGCGTACGTCCCCTTGATGTCGGAGTAGGCGACGTAGAGCCGGTTATTGGCCGCGTCGAAGGCCGGCGCCGGGTAGCTGCCGGGACCCCGGAACTGGCCACCGGAGATATCGAAGCAGGTCGGCGGGAAGATGCACACCGGGTTGTTAAACATGGCGAACTGGTACGGCGTCGACCAAGTGCTGCTGCCGTTGGCCAGTTCGCTGACGTACAACGCGGTGCCCTTGCCGCCCTGGACGCCGGTGTCCCAGATGAGGTAGGCGTTGCCCTGCGGGTCGGTCACCACGCGCTGGTCCTGGTCGTTACGGATGTTGCCGGACGTCACCTGGGTGATGGTGAAGCTGTTGCCGCCGTCCTTGCTGATCCCGACCTGGACCGGCGAGTGGGTGCTCTTGCCGTTGAACTGCGCCCAGGCGACGTAGATCCAGCCGTTGGTCGGATCGACGTGGATGTTCTCGTGGTCGGGGAACTGACCGTTCGAGCCCTTCGACACCCCGTTGCCGGTGTCAGTGCTGACCTGGGTCAGGCCGGTTTGCTGCCAGGTGCGGCCGCCGTCGTAGGACCGGTTCAGCAGCAGGGCGATCTGATACGGCGAGGTGAAGTTGAACGCCTGGCAGACGAAGTAGGCCACCGAGCCGTCCGGGCTGAACGCGATCGTCGGGTCGCCGGCAGCTCCATAGGCGCCGGTACCCGGCACATTCGGGTCGTTGGTGAACGTGGTCATGCCGGGCACGAAGCCATTCGGCAGAGTGGGCGACCAGGTACGTCCACCGTCGAAGCTGGAGTTCACCGCACAGCCGTCGTTGTAGTTCCAGTCGTTGGCTCCGGTGATCATGTTGTTCGGGTTGGCTGGGTTGATCGCAATCGGCGTCTCGTTCTGCGACAGCACGTCGCCGGACGGCGTGCTCTGCGAGACATCGACGACGCTGATGCCGATGGCGGGACTGGCCGAGGCACCGCCGGGCGACCCGGCCAAAGCCAGGACGACCGAGATGCCGGCGGCAAGGGTGATAAACGGTAAGCGGCGCATGTAGACCTCCCGTGACGAAGCGGCGCAAACTTCGCTCAAGCTACCCCTGTTGTCCCGTTCTGTGGAGGGGTCAGCTGAATGGACGCATCGCCTCGACCAGCGCGCTCGGAACCGGCACCGGCACCAGCCGGTCACCGTCCCGCGCCATGAACCCGACCGTCTGCTCGCCGCGGGCCACCTCGACCGAATCGCGCCGGTACCGAAAGCCCATGGTGATCCGATTGGCCGCCACCACCTTGGGGGTCATCTCGATGAGCAGCTCGTCCATCGCGTAGCACTCTTCGAGGTAGTCCATCCGGCAGCCGATGGTGACCAACACCAGCCGGCCGGCGGCGGTATCACGGGCGACCTGGGCGGCATGCTCGAGCAGGAACAGCTCGCGGCACCGACCCTGCCACTCCACGTACTTGCTGAAGTAGACGTTGCCTACCACGTTGGTGTCGGCGAAGGTCACCAACTGCCGGTACCGGTAGCCGGTCACCGGCTGCCACCGGCAACCGCCAGCACACAGACCACCTCACCCAGTTCGGCAATCGTGACCGGCGCACCGAGCAGGCTCAGCTCGCCGGCCTGCAACAGCTGGCTGCCGGCCGGCCCACGGTCGAGCAGCGCCAGCGGGCCGCCCTCGTCGCCGACGGCCTTGCGGACGGCCTCTCGCGCACACCAGATCATCGTGCAGGCAACGGCGAACCGGTACCCGGCAGCCTGCTGGAGCTGCCCGGCCAGGGCCAGGTCGGCGGTGCCGAGGCAGTCGCCCCAGGCCGACTCCGTTAGGTCAGCCGGGCGCTGCCAGTCCAAGCCGAATGGACGCTCGGCCGCACCGGCCAGCAGCGCGCTCGGTAGGTAGGAGGCGCTGAGCCGCTGCGCTGCCCCATCGCTGAGGGTTGGTCGGCCTTCGGGCGTGTGCCGGACCGACCGGCCGGTGATCGCTTCCAGCAGCGCGGTGGCTGCCACATCACCCCGCTCGCCGGGGCCGCTGGCGATCAGCAGTCCGTCGGCCACGCCGGCCTCGGCGGCCAGCCGGGACAGCCACGGCCCGACCAGTGGCAACGGCAGGCCGGTGCCGAACTTGCGCTCGGCGACCGCACGCAGTCGCAGCTCGGTCCAGCGAGCCACCAGTCGACCGTCCGGCCTGCTGAGGCTGACATCGAAGGTGAACTCGTCGGCGGTGTGCGACAGCTCGGTCGCTTCGACCAGCAACGCTCCGGCACCGCTGGCCGGCGGGATCTCGATCCGCTCGCAGGCCACCGGCAAGGCTAGCCGCAACGGCACCGCCGGCAGCAGAACCTGGAGCATGGCATCCAGCGCACCGGGGTCACCCAGCCGCAGCCGACCGCTGTGGAAGCCGGAGAACCAGCGCGTCAGCGCATCCGAATGTACCCAGGCGCGCAGCCGAAACGCGGTCAGCAGCTGGTAGTCCAGCACCCGTCGCAGCCGGCCGCGATGGAACAACACCTGGCCGTACAGCGGACTCGGCCGATCGGCACTAAGCCCTGGCGGTGGGACGGCCGGCGCGCGATCGGCGGCCATCGACCCCATCGGTCGCAGCAGCGCCGAGACCCGGTTGGCGGCGTAGTCGTCGCTGTCGCAGCGGGCCACCAGCTCGTACCGATCCGGCTCGGTGCTCAGTGCGGCCACCCGCAGGGTGACCCGGTCATCCGGTCCGACATCCACCGGGCTGGTCAGTGACACCTGTTCGAAGACCACGCCGCCGGCCGGCAGGCCGAGCAGACCGGCCGCCTGCGCGAAGGCCTCCAGCACCAGCACCGCAGGCAGCACGCCGCCGCCCTGGATCTCGTGGTCGGCCAGGTATAGATCATCTCCGTAAGACAATTCGCTGTCGGCCACCAACTCGGTAGCCGGCAGGTGCAGCACCAGGTTCTCCAAGAACCTGCCATCGGTATCCGCCGACCCGGTCAGCCGGGCCGTGCTGGTCGGCGGGAACCGCCCGGTGGCCAGGCTGGTAATCGGGCCGGCCTCATCGTCTATGAGCCGAGTGAACATGGCGATTCCGTCGGCTGGCCGGATCGGCTCGACGCCCCGGCGGCGCAGCTCGTCCAGCACGCCCATCCGTAGCCCCATGCCCAGCTCGGCCCATACCGACCACTCGACGACCCGCACTCGGCAGGCCGGCCGCTCGGCCGCCCACCGCTCCAGCGTCACCCGGAGGCCGTCATTGGCCACCGCGTAATCGGCCTGCCCCGGCAACCCGAACCGTCCGATGATGGAACCGAACCCGACCAGCAACCGCAACGAATCCCCGGTCGCGTCAAGCAGATTCTGCAACCCGATGACCTTCGGCCGCCAGGCCCTGGCCAGCGAGCCGGCATCGACGGCAGCCAAGGGGGCCGGTTCGTTCACCGCGGCGCCATGCACCAGGCCGGCGATGTTCGCCTCGGCCCGCAGCCTGGCCACTAGCGTGGACACCGCACCGGCGTCGGTGACGTCGCAGCTGGCGTACCGCACCTCGGCGCCGGTGGCGCGCAGTTCGGCCAGCGCCGTCCGGGCTGCCGGGTGGGTCGCCGGCGAACGGCCCAGCACGACCAGCCGGCAGCCATCGCGCGCGGCCAGGACGGCGGCGCAGCGGGCGGTGATGCCGGCCGCGCCACCGGTCACCAGCACCAGCTCGTCCGGTTCTAAGTGCACCGGACGGACTGGGCCGGGTTCGCGGCGCCGGCTGGCCAGGCGTTGCAATCCACCGGCGTGGATCCGCAACTCCTGGTACTCGCCGGGTCCGGCGGCCAGCTCGGCGGCCGGACCGGTCCACCGACCGGCCGACTCGTCCAGCACCGTCACCCCGATCTGCGGCGCCTCCACCGCGATGCTGCGGGCCAAGCCGGCGGCACCGGGCTGCCCCCGGTGCCGTAACAGCAGCCGAGGCGACCCGGCCAGCCGGCCCGGCAGTTCCGCCAGCTCGGCCAGCAGCGCAGATTCCTCGGTGGAACGCAGCCTTATCTCGACCAGTGAAGGATCCGGCGGGCCGCTCGAGGATGGTTGCCAGTCGGTCCAGTAGTGCTCGAAGGCGGCCAACCAGGCCCGGACGCCCGGCACCCGGTCATCGCCGGCGGACACCTGGGACCCGGCCGGCAGACCGTCGATCACCTCCGCCAGCTCGCCGAGGGTGGCATCGGACAGCGCCAGCGCCGAACTCGGCGCCGACCGGTCGAGCTGCGCACAGACCTGGGTCACGCACCGGCGCACCTCCAGCGAGCTGATGTGCAGATCGCGCAACGGTGAGCAACCCGGCTCGAGCAGCGCGGCCGGCAACTCCACCCGGTCGGCGAGCACCGTGCGCAGTAGATCCAGCGCCCGGCCCGGGCCCGCCGGGGCCGAGGGCCGAATGGACGGTGGCCGGGTCGGTTCCGGCATCGGTGGTAACCCGGCCGGCGCCGGTTCGGTCGGCGGAGCCGGCTCGACGACCGGCGGAACAGCTACCGCGGTGAGCGCGGTCTCGCACGGATTGCCGAGCAGCTGGATCTCCTCGTCGAGCCGACGGTGCCGGAACGCCCGCGGGCCACGCCAGTTCCGCGGGCTTGCCACCCCCGCTGCCGCCAGCGCGGCCATGGTGAGCGCGCCGGTGCGTTCGGCGCCGCCGGCGTCGCAGCTGAGCACCGGCAGGTCGACGCAATCGCGTGCCAGGCCGGACAGGGTGTGCCCCGGGCCGGCCTCCACCAGCAGATCACAGCGATTCGCCAGCACCGCCAACGCATCGGCGAACCGCACCGGTGCCACCAGCTGTTTCATCAGCAGCGCGGCGGGATCATCCGCCGGCCCCACCGCAGCACCGGTAACCGTGGAGATCAGGTCCACGTCCGGGGCGTCGAACTCGATCTCGGCCAGCACCGCGGCGATTGCCGCCGGCACCGCCTGCATGGCCGCACTGTGGAAGCCGTGCGAGACATTCAGGCGGGCGGTTTCCAGGCCGGCGCCGGTCGCCGCGGAACGCACCAGGGCCAGGTCGGCGTCGCTGCCGGCGACAACCGTCTGCGATGGCCCGTTCTGGCAGGCGATGGTGGCCCCGGTCCCGGCCAGCACCGGTTGCACCGTTGCCGCATCGGCCGATATCGCAAGCATGCCGGTGCCGGACCGGCCGAGCGCCGCCATCAGCGCACCCCGTTGCTCGGCCAGCCGGAGCGCCTCGGCCGGCCGGAGCATGCCGGCGGCTGCCATCGCGGCCAGCTCACCGACGCTGTGCCCGAGCACTGCCACCGGCTGGACGCCGGCGCGCTCCAGCCATGCCAGCGCGGCCAACGACTGCCGGATCACCGCCGGTTGGGCCCGTGCGGTGTCCGGGTCATCGTCCGGTCCTGGTTCCGGCGAGTTGGCCGCCGCGTGGATAGCCGGCAAGCCGGCTGCCCAGTCCGAGAGCCGGCCGCGTACCGGAGCCGCTTGCCCTGGGAACAGCAGGCCGATCCGCGGCGGCCGGCCGGCGCCGAGCGCAAACCCGGCACCCTCGTCCACGATCGGCGTCCGGTCGGTGGGGCGCAGCTCGACCAGCCGGGCGGCGGCCTTGGCGGCGACCTCGGCCAGCTCATCCGGCCGCTCGGCGACCAGCACGCAGCGCACCGCCGACAGGCCGTTGAACGACCGGTTGGTGCTGAGCGCGATGTCCTCGAACTCGGCCAGCGACCAGCGCCGGGCACGCTCGGCGACCTGCGCCAGCAGCGCGCCGAGCTGATCCGGCTCGGGTGCGGCCAGGGCCAGCAACTCCAGCCCCGGCCGTCCGGTCGGTGCCGCTTCGGGCCGGCGCAGTCGGCCGCCGGCCCGGCCCGATTCGCCGGACAGCACCAGGTGGCAGTTGATCCCACCGAAGCCCATCGACGACACCGCCGCCCAGCTGTCGCGAACGGGCCAGGCGGCGGCCACCGGCGGCGCGGTCAGCCCGCTGACCTCCGGCGACATCAGCGGGTGCGGGCTGCGGACGCCGGTGCTCGGCGGAATCACCCGCCGGTGTACCGCCAGCACCGTCTTGATCAGCGAGGCCGCCCCGGCAGCGGCCTTGGTGTGACCGATGTTCGCCTTGATCGAGCCGAGCACGCCCGGTGCCCGGCCGCGCACCCGGTTCAGTGCCTCCAGTTCGACCGCATCGCCGACCGCGGTTCCGGTGCCGTGCCCTTCCAGGTACCGCACCTGGGCCGGGTCCAGATCGGCGTGTCGATAGGCCGCCAACATTGCTCGAGCCTGCCCAGCAGCTTCCGGCCTGGTGATTCCCCCGGCACCGTCGGAGGAAACTCCCCAACCGTGCAACTCGGCGTACTGGCGCAAGCCGCGCCGCCGGGCCTCGTCGGCACGCATCAGCACCAACATCCCGCAGCCCTCGCCGGGCAGGAAGCCGGTCGGCTCCGCGTCGAAAACCCGCATCGGCCCGCGGGCCAGCGCGCCGAGCCGGGCGAAGCCGACCAGCTCCAGCGGATCCAGGCTCAGATCAACGCCGCCGGCCAGCACCATGTCAAGTTCGCCGGCCGCCAGCGACCGGCAGCCGGTGATCACCGCCAGCAGGCTGGACGAGCAGGCACCGTCGATGGTGTACCCACCGGCGCCCAGGTCGAAGTGGTTGCAGATCCGTCCGGCGATGGTATTGGACAGCGCGCCCGCCAGCGTCTCATCGGTCGGCTCGGCGAAGGTGGCCAACAACTGCGCGTCAAAGGCCCGCAGAACCTGTTCGGCCATGCTCAGATCCGCACCGGCCTCCGCCATCGATCGCCGGATGACCTTGTTGAGAAAGGGCAACCGGTATCGGAGCTGCGACGCCCGGCTGAACTCGCCGGTTAGGCTGTTGCCGACTACCACCCCGACTCGGTCGCGGTCCAAGCCCTCGGCCTGTGCGAAGCCGGCGTCGGCCAGCGCCTCCGCGCTGGTCTGCAACGCCAGCCAGTGCGCCGGGTCGACCGCCTGGTAGACGGCGGCCGGCACCTGGAAGCGGCGGCGGTCGAACTGCCAGCCGGCCAGCACCGCCATCGCGCTGAGGTAGGTACGGTCCGGGTCATCGGCCTCGCCGAGGTAATCGGCCGACAGCCGTTCCGGCGGTATCGCTCGGAACGCGCGGCGCCGGCCGAGCACGGTGTTCCAGAGCTCGGCCGGTGAGTCCGCGTCCGGGTAATGGCAAGCCAGGCCCACGACCGCGATCGGGACCTGGCCGGTCACGGCCTTACCACCACCGGGACCGGGCGCAGCCGAGGCGGCAGCAACCGCGCGCAGATCGCGACCACCAATGGCGTGAGCGCCACCGCCGCGGCCCGCAGCAGACAGGTGATGACCAGGCAGAAGAACAAGCCGAACACGATGCCGTTCCACACCAGCGCGCCGTACACCGCGGCCGCGGTCAACCCGAAGATGATCTGGCCGCGCCGGGCCGTCGGAGTCGAGCCGGGGTCGGTGATCATGTAGTTGGTGAACAGGATGAAGGCCACCCCGGTGAGCGGCAACAATGCCGCCACCAGCGAGTCACCGTGGAACAGCGCCCGGACGATCGCCTGGCCGACGAAGCCGACCACCCAGGCGAGGATGAGCGGCATCTTGCCGGTCAGCTTGCTGTTCAACATGGTGCCCAACATCAGGATGCCCAGTGGCAGCACCCACGGGACGGCCTCGTGGTAGTTGTTGGTGAACTGGTAGGGCGGTGCGATGCCGACCCAGTGGAACACCACCAAGGTGGTGGCGATGCCGGTGTTGGACGGGTTGAGCAGATGCCGCAGCCGTCCCTTGATCCGCAGCCGCACCAGGTACTTGCTGCCGTTGCCGACGACCACCGCGAACACGTACACCGAGAATGCCGCGTTGCCGTACAGCAGCATCCCGCAGGCCAGGGCGGTGATGTGCGGCGGCAGCAGGAAGACCATTACCGCCCGCGGACCGCCGGCGAAGTCCGGCCGGCGTCGCCACGCCCAGCTGTCGACGGCTTCGAACAGCAGCGCGGACGTGTAGGAAGCGAGCAAGCAGACCACCGGCGTCAGCGGGGCCTGTTCAAAGCCCAGGAAGGCATAGCCGAGCACGGTGAGGGCGGTGATCGATACGGCGAACCGGCTCAGCGCGGCGACCCGGCGGTCCTTGGGCTTGGCCGGCGCGGTGGCCGGGGCCGGCGGCGGCTGGACCGGTGGCTGTGCAACGGCGATCGGGCGGACTTCGACATAGCGTTGTTCGGTCAAGCTCATGACACCGTCACCCCGCCGTTCTGGAGCAGTTGGATTTGCTGATGGCCGGGACCGATCTCGGCCGTGGCGTGGTGGATCACCGCACCGTCCCGCCAGGCCAGCTGGATCGTGGTCAGGCCCAGGTTGGCCACCGCCAGGTGGATCTCGGCAGCCGACACCCCGGCATGCCCGTTGGCGTAATAGAGCTGGCTCTTCTGCGCCGGCAGCCCGTCGCTGGCCGCGGCGGTCACCGTCACGCCGATCGCCGTCACCAACGTCCCGCTCGGCAACTGCTGCATGATGTCCAGGTCGGCGCCCGGGTGCCCGGTGCTGGCGGTGTTGATCAGCACGGACGAGTCGGCCCACTGGTTGGCCACGACAGCATCGAGCTTGCCGTCGCCGTTGACGTCACCGAGCGCGAATCCCCTGCTGACGCCGGGCTGATCGAGGCCGAGCTGGGACGACAGGTTGGTGTAGCGGCCACCGGAGCGGGCGTAGAACCGGTTCTGGTCTTCACCGGACAGCTCGTCGCCGGACCTGACCCTGGGCCAGGCGATCGGATAGGGCAGCAATTCCGGATTGGCCATTGCCAACTCCTGGAGCTGCGGCCACTTGTCGCGACTGCCCTTCACGAAGCCCTCGGCCTGGATGAACTGGTCGGTGCCCGAGTTGTCGAAGTCGCCGGCCTTGACATCCCAGGACCAGCCGCTGCGGGACAGCCCCAGCACCTCGCTATCGTCGCGCCAGGGCACCTTGCCGGCCCGGACGCCGGCGGCGTCACCGGTTGGCACGAAGGCGAAGTTACTTTCGAACAAAGCCCATTCACTGGTGATGTTGCTGACCATGATCATCGGCAGGCCGGTCCCGGACGGGTAGCTGAAGGTGACCCCCATGCCCTTGAAGGAGTCCCGGCCGAGCACCTTGGACTTGGGTTGGGTCAGCGTGCGGTTACCGAGCACCTCGTGCAGGCACAGGTGACCGGGAGTGGAGCAGTTGATCAGCAACTGGTCCGGCCCGAAGTCGTTGGCGAAGTAGATCGAGGGCAGCAGGGTATCGGTCAGATCCTGCAGGCCGATCGCCAGCGTCCACGAGTAGATGGCCGAGGCTGGCATCGCAGTGCTCTCGTCGGTGACCCCCGGTACGGCGCCGAACACGCCTGTCGGGTGCAGCTTCAGGATCCGGTTAGCGCCGGCATTGCGTGCCATGCCCATTCCGTCCTGCATGTGCATCAGCGAGTCACGGGTGGCCAGCGGGTCCAACACCCTTGCCCCATCGGGGAAGTAGTTGCCGACAATGATCGACAGGTTGCCCGAGCCGTCGAGGTCACCGATGTTCAACGCGGTGGTGTTCCAGATCTGCATCGGGTTGACTAGTTCGGCGGCGGTGAAGTCCGAGGCGCGGGGCACCTGCGGCCGATGGGCGTGGTTGAGGAACAGCACCGGCGAGCGGCCCCAGTAGTAGACGATCAGGTCGGTGGCGCCGTCGGAGTTCACATCGGCCGGCACGCAACCCATCGGTGCCATGGTGGCGTCGTAGGCAAGGCCGGTGGGGACCAACTTGAACGGCGGGTAGGACGGCGAGTCGCTGCCGGGGACGGCCTTGATCGTCACCGAGTCGTCGCGCGGGTCGACCAGGCACATGTCGGCCGGCCGGCCGAGGCCGCGCAGGTCGGTCAACGCGACCGCCGCGCCCACTGCCGAGATCCACTGCTGGATGCCGCTCAGCGACGGTTCCACCGGACGTTCGTAGCGGGCGTCGGCCGGTTCTGAATTGGCCGGCAATACCTGGAAGCCGAACTGCTTCAGCAACTGGGCGCGCTGGCCGGCCGGCATGCCCGGCCGGGCGGTAGTCCAGCCGACCGCGGCGATGCAGGCCAACACCACAGCCATCGGCACCAGCCGGCGCAACCGGTCGCCGGTCATGCTGTGACCTGCACTGTTGCCCGAACAGCCAGCCGATCCCGCCACAGCTGGTAGGCCTCGACATCAGGCCGGTCGACCAGATCGGCGCACCCCTCGTCGGTCCACTGCGCGGCCTGTTCCACCGACAGGCCGACGAGCTCGCGGCAGGCCCGCGTGGTGTGCTCCGGAACGAAGCCGGAGCGCAGCCGAGCCGTGCTGGCGAATAGGACACCCTGTCCAACATTGCTCAAAAACCGTCCACTGGCCTGCGCCAGCTGGCGCCTGCCCTCGGTATCGGTGGCACCGGCATAGCCGCAGGCCAGCCCGATTCCGGCCCATAGGTCGGCTGCGGCAGCCGGCGGCTGCGCGCCGATCACGCGTTGGATCGCCTCGATGTCGGCCGCCTGCTGGAACCACAGCGCCCGACCGGCTCCGGCGATCCGGATTCGTTGACGCGGGCCATCGGTACGCCGGCAGATCCGCTGCAGTGCGCGCTCGCCGCCGAAGAATGCCGCTCCGAAGCCGGCACCATCCAGGGCCAGCCAACGCAGCAACGGGGTGCGCGGCAATCGCAAGCACCGGGCCGACCTGATCGGGGCGAGCGGCCAGCCCGCGCCGACATGTACCAGATGGCGGTATGCGGCGCCCGGTCCGCGGGCCAGCCGTTCGGTGCGTTCGGATCGGCCGAAACGCAGCATATCCGCAATGGCGGTATGCATACCGGCACCCTCGTAGCTGAAGCCGCGCTGCGCATCGGGCACCTCGGCCAGCAAGTCGTGCAACTCCCTGACATCACGTGCCCGGGCAGCAAGGTTGTAACCGGTCAAGAAGCTGATGGCCACTGCCTCCAGGCAAGCCCGGGCAGCTGGCCGGTCGGTGCGGAACCCGCGCCGTTGAAAGTTAGCCATACGAAGTGATAGCGATTGTGCAGGCATCATGGCATAACTACCCAGCTCGAAGGGCCGACGACCCGCTTCGGGGCAAGGGTCATCAATGCGAACGGTATCCGGCTCTGTTTGCTAACGCTGGCTCGACCCCCGTGCTCACTTCAGCACAAATGATGTAGCAAGCTGCGCGAAGTGAGTGAGGCTCACCGTAGCCTCCCGTCGGCTCGGGGGCAACCCGTGACTGCAAAGAAAGCCGGGCAATTTCGGCGCGTCTACGAAGTCTCTATGCGAAATTATAGCAATCTCGAAGCCGCTCCGCCGGGCGCGAAGCACTGCCACCTGCACGTGGCAGCAAAGCCGCCGGGGCATCCGCTCCGTGGATCGTTGCTGACCGGTCGGCAGGTGAGCGATTACCGAGCAGCGGGCTTGACCCTGGCTGAGCGTGCTCGCTTACCGGCGGAATGCGCCGTCGCTGAAGTATTCCCCGTGCGACCCTTGCGGGACGGCATGTTGCCCTGGGCTAGTCCGAGTAACGCATTGCAGCGATTCACCGCGGCCAGGTCACCGGTCATGATCAACCGGCCACTGACAGCGGACTCGAACGGCGTGGTTAGTCCGGCCCCGATCTCGATGAAGGTGCGCGCATCGGTGAACACCTGGAGCACCGACCGCTCACTGGGCCCTTGGCTGGTGGTGACCGCGCCGTCGGCGACCGAGATCGTGAACACTTCGTCATCTACATGAAATTCATAGCTCTCGTCGCGGTCCGGCACGGCATTCTGGTCGATCATGGAGCCGATCGCCAGGAAGCACCACTCGGCGCGGGCCTCACCCTGGGCCAGCTCCGGCGTCATGAATTGCATACCCCAGCGTGCCAGTTGCATCACCGGTGCGCGCAGTCCACGTCCTGCCTCAGAGAGCGCGTACACCCGACCGCGCGCGTCACCGTCCACAGTGGCACGTTCGATTACTCCACTGTCGGTAAGCGACCGAAGCCGCTCGGACAGCAGGTTCGGCCCGATGCCGGGGAGGTTGTCGGCAAGTTCGTTGAACCGCCTCGGCCCGAGCACCAGCTCACGGACGATCAATAGCGTCCACCGGTCTCCGAGCACGTCCAGCGCAGCCGCAAATCCGCAGAACTGGCCATAAGAGCGGCGATCTGCCACCAAAGGCTCCCTTGCTGGGTCGCGCACAGCTGCTTCGGTGCGGACGCGGCCGAAGGTTCGCTGTGCTTACTACTTAGTAACCGTACGCCGCAACCGGCGGATGGGTAGGCAAAACGCCGGCAGCCGTCGCTCGCCAGCTCGCTAGGCGCTGGGCCCCGCGATTGCCCCGGTGCTCTTCGACATAGCGACCTGCGTCGAAGCGCGGCCCTGTCAGAACCGGCCGGCCGGCTGTCTCGAGATTGCCCTTGTTCTGATTGCTCGATCGGCAATGGGCCGACCAGGGCTACCGAGATGTGACAAAGCTGGCTACAGTCTTGGTACACCAAACCGTAGTGATAGCTCATCGGCCCCTCAGCGATCGGCGCCCGCCGGTCGGCGAACGGAACCGCCATGTCCAGCCAGCTCGTAGCCAGTGCCGACCTCCTCCCGGTGGCGCGGCGCCGGCTGCAGCTGTCCGGCACCGAGCCGATCGGGCGCCCGATCAAGGGCCGCTCGCAGCGCTGTGAGCACCCCGCCGTCCAGGCCGACCACGAGGCGGCCGTTCGCCGGGCGATCGTCGGGATGCACGAGATGCTGTACCAGACGCTGCGGTTGGAGGATGCCGCCGCGGCCGCGATCTACAGTCGCTTCCACTTTCACCGGACGTTCCGGCAGGTCACCTCCACCACGCCGGCTCGGTTCCTGGCCAGCCTGCGCATGCAGCGGGCCAAGCAGCTACTCGCCGACAGCGACATGACGGTAACCCTGATCAGCGGCCTGGTGGGCTACGAGAGCCTGGGCACGTTTACCACCCAATTTGGCAGGTTGGTTGGCCTGGCACCGGGTCGGTTCCGCCAACTGGTAGACGCCTGCGGCGATCGAAGGCTGTCCGAGTTCGACCTCGGCGCGCCGACCGGCGGCCGGCTGCCGGTGCTGTGCACCGCGCCTCGAGGTACCCGGCTGACCGGTCGCATCACCCTGATCGGGCTGTTCGAAAGCGAGCTGCCCAGCGGTTCACCGACCGGTTTCACCATGCTGCGCGACGGCGGGCCGGCCGACATCATGCCGCCTGCCGGCCGCTCGGTGCTGGCCTGGTCGGTGCCCGACGACATCCTGCTCAGCGAACTAGCGGTCGGCTCGATAGCCGGTGCCCTGGTCGGGCGGGCAGCCATCTCCGGCAGTGGTTCCGGCGGGGTGCTGGACCTCCAGTTGCACCGACCTCGCCTGGTCGATCCGCCGGTGGTATCGGCGGCGCCGGTGCAGTATCTGATCGGGCGCCGATAACCGATTGACTCCGCCTTCAGCAACACTCACTATATGAAACTTAATCGTCTGTGGACGCCTCACGCGCCCAGCATCGACGGCTTGCCGATCCGGCAAACAGAGCCCGGCGGCGCTGCCGCGCTGGACGGCGAAACGAGATCCGATGCCCGACAAGAGCGTGGCGGCGCGACTTGAGCTGAAGCCGGGGCAGCGATTGTGGCTGATCAACCCCCCGCCGAATTACCGCGAGCAGATCGGACCGTTGCCGGCCGGCGCCCGACTGCTGGCGGCTGATGAAGCGGTCGCCGAGGGCAGTGCCCAGCGGGCCGAGGTCGTCCAGGCGTTCTTCGGATCGCATCGGCAACTCGCGGCCGAGTTGCCGGCCATCCTGGCCGAGTCCGCGCAGGCCGTGCTGTGGATTTGCTATCCGAACGCGGCCGGTGACTCACAACTGTCCCGGCAGGCGGTGCACAACGCTATCCGGCTCAACGGTTGGCGGCCGGTGGCCCAGATCCGCATCGACCAGGGCTGGTCGGCCATTCGGGCCCGGCCGGCCTGATAGCGCCTGCCTGATCGCCGGTGATAGCCGCGTTCGCTCAGGCATGATTAGAGCGTGTCACGATCCACCCGATCCCGAGCAGGCCGCCATTGGCCGGCGCTTGTCATGACCGGACTGCTGCTGGTCGGCTGCACGTCGACCCGCGGCCAGGTCGCCGCGCCGTCGACCGGTGCGTCCGCCGCCGCAACCGGTAGCGGTCACCAGCACGGCGCGCCCGGTTCGGTGCCGATCGCCGCGCTGCGGCCCGGTGAGCGTTGGATCACCCTGCCAATGCCGGGCGGCACGTACCGGCCGCAGGCCGAGGCCGGCGGCACCGACGACTACCGATGCATCCTGCTGGATCCGAAGATCAGCACCGACACCTACCTGTCCGGCGTGGTGTTGGAACCCGGCAACCCGAACCTGGTCCACCACGCGATCCTCTACCGGGTCGATCCGCAGCAGGTCCCGGCCGCCGAGGCCAAGGACGCCTCGGATCCCAGGCTGGGCTGGTCCTGCTTCGGCGGTCCGGGGCTGCCCGGCAACGCCGACTCGCTCGGTGGGCTGAACTCCGCGCCTTGGGTAGCGGCCTGGGCCACCTCCGGCGGAGAACAGCGATTCGCCGCCGGCACCGGACAACGCCTGTCGGCCGGCAGCCGGCTGATCCTGCAGATGCACTACAACCTGCTCAATGGCGACGGGGTGGACAGCACCACGGTCAAGCTCCGGGTGGCACCACCCAACAGCCGCCTGCTACCGCTGCAAACCATGCTGCTGCCGGCGCCGGTGGAGCTGCCCTGCCCAGCCGACCAGACCGGCCCACTGTGCGATCGGGTGGCGTCGGTGCTCGACGTGGTGCATCGGTTCGGAATGCAGGCCGGCGGCGTGGTGGCCGGCCTACAACTGCTGTGCGGCGGTTCGGTCCTGCAACCCCGGGCCGGCCCGACCCAGAGCTGCGCTCGTCCGGCGACCAGCACCATGCGGATTTGGGCGGTGGCCGGGCACATGCATCTGCTCGGCAAGTCCATCCAGATCGACCTGCAACGACAGGACGGCACGAGCCAGCGTTTGCTCGACATCAAGGTGTGGAACTTCGACGACCAGCGCGCCACCCTGCTCAGGCAGCCGGTCACGGTGCGGCCGGGCGACAGCCTGCGGGTCACCTGCACCCATGACGCGACGCTGCGGTCGGAGTTGCCGGCGTTGGCCAAACTGCCGCCCCGCTACGTGGTCTGGGGCGAGGGTTCCTCCGACGAGATGTGCCTGGGACTCATCAGCTACACCACATCCTGACGCGGCCGAGGCGGTGCCGGCTTGCGATCAGTGCCAGGGCATGGTCGGGAACCAGCCGTAGCCGAAGTACGCCGGCAGCCTGACCACCCAGTACACAAAGGTGAACGATCCACCGATCAATAGCGCGGCCGCGGAAACCGTGCTGATCCGCGACGGCTTGGTGCGTAGCCACTGCGGGAACTTGCTCGCGGCCAGCAGCAGGAACAGCACCGCCATCAACAGCAGGTTGCCGACCGCGACCAGCGCGAAGGCAGCCCCGCCGTAGAGCGCGTTGTGGGTGTCGGCGGCGTGCAGAAACATCTTGTGGAACAAGGGCCATGGTCGCCCGATCAGGAAGCCACCGATGAGCGCGCCCATCAGCAACTGCTGCGTTTGCGGCCAGCGCTGGGAAAGCCGGCCCAGCGGATCAGGCACTACCCGCAGCGCGGCCAACCCGAGGTAGAGCATGATCAGCCCGATCGCACCGAACACACCGACCGACTGGAGCAGCCGCACCGGGAAGTGGTTTCCCACCGTCCTGGTTGACAGTTGCGGAATCCGGTCGCCTACTCGGGCACCGATCGCGCCATACCCGCCGGCCACCACCAGCGCACCCACCGACAGCCAGCCGAGCGGGCGCAGCGCGAGCCGGAGCCGACCCGACAGCGTCGCGCGGTCCTGCACCATCGGCGCGATCGCGCTGAAGACCGCGACGTTGCAGGCCGTGAAGGTACCGGCGATGCCGGTGACGAAGGCGAACACCAGGCCGGTTACGGTGCTTGCCAAATCGGCATTTGCGGCCTTGCGGCCGAGCAGGCCGTCGGCCACGTTCACGCCGATGTCGTCGTCCACCAGTTGTGCGGACCACAACACCGCGATGGCGATGCCGAGCACCACGCTGATCAGGATCGTCCAGCCGGCGCGGGTACCGGGCCGCCGGGCAGGGCGCGCCGGAGCGGCCGGCAGCGCCGATCCAGCCGGCGCGATGGCAGCAGGCCGGTGGGTTTGGGTCATGTTCTGCGTCCTTTCATCAGGCGTACGCACCAACGGCCGGCAATTTGGGCGGCCGCAAGCACCATTCGCGCGACAGGAGAGTGTGCGCGGCGAGCCGCCGCCCGGTGACGGATCGAACGGTCAGACCGGGCCTGGAGTGGCCAGGGCCAACTTTGACAGACGCCACTAATCACGCCTTACTTCGAACTTGCCCTGCTGTCTTGACGTCCCCGAGCAGGCGCTGTTTAATCCGTCACTTGGATACTGAACGCCGTTAGATTCTGCTAACGGCGGCTCGCCAGGCCCTAGGATCGGGCAATGGCAGGTCATGCTCTGATCGTCATCGATGTCCAGCAGGGCTTCGACGACCCGTGCTGGGGCACCCGTAATAACCCGGAATGCGAGCACAACGTCGCCAAGCTCGTCGACCGCTGGGAACTTGCCGGGCAGCCGGTGGTCGTGGTGCGGCATGACTCCCGCGAGCCGGGTTCGCCTTTGCGGCCGGACCAGCCGGGCAACCAGCTGAAGGAGTTCGTCCGGGAACGCGGGGACGTGCTGGTCAGCAAGTCGGTGCATTCGGCGTTCCACGGCCGACCCGATCTCGATGACTGGCTGCGGGCGCACGATGTCGATGCGGTGGCGATTTGCGGTATCACCACGAACCATTGCTGTGAAACGACAGCCCGGGTCGGCTGCGACTTGGGCTATCGGGTGACCTTCGTGACGGACGCGACAGCGACCTTCGATCGCAGGTCGCCGAGCGGAAGCTGGATCAGCGCCGACCAATTGGCCGAGTCGACGTTTGCCAACCTCAACGAGGAGTTCGCCGAGATCCTCGACACCGCCGCCTTGTTACGGCGGCTGACCGCGTCGGCAGATTGAGCAGGCCGCGCACTGCTCTGACACCAGCGAGCGGCAATTGCCAGCATGCGCGACAAAGCTTCGGGCCGACCTACACTGCGGCATTTGCAGCGCCGCTGTCTGCACCGTCGGCGCGGTTCGATATTGGTGGTGATTGCCCACTAAAATCTGGACGATTTATGCCTACTCAATCCGTGCGCGGCGGCGATTGGTCATTCTTACCGAAGAGCCAGCAGTTCCTGCACGAGTATTGACAGCTTTGTACCAGCTACCAAGAATGTCTACAAGCGAATGAAGCGCCGGAATGGCGTTACCAGCTCAGGTGGACGAGGAGCGATCATGACGGATCGAATCCTCGTCCCCATGTTCAACAACCCCTGTGCCCCGGTCCGTTCGAGGGTGTCATTGCCGCCTTGTGGCACGGGATCACTGCACCGGCCGCTGACGAATCTTGTCGGTGGCCGGCGATCCCGCCGGTGATCTCGCAAAGCACCATCGAACGGGCCGGCTATTCCTCGGATCAACAGGCCGGCAGCCTGCTGGCCAAGCCGCGATTCCACTGACCGACTTCTCAGCATGCGGCGAATAGCGTGGCGGGATGGCTGCCGCTTCCCGGCACCGGCTCCGCCGCGGGGTGCGCTGCGGCTGCCTGCCGGCGCTGTCCCTGCTTGCGGTGCTGGTGGGCATGGCGGCCCCACCGAGCCAAGCCACCGCCTCCCCCGGGGTGCTGTGGTCAGGGCAGGCTCTGGCCCGGATCGGGTTGACCACGATCGCCGCGCTCACCCTGCTGGTCGGCCCCGGGCTGGCGTTGCGTGCGCTGTTGCGCCGGCCGCTGCCGATCGGGTTTGTGGTCTGGGTCGGCGCCGGGTTGTTGGCCGTGCTCGGTGTGCTGGCCTGGGCATTGCACCCGGTCGCCGACCCGCGGCTCATCGTGCGTATCGGTGCCGCGGTGATCCTGTTCGCATTGCTGGTCGGATGTGCCTTCATTACCGACGGTGTCACCGTGCTGGAGCGGGACGAGCGCTGGCTGGCCGGCATCAGTGCGCTGGCGTTCCTGGTCGGCTTGGCTCGGTCGGTGTGGTCGGTCAGTCCGACCGGCGAGCTCTATTCGGGCACCATCGCGCGCACTCTGGAGGTCGGTGACCGGCCGGACAGCCGGACGTCGTTCCTGACCGCGACGCTGATCAGCCACGGCTATCGGCCGTTCGGGCTGGTAGCGCATCTGCTGTTCTACCCGTACTCGTTCTCCGATCGCGGGCCGCTTCCCGGCGTCATCGCCACGCCGGTGGTGTTGCTGTCCGGCGGCATGCCGGGCAGTCGATTCCCCGACCAGGCCTGGATGCCGTTCGACCAGCAGGGATTCATGGCCTACCGGATCATCATGATGTTGCTTGCGGTGTCGATCGTGCCGGCCGGCTACTCGCTGGCCTGCCGAGTGGCGGGGGTGCGCACTGGTCGGCTGGCGGCATTGCTGCTGGCCGGCACACCGTTCGTCCTGCACGAGGTGTACTACACCTGGCCCAAGCTGGCCGCCGCGGCACTGTGCCTACTCGCCGGCTATCTGGTGCTGGCCAGGCACCCGGTGCTGGCCGGCCTCACCATCGGCCTCGGCTACCTGATGCATCCGATGGCCCTGCTCAGCGTGCCGACGCTGCTGTTGCTCGGGATGCTGCTCGCTCGGCGACCCGGCAGCTGGCCGGCGTCGGCGCGCAGGCTGGTCGGCTGGACGGCCGGCATGCTGGCCGGTCTCGGTGCCGTCCTGGTCGGCTGGCGGATCGGGCAGGGCTCGCAGTACACCCAGAGCAAGTTCGGGGTCTATCTGCGGTTAGCCGACAACGTGGATCACCCGTCCCCGGTGCAGTGGTTGACGGCTCGAGCCATCTCGATCGGCAACACCCTGGTCCCACTGCGGTTGCCGATCGTCGATGGCAGCAGCCGATCCATCAATGCGGTGGGTCCGAACAACACCAGGCTGCACTCGGGCACGTTGGTGCACTTCTTCTTCCAGTACTGGACCGGATTGCCGTTCGGAGCCGGCATCGTGTTCTTTCCCTTTCTGGTCTTCGTGCTCTACCGCTTCGGGGTGCGCAATCCGCTCGTCTTCCTGGTGACGGTGGTAGTCCCGTTCGCAGTATTTGCCTGCTACTGGGGAAGTTTCACCAGTGGCCTGCTGCGTGAGGGGCTGCATACCTGGGTGGCTACCTTGCTGGTGCTGGCCGCTGTGCAGTTGGGGGATGACGACGCCCACTCGCGGCTGTTCGGCCGCCTGCTCAGGTACTGCCTGCTGGGCCGGCTGGTCGAGGCGCTGGCGATGGTCACCGTCACCAGCATCGCCAGCCGGCATGAGCTGCTCGCCCGGCGCTGGTGGGTTACCGACCTCGCCGCATTGGTCGTACTGCTGGCGGCGTTCGCCGGTTTGGCGATGGCCACCGTCCGGGAGACCCGGCAGTTGCCCGAGGGATACCGAAGGCCGGCGGTGCCGGCGACACCGCTGCGATCCATACGGCCCATTTTGTTCAGCGCCTTTACCTGAGCACCCGTTTCGTGCAAAATCACCTACGGCTCCTAACGGGGCCGCGTGGCCCGCGCACCTCACCCCCCGTGGGTGCGCGGGCTCCTTACTTTTACCAGCCGGCAAGGCTTACAGCGGTCCGCTGACCGGCAGTTGTGGACCGTCCCCGATCGGCAGTTGCGAGCCCTCCGTCATCGGCGGTTCCGGGCTCGGCCCGATAGCGGCCGCGAGCAGGCCGGCGTTCGGCATCGAGATCACGCCGTCTTCGGTGTCAATGGTGGTGTAGATCAGGCCGGCGCTGATGATGACGCCTTCGAACGGGCCGCCCATCGAACCGGTGCGCACCTTGACCCGTTGACCCGGCACGTACGGCCTGGCGAACAGCAGCACCATGCCGGCAAAGAAGTTCCCGAGCGTCTGCTGGGCGGCGATGCCGACCACCACCCCGGTCACCGCACCACCCACCAGCAGGTTGCCGAGATCCACCCGCAACAACGCGAGCAGGCCCAACGCGACAGTGATATAGCCGACGATCCGGCAGATCAATCGGACGGCCGAACTGGCGGCCACCCCACCTCGCTGCTCACTGACCCGGGCGAGTTCCCCTGCGATCGACCGGGTGGCGATGACCCCGGCAACCACGAACACCAGCACCAGTCCGAGCACCAGCAGGCTGACCCTGCCCTTGGATAGGTTCACCGCTCGGCCGAACACCGCGAACCTGGCCGGTTGGGTTTGGTCGATCCCGCCCAGATGATCACCGAAGCCGAACGCGACCAGCGCCAACACCAGGGCCGGCACCGCGCGTTTCAGGTTCGGCTTGGCCCTGGCATCCAGCGCGCGCAGCGCATCTATCGGATGCAGCGATTCGATGCCGAGCTGCACGCCCGACTTCGGCCGGCCGAGCCGGCGGCGCGGGATCGGTGGTTCACCGGTCATGGCCCCATCCTCGCGGACTCCGGCCCCGGCGGGCTTAGGACTCGCTGTCCACCGAGGATCGGTGTTCCACCGGCGGCTGCGGTCGCGGCTGGTAGCCGGCGGTAACCGCGCGCAGCACTCGCAGCATGGCCCAGGCGACCGGCACCGCGATCAGGAACCGGATCAGCGCGGTGGTGATGTCGATCGAGCCGCCGGCAAACGCCGACCACAACGTCGAGGCGCTGAGCACCAGAGCCAGCATCAGCACCGATGGTCTAAACATCCGACGTCCTCACTAAGCGCTGGCGCGGTGTCGAGCACCGCAACCCAACAGCCGGAACAGCAGTCCGGTCCAGGCGAAGGTGGTGGGCGGCCTGCCGTCCAGCATGGCGAGTGGCAGGTCCAGGTCCCAGACCGATGCCGGGCTGCCGCTCAGCTCGGCGGCATACACCGCGAGTGCGTCCACCGTGGGAATCCGGTCCAGATAGGCCCGGCTGTCCTCGGTCTTCCACCGGGCATCGATCGCTACCCAGGTGGCCGTCGGTGCCAGCGCGGTCAGCAGCTGGCCGGCCCACGGGTCGTCCGGATCGTTGACCGCGCCGTCGGTGGCGATCACCACGATGGACGGGGTGTCGGCCAGCCGCAGTTGCTGACGCAGCCGCTGCGCCTCACGCACTCCGCTCAGCTGGCAGAGACCCAGGCCGGTGATGACCGCCGGGGGCAGACCGGCCACTCCGATGGTGTCCTCGGCGATCCGCAGCATGGCCGCGACCGTCCGGGCGACCTGAAGGGCCGGGGTGGCCTCCCCCACGATGGCCAGCACCGCACCGGCCTGCCGCGGCGGCTCAACGGCCGCCGGCAGATCCTGGAGGATGTCCTCGAGCGCCTGGTACAGGTTGTGCGTCTCGCTGCTGGGATTGACCGACACCGGTACGCCGACCTGCCGCAGCTGGAGCAGCAGCTCCAGCCGATGCCGGGCCTCCGGACGTCCGATCGAGGTGACGGCGGCGATCGGCGTGGACGAGCGACGCGGCGAGCTGGCAGTGCGCCGCGGTGGATCGATAAGATGCCGCGGCTGACTGGTCGCGACCGGCTCGAAGTCCTCGGCGGCGGCCAGCACCAGGTCGGCCGGCGCCGGTTCGATGTTGTCTTCCGCATCGGTAAGCCGGCGCAGCAGTTCGGCGAAGTCCGGCGCTGTGCTGTCCGGCGCTGTGCTGTCCGGCTCGACGGCACTTTCCAGCCGATCGGTCGCCGCATCGAAGGATTGCAGGGCGGCCTCGAAGGAGTCCGGCGCCGAACGCGCCAGCAACTCGGCCAGCTCCGGGGTCAGCACCGGCTCATCGGCGTCAGCAGCAGCCGCTTGCGAACTCGGTTCAGCTGGTTCGAGATTCGGTATGGCAGGTTGGGAATCCGGAGCAGCCGGGACCTGGTAGGCCACCCGGTGCACCTCGCGAGCGAAGAAGCCGAGCACGCCACCGCGCCGGACGGTGTCCTGGTAGAGGATCCGGGCACCTGCCTGGCTGTGCACCGTTCGCATCAACCGGTCCAGGTCGGAGTCCTCACACACCAACGGTTCGGGCATTCGAGATCACCCCCACGGTGTCGACGACGGTCGCGTTGCTGGAGACCTCGGAGTACGACAGCACCGGCAGATCCGGCACGGTGCTCGCCAGCAGCCTGCGCAGCGGCAGCCGGATCTGCGGCGCGCACACCAGCACCGGCCGGTTACCTCGTTCGATAATCGCCTGATATTGCCGGGCGGTTTCGGTCACCAGCGCCTCGACCAGCTCTGGCCCGGGCAGCAGTTGCACGCCGGTCTCAGCGGGCCGCACCGACTCGAGCAGGCTCTGCTGCATCCGCGGCTCCAGCGTGATCACCGACAGCGTGCCGTCCACCGTGTGCGATGCGGTGATCGCCGGCGCCAGCGCCAGCCGGGCCGCCTCGACCAACCGGTCCGGCTCCGTCCCACCCTTGGCGGCCACCGACAGCGCTTCGAAGATCCGCACCAGATCGCGTACCGACACGCCCTCGTCCAACAACGCATGCAATACCCGCTGGACCTCGCCCAGGCTGAGGATCGCCGGCGTGAGATCTTCCACCACGACCGGGTGGGTGCGCTTGAGCGCCTGGGTCAGCGCCGACACCTCCTCCCGTCCGAGCAACCGGCTGGCATGCGTCCGAACGATCTCGGACAGGTGGGTGATGATCACCGACGAGCGGTCGACAACGGTCGCCCCGAGCAACTCGGCCTGCCCGCGCAATTCGGCGGCGATCCACTTGCCGGTCAAGCCGAAAACCGGTTCGGTACCGACCGTGCCCGGTAGGTTCTCCAGGCCGTCGCCGAGTGCCAGCACGGTGCCGGCCGGAGCCTTACCGCGGGCCACCTCGACGCCATTCACCCGGATCGCGTAGGTCGCCGCCGGCAGGTCGAAGTTGTCGCGGGTACGAACCGGTGGCATTACCACCCCGAGCTCCATGGCGAGCTTGCGCCGCAGCGCCCGCACCCGGTCGAGCAAGTCGGCGCCGGCCCCGTCTACCAGCGAGATCATGTCGGACGACAAGGCCAATTCCAGCGCATCGACCGTAAGATCGCCGAGGATCGCCTCCGGGCTGTCGACCGGAGTAGCGGTGCTGGCCGGCTTGGCATCGCCGGCTGCCTCGGCCTTGGCAACGGCAGCCATCCGCTGCGCCAACATCAGCAATCCGCCGCCGACCAGCAGGAACGGCAACTTCGGCAGGCCGGGCACCAGACACAGTGCGAGCGCGGCGCCACCGGCGATCTGCAGCGCGCGTTTCTGGCTGCTGAGCTGGGCAGCGACCACGGTGCCCAGGTCGCTGGAGCCACCGGCCCGGGTCACGATCAGGCCGGTGGCGACCGAGAGCAGCAATGCCGGAATCTGGGAGACCAGGCCGTCGCCGACGCTGAGCAGGCTGTACTTGCTGATCGCCTCGCTGATCGACAGGTGATGCTGAAGTACGCCGATCCCGATGCCGCCGACCAGGTTGATCACGGTGATGATGATGGCCGCGATGGCATCGCCCTTGACGAACTTGGAGGCACCGTCCATCGAGCCGTAGAAGTCGGCTTCGGAGGCCACTTCGCTGCGCCGGCGGCGAGCCTCGGCTTCGTCGATCAGGCCGGAGTTCAGGTCGGCATCGATAGCCATCTGCTTGCCCGGCATGGCATCGAGGGTGAACCGAGCGCCGACCTCGGCGACCCGGCCGGCACCGTTGGTGATGACCACGAACTGGATCACCAGCAGGATCGCGAAGATAACCAATCCGATGATCAGCGAACCACCGATGACGAAATGCCCGAAAGCGTTGATCACCTTGCCGGCATAGCCGGTGCTGAGCACCCGGCGGGTGGCGGAGATATTCAGCGCCAATCGGAACAGCGTCGCCACCAGCAGCAGCGAGGGGAAACTGGAAAAGTCGAGTGGACGCTGGACATACATGCTGACCAGCACGATCAGCAGCGCGCCGGTGATGTTGATGGCGATCAGGAAGTCAAGGAGCGCGGTGGGAACCGGCACGACCATCATCAGGATGATGGCGACGACGCCGACCGGCACCGCCAGCTGGCTCATGCGTTTAGAGTTCACAACACCTTCAGCTCATCGGACGGCAAAGTCACCGTGCTAACGCGGGTGCGGCCCGGTCCGTGGTCCGCGTCCTGTCGCCGTCCTGGCTACTGGACATATCGGCATACTGGTGCGTTACCTGAGCCGGCGCCGGCTAAGAACCGGACATGTTGCGCCGATGGGAAACCGGAGATGACTTACCGGCGAGGGAGAGTAAATGTCCGAGGCTGACCGTCAGCCTGCCACCGAGTTGCCTGAGATGTGCTGCAACCGGTGCGGGCAGACCTTCGTGCCTATCGATCGGAACGATCCGCTGCATTTTCAGCGTCGGGACGGGGAATTGTGCGGCGGTACCGGCGTGTCGTTCCGGCCGTTCCTCATCCGCCGGCAGAACCGCCACTAGTCGGTGTCACAACCAGCCGGACGATGGCCCGGCTCGCACTCGGTCTTGCCACTTCAGTGAATCCGGCGCCGAGATAGGTCGATAGCACTCCTTGATACAGCCCGGCGGAGCCGGTCGGCCGGACGGTGGGATCCACTGGATACGCCTCGATAATCTTGGCACCGTGCTGGGTCGCGAACTGGATGGCCGCGGCTAACAGTCGGCTGGTCAGTCCCTGCCTCCGGTAGCCGACCCGCACCACGAAGCAGGTCACCGACCAGAGGCCGTCGATGTCCTGGGTGGCTTGCGCCGCGCGCATTTGGCGCAGCCGCGGGTAGTCGGCCCTAGGCGCCACCGCGCACCAGCCGACCGGCTTCTCGTCGTGGTAGGCCAGCAGCCCGTGTGGAATGGCTGCGGCACTGATCTGGCGCTGGAGTGCTGCCCGGTTGTTTTCCCGCGCCCCGTGCTGGTAAGCACCGTCGCCCCGATAGTACTGGCACCAGCAGCGCGAGGGATCGCCCCGCTCCCCCAGCAGTTCCGCAAGGTTGTCCCATCGGTCGGCAGCTGCTTCGACGATCGTCAGCACGCGCCTAGCTTGCACCACGTTCGTCATATCGGTCGGCGGATCGTCAATTTCCGGCGGGCGAAAGTGTCGGTGCGGGCTGGCATAATAGAACACATGAGCGAATCGACGAGCACGGCGCTGTTGACCCGGCTCGCGCGCTGCGCGGACGACATCCTTGCCGTCAACCGCTCGACTACCGGCACCGAGGAGCTTCGCCTGCTGGCACGGGGAATCGAGGCTCAGCTGATCAGGCTCGGCTATGCCCAGTTGCTTGCCTTCGCCGAACTTGATCAGCGCAATATCGTAGGCGACTTGATGCTGCGGGGCTTGCCCGAATTCATCATGGCCGAACTGCGATGCACCCGACCGGCCGCGAAGGCCAAGGGAGCAGCAATCGAACGGTTGTGTCCGAAGAACTCGCTGACCGGTGGCGTGCTCGAACCGGCGCAGCCGAAGACTGCCGCCGCCGTTGCTGCCGGTGAGATCAACTTCGAGCACGCCGGCGTGATCACTACCGTTATCCAGTCCTTGCCTGACGAGGTGCAGGCCACGCGAGGTGCCGAGATCGAAGCCACCCTGGCTGAACTTGCCCGCATGGAGGATCCGCGATCGCTCAAGCTGCTGGCCGATCGGATCGCCGCCCACCTTGATCCGGACGGAACGCCGCCAGCAGAAGTCGATCGACGCCAGCACTCCCGGCGCCGGCTGCTGCTGTGGAGCAATGCCGATGGCAGCGCGGATCTCAGCGCAACGCTGACGCCGGCTTGCCGAGCAATCTGGCAGGCAGTGCTCACTCCGTTGGCAGCCGAACGTCCGGACGATGCGCTCGGGGCGGACACCCGTACCCAGGCACAACGGATGCACGACGCGTTCGAAGAGGCCGGCCGACGGCTACTTGCCGCGGGCAAATTACCCGAGATGGCAGGCCTGCCCAGTAGCCTCATCGTCACCATCGATCTGCACGACCTGGAAAGCCGAATCGGCTCCGCCACTACCCATCACGGCGGCACGCTGAGCGTGGACGAGGCGCTTCGAATCGCCGCCGATGGTGCACTCATTCCCGCTGTCCTCGGCGGCACCGGGGAGATTATCGACTTCGGTCGGGGTCGGCGGCTGGCCAGCCGCGGCCAACGACGTGCTCTGTTCGCCCGGGACCGTGGATGTACCTTTCCGGGCTGTCCAAAGCCGGCTGCCGAGTCCGAAGTGCACCACGGGACCGAGTGGGTCAAGGGCGGCCGCACTGATGTCGGATCGCTGGCCATCGTCTGCGGGTACCACAACAATGAAGCACCGAAGCAGGGCTGGCAGACCGTCATGATCGACGGCATTCCACACTGGCGACCACCGAGCTGGCGGGATCCCGAGCAACGGCCCCGGCGCAACTATCTGCACCATCCGGAGCTGATCCCCATAGGGCAACCACCGGCGGACGACGCCGATCAAGACCCTTGACGCGACTCGGTCAAGCCCGCTGCAACCGGTGCAGCCCAGCCGCGGAACCCTTGCGCTTCAGGCGCATGATGAACGCCAGCACGGTGGCGACACCTTGATAGAGCTCCGCCGGTATCTCCTGCCCGACGTCGCAGGCCGAGTACAAGGTACGAGCCAGCGGGATGTCAGAGACCATCGGCACTCGGCTGCGCTCGGCCAACTCACGGATCCGAGCAGCCAAGTGATCAGCGCCCTTGGCCACCACCCGAGGCGCACCCTTGGCCGGGTCGTACTTCAACGCCACCGCAACGTGCGTCGGGTTGACCACCACCACGTCAGCGGACGGAACGTCGGCCATCATGCGGTTACGACTCAGCGCCAACGCTCGGGAGCGCATCGCCCCACGCAGCAGCGGATCGCCGTCGCTGCTGCGGATCTCTTCCTTCACCTCGTGCTTGGTCATCTTCAACTGCTTGTTGTTGCGCCGCCGTACCACGACCAAGTCCGCGACCGCCATTGCCAGGCCGGCCAGCGCTCCCAACCTGATCAGCCGCAACGCCGCGCTGCTCGCCGACTGGAGCACCGCCGACAGTGGCAGCGAACCGGACCCCATCAGCGTCGGCACCAACTGGCGCACCGACAGGTAGGTCACCAGCGCCAGCACCGCGAGTTTGCCCAGCGATTTCAGCAGCATCCAGCCACCGTGCGGGCCGAACATCCGCTTGACACCCTTGAGCGGGTTCAACCGATCAATCTTGGGCACCCACAGCTTCGGGGCGATCCAGATGCCACCCTGGCCGGCAGCCGACACGATCGAGGTCAGCAGCACCAACAGCGCCAACGGTGCGGTAGCCAGCACCGCGTGCGTCATCGCCGTCCTGGACATCTTGATCGCCTGCCCGACATCGGGATTCTGGATGGTGGCACCGACCTCGATCAGGCTGGTCTGCGCGACACCCATCAGTGCGCTGGCCACCGCCGGTAGCACGAAGCTGGCCGCCAGCACCGACAACCAGGATCCCAGCTCCGGCGTGTGGCCGATCTGGCCCTCCCGCCTAGCCTTCTTGATCTTGCGCGGAGTGGCCTTTTCCGTCCTCTCCCCGGACGATCCGGCCATCAGGCAGCCACCCGCATCATCAGGGACGCCGCCGAGCCGGCAAGCTCGGTGATAATCCGCGGCATGGTGGCAAAGCCGGTGCCGACCAGCCCCAGGGTCAGCATGATCTTGAGCGGGAAGCTCACCTGGAACACGTTGAGCTGCGGGGATACTCGGCTCAGCAACCCCAGCGCCACATCGGCCAGAAAGAGCACCGCGATCAGCGGCGCCGCGATCTGCAACGCGGCCACGAACATGGCGGTGACGCCATGCATCAGGGTCTGATCCAGCTGCGACAACGATAACGTCCCGTCCAGCGGCAGGCTGCTAAACGTGTGCAGGAAGCCTTGCAAGATGACCAGGTGCGCGTTGGTCGCGAAGATCAGCGTGGTCGCCAGCACGCCGTAGAACCGGCCGAAGACCGAGGTGTTGGTCGCAGACAGCGGGTCATAGGCAAAGGCCAACGAAAACCCACCGGACAGGTCGATCAGCGAGCCGGCCGCCTCCACCGCGCTGAACAGCAGCCTGGTCAGAAAACCCAGCGCAGCACCGATGAACAGCTGCTCGACCGCGCTGCTCACCAACGGCCCGAACTCGGCCGCCGGTGCGTGCGGCACGGCCTTACCGGCCACTGCCAGCGCGATTCCGGCCGCCAGCATCAGCCGCGCCAGCCGAGGTGTGCCGGAGGTCGCGAACGGCGGCGAGATCTCCAACCAAGCGGCGATCCGCAGCGCGCACAACAGGAACGCCACCAGGTTCGCGGTGCCGAGCTGGAGGGTCATCGCAGATCGGTTCTACTTGGTCAGGCTGGGGATCTGGTTGAACAGCTGCTGGGTGAAGGTGATCATCGAGTGCATCATCCAGCTGCCCGACAGCAACAGCGCGATCCCCACTCCGATCGCCTTCGGCACGAAGGACAACGTGAACTCCTGGATCTGGGTCGCCGACTGGAACAGCGAGACGCCGAAGCCGATCAGCAACGCGGTCAGCAAGGTCGGCGCCGCGAGCTCGAAGGCCATCATCATGGCCTGCAAGCCCAGGTGCACGATCGCGGTGTCGGTCATCGGTTACGCCTTCTTCTCGGACAACATGTCGGTCATCGGAGCAGCAAAGCTAGGTGTGATAGCTGGTGATGAGTGAATTGATGACCAGACCCCAGCCGTCCACCAGCACGAACAGCAGGAGTTTGAACGGCAATGACACCGACACCGGCGGGAGCATCATCATGCCCAGCGACATCAACGAGGACGAGACCACCATGTCGATGATCAGGAACGGGATGTAAATCACGAACCCGATGATCATCGCCGACCGGAGCTCGGATAATACGAACGCCGGGATCAGCGTGGTCAAATCCAGCTTGTCCGGCGTCGGCGGGTTGGGTAGGTGCCCGGCCCGCAGCATCAGCGCGATCTCCTCACTGCGGGTGTGCTGAAGCATGAAGGTCCGGATCGGCGCGATGCCGTCCCGGAAGGCAGTCGCCTGGGTCTTGGTGCCGTGCAGGTACGGCTGCACGCCCTGAGCGTTGACTGCCTTTAGTACCGGGCTCATCACGAACATCGACAGAAACAGCGACAACCCGGCCAGCGCCTGGTTCGGCGGAACCCCGTTCAATCCCAGGGCGTTTCTGGTCAGTCCGAGCACGACGAAAATCTTGGTGAAGCTCGTCATCAACAGCAGGATGGACGGGGCCACCGACAGCAGGGTCAGCAATAACAGGATGCTGATGGACTGGCTGGGTTTCGGGGACAGGTTCACCCCGACCGTCCCGGCTGGATCCGCCGGTGCGCTCGGTGCCTTCGGCCCGACCGGAGCGTCCATGGGCAGGCCGGTCATGGCAATACCTGCCGGCACGCTTGCCGTGGTTCCGACACCGGACGACAACGGCCGAGCTTCGGCAGTCCCGCCGGCAGCGGACAGCATCGCAACCGCCAGCAGGATCAACAACACCAGCCGGCGCAACCAAGCGGTCATCGGCGCACCGTAAGTTCGCGGGCGGCATTGAGCAGTTGCCGCCAGGTCCGCGGCGAGAGCACTGATCCGTCCAGGGTGCCCCGCCTGGCCGGCATAGTTCGGGACCGGTGATTCGCAACCGGAGCATCGCCCTCGATCTCGACCGAGCTGCCTTCGGGCAATGCCGGCCGGGCGGGCCGCAACACCGACCAGGAGCGGCTCGGCTCCGGCTCGGTGGCCAACGCATCCTCGATCGGGCCTAGCTCGGCCTCGGTGATCAGTCGAATGCCCTGCTCGGTGACGCCGAGCACCAAGGCCCGGTCCATCACTCGGAGCACGGCAACCGACGAGGTCCGGCTGAGTTGCTGGCGGGCCAGGATCGACATCACCCGATCGGCCTTGCCGGCGCCCAGTGGCTTGCGGGCCCATCGGGCCAGCAACCACATGACGCCGAGAACGAAGACCAGCGCCAGCAGCATCCGGCCGATGACGGCAACGGTGTTCACGATGAATGCGGTGCCATCTCGTCGCTGACGATCTCGGTGATGCGCAGCGCGAAGTTCTCGTCGATCACCACGACCTCGCCGCGGGCGATCAGGTGGCCGTTGACCAGCAGGTCGGCCGGTGCGCCGGCAGCCCGGTCGAGTTCGACTACCGCGCCCTCATGCAACGCGAGCAACTCGCTGATTGTCATCCGGGTGCTGCCGATCTGGGCGGTGACCTCCATGTTGACGTCGCGCAGCAGGTCCAGCCCGCGCCGGATGGCGTTCGAGGTCGGTCGCGACTGGGCCGACGCCCCGGCCCGCAGTTCGTCGGCGGTCGGGTAGTTCGGCGTGTCATGCAATGGTGTCGCAGCCGGTTCGGCGGCAAGCGCAATGCCGACCAGTGCCCGGACTTCGCCCTGATGCAGCAACGGTGTCACGAACGCGCCGGGCTTGGCCAGCAACGCCTCCAGGGCGGCGGCCGGCGCCAGTGCGGTACCCGGCCCGGTCAGCGCGGTGCCGGTCGCGTTGGCGGCGGCGGTCAGTGCGGGTGCCAGTGCGGCGGCTACATCCAGCGCACCGAGCGGCGAATTCTGCAAGGCATCGGCCAACGCGCGCTCGACCGCGATCAGCACGTCACCGCCGCGGCCACCACTGAACCGAGCGGTTACCGCCACGCCGTCGAACTGCAGCTGCGCCAGATCGCTGGTCGGCTCACCCACCTGTAACGGATCGGAGAGCGGCAGGTTGGCCAGTGCGGCCTCGGCGGCCGCGCGAGCCAGTTCGCTGGCAGACATGGTTGCAGTCACTTGGAGTTCTCCCTGTCGTTACCGACGACCAAGCCGGCCAGTCGGCTGCCCTGCCGGCCGGCGAGCGCGTGGGCGAAGGTGATGCCACCGGACTCGATGGCAAGTGGCGTGGTCACCCGGTGCTTGAGGCTGACCACATCACCGGGTTCGAGGCGAAGGATCTGCGCGGGGGTGAGCTGGATCGGTTCGAATGCGAGCACCACGTCGACCGGTACGCCACCGAGCGCGGCGCGCAGCTGCTGGCCATTGCGTTCGGCTGCCAGCCGATCGGATGCGGTTTGCGGACGGCGATCGGTGGATACCTGGAGCCGGGGCAGCAATGAGCTGAACGGGATGCATAGCGTGGAGACGCACTCCTGGTTGCCGACCCGCATCTGAAACGAGCCCACGATGACCCCGTCGGTGGCACTGACCGCCTGTACGAACTGCGGGTTGAACTCCACCGTGCGCAGCACCGGCTCGGCGCCGAGCGTGGCTTCCAGGGCGTAGCGCAGCACCGAGAGCATCTGCTCGATCAGGTTGCGTAGCAACCCGGTTTCCAGGTCGGTCAGCTGCCGAACCGGCTGCTCACCACCCGGTCCGCCGAGCAGGTAATCCACGCAGGCCAGCGCGGTCGGCACCGAGAACTCGAACAGCGAGGTGCCGGGGATCGGGCCCATGTCCAGCACCGACAGCACCGTGGTCGACTCCAGGCCGGCGATGTACTCCTCGTAGCTCTGGTGCTCGATGGCCACCAGGCTCACCTGACAGAGCTGGCGCAGGCCGCTGGTCAGCAGCGTGGTGACCCGTCGGGCGTAGGTCTCGTAGCTCATCTGGAGTGCGCGCACGTGGTCACGCGAAAGCTTGGTGGGACGGCGGAAGTCGTACGGGACTACCCCGGAACCGTCACCGTCGGCCGAGCGCCGGGGAAGCCTGCGCACAGCGGCCAGCGGAGCCGTACTCTTGGATGCCACATTGACACTGTTCGGCTGGCGGCCGGCCGACCTGAGGGTCAAACCCACGGTGAAACCGACATAGGAGGAGATTTGCCCGGTCGGGAGGTTTGGCCCTCTCGTCCCCCGGGTGAGGAACGCCCGCGATCAGCTGGTCATCACGAACTCCGTGTACAGGGCGTCCATGACCTGCTTCGGGTAGGCCTTCTGCAGCTTTGCCAGCAGCGCCGCCTTGGCCTTCTGCCGGGCCAGGTCGCCGGTCAGTTCGGCGGGGCTGTGGTTGCTGTATTCGTCGATGACCAGCTGGGTCGCCATGGTGGTGTCGAGGATCGGCTTGCTGCCCTTGATGGTTACCAGCGCGATCTTGATCCGCAGGTACTGGCCGCCGGTCAGGTTGAGCGTCAGCTCCGACATTTGGATGATCGGGCCGGCCACCGGCTGGGCGTTCGCGGCCGAGGCCTTGCTCGGCGCGGGCGCCAGCACGGTGAACTTCGCCGCAGCCCCGCCGCCGACCAGCAGCACGACCAGGCCGATCACCAGCTTGAGCTTCATCGACTTCTTCTTGCCCTTGCCGGCACCGGACGAGTCCGCGCCCGGTGCACCGGACTTGGCACCCGGCTTGACCGTCTGGGCCCGGAGGTCGTTCGCGATCCGTTCGGGTCGCTCGGTGGTTCCGATCGCCATGGGGTACTCCTGCTCACTGATGGAACTCGACCTGCTGGCTCAGCCACCACTCGAGTTGACGGCGGTGCTGCCGAGCGTGACCAGCGCATCGCGCTGGGCTGCGGGCAGCTTGGACAAGACCACGACGTCGACCCGTCGGTTACGAGTAACCGAGCGCGGGTCGCTGGCCGGCAACAGCGGCCGCTGATCGCTGAAGCCCACCGCGCTGAGCCGGGACGGCGCGAGATGGCCGGTGGAGATGAGGAACCGGACGACGGCCGAAGCCCGGGCCGAGGACAGCTCCCAGCCACTCGGGTACGGCGCGGTCGAGACGTTCTGCTGGTTGGTGTGCCCGTCTACCTGAATCTGATTGTCGATCCGCAGCAAGGCGGGGGCGACCGCGGACAGGATCACACCACCCTCGGGCTCGAGCACCGCGCTGTTGCCGGCGAACACTAGATCGTCGGTCATCAGGGTGACCACCAGGCCACGCTCATCGATGCTGAAGGCAGCGGTACCGTCCAGGTGCCGCTGATGCAACGAGGCTTGGATGGCGGCCTTGATCTTGCTGAACTCGTCGATCTCCTTCTGCACCGCCGTCTGGTCGGCGGTGCTGACGGTCTTGAGCTTGCTGGTGGGCATCTTGTTGACCGAGTTCGCCGACAGATCCTGCGCCTGCTGGGTCAGCGAGCTGCCGTCGACCGGCCCGGTGCCGCCGTTGAGCACCGGCGATTGGCCATTGCCGAAGGCGTTGGACAGGCTCGCCTTCAATTCGGCGAACTTATCGGTGTTGAGCGAGGAGATCGCGTACAGCACGATGAACAGCACCAGTAGCAGGGTCAGCATGTCGGCATAGGTGACCATCCACCGCTCGTGGTTGACGTGCTCCTCCTCGTGCTTGTGGCCTCCCCTACCGCGGCTCCGGCCGCGCGCCGCGCTCATGCCGCGTCCTGTTCGGGCTTGTTGCCGGCCGGCAGCAGGCTTTGCAGCTTCTGCTCGATCAACCGCGGGTTGGAACCGGCCTGGATCGCCAGGATCCCTTCGATGACCAATTCCATCTGCTCGCACTCGGTCTGGCTGACCCGCTTGAGCCGGCTGGCTAGCGGCAACCAGAACACGTTGGCGCTCATCACACCCCACAGGGTGGCCACGAACGCGCTGGCGATCTCGGCACCGAGTTCGGTGGGCGAGCCCAGGTGCCCGAGCACCTTGACCAGGCCCAGTACGGTCCCGATGATGCCGATCGTCGGGGCGTAACCACCCATGTCGGAAAAGAGTTTCGCGGCTGCCTTGTCGGTGGATCGCTTGGTCTCCACCTCGGTGCTGAGGATGATGGCAACCTCTTCGGCGTCGGTGCCGTCGATGGCCAGCTGCAGGCCGCGCCGCAGGAATGCGTCGTCTACCTCGGCTGCTTCGTTCTCCAGCGCCAGCAGACCCTCTCGGCGCGCCTTACCGGCCAACCGGACCAGGGTTTCCACCGCCAGGTCCGGGGTCGGTGTCTTGGACTTGAAGGCGCGGATCAGTTCCTTAGGCAGCGACTTGGCATCGCGCAGCACCCCGCCGGCGATAGCGGCGCCGATGGTGCCGCCGAAGACCAGCAGCATGGGGGCCGGCAGCACGATGGCGGCAATGTTGCCGCCTTCCATCGTCACCGAGCCGACGATGGCCACCAGGGCCAACACCACCCCGATGACCAGTGACGGATCCATCAGGAATCCGATCGGCGCAGCGGCACCACGGGCTGACCCGGTGCCGTCGCGGTCGAGAGCACCCGGACCCGGGCACTGCTCGAGTGGTGCGGGTTGGACTCGTTCGACGGATGGTTCTCCAACATCATCGCCTCAGCAGCGGCGATAATCCGGGCCCGGTAGTCGCGGATCAGCTCGATCAGTTCGTCCAGCGATTCGCACACGACATACTTGTTGCCACCGATCAACGTCACGACGGTGTCGGGGGTGGCCTCGGCCCGTTCGATCAGGTCCGGGTTGAGGGTGAACAGCGGTCCACCCAAACGGCGCAGCAGTATCATCGGATCCATCCAGTTTCAAGAAGGACCCGTCCGTGGGTCCTCCGTCGGTGTTCTGATCGGCAGCGCACCGGTGTTTCTGAGTCGGTACGCGGCCTTGGTCGGTGTCCAGCAGCCGGAGGGCAGCCCGGGTTACCAGCCGGCCTGCCCTCCGGGCGGAAAGTGCTTACTGCTTCAGGCTGATCAGGCTTTGCAGCACCTCGTCAGAGGTGGTGATCACGCGGGAGTTGGCCTGGAAACCCCGCTCGGAGATGATCAGATTGGTCAGCTCGGAGGCCAGATCCACGTTCGACATCTCCAGATAGCCGGCGGTCAGCGTGCCGCGGCCGCCGGAGCCCGGGGCGCCGATCTGCGCGGCACCGGAGTTGGCGGTGGTCTCGTACTGGGTGTCGCCCACCTTGGCCAGCCCGCCCGGGTTGGCGAAGGTCGCGGTGGCGATGGTGCCGAGCGCGGTGGTGGTACCGGTGGAATCGACTCCGTTCACCACGCCGAGCGGTGAAATGCTCCACGAGACATAGGTGCCGCTGTTGAGCGCGGACAGGTCCAGGTTGCCACCGGCCGCGCTCTGCACGATCGAGCCGTCCGGCGCGACCAGTTCACCGGCCGAGTCCAGGCTGAACGAGCCGGCCCGACTGTAGGTCTGCTGACCGTTGTGGTTGAGCACGAAGAAGCCGTCACCGTTGATCAGCACGTCGCTGGTCCGGCCGGTGTACTGGTTGGAGCCCTGGGCGAAGTTGGTCGAGGTGCCGGCCAGTTGCACACCGAGGCCGACCTGGATCGGGTTGGTGCCACCGGTGCTGCCGGACGGTGCGCCGGCGCCGGCGACGGTCTGGCTCAGGGTGTCCTCGAAAACCGCCGAGGAGCTCTTGTAGCCGACGGTGTTGACGTTGGCGATGTTGCTGGAGGTGACGTCGAGCATCTGCTGATGGGCGCGCAGGCCCGAGATGCCGGTGAACAGTGAGCGAAGCATGGGGGTTTCTCCTAGGTAATCGGGGAATTCGGGGGCGGTTCGGACGAGCGTCGGCTCAAGCGGCCGGTGGGGTGCCGGTCGCCAGAACCTGCTGGATCTGGCTGAGCTGTACCTCCACCGACCCGATCTTCAAGGTCGGGTTGGCGGTGGAAATGGTGGCGGCCGACACCAGGCCGGTCTGGGTGCTGCCGTCGGCCGCGGTGTAGGACACCGTGCGGCCGACCAGGGTGCTGGCGGTCTGTGCCCGCTGGGCGGCCAGCAGTTCGGTGCTGGCCTGCGAGCTCTGCTCCATCGACTGCACCTGGGTGAGCGTTGCCGTCTCGTTCATGAACGAGGACGTGTCCACCGGCTTGCTCGGGTCCTGGTACTGCAACTGGGCAACCAGCAGCTGGAGAAATGCCTTCGAGCTGAGCTGGGTGTTGTCCGTCGCCGAGGAGCTCAGCGACGCGATCGGAGCGACGGTAGCGCCGGTCGGCGATATCGGTGTGGTCATCTGCTGCTCTCCTTCATGGCCTTCACAGCCATCTGTCCAGTCCGGAATCGGTATGCGGGACTTGCCTTTCGGTGCGGACGGTCGGTCGGTCGACCGGTGCCTCGTCCGGCCGGCCGGGGCGATAGTCCTGGTCGGCACGTGAACCGGTCTGCGCGCCCGAGCCATAGGCCGAGCCGCCGAGATCCAACGACAGGTCAACGCTGTGCAGGTCGACGTTGTGTAGTCCGACGGCCTGTAGCTCCTGCCGCAGCTGGGGCAGCGCCTCGCGCAGCGCATCGTGCGCGTCCGAACTGCTGCTGGCCAGTTGGATTGCCATCGAGTCGCCGAGAATCCGGACGTGCACGTTGACCGGGCCCAGCTCGGCCGGGTGCAACGCGATGGTCAGCTGATGGTTGCCGTCGCCGGCGGTGCGCAGGCTCAGCACCGGGCCGGTCAGCTGCTGGCTGACCGGCAGTAGCTCGGGCTGGCTGGTGGGCGCCGATTGGACTGTCGCCGGCTGGCTAATCGGTTGGCTAACCGTCATCGGCGGGACGCTGGGCACCGGCTGGGCGCCGGGCGTCGGCGCTGTGGTATTGCTCGGGCTGGCGTCGGTCAGGCTGAAACCGGCGCTGACGGTTGGCTGCCGGTCGGTGGCATGTTCCCGGCTGTCCGAACCGGTCCCTGAGCCACCGTTCGGACGGGGCAGCGGCCGACTTGCCGGCACCGGATTGGTCAAAGGGTCATGGGCAGTCACTGGGGCGCTGCTTGGCTTGCTGGTTGGCGGTCCGGCCGGCTGGCGCGCCTCGACCGGCGGGTTGACCGGCAGAACCGGGTTGACCGTCACATCGGACGGATTCGTGGTCGGCTGGACGGCAGTCGCTACCGGAGCGGATTGCGTCGAACCCCTCGGGAGGTAGTCGGTCGTGCCGGCAACGGGCACCGTGGCCGGTGCAATCGTGGCCGGACCCGCGGTGGTTGCGTCGGCGGTCATCGGCGGGGCGGTTTGAGTAGCCGGGGCGCTGGCGACCGTACCGGCCGGCGGCGTTTCGGCCTTACCGGGAGCGGGTGTCGCGGTCGCCGCGGCGGTCAGCGGGGTCCCGGTCGAAGCGGGTAATGCAGCTCGCTGACCGGCGGCGACTGGGTGGCCTGACTGCACGGCGGCAACCGGTGCACCGGCGGCCGGCTGGTTACCCGACCAGGCGGATGCGGCCGCCGGTGTCGCCGGCACCGGAACCGGAACCGGCACGGCCAGTGCGGCTACCGCGAAGTCGGCGGCCAGCACGGCTGTGCTCGCCGAGTCTGCCGGTCGGTCCCGCGGAGTCGACTTTGCCGAGCTGCTAGCGGATGCTCCTTTGCTAGCGGCAGAAACCGGCGCAGGATCGGTCGCGGCCAGCACGCTGGCGAAGCTGTCAGCGCACGCCGGAGTGGCATCGTCCGGAGCAGGGGCAGCCGAACCGGTCGGGCCGGTGCCGGCATTCGGGGCGCTGCCGGCGGTCGGCGCACTGCCGGTGATCAGCAGAGTCATGCGGCGGCTCCTGCCATCAGCCCGGTGATTCGGGCAACGTAGTTCTGCGTTTCGGGGTAAGGCGGAATGCCGCCGTACTGCTCGACGGCGGCCGGCCCGGCGTTGTAGGCGGCCAGTGCCAGCGGCACGGTTCCGAACCGGTGAAGGTAGCCCGACAGCAGCTGGGCGGCGCCCTGTACGGCCTGGGTGGGGTTCCACGGGTCGACGCCCAGCCCCTGAGCGGTGCTCGGCATCAGCTGCATCAGGCCTTGCGCACCTGCTGGGCTGACCGCCGACGTGTTACCGCCGGACTCGGTTGCCGCCACCGCGGCTAGCAGGCCGGTGGGCAACTGGTAGCGCGCTTCGTTCCGGGCAAAGATCCCGGCGTACTGGCCCACCCCGGCCAGCCCTCCGGAGAGCAGGTGCGAATCTGCTGACTCCACTGGGCTGATCGCGGTGGTACCCGAGGTCAGTACTCGCCGGATGCTGTCCGGCGTCTGGTACACGCTCTGAATCTTGACGCTCTCCCCCGGTTCCGGCGCGGCGATCATCATGTTGTCACCGAGATAAATGGCCACGTGATAAGCGGGATTGCCGAACGCCAGGATGTCACCGGGTTGCGCCTGGTCCAGGCTGGGCACAGCCGTCCCGGTTCGAGCTTGATCGGCGGCGATTCTCGGCAACGTGATGCCCAGATCTCCGTAGGCGCGCTGTACCAGTCCGGAACAGTCAATGCCGGTCGAGGTCGTTCCGCCGAAAACGTAGGGAACACCGAGGTATTTCTCGGCCGAGGCGACGACCTGGGCGCCGGAGACGGCACCCCCGGTCGCCGGCGGCTGACCGAACGGGCTGGCCGATGCACCGAACTGAAGGCCGGCCAGCGCGTCGGCGAAGTCGGCCGAAGCGCCAGCCGAGCCGATGCTTGAACCGGCCGGGGCTGCCGAGCCGGCCTTCGCGATGCCGGCACTGACGAATCCCGCCTGAATCTCGGAGATCCGCGCGAGCACGGCGTCCAGGCCGTCGATGCCGACGCTCATCCGGCAGCCTTCCGGTCCGCCGCGTGCCGGCTGATCGACACCTCATCCTGCTCGCGCTGGGCGACGTCGTTGGCGGTGCGCAGCCGGTTCTCCTCGTCTCGCTCGTGCAATTTCTCCACGGCGCGGCGCGCGGTGGCGGCGTCGGTGAGATCGTGCAGCCCGGTGGCGACCCGACCCTCGGCGAACATCACCCGATTGGCCGAGGCAGCCAGGGTGGCCGCTGCCTGCTGCTGGCCGACCAGTTCAGCCTGGAACTGCGCGACGGTGCCGGCCGCGGGTCGGCCCAACGCGACGACCCGGGCTTGCTGTGCGTCGTGCTGCGCGATTGCCAGGCTGGCCTCGCGCCGAGCCAGCGCGACCTGACGAGCGGCCAGGTCCTCCTGCGCCTGCCGGGCCCGCAACACCGTCGGCAGCCAGTTGCGGGCGCTCATCGATTCACCTGCTCTTCGCGCGAGCGCTCATCCGCCGCCAGTACTGCCGACAGCGCGGACCAGGTCTGTTCGGCGGTGCTCTGATCGGTCATGTCCTGTTGCAAGAAGGCTTCCAGCGCCGGCCACAACGCGAGCGCCTGATCGGCCCGCGGATTGGTGCCGGTGACATACGCGCCGATCTCGACCAGTTCCTTCACGTCACGGCGAGCGGCTAGTAGTTGCCTGGCTCGGCGAGACAACTGCTGCTGCTCGGGGGTGGTCACCGAGCCGATAACCCGGGACACCGACTCCAGCACGTCGATGCTGGGAAAATGACCGGCGGTGGCCAGCCGGCGATCGAGCACGATGTGGCCGTCCAGGATCGAACGGGCGGTGTCGGCGACCGGCTCGTTGTGGTCCTCACCCTCGACCAGCACCGTGTACAGCCCGGTGATCGAGCCGTGCTCGCTGCCACCGGCCCGTTCCAGGATCCGCGGCATCAGCGCGAAGACCGACGGCGGGTAACCACGCGAGGCCGGCGGCTCACCGGCCGACAGGCCGATCTCGCGTTGCGCGGTCGCCAGCCGGGTGATGCTGTCCATCAACAACAGCACATCCTGGCCCTGGTCGCGGAACCATTCGGCGATCCGGGTGGCGGTGAAGGCCGCCCGCAACCGCACCATCGGCGGCTGGTCGGAGGTGGCAACCACCACCACCGCATCGCGCAGGCCGTCCTGGCCGAGGTCGTTCTCCAGAAACTCACGCACCTCGCGACCACGCTCACCGATCAGCGCCACTATAGTGATCTGCGCCGACGTGCCGCGGGTGATCATCGACAACAGGCTCGACTTTCCGACGCCGGAACCGGCGAAGATTCCCATCCGCTGACCGCGGCCCACGCTGATCAGCGAATCGATGGCCCGCACGCCCAACGTCAACGGCTGGTCCACCCGGCGCCGGCTGAGCGCGGCCGGCGGGGCCAACTCGACCGATACGTGGTCCAGCATGCTCGGCAGCGGTCGGCCGTCCAGCGGCTGGCCCAGCCCGTCCAGCACCCGGCCACGCAGCTGCGCACCGACGCCGACCCGCAGCGGCCCACCGGTGGCAATGACCCGATCGCCATTGCCGATTCCGGCCATCGGCCCCAGTGGCAGGCAGGTGCAGTTGTGATCCTCGACCGCGACCACCTCGGCCAATACCGGCTCCGGGCCGTCACCGATCGACAGCAGGTCACCGATCCGGCCGGTGATGCCCGAGACGGTCACCGACAGCCCGACCGCCCGGGACACGTAGCCGTAGCTGCGCGGACGGCTCAGTTCGAGCATCTCGTCCAGCCGATGCCGGGCCCGTTCCTCGACCAAGGTCAGGCTCATGCGGGCCCCTGGTCGGTTCGATCGTCGACCACGTAGTCGCGCAATCGTCCTATCGCATCGGTTAGTCGGGCGTCGATGCCGGTAACCGCTGATCGCGCCATCGCGTCACCGACCCCCAGCGCCGGATCACGCTCGACGGTGATTCGGGCCGCGGTCGCCGCGCCGTACCGGACTACCAGTGCGTCCGGGCCGGCTTCGGTGATCGTTTCGTAGTCCTGCGGGCTGAGCCACACGGTCACCGGCTCGTTGTCCGGTGCGATCGCCAGCACCCGATTCAGCGCCGCACCGGCCGCCACCTGCGGATCGGTGAGCTCCTGGCCGAGCAGCACGGTGGCCAGTTCGACCGCCGCGGCCAGAATCTTGTCCGAGATCTCATCGGTCAGCCGCACCACGGTGCGCTCCAGCCCGGCCGCCGCGGTGTGCAGCGCCTGCATGGCCGAGTCGAGCCGTTGTGCGCGCAGTTCCTCATAGCGTTGCTGCTGGGCGCGGGCCTCGGCCAGCGCGGTGGCATGCATTTCGGCTGCCTCGCGCTGGCCCTGCGACCAGCCTTGGGCATAGCCGACCGCCCGGGCGTCGTCCCGGGCCGCCTCGACCAGTTCGGCCGGCACCGCCGCGTGACCACCGGCCACGAACGATTGTGCGGCAAGGGTATTAGGCAACGAACTCGTCCTCTTCGCCGCGCCGGACGATGATCTGGCCGGATTCCTCCAGCTCGCGGATCACCCGGACCACCTCGGTCTGGGCCTCTTCCACCGCCTGCACCCGGACCGGGCCGAGCAGTTCGATCTCTTCGGCGAGCGTGATCGCCGCCCGTTCGGACATGTTGTTCATGATCTTGGAGTGCACCGGCTGGGCCACGCCCTTGAGCGCGACCGCCAGGTTGGCAATCTCCACCTGACGCAGCACCAGCTGGACCGCCCGGTCCTCCAGGTTGGTCAGGTCCTCGAACATGAACATCCGACTGCGCACTTCTTCGGCCAGCTCCGGATCGCGCTCCTCCAGGCCCTCCATGATCAGCTTCTCGGTGCCGCGGTCGGCTCGGTTGATGATCTCGACCAGCGGTGCCACGCCACCGACCACCGACAGGTCGGACGGGACGAGCAGGGTGGCCATCCGGCGTTCCAGATTCGCCTCGATCTGGTGGATGATGTCGGGCGAGGTGCGATCCATGGTGGCTATCCGGTGTGCCACCTCGGCCTGCAGGTCCGAGCCCAGACCGGCCAGCACCTTGGAGGCCAGCGGCGCCGAAACGTGCGCTAATACCAGGGCAATGGTCTGCGGATGCTCGTCGGAGATGAAGTTCAGCAGCTGCCGAGCATCGGCGTTTTGCAGGAACTTGAACGGGACTTCAAACATCGAGGACGACAACCGCTCCATGATCGCCTCGGCTCGGCCGGCGCCGAGGGCGGCCATCAGCAGCGCCCTGCTCTGCTCGATGCCGCCGTGCACCAGCGAGTCCCCGGAGGACTGGAGTACGCCGAACTCCTTGAGCACCGCGGCCGATACCGCCGGTGGCACGTCGCCGGCCCGGGCGATCTCTACCGCGAGATCCTCCAACTCGCTGTCGGAGAACTGCGAGAGCACCCGGGCCGATGCCGCCTGGTCGAGCTGAAGGATCAGGATCGCCGCCTTGCGCCGGCCGGTCAGGCCGCGGGTGACGTCGAGAGCCGGATCCGGCGCATCTGCCTGAGCATTGGCCAATGCCGTCCCGATCGAGGACACGGTCGCCAGGGTCTCGGCCATCTCAGCTCTCCTTCGTGTTCAGCCAGGTGCGCAGCAGCCGGGCCACCTCTTCCGGCCGGGAGTCCGCCATTTCGGCCAGATCCCGTTGCCGGGCAAGGTTGATCTGCGTTTCTCGGCTTTGCGGCGGGACGATGTCGTGCGGTGCCGGCGGCAGCGAACCGGGCGAGTCGTTGAGCGTGGACAGGAAGGTGTCCAGCTCGTCGGCCTCGTCCTGTGGGCCCCGTCGCCGCCGACTGGTCAGCAGGCTGATCACGATGACGACGATGACCAGCACCACTACTGCGCCGGTCTTGAGCATCGACATCAACGCGGCCCGGCTCTTGGCCACAGCGGCCGCTTTGGTAGCCGCCGCGGCAGCGTCGGCCGCCTGTTGGGCCGCCTTCTGGTCGAACGGCGCGCTGGCGAGCGCGATGGTGTCGCCGCGTTTGGGGTTCAACCCGACCGCGGAGCTGATCAGCTGCTGAAGCTGGGCTTGGTTGACCGGTGGGCCGTTCTTGTCCAACAGCACCGCCACGCTCAGGGTTCGGACGCTGCCCGGGGCCGCATCAATGGTCTTGGTGATATTGCCGACCGCGTTGTCCTGGGTATTGGTGGTTTTGAGGTAGCCACCGGGAGCGGCCGAGCCGCTGACCGCGCTCGGGCTGGGGTTGGCCGCGCCGAGCACACCCGCCTTCGCCGTCGAGCCGGCGCCGTAGGTTTCCTCGGTGCTGGCCTGCGACAGCGGCGGCACACCGCTGGTGTAAACCGGCAGGCTGGACACCGTGTGGTTCTTGTCGTAGTCCAGGTCGGCGGTCACCGTGACCACCGAGTGCCCGACCCCGAGGATCGGGTCGAGCAGTTTCTGCACCGCGGCGCTGACCTGCTGGTTGTACGCGGCGATAGCGGCGGTTCGCTCGTCCGCGGTGGTGCCGACGTTATTGGTGCCACCGGCCGAGAGCACCTTGCCGGTGGAGTCGGACACGCTCACCTGGTCCGGCGTCAGGTTGGGCACGCTGGAGGACACCAGGTTCACCACCGACTGCACCTGTCCGGACGTCAGGGTCACCCCCGGGGCGGTGGTCAGCAGCACCGATCCGGTGGTCTTCTGGGTCCCGTCGGTGAAGACGGTGTCCTGCGGGATGGCCAGGTGCACCTGGGCGTTGAGCACCCCATCGATCGACATGATGGTCTTGTCCAGCTCACCTTCCAACGCCCGCTGGTAGTCCACGTGCTGCTTGAAGTCGGAGGTGGTGATGCCCTCCTTGTCCAACAGGCTGTAACTGGACGTCGACGAGGACGGCAGCCCGGCTGAGCTCATCGCCAGCCGGGTGGTGTAGACGTCCTTCTGCGGCACCAGAATCTCGGTTCCGTTGGCCGCGAGCTGGTAGGGCGTCTTGCTGGTGTTCAGCTTGTCGATGATGCCGCTGGCGTCGGTCGGCGAAAGGTTGGTGAACAGTGGTGCGTAGCTGGGCTTGGATGCCCAGTTGGAAAAGGCGTAACCACCGACGAGCACGGCCAACGCGGCAGCCACCGTCACGGCCTTTTGGCCGGGGGTGAAGCTGAGGAAGCCACGCCAGAAGCGCTGGAGCGTGGCGAGGATCTTCTGCTGCATCTGCTACGCCTGCATTCCCATGATCTGGTTGAAGGCGTCGATTCCCTTGGTACGCAAGGTGGTTGCCAGCTCGGTGAGCAGCGACGCCTGAGTGGCCGCGATGGTGTACTGGTGGATGTCGGTGAGGTCGCCGGTCGCCGCCTGCACCGCCAGGCTGTCGGCGGTGTCCTGCGCGGACTGCACCGCGTTGAGCCCCTTCTCCAGCATCGCGGCGAAGTCCGAACCGGTGGATCCCGTCGCGGCACCGGCAGAAAGCCCGGTGGCAGCCGCCCCCGTGGTACCGGTGACGGGTAACCCGGCGCCGATGGCGCCGATGGCGGGCACGGTCACGTCAGCGGCCCTTTCCGATGGCAATGGCGTCCTGGTAGGTCTGCTTGGCACGCTCGATCACGTTGGCGTTGGCCTGAAAGGCTCGCTCGGCCATGATCAGGTTGCCCATCTGCTCGCCCATGTCGATGTCGGGCATCCGGACGTAGCCTTTGGTGTCGGCCAGCGGGCTGCTCGGGTCATAAGTCAGCCGGCCCTCCGCGCTGCTTTTCGGCAATCCGGTAACGGTGACGCCACCGCCGGTGCCGCCGCCGTCGGTGGGAATCTCCTGCGCCTGCACGTACTGCGCCTGGAAGGCGGCTCCGGAGGTGGGTTTGACGGTGTTGACGTTGGCGATGTTGTTGGCCAGCACGTCGATCCAGGTCCGGAAGGTGCTCAGTCCGGTGCCGGAGGTATTGATCGCAGAGAAGATGGACATGCTCAGCCCTTCAGCACGGTGTCGATGAGCCCGAACTTCGCCGACAGCGCCCCGGACAGCAGCGAGTACTGGAGCACGGTCTTCTCGTCCGTCACCGTCTCGGTGTCGAGATTGACGTTGTTGCCATTGATACCGGCCGGATCGGTGGTGGGCGTGATGCTGACGTCCGCCTGAGCCGGATCACCGGCCGCGATGGCGTCGCGCAGGCTCGACTCGAAGGAGACCTGGCTGGCGGTGAAGTTCGGCGTCTCGATATTGGCGAGGTTATTGGCGCTGATCCGTTGCCGTTCGGCCAATGCCGACAAGGCAGTACTCAGCGTGACAGACGTGACGTCGTCGAGCACGGTACGAAACTCCCGTCATCGGGGCTTCGCCATTCCTTTGGCGTGGTGGAGCGGTCCGTGCTCATACTTCCCATCGGCCGCGATCACGTAGAGTTAAGTCCTAGTCAAATCTTGTCACCACTTAGCCGGATTCAGGCGCGTAAATCCACCATCTGCGGTGTCGGGTCGGGACGGACCGCGGGCCGCTGCCTGCCGACTGCCGGCGCCTGCCGCAATTGCTGGCCGAGCTCGGCGGCCAGTTCCGCCTGCTGGGCGAGCAGGGCCTGTGCTCGCAATACCAGCTCGGCCGGGATCGGCGGCAACGCCGGCGGATGCCACGGCGTGACCGGTGCCAGCAGTTCCCCGCGGCGCAAACCCTCGGCAAGCAGGGCGGTCTCCGACTCGAGTTCGGCGAGCACCTGCTCCCAGGTCTGGGCCGGCTCGCTAGCCAACCCCGGCCGCTTCCCGGGCCGGGCCGGCAGCCCCGTCGGACAACCGCTCCTCGGCCTGTTGCCAACTGGCCCGCAGGTCGGCCACGATCCGAGACACGGTGGCAAGCCGGCCGGGACGGGCTTCGATGCCTTCCGCGATCAGCTCTGATAGCAAATAGCCATACAGCGCTGCCAAATCCGCCGCACCGGACCAGGCCGCGGTGTCCAGGCTGCCGAGCAACTCGGCGACGATTTGCTGGGCGTGCTGGAGATGATCACGGGCTGCCGGATCGGCGGAGTCCTGAGCGGCCTGCGCCCGCTGGACGTCGAGCCAGAGCCGGTCGTAGAGCAGCACGATCCGCCTGGCCGGGGTGGCGGTGGCCACCGCGTCGGCGAGGTAGCGGGCGCGAGCGTCGGCTGCCGGCATCGGTGATCATCTCCTCTGGCGTTATCGTGCGTGTATTGCCTTATCGGCATTAGCTAAGGCCTGGCCAAGTTAGTTGGACTTGGAACTGGAATTGTTGCTGCTGTCCATCGAGGACAGCGCCGAAGTCAGCCAACTGGAGGTCGACTGGAGCTTCTGCAGCGCCACCTCCATCGCGGTGTACTTCTGTTGAAGTGCGGTCTGCTGGGCGGTCAGCCGGGTGTCCCAGTCGGAGATCTGCTTGGTCAGGTCGGCCACCTGCGAGTTGCCGGAGTTGATCAGCGGGCTGATCGTGGTGGTCGAGGTGTTGCTGGCCAGGATGGACATCGAGCTGGCCAACGAGCTGGCCAGCGTGGCCTGAGTGCCGGTCGGATCCGCCGTGTATGCCGAGCTAAACGCGTTCGCGTCGAAGGCGAGCGTGCCGGTCGAGGTGAGCTGGACGCCGGCGGTGGCGAAGCTATTGCCGTTGGCGTCGCCGTGACTGACGGCGGCCAACACCGCCTGGGTGATCGAGTTGAGCTGGTAGTTGCCCTCCAGCGCGGCACCCTTGCCGGTGTCGTTGGCCAGTTCGGCCAGCACGTCGTTGGCGGCGCTGACCAGTGCCTGCACCTTGCCGCTGATCGCGGTGGCATCGCTGCTCACCGAGACGGTGACGCCGGAGGCGACCGCACCCACGCTGAAGGTCAGGCCGGGGATCGCATTGGTGAAAGTGTTCGTGCTGCTGGACACGGTGTAGCCGCCGGCGGCCGGATCACCTACTGCTATTTGGGCATTCTGTGCCGCGACCACGGTTTGCGGCGCGTTGTCCAGGCCGCTGATCGAGAACGCTCCGGAAGTGCCGGTGGCGGTCGCGGTGAACTGGAGAATCTGGCCGCTGTCAGTGTTGACCAGCGCGGCTCGGATGCCGAGCGAGGCATTGTTGACCGCGGTGACTACTGACTGCGCGCTGCCGTCGGTGAGCGTGAGGTGGTGCACGGTGCCGGTGGCGTCGGTGACGTCGATGCCGGCCGGCGGGTTGGCCACCACTGTGCCGGACACTGCCAGCGTGCTGATCTGCGCGGTGGCCAGCCGCAGCACATCGAAGGTGCTGGACGAGCCGGCGATCGCGCTGGATGTGGTCGAGGCGACCACCGCCGGGTTGGATGAGGTGGCCTTGGTGGCCGACCAGGTGCTGGCCTGCTTGAGCGCGTCGGCGGCGGTCTGGAATGCGGTCAGCTTGGTGTTGATCGCCTTGTAATCGGTGATGTCGTTCTGCTCATTGGTCAACTGCGTCTTCAGCGCGGTCTGCGGCTGGGCGGCAATCGTCATCAACTGTGAGATGAGCGAACTGGTATCGATGCCTGAGGACAGGCCACTGATCGAAAACGCGCTCACCTGATAGCTCCTTCGTTACGGCGATGCGACCGAGGCCCGGTCGTGTCCTGGCTGTCTGCGACCAGAACACGACCGGGCAGTTCGGGCGGCGAGGCGGCCGTCCGGCGATCGGGCTGCCGGATGGTGCGCCTGCCTGTCGTGCGATGAAACTGCCCATCAGCTGGCGCCGGCTAAAGCCGGCCCGGGCTGGACTACTGGAGCAGCTTCAGGATGGCCTGCGGGGCGGAGTTCGCCTGAGCCAGCACCGAGGTGGCGGCCGAGGTGAGAATCTGCGCTTGGCTCATCGCCGTGACCTCCGTCGCCAGGTCGGCGTCGGTGATGTTCGAACGCGAAGCGGTCACGTTCTGGATCGTGGTCTGCAGGTTGTTGATGGTGTAGGTCAGCTGGTTCTGGGTGGCACCGATCTGAGACCGAGAGGCCGACACGGTGGCGATCGCGGCGTCGACCGTGGTGATCGCGCTCTGAGCACCGGCGGTGGTGCTCACGCTGACGCCGTTGACACCGAGGGTGGTGGAGTCGGACGAGGTCAGGGTGAGGGTCAGCTGCTCGTTGGCGCTGTTGTTCGCGCCGACCTGGAAGACGCCGGCGTAGGTGCCGTCCAGCAGCTTGGTGCCACCGAAGGCGGTGGTCTTGGAGATGTTGTCCAGCTGGGTGTTCAGGTTGGTGATCTCGGAC
>DATFHF010000067.1:0-28765 GCA_035248685.1 Jatrophihabitans sp.
CTCCGGCGCGCGGAAACCCTGATCGACGCCCGGGAGTCGGAGCTGTCCTTCTACGGCCAGGTGATGGGCTTCGACCCACCAGGCATCCCGAAGCTGGAGCTGTGGCAGCCACCGGAATGAGCTGATCGGCCCGGCTCGTCCCCAGCTGCCCTCGGATCTGTCCTCCTTGATGTGCGCTATGGCGCATATTTCGAGGGGCACATCAGGGGGCCCGCTTGTCCGGTCCCGGGCAATGGCGATACCGAGCGTGAGCCATAGCCGACGCCGGTTCTCACAAACGCCGAAGCCGGGACGGCCTAAACCCCGATCGAGGTCAGCGCGCCGGGCTAGCGGCCGGGGTAGTTGGGTGCCTCGACGGTCATGGTGATGTCATGCGGGTGCGATTCCTTCAATCCGGATGCGGTAATCCGCATGAACCGTCCCCGACTCTGCAACTGCGGGATCGAGTGAGCTCCGACGTAGAACATGGACTGTCGCAAACCGCCGATCAGCTGGTAGGCCACCGCCTCCAGCGGACCACGGTAAGGCACCTGGCCCTCGATGCCCTCCGGCACCAGCTTGTCGTTTTCGGACACATCAGCCTGGAAGTACCGGTCCTTGGAGTAGGACTTGGCCCGGCCGCGGGTTTGCAGCGCGCCGAGCGAACCCATACCGCGATAGGACTTGAACTGCTTGCCGTTGATGAATTCCAGCTGGCCCGGCGACTCCTCGCAACCGGCCAGCAGCGAGCCGAGCATCACGGTGTCGGCGCCGGCCACCAACGCCTTGGCGATATCGCCGGAATATTGCAGGCCACCGTCGCCGATCACCGGCACACCGGCCGGCCGGCAGGCCAGCGACGCCTCGTAGATCGCGGTCACCTGCGGCACCCCGACCCCGGCCACCACCCGGGTAGTGCAGATGGAACCAGGACCGACACCAACCTTCACACCGTCGGCGCCGGCGTCGACCAAGGCCTGCGCGCCGGCCCGGGTGGCCACGTTGCCGCCGATCACATCGACCTGTGCCGCGGCCGGTTCTGCCTTCAGCCGGCGGATCATCTCGATCACCCCGGCGGCATGCCCGTTGGCGGTGTCGACCACCAGCACGTCCACCCCGGCGTCTACCAGCGCCATCGCCCGCTTCCAGGCGTCGTCGAAGAACCCGATCGCCGCGCCCACCCGCAGCCGTCCGGACGCATCCTTGGTGGCCAGCGGGAACTGCTCGCTCTTGGTGAAGTCCTTGACGGTGATCAGCCCGCGCAGCCGGCCGGTGGCGTCCACCAGCGGCAGCTTCTCGATCTTGTTCTTGGCCAGCAGGCCGAGCGCGACATCCTTGTGGACGCCGACCTGGGCGGTAACCAGCGGCATCGGCGTCATCACCTCGGACACCGGACGGGACAGGTCGGTCTCGAAGCGCAGATCGCGGTTGGTGATGATGCCGACCAGCAAGCCGTCTGCGTCGATCACCGGCAGGCCGGAGATTCGGTACCGGGCGCACAGCTCGTCGACCTGGGCCAGGGTGGCTTCGCCGGTGGTGGTCACCGGGTGGGTCACCATGCCCGCCTCGGACCGCTTGACCAGATCGACCTGCTGGGCCTGCTCCTCGATCGACAGGTTGCGGTGCAGGATGCCGATGCCGCCCTGCCGAGCCATCGCGATGGCCAGCCGCGACTCGGTCACCGTGTCCATGGCTGCCGACACCAGCGGCAGCCGCAGCGCGATGTTGCGCGACAGCATGGTGCTGGTGTCCACCTGGCTCGGGATCACATCGGTCGGTCCGGGCAGCAGCAGCACGTCGTCGTAGGTCAGGCCCAGGGCGGCGAACTTGTCGGGGATGCCCGCGCTCTCGGACTGCGGGCTGATGGGATCTGGCTGGCTCACGCGAACTCCTCGGGTGCCGATCCCTCATCCTAGGCGATCGGCCGGTCGGCGCCGGTCAACCGGGCCAGCAATGGCATGTGCCACAAGACACAGTCGGTGAAACCCTGAGCCGGCCATGTGACAAACATCAGGGCTCATTCAGGGTTGTCCCCACTGCCGCCGGACGGACCGATGTTGGAGTCTGCATAGGTCACACCCTTCGCGCGCATCACGGCGCCCGCCGTCGCACTCCATCACAGCAGCGACCTCGCACTATCAACATCTGGAAAGGCAGCTCATGAACTCGCCCGGCACCATGTCGACCGGTACCCGGATCCAACACCTGCCCACGCCCCAGATCGCCGCCTCGGCGATCGGGCTGACCAAGATCTACGGCCTGGGTGACACCCAGGTCTACGCACTCGACGACGTGTCGGTCGACTTCCGGCGCGGCGAGTTCACCGCGATCATGGGGCCGTCCGGCTCGGGCAAGTCGACCCTGATGCACTGCCTGGCCGGCCTGGACAACGCCACCTCGGGCTCGGTCCGGATCGGTGACACCGAGCTGACCGGCCTGTCGGACAAGAAGATGACCCAGTTGCGCCGTGACCGGGTCGGTTTCGTGTTCCAGGCCTTCAACCTGGTCCCGACGCTGACCGCGCTGGAGAACATCACGCTGCCGATCGACATCGCCGGCCGGCGGCCCGACCAGCAGTGGCTGGATTCGGTGATCAATACGCTTGGCCTGCGTGACCGGCTCGGGCACCGGCCGTCCGAACTGTCCGGCGGCCAGCAACAGCGGGTCGCCTGCGCCCGAGCGCTGGCCAGCCGGCCGGAGATCATCTTCGGCGACGAGCCGACCGGCAACCTGGACTCCCGCTCGTCCGGCGAGGTGCTCGGCATTCTGCGCGACTCGGCGAGCCAGCTCGGTCAGACCGTGGTGATCGTGACGCATGACCCCAGGGCAGCCAGCTACGCCGACCGGGTGGTGTTCCTGGCCGACGGCCGGGTCGTCGACGAGCTTGCCGAACCTACCCCGGACAAAATCCTCGACCGCATGAAGAACCTCGAAGGTATCTGACGATGACTGCCACCCTTACCCGACCAAACCCGGCCGAGGCGAGCCCGGTCAAGCCAGCGAGTGGCAAGGTGATGCGCAAGGTCTCACTGCGCAACCTGGCCGCGCACAAGGTGCGGCTGATGCTCACCATCCTGTCGGTGGTGCTCGGCACCGCCTTCGTAACCGGCTCCTTCGTCTTCACCGACACCCTCGGGCACACCTTCCACGGCCTGTTCGCCAACGTCGCCAAGGGTGTTGACGTCCAGGTCACCGGTGCCAACGACCGCGGTAGCGGCGTGCCGATCGCCGACCTCGACCGGATCAAGGCGGTGCCCGGCGTGCGCGCCGTGGACCCGCAGATCAACGCCGAGATCGTGCTGTTGGCGGCAGACGGCAAGCCGCTCAAGAGCGGCGGCGCACCGACCGTCGGCATCAGCTACTCGCCGCCGGATCAGTTCCTGGGCGGTGACCCGTACAAGTTCATCGCCGGCTCGCCACCGCAACAGGCCGGCCAGATCGCGCTGAACAAGGGCGCGATGAAGCTCTCCAAGCTCAAGCTCGGTGACCACACCAAGGTGCTGGTGGCCAGTCACGACACGATCGAGGTGACCATCACCGGTGTGTACGGCACCAAGTCGGACACCGGCGGCTACGTGGGTGCGCTGTTCGCCCGCGACCAGGCCATGCAACTGTTCACCGACGGCCAGCACGTCCAAGCGATCAACGTGGCCGGCACCGGCGGGTTGTCGCAGACCCAACTGCGCGACCGGATCAGCCAGGCGGTGCCCGGGCTGACCTACAAGACCGGCAAGCAGGTCACCAAGGAAACCCAGGACAGCGTCACCAACGCGCTGAAGTTCATCAACTACTTCCTGCTCGCCTTCGGTGCGATCGCGCTGCTGGTCGGAACGTTCATCATCTACAACACCTTCTCGATGATCCTGGCCCAGCGGTTGCGGGAACTAGCCCTGCTGCGCGCGGTAGGTGCCAGCCGGCGGCAGGTCAACCGCTCGGTGCTGCTGGAGGCCGGCCTGGTCGGCCTGGTCGGCAGCGTGCTGGGCATCGGCGGTGGCATCGGCCTGGCTTATGGTTTGCGCGCGCTGCTGAACAGCTTCAATGTCGGCCTGCCGTCCGGACCGCTGCAGTTGCAGGTGCGCACCGTCATAGTCGCCCTGATCGTCGGCATCGGCGTGACCACCTTCAGCGCCTACAGTCCGGCCCGGCGAGCCGCCAAGACCTCACCGGTCGCGGCGATCCAGCAAGAGTTCGCATCGGCCGGCAGCTCACTGCGTCGACGGACCATTGTGGCCGTGGTGTTCTCGCTGTTCGGCGCGATCGCCCTGGTTGCCGGTGGCGTTGCCAAAGGTGGCGGCGGGGCGGCCGGGCTGGTCGGCATCGGTGCGCTGTTGCTGATCCTCGGCGTGCTGCTCGGCGCACCGGCGCTGTCCCGTCCGATCGTGGCATTGGTCGGCACTCCGGTGGCCGCCCCGTTCGGCCCGGTCGGTCGGCTGGCCCGGACCAATGCGGTACGCAACCCGCGCCGCACCGCAGCGACCGCGTTCGCGCTGACCCTCGGCCTCATGCTGGTGAGCGCCATCGCGGTGTTCGGCTCATCGGCCAAGCGCAGCATCAACGCGATCGTGGACAACACCGTCACCGCCGACTACATCCTCACCGGGCCGAACTCGATCGGGGTGCCGATCGGGGTGGGTCCGGCAGTGTCGACGGTGCCCGGCGTCAAGTCGACCGTCGCCCTGCACCCGGTGGACGTCAAGTTCAACGGCGCCACCCACGAGGGCACCGGGGTGGACGGATCGCTGGATGAGATGGCCCGCTACACCCTGCTGTCCGGGTCGCGGGAGCTGACCGGCAACAACCTGCTGGCCTCCGAGCCCACCGCGCAGAAGTACCACTGGACCATCGGCAGCAAGGTGCCGGTGACCACCTTCGACGGCGGGTCCCAGACGCTCATCGTGACCGGGATCTACCAGCAGAACCAACTACTCGGCCCGTGGCTGACCTCCGGTGACTTCTACCGGCAGGTGACCCCGAAGCAGAACCTGATGGACGAGGTGGTCCTGGTACGGGCCGCCACCGGCACCAATCTCAGCACGCTGCGCAGCAATCTGGAGAAGGCTACCGACCCGTTCCTGGTGATCACCGTGCAGGACCGGGAACAGTTCAAGGGCAGCCAAGCCAAGCAGATCAACAGCTTGCTCGGCGTGCTGTACGGCCTGCTCGCGCTGGCCATCGTGATCGCCGTCCTGGGCATCATCAACACCCTGGCGCTCTCGGTAGTCGAGCGGCGGCGAGAGATCGGGATGCTGCGGGCGGTGGGCATGGCACGCAAGCAGGTTCGCCGCACGATCTACCTGGAGTCGGCGCTTATCGCGGTGTTCGGGGCGATTGTCGGGGTGGCACTCGGGCTGACCTTCGGCACGCTGTTCGTACATACCCTTCGCGACGGCGGCCTGGCGCACATCTCGGTGCCGTGGGGCCAGTCGATTCTGATGCTGGTACTGGCCGCGCTGGTCGGCGTGCTGGCCGCGCTGTGGCCGGCGGTTCGGGCGGCCCGAACCAAGCCGTTGGAGGCGCTAGCCGACCTCTGACCCGACCGCGGCCGGGCACTACCCTCGCTTGCTTTGTCTAGAAGAGTGGAACCCGGACTCGGGGGGCGTTACCTTTAACGGGTGACGCCCCCCGACTCGTTCTTCGATCCGCACGGTGGACCACTCGACCCGTTCCTGGACGACCCGAACGACCCGTCCGGCTTACTCGACGATCTGGACCCGGTGGAGCCGCTAACTGAGCAGGACCGTCGCGAGATCGCCGAGGACCTGGCCGAGTTGTCGGAGTTCGAGGCCGCACTGAGCCCGCATGCCATCCACGGCATCGTGGTGGACTGTGGCGACTGCGGCGAGCAGCACTATTTTTCCTGGGCATTGATGGCTGCCAACCTGCGCAGCTTGCTCGGCAACGGTCGTACCGGCGTGCACGAACCGGCCGCGGAACCCATTCCGGATTCCTATGTGAGCTGGGACTACGCTCGTGGTTTCACCGACGCGTTGGCGCATCGCAGCTGATCTATCGACGCTGACCGTCCACCACTGCTGGTCCGCACAGCAGGCACTACTGCTGAACAGGTAGCAGGGTTTGCGCTCCAACTGCTGAACGCCTAGCAGGGTTCCAACTGCTGAACCTAAGCAGGGTTCTTGCGCTGCTGAACGCACAGCAGGCTCCTCTAGGCAAGCTGTCCCATCGGTCTCGGTGACCGTTACGAATGACACGCGTCGCGGGTTCGTGGGGCCGGCTAGCCGGTCGAAAGTCATGTTCTGCGAGGAAGTGGTAACTAAGCGTCACCTCTTGCTGGCCGGCTCGTTGACCTCGATACACGGCGCAATCCAGTGGCAACGACACGGGGCAAAGCACACTTTCCGGAGGTAGCGATGGCGGATGTTTCCCGCTTGCCAGCGCCACGCGCAGCAGACTGGGAATGGCAGATGCACGGGGCTTGCCGAGGTCTGGACTCGGCTACTTTCTTTCACCCTGAGAACGAGCGCGGACCGTCCAGGCTCCGCCGGGAACGGGCCGCCAAGCAGGTGTGCGCCGGTTGCCCGGTGGCCCAGGCCTGCCTGAATTGGGCGCTGCGAACCCGTGAACCGTACGGGGTGTGGGGTGGCAAGTCGACCGAGGAACGTGCCCAACTCATCCGGCGACAGGCCAGCTGAGCCGGCAAACTAACCACATATCGGGTTGGGATCGTCGGGAGATCCCAGCCAACCGCAGCCGTCAGCCTCAATGGCCGGGGACGGGACGGCTGCCAAGACGGAACTCCCCGCTCGCATTGCGGACGATGCGAGCGGGGAGTTCCCCTTTGTCGAGCTAGTCGATCAGTGGCTGTGCCCGTGGCTGTGACCGTGGCCGTGCTCCGGCTCGGCCGGCTTGTCCACGATCGCCGACTCGGTCGAGAGCACCAGCGAGGCCACCGAGGCCGCGTTGGCCAGGGCCGCCTTGGTCACCTTGACCGGGTCGACGATGCCGGCCTCCAGCAGGTTCTCGTACTCGCCGGTCGCGGCGTTGAGGCCCCAGTGGCCGCCCTTCTCGGCGCCGGCCTGTTGGACCCTGCTGACCACCACGTAGCCCTCGTGGCCGGCGTTGTTGGCGATCCAGCGCAGCGGCTCGACCAGCGCCTCACGGACGATGCTGACCCCGGTCGCCTCGTCACCGTCCACCGACAGCGAGTCCAGCGCGGACAGCGCGTGCACCAGGGCAGCGCCACCGCCGGCGATGATGCCCTGCTCGACCGCGGCCCGGGTGGCCGAAATGGCGTCCTCGATCCGGTGCTTCTTCTCCTTGAGCTCCACCTCGGTGGACGCGCCGACCTTGATCACGCCGACGCCGCCGGCCAGCTTGGCCAGCCGCTCCTGGAGCTTCTCCCGGTCCCAGTCGGAATCGGTGTGCTCGATCTCGGCACGGATCTGAGCGATCCGGGCGTCGATGTCGGCCTGGCTGCCACCGCCGTGGGTGATGGTGGTCAGGTCTTTGGTGACCACCACTCGGCCGGCGGTGCCCAGGTCGTCCAGGCCGACCTGGTCCAGCTTGAGCCCGATCTCCGGCGAGATGACCTGCGCCCCGGTGACGATCGCCAGGTCCTGCAGGAACGCCTTGCGCCGGTCGCCGAAGAACGGCGCCTTGACTGCCACCACCTGGAGGGTCTTGCGGATCGCGTTCACCACCAGGGTGGACAGCGCCTCGCCGTCGACATCTTCGGCCAGCAACAGCAACGGCTTGCCGGCCTGGATCACCTTCTCCAGCACCGGCAACAGGTCGGCGATGGAGGAGATCTTCTGGGTGGTGATCAGCAGGTACGGGTCGTCGAAGGAGGTGAGCAGGCCCTCGGCATCGGTGACGAAGTAGGGCGAGATGTAGCCCTTGTCGAACTGCATGCCCTCGGTGAACTCGAGTTCGGTAGCCAGCGTGTTCGACTCCTCGACGGTGATCACGCCGTCGTTGCCGACCTTGGTCATCGCCTCGCCGATCAGCGCTCCGATCTGGGCGTCCTGGGCCGAGATGGTGCCGACGTGCGCGATGTTCTGCTCACCTTCGACCGGGGTGGCGGCGGCGTCCAGCGCATCGCAGATGGCGGTCACGGCCGCGTCCATGCCCCGCTTGAGGCCGGCCGGGCTGGCGCCGGCGGCGATGTTGCGCAGGCCGGTCCGGACCAGCGCCTGGGCCAGCACGGTGGCGGTGGTGGTGCCGTCGCCGGCGACGTCATTGGTCTTGGTGGCTACCGACTTGACCAGCTGCGCACCGAGGTTCTCGAACGGATCCGTCAGCTCGATCTCGCGGGCGATGGTCACCCCGTCGTTGGTGATCATCGGCGCGCCGTAGGACTTGTCGAGTACCACGTTGCGGCCACGCGGGCCCAGGGTGACCTTGACGGTGTTGGCCAGCTTGTCCACGCCACGCTCCAGCGCGTGCCGGGCGTCCTCGTTGAAGCTGAGGATCTTTGCCATGCTTGGTTTCCTCTCTGAAAGTTCACGACTTGTCGCGGACGGTTCGCGGCTCGCCTACCACAGAACCGACGATGCCCCGGAGCCGCCGAGCGGTCCGGGGCAGCCGGCTGCTGATTGCTCAGCCGGTACTCGATCGAGTTACTTGACGATGACGGCGAGCACGTCGCGAGCCGAGAGCACCAGGTACTCCTGGCCGGCGTACTTGACCTCGGTGCCGCCGTACTTGGAGTACAGCACGACGTCGCCTTCCTTGACGTCCACCGGGACGCGGTTGCCCTTGTCGTCGATGCGACCCGGGCCGACGGCCAGGACGGTGCCCTCCTGCGGCTTCTCCTTGGCGGTGTCCGGGATGACGATGCCGGACGCGGTGGTGGTCTCAGCCTCCAGTGCCTGCACGACGATGCGGTCTTCCAATGGCTTGATGTTGACCTTGGTGGCGGTCACGATCAGCTCCCCTCCCTGGGGTCACTCTGTGTCTGCATATGACGTCTGATTGGTTCCGGCGCAGGCTGCCGTCGCGGGGGTCAACCAGGCCTTCACTAGCACTCTAGCTCCGAGAGTGCCAACGCTCAACACCGGGGTCGGCAGTCAGCTGAAGGTGTGCGAGGTCCAGCTCCGGCCGGCGTCCGTAGTCGTCCAGACGGTCGTTGCGCCGACCTCACCGTTGGCGTCCGTCTCTAGGACTCGGCCTACCGTTCCGGTCTCGAAACCGATGTAGTCGGCCTGAAGCGGGCCACCGCCGGGCAGCTTGTCGACCCGGCCCCAGGTTCGGCCGCCGTCGGTGCTGAGGTACAGCAGGTCCAGGCTCACCAGCAGCGTCGAGGCCGATGCGGCGCCCAACCCGTTGCCGGTCGCCGAGCCCAGCACGGTCGGCGCGGCGGTGAAGTGAGCGCCGCCGTCGGTCGAGGTCATGGTGAAGTGCCGCTCGGTGTTGTTCCGGGCGCCGCACAGGATCGTGATCGAACCGTCCGGCGCAATGGTGACCGCCGTGCTGTCGTACTCGACGTTGCCCTGCGGGCACTGCTCGCCGCGCGAGTTCCAGCTGGCACCGCCGTCGGTCGAGGTGAAGAGCACCGAGGTGGCGTGCTGGGCGCCGCCGGAGACGTGGCCCTCGGTCAGCAGGGCCACCCGGTTGCCGGCGCGGGCGAGTTGCGCGGCGGAGGTCTGGCCGCCGGCCGGCAGCGGGACCGTCGTCCAATCGGTGCTGCCGATGTTTGCCCGCTCGATCCGGAACGTACAGCCGGGCAGGCAGTTGCTGATCACTCGGACCACCGTGCCGTCAGCGGCCTCCAGGCCGTTCGCGCCGCCCGTCTGCTGCTGCCAGTGCCGCCCGCCGTCGGTGGTCATGAACAGCGCGCTCGGACCGTAGGCGTAGCCGACCTGCGGGGTGGCAAAGCGCAGCGTGCCGATGCAGGCCCGGGTCGGCAAGCAGTTCGCCAGCTGGGTCAGGTCGGCCACCGGAGCCGGCATGCCTTTCCAGTGCTTGCCGCCGTCGGTGGTGGTCACGATCGACGTGCACGGCTCCTGGATGCAGGGCGCGGTGCCCAGCGCCCAGCCCTGGTCGGTGCTCACCCAGGTCAGGTCCACCGCGCGGAAGCCGTCCGGCACCGGGCCACCAACCGGGACCGCCGTCTGGGTCGGGCTGACGGTCGGGGTCGTGCTCGTGCTGCCGGACGGGCTGGGCGCCGGGCTGCTGGTCTGCTGGGTGGACGGGCCGGGCTGCGGAGCCAGTGAGCTGCCGGGCTGGTGCCGGCTCGCGTGCAGCAGCTTGCCGCCGACCAGCGCCGTGGAGACCAGCACCGCCACCAGCACCGCCGCCGCCACCGGCAGCAGCCACGCCTGCCAGCCACGGCCGATGCGGCCACCGGTAACTCGGCTGCCCTTCGGGGCGGTCGAGGTCCGGATCAGCCGCTCGGTGAGTGCGGCGCTCGCGGAAATCTCGCGGGCCTCGGCAGCCATCCCATCGCGCATCAGTGCGCTCAGTTCACGGTCGTCGGTCATCGCGGGTGTCCATTCGTCTGCGGGGTTTGGCCGGCTCGCGCCCGCCGCTCGGTCTCGGTACGCAGCAACTGAAGGCTGCGGCTGACAATGCTGCGCACGGTGCCCTGCCGGCAGCCGACCTCGCTCGCGATCTCGCCGTCGGACAGGTCGTGGAAGAACCGCAGCACCACTACCGCGCGCTGTCTCGGACCCAACCGGTCGAGCAGGTCACGTACCAGGTCTCGGTCACTGATCCGACCGGCCAGGTCCGGGTCGTAGCCCTGTTCGGGCAGTTCGCCGAACAGCAGGTCGGACGAAGAATGCCGCCGGCGGCTGTTCAGGAAGTTGTTGGTCAGGCTGCGCCGCACGTAGGCCAGCGGCACGTCCGCCTCGGCGACCCGCCGCCATTGCGGGTAGAGCCGGACCAGGGTGTCCTGAAGCAATTCTTCGGCTGCGTTGCGGTCACCGGCCAGCAGGTAGGCAGCCCGAAGCAGGGTGGTGCTGTGTTGCCGCACGAACATGGCGAATTCAGCGGCACCGTCCATGGCTGACCTCCACCCTTGTGACACCACGTCAGCGCGATCCGTTGCATAGCAGCGATAGACCGATGTCAGGATGCGCCAGACTCGACGGGTGCGCGACCTACTCGCCGTGTTGGACCGTCCGGATGGCCGGGCCAGCCTGGAACGCGCCGTCGAGATCGTCCGCGCATTGCCCGAAAGCGACCCGGTACGCCGGACGGCCGACGCCCGCCGGCTGCTGGACGCCGAGCTGGCCACCGCCGCGCTGGGCCAGGCCGACCTGCGCGCGAGCGCCGCCGGCAAGTTCGGGTCGCTGGCGGCCGAGCTGCTGTTCACACCGGACGGCCTCCAGCAGGCGACCCGAGCTGAGCTGGCGGCGCACCGGGCAGCCCGGTTCGCCGCCGCCGGGATCGGTCAGGTGCTGGATCTGTGCTGCGGCATCGGCGCCGACCTGCTGGCCTTCCGGCAGGCCGGCCTGGCCGCCACCGGAGTGGATCGGGATCCGGTCACCGCTCGACTGGCCGGCTTGAACACCGGCTGCCCGGTGCTGGTCGGCGAGGCGGAACTAGCCGACTGGCGGGCCGCCGAGTCGGTGTTCTGCGACCCGGCCCGGCGGACCGACCGCGGCCGCACCTTCGACCCGTCCGGCTTCTCGCCACCGTTCGAGTTCGTCGTCGAGGTGCTGACCGAAGCCCGGTACGCCGCCGCCAAGCTGGCACCGGGGCTGACGCACGCCTTGATTCCGGCCGGTGTCGAAGCGGAATGGGTGTCCTTCGGCGGCGGGGTGAAAGAAGCGGTGCTGTGGTCGGCCGGGTTCACCCAGCCCGGGGTACACCGGCGCGCCAGCGTGTTCCCGTCCGGTGCGCAGCTGACCGACGCCGACCCGGCCACCGACGCGGTGGCCGAGCTCGGCGACTACCTCTACGAGCCGGACGGCGCGGTGATCCGGGCCGGCCTGGTTCGGCAGATCGCCGCGCTGTTGCCGGGCGGCCGGCGGATCGAGGAGCAGTTGGCCTACCTGGCCGCCGACCGGCCGTTGGCTACCCCGCTGGCCCGCGGCTTTCGGGTGCTGGACGTGCTGCCGTATTCAATGCGGCGGTTGAAGGCGGAGCTTGCCCGACGGAAAGTCGGCATTGTCGAGATCAAGAAACGCGGGGTGGACGTGGACCCGGCCGCACTACGCCGGGCGCTCAGGCCGTCCGGGCCGAACAGCCTGACCGTGCTGTTGGCCCGGGTCGGCGAGCGCCGGCTGGCGATACTCGCCGACCCGGTCTGAGCTTAGGTTTGGCTACTGGCTGCCGGTGTCTCCGGGCACGATCGGATGCACTACTAGGTCGCAGACCTGGCCGATCGTCGGGTTGAAGGTGGCGCCGACCGCGCCGATCACCAGCTTGATCCGGACGTTGCGCTCGCAGGTCGAGGTCGGGGCATAGGCTGCGGCCTGCCATTCCACCAGGGCCGAGGCGGTCTGCCCCACCGTCAGGGTGACCGTCGGTGGCGTGCTGTTGCCGACGGTCAGACCACCAAAGAAGCCTTGTGGGCTGTGCGCAGCCGTGATCAGGATGGCGTTCGTGCTGTCCACCGCGAATACCCCCGGGTAACCGGTCAAGGTGCACGGCTGGCCACCGACCAGCTTTGCGCTGAGCACGAGACCGGCGCCGTCACCGCCCTGGGTCGAGACCGGGTGCGAGCCCAACAGCAACTGGCTGCCGTCCCCGCAGGCATTCGGGCCGGTCGGCTGCGACACCGTCGGGTAGTCGGCTGCGTCGTCGCCGCCGGCCCGAAGCACCAGCGGATAGCTCACGATGTTGCAGGCACGTAGTGGTTGCTCACCCAGAGCCACGCCGTCCGGCAGCACGACCCGTACCGCGGCCGTCTCGGCGCAGCCGTCCGGCTTCGAACTGGCCACGATGCTGGCACCAGCGGTGGCGCCCGGATTCAGCACAACCACCGGTGCGGATGGTGCGGTGGTCACGCCGCCGGCCGGACCACGCAGCAAGTAGCTCACCGGCTGCCGACCGGTGGTTTCGTCTGCGGTCAACGGGGTGTAGTGCGGGTTGCCCCACAGTGCGCAGGGCGCGTTGCTGCTATTGGTCAGCTGCAATACCTGATGTGGCGTCGGCTGCTGGGCACTTGCCAGTCGAACGGTCAGGTCGGCCGAGATGCAAGCCTGGGCAATGGAGGGGCCGCCAGCACCGATCACAGAGATCCCGTCAGGAGTGCCACGGTCACCGTCGATCTCCACGGCGCCGTCCCCTACGGCACCGTAGAAGCCGTGCTGCTGGGCGGCGATCATCAGATCGGCTTCCCGGTCCCGGAAGCCGTCCTCACCGCCGCCCGACAACGACATCACCACGCTGCCAGCGCCGGGCCGCAGAGCTTGGACCAGGAACAGCAGTCGGCCGTCCACCATCTTGAACACCTGCAGCGCACTGCCGGTGCGATGACCGTCGGAGCCCGCGCAGTAGTACTCGAAAACGTAGCGCCGCTCGCCGGTGGCCGAAACCGTGTAGCTGGTCTGCAGGCCGTTCACCAGGCTCTCGCCGCGGGCGACCGAACAGGCCACGTGGCTCGGCGGCGGTGGAGTGATCGTCTGCTGGTTGGCCGGCTGGTTGCGGTGCTCGGGCCGGGAGCTGTTCAGCACCCGTCCCCCGACCGTCAGCCCCACCGCAACCAGCACTACCACCGCGGCGGCCAGCAACGGCACCGTCCACCGCTTCAGGTGCCGAACACCGTGCTCGGATGCCGGCAACTCCCGGGTCGCCTGCAGCACCGCGGCCTTGGTCGGACCACCGCTCGGCGCCTGCCGGACCTCGGCACGCAGCTCGGCGCGGATCGCATCTTCCAGTTCGTTGGTGTTCACTGCTGCACCTCCTGCGTGCCGCTGCGGTCAAGGTCGTCGTACCAGCTCGGGTCGCCGCGCAGGCTGGCCAACGCCCGGCTGATCAGGCTGCGCACCGTGCCGATTCGGCAGTCCATGGCCTCGGCGCACTGCTGGTCGGAGTAGTCGTGGAAGTAGCGCAGCACCACCGCCGCCCGTTGCCGATCGGGCAACCCGGCCAGCGCCTGGCGCAACTGGTCCCGATCAGCCAACAGGTTGGTGAAGTCGGATCGGCCGCTGGTTTCGGGCAGCCGACCGGTCGGCAGTTCGGTGACCGGTCGGCGGCGCTGGTTGAGAAACCTGTTGACCAGTGCTCGTCGCACGTACGCCAGGGCTGAGTCCGCGGCCTGGACCCGAGGCCATTTCGGATACAGGGCGACCAGGCTGTCTTGGACGAGCTCCTCGGCTGCCTGCCGATCCCTGGTCAACAGGAACGCGGTGCCGAGCAGCGAGTCCGTCGACGACTCGACGAACTGCGCGAAGTGCGCCTCAGCCCGCTGCGGTTGCTTCATACCCCCTGGACACCTGATCCGACCGAAGCATTGCACCGGTCGGTGAGTTTCAGTCCGAACCGTACGGGTTGTCCACCAGCGGGTGCACCTGAAGGCCGCAGGTCGGCAGGTTGGCCGGCACCGGGCCGAGCGTTGCCCCGTCCGGAAGGGTGATCTGAAGCTGGTTGCCCTGCCCGCAGGTCGGATGGTCGATGGACGGTTCGATGATCGCGCCGGCCGTCCCGCCGGGGATCAGCACCACGATCGGGGGCACCTTGGCCTTGGTCACCCCACCGGCCGGTCCGTTCAGCGTCCTCATCAGTACCGGTCCGGTCGGCTGGCCGTTGGCCAGCGCCACCAGGGTGGGAAACCCTTCCAGCCCGCACGGGTTGGCGGTCAGGTTGGTCAGCTGGAGCACCTGGTGATGGCCGGTAATGCCGCCGTCGGTCGTCACCACCTGGGCGGTCAGGTCGGCACGCTGGCAGGCGGCGGCTACCAGCTTGCCGGCGGAGCTGAAGGTCAGGCCGCCATCGGCGGTGGTGTAGGTGACGCTGACCACGTCGCCCGGGCGAGGGCCGGCGGACTGGTCAGTGCCCTGCACCCGGACGCCGTTGGGCACCGCCGCCAGGTAGTCCAGGTGGCCGTCCTTGCCGACCGGGACCAGGGTGCTGAGGTAGCTCAGCCGGCCATCCGGGCCGAGCCGGAAGACCTGCACTTCGCTGGCGCTGCGGGTGCCGTTAGTCCCGACGCAGAGGAACTCGTAGACGTAGCGCAGGTCGCCCGTGGAGGTCAGGGTGAAGCTGATGTGCGCGCCGACCACCGGGTGTCCGCCGGGAATGCTGGTACATGGCAGGTCCGTCGGCACCGGTGGCACGGCCGAGATCGCGCCGGGAGCCTGGGCCGCGTTCGGATGCTGGTCCAGCGCGGACGGTGACTGGGCCGATCCGAGTGCCGGTGCTCCGCCCTGGTTGGTGTTGAACCTGCCGGCACCGTTCGACGACGCGCCGGTGGAGCTGGAGCTGCTGAACCCGCCGCGAAGTGAGTAGGCGCCGACGCCGAGCACCAGCAGTGCCATCACCACGGCCGCGCCGAGCAGTTGGTTGGACGTCCACCAGCGGCGGCTCGGGCTAGCCGGGCTGGCAGCGGTCGACGTGCCCACGGTGGCAGCCAGGATCTGCTCGACTGTGTCGTCCGGCTCCGGGGCGTCCAACGAACGCGCGAGCAGCACCGAGCGCAGTTCGTCCGGCAGTGTCTTCTTGCTCATCTCATGTCCCGCTCTTCGCGCGATCGCTCATCGCAGGATTCGCGCTGGCAATCCAGTTCCTTGCACGATTGATACTGCGATGCTCACTCATTTCACATTCCTCAGGTATTCCGATCCGGTCCCGTCGTCGGCGAACGTCCCGGTGCGCCGCAGTGCGCTCAGCGACCGGCTGATCAGGCTGCGCACCGTGCCCACCCGGCAGTCGAGCACCTGTGCCACCTCCGCGTCGGGCAGGTCGTGGAAGAACCGCAGCACCAACGCAGCCCGCTGCCGTTCGGACAGCTCCCCGAGCTCAGCCCAGATCGCCAGCCGCTCGTCCACCTCGGCGGTCTCGTCCCGGGGCAGCGGGGTGTCGGAGAACCGTTCCAACGAGGCGTCGAAATGCACCTCGGTGGACGACATCCGCCGCTTGCCGGCCAGGAACCGGTTCACCACCGCCTTGCGCACGTACGCCAGCTGGTGCTCAGCCGCCTCCACCTGTCGCCAGCGCGGGTACAGCCAGACCAGGCTGTCCTGAACCAACTCCTCGGCCTCGACCGCGTCCCGGGTGAGCAGGTAACCGGTCTTGAGCAGGGCGGCGGTGTGTTCGCGGACGAAGGCGGTAAACCGTTCGTCGGCCTCCATCACCCACCGTCCCCAAGTCCGTCCGACAGCTAGTAGATGCCAACCGGGACGTCAAACATTGCGTACCGGGTCGAAGTCCCAGGCGTTCGCCGGCCGGGCGATCAGCTCGGCCGGCGGATCGGCCAGCTGCTGTCGGGCCGTCCGGGTCGGGTCGATCACCACCAGCCGGTCGGCGTTGCCCCGATCGGCGCTGCGGTACACCTGGCTGCCGGCCGGCGCGAACTCCAGCACCCAGTCCAGCAGCTCGGCGGCTCGGCCGTCCGCGGCCCGGACCTCCCACATCGTGACGCTCACCGGCGGGTCACCCCCTCAGCGCAACACCTGGGTGATCGGCAATGCCGAGTCGGCACCGATATCCAGCTCGGACGGGGCAGCGCCGTGTGCCACCAACTGTGCGCCGAGCGCGGCCACCATCGCCCCATTGTCGGTGCACAGCGCCGGTCGGGGCACCCGAAGCCGGATGCCGGCCCGTTCGCAGCGCTCGGCGGCCAGCGTGCGCAGCCGGGAGTTGGCCGCCACTCCGCCGCCGAGCAGCAACTGGTCGATGTCCGACTCGGTGGCCGCCCGGATCGCCTTAGCGGTCAGCACGTCGACCACTGCCTCCTGAAAGGACGCCGCCACGTCGGCCACCGGCACCGGTTCACCGGCCCGCTCCCGAGCCTCCACCCAGCGGGCCACCGCCGTCTTCAGGCCGGAGAACGAGAACGCGAACGGCGGATCCTCCCGCCCGGACAGCCCGCGCGGAAAGTCGATCGCCGACCGGTCGCCACTTCGGGCTGCCCGGTCGATCAACGGGCCGCCGGGAAAGCCGAGCCCGAGCAGCCGGGCCACCTTGTCGAAGGCCTCGCCGGCTGCGTCGTCCAGGGTGGCACCGAGCTCGGTCAGTTCCAGGCCGCCGACCCGCGGCACCCGGAGGATGCTCGAATGGCCGCCGGAGACCAGCAGCGCGATGCACGGCCCGTCCACCGGCAGTCCGTCCAGCAGCTCCACCGCGACGTGCGCCGACAGGTGGTTCACCCCGTACAGCGGCTTGTCCAACGCCAGCGCGTACGCCTTCGCGGCGGCCAGCCCGACCAGCAGCGCGCCGGCCAGGCCGGGACCGGCGGTGACCGCGATCGCGTCCAGGTCGGTCAGTGCCACCCCGGCCTGCGCACAGGCCCGCTGGACGGTCGGGATCATCGCCTGGAGGTGGGCTCGGCTGGCGACCTCGGGCACCACCCCGCCGAACCGGGCGTGCTCGGCGACGCTGGAGGCGACCGCGTCGGCCAGCAGCTCGGTACCGCGCACGATGCCGATGCCGGTCTCGTCGCAGGAGGTTTCGATGCCCAGCACCAGCGGCTGGTCAGAGCGCATAGCGCATCACTACCGCGTCCACCCGGCCCCGGTCGTAGTAACCGCGCCGGGTACCGATCGGCACGAAGCCCTGGCTTTCGTACAGCTTGCGGGCCGGCTTGTTGTCGATCCGGACCTCGAGCAGCACCTCTTGCGCCTGGCGCCGGCGAGCCTCGTCCAGCAGCTCCCGCACCAGCAGCCGGGCGATGCCGCGCCGCCGAGCGGCCGGCAACACCCCGATGGTGACGATCTGCGCGGTCTCAGCGATCGTCAACAGGCCGGCGCTGGCCAGCACCTGATCGTTGTCGTCCACGGCCACCAGGTAGTGCCGCGATTCGGTGTCGGCCAGCTCGTCCAGGTAGCTGTTACGCGACCAGGATTCGGTGCCGAACATCACCTGCTCGTGCGGAAGTAACACGTCCACGTCGGCCTTTGTCATCCGACGCAATCGAACGGTCGGGGCCGGCAGGTTCACGCTGCGCTCGTTCATGGTGTTACCTGCTCTTCGCGCGAGCGCTCATCGCTGGCATGAACTCCGCTCCTCGCTCGCTGACGCTCGCTGCGATGCTCGTTCATGCGGTCACTCGCTTGGGCGGACCGGTCGGCTCGACCGCGTCCGGACGGCGCAGGTACAGCGGTGTCAGCGGCTGGGACGGCGCACCGGCAAGCACCGCGTCGGCGGCGACCGCCGCCAGGCCGGCCACGGTCGGATACCGCCCAGCCAGCACCGGCAACCCCAACACGTCGGCATACAGCTCGGCGCCGGCGCCGGCCATCACCTGCACGCCGGCCAGCTCCCCCGCCACTTCGGCCGGCCGGCCCACCGCCGGACCGGTGACCCGGCGGCCGTGGTGGTAACGCGCCCAATAGATCTCGCGGCGCCGGGCATCGCCGGCCACCAGCAGTTCGGCCACCTCGGCGTGCGCAGCCGCGATCGCGTCCAGCGAACACACCGGATAGCTCGGCAGGCCGGCCGCGTCGGCGATCGCGGCGGCCGTCATCAGGCCTACCCGCAGGCCGGTAAACGGTCCCGGCCCGACCCCGGCCAGCACCGCCGCCAGCTCGCCGACGCCGGTCCCAGCCTGCCGCAGGCAATCCCGGATGGACGGCGTCAGCCGCTCGCCGTGCGCCCGGGCGTCGACCAGCACCCGTTCGGCGAGCAACCGCGGCTCAACAGCTTCGGCCAGCTCGACGATCCCGGCGGTGACCGCCGCCGAGGAGGTATCGATGACCAGAACCAGCACCAGCCAAGCCTAGTGGGCGGTCAGTGCCTCAATGCGCCGCGTCCAATCGCCGCCGACCGGCAGCAGTGCCAGCTCCCGCACCTCCGATTCGGCCTGCCGGGACAGCCGAATCTCCAACCGGGCATCGGCCAGCTGCTCGACCAGGCCGGCGCCCCACTCGACCACGGTCACCGAGTCGGCGACCGAGATGTCCAGATCCAGGTCGTCCACCTCGTCCAGCGAACCGAGCCGGTAGGCATCGACGTGCACCAGCGGCAGCCGGCCACCGGCATGGCTGCGGGCGATGACGAAGGTCGGCGAAACCACCTGGCCGCTGACGCCCAACCCGGCCCCGATGCCCTGCACCAGCACGGTCTTACCCGCCCCGAGCGGGCCGATCAGGACCACCAGGTCGCCCGCTCGCAGCAGCGCCGCCAACCGACGGCCGAAGGCATGGGTGTCCGCCGCGGTCGGCAGCACGGCCGAGCCGGTCGTCATGCCGGCACCGCACCGGCCCGGGCCAACGCGCTGTCCACCAGCGCCAGCAACGGCCGGTTCACCAGGTCGGGGTGTTCGAGCATCAGCAGGTGCCCGGAGTTCGGGGTGATGATCAGCTGCGCGGCCGGCAATTGCGCCGCGATCCGTTCGGAGTGGCTCACCGGGGTGAGCGCATCCGAGTCGGCGCCGATCACCAGCACGGAACAGTCGGCCAGGTTCTGCACGCCCTCACTCCCGTCGTGCGCGATCAACGCCGGGTAGAACGAAGCGACCACATTGACCGGGGTGGCCTCGATCATCCGGGCCGCGAACTCCACGACCGCGGGGTCGACGTCCGGATCGGCGAAGCTGAGCCGCTTGGTGACCGCCCAGGCCAGGTCCCGTCCCAATGCCCGAGCCCGCTCCACCAGCGCCGCATTGCGGGCCGCCCCGCGCAACACGAACGGCAGCACCGGGGCCGGCAACCTGGCCAGCGCGCTCGGCAGGCCGAGGGTGGCCGTACGCAGGTCACCGGACGAGGTGTTGATCAGTGCCACCGCCCGCACCCGACCGTCCCGGCCGAACAGCTCCGGATGCTGATCGGCCAGCGCCATCACCGTCATGCCGCCCATCGAGTGGCCGACCAGCACGATCGGCCCGGACGGGACGAGCTGGTCCAACACCCGGTACAGGTCACGGCCCAGTTGCTCGATGGTGCAATCCTCGGTCGGTGAGTCGGCGGACCGACCGTGCGAGCGCTGGTCGTAGTACAGCTGCCTGACCCGGTCGCCGAAGGTGGCCGACAGCGCCTGCCGCTGGAAGTGGAAGGACCGCAGGTTCAAGGTGAAACCGTGCACGAACAGCACGGTCAAGCCGGCCTCGACCGGCCCGATCTGCTCGGTGTGTAAGGCCAATCCGTCCTCGGTACGGACGGTCCGAACCTCGGTCGCCCGGACCGGCGGGCTTCGCAACTCGGCCGCAACGGCCGGGTCGATCCTGGCCCGCTCGCGGACCGCGGTCCGGCGTTGTTGCGCGATGCCGGCCACCGCCGCCGCGCCGAGCAGGCCGGCGGCACCACCGACCAGGGTCGGCACCTTGCCCAATCGCACTAGCGGGCACCTGCGGGGTCGACTCGCGGGTAGCTGCGCGGCACCCGGGCACCGATCCGGGTGACTATCTCGTAGTGGATGGTGTCCAGCGCCCGGGCCCAGTCCAGCGCGGTCGGCTCGCCGTCCCGGCCGGGCCCGAACAGCACCACCTGGTCACCGGCGGCCGCCTCGTCGTCAGCCAGGTCGACCACAAACTGGTCCATGCAGACCCGGCCGCTGATGGTGTAGCGGCGGCCCCGGATCTGCACCGGCCCCAGGTTGGTCGCCGCCCGCGGCACCCCGTCGGCGTAACCGAGCGGTACCAGCGCCAGCGTGCTGTCGCGTTCCAGCACGTAGACGTGGCCGTAGCTGACCCCCTCGCCGGCCGGCACCCGCTTGACGTTGGCCAGCTCACTGCGCAGCGTCATCGCCGGCACCAGCCCGAAGTCATCGGCGGGGTCCGCATCCGGCACCGGGTTCAGCCCGTACACCGCCACCCCGGGCCGGACCAGGTCGAAATGCGCCTGCGGCAGGGTGAGGGTGGCCGCCGAATTGGCCAGGTGCCGTACCTCGGGAACCACCCCGGCCGCCTTGGCGATCTGCAATGCCTCGCCGAACCGCTCGACCTGCCGGACGGTGGTGGGATGCCCCGGCTGGTCGGCGTAGACGAAGTGGCTCCAGATCCCGGCGATCGCCACCACCTCGCCGGCGGCGGCCCTGGCCGCGGTCTCCAACAGCGCGGACCAGTCGCCGGCCGTCGCACCGTTGCGGGACAGCCCGGTGTCGATCTTCAGGTGCACCCGGGCGGTGTTGCCCAGCTCCGCGGCGAGGGCCACCACCAGTTCCAAGGCGGCCACCGAGGACACCGAGATGTCGACGTCAGCGGCCAGTGCGGCCCGCAGCGCCTCGGTCTCGTGCGGCGTCCAGAGCCAGGCCAGGATGCGCTGGTCGAAACCCGCTTCGCGCAGCGCCAGCGCCTCCTCGAGCATCGCCACCCCGAGCCAGCTCGCGCCACCGGCTACCGCCGCCTGCGCGGACGGCACCAGCCCGTGCCCGTAACCGTCGGCCTTCACCACCGCCATTACCTCGGCCGCGGTGTTGGACTTCAGCACTGCCACGTTGCCGGCGATCGCTGCCAGGTCGACGACGGCCTCTGATCGATGCATTCGCTCAGTGTCTCAAATACCGTGCCGGGCCAGTTCGGCGCGCAACGCCGCCAGCAGGTCACCGGCCACCACCGGCCCGTCGGCCGCGGCCAGCCCAGCCGCCCGGCCGTGCAGGTAGGCGGCGGTGGCGGCCGCCAGCGCCGGCTCGATACCGGTGGCCAGCAGCGAACCGGCCAGGCCGGCCAACACGTCGCCGCTGCCGGCGGTGGCCAGCGCCGGCACCCCGGTCGGGTTGAGGTAGCAGCGGCCGTCCGGCCCGGCCACCACCGTGACATAGCCCTTCAGCAGCACCACCGCGCCGACCTCGGCTGCCGCTCGCCGGGCCGCGCCGATCCGGTCGTCAGCCAGCCCCGCGGCACCGAACAACCGCTCGAACTCCCGATCGTGCGGGGTCAGCACGGTCGGCGCGGACCGGCCGTTCAGCAAGCCCCGCAAGCCAGCCTGGTTAGCCAACAGGTTCAGCCCGTCCGCGTCGACAACCACCGGGACGTCGGCGGCCAGCACCCGGCGCAGCGCATCGACCGCCTCCGGACCGTCGCCCAGCCCCGGCCCCACCGTCCAGGCCTGGACCCGGCCGGCCTCGGCAGGAGTGTCGGTCACCAGCACCTCCGGCCAGCGCCGGACCACCTCGGCCGCGGCCTGGCCGGCGAACCGGACCGCCCCCACGCCACCGAGCCGAGCCGAGCCCACGCACAGCCGGGCCGCTCCCGGGTAGGCCGCCGACCCGGCCGCCACGCCCACCACGCCCCGGGTGTACTTGTCATCGGACGGCCCCGGCCGCCGAAGTGCGCCGGCCACATCGTCGTCGTCCAGCACCAGGCAGTCCGGGTCTGGCAGTTCGGCATCCAAGCCCAGCGGGACGAGCCGGACGGTGCCCGCGTGCAGCCGGCCCTCGCCCACCAGCAGGCCCGGCTTGTAGCCGCCCATGCAGGCGGTGACGGTGGCGTGGATGGCCGGCCCGGACACCGCCCCGGTATCCGGATCGACACCGGACGGCAGGTCCACCGCCAGCACCGGGGCCGGGCTGGCTGCGGCGTGCCCGACCAGCGGCCGCAATGGCGCGCGCAGCGGACCGCGGGCACCGATACCCACCAGGCCGTCCACGATCAGGTCCGCGTCCGCCGCGGCGGGCAACGGCAGCACCCGTCCACCACTGGCTCGCAATGCGGTCAGGCCACCGGCGTGCGCCCGGCTCGGGTCGGCCAGCATCGCCTGCACCTGTGCCCCGCGCCGGGCGAGTTCAGCGCCGGCGAACAGCGCGTCGCCACCGTTGTCTCCCGAACCGACCAGCAGCAGCACCCGAGCGCCGTAATGGAAGCCCAGCAGCGCGCCGGCGTGCACCGCCACCGCATGCGCCGCCCGGGCCATCAACGCACCGTCCGGCAGTCGGTCCATCAGCCGCCGCTCGGCGGCCCGGATCTCCTCAGCCGGCCAGCATCCACGCAACGTCCCAGGTCAGCTTTCCGCGATCACGATGGCCGAGGCGATGCCACCGTCATGCGACAGCGACAGGTGCCAGCTGCGCACCCCGAGCACCTCAGCTCGAGCCGCCACCGTGCCCCGGATCTGAAGGTTGGGCTGGCCGTTGCCCTCCACCACCACCTCGCAGTCGTGCCAGGCCATCCCGCCGGGTGAACCGAGTGCCTTGGCCACCGCCTCCTTGGCCGCGAACCGGCCGGCCAGCGACTCGGCCGTGCGCGGGATGCCGCCGGAGGTGAACCGTTCGCGTGGCGTGAACAACCGCTCAACCAGCTGGGTAGTTCGGGCGGACGCCGACTCGAACCGGGCGATCGGCACCACGTCGATTCCGACGCCAATGATCACCGGGGCACGGAGTCCGACTCAGGATGGGCGAGCACCGGCGTCCCCGGCGAGCCGAGCGCGCCCGGTGGCGCGTAGTCGGACAGGTGGCCGGGAAACACCGACGCGGACGGGTCGATGTAGGCGACCGCGTTGTTCACCGCGGTCGCCACCTCACCGAACCCGGTAGCGATTAGCCTTACTTTGCCGGGGTATTGACAGATGTCGCCGGACGCGTACACGCCGGGCACCGAGGTCGCCATGGTGGTGTCGACGACGATGTGCCGCTTGTGCTCGATGTCCAGGCCCCATTCCAGCAGCGGGCCGAGGTTGGCCAGAAAGCCCAGTGCGGCGACCAGCCGGTCGCACGGCAGCGTCTGATCGGCACCGGCCACGGTGAGCCGCACCCCGGACACCGGATCGCCGAGCACCTCAGCGACCTGGGCGTCGGTGATGATCTGCACGCCGGTCTCGCGCATCATCTGCACCGAGTGTGGATGCGCCCGGAAGGCAGCCCGGCGGTGCACCAGCGCGACCGACTTGGCGATCGGTTCGAGCAGCAGCGCCCAGTCCACCGCCGAATCGCCGCCACCGACGATGACCACGTCCAACCCGAGGTATTCCTGCGGATCCGGGACGAAGTGCACCACGCCGCGGCCGAGCATTTCCTCGCCGGTGGGCAGGGGCCGCGGGGTGAACGTCCCGATGCCGCCGGTGACGATGATGGCCTTGGCGCGCACGCGGTCACCGTTCGAGGTGGTGACCAGGAAGCCCTCGCCGCGTTCCAGGCCGACCGCCTGCCGTCCGAGCAGGTAGCCGGGGTCGAATGGGGCCGCCTGTGCCACCAGGTTGGCGACCAGCTCCCGTCCCCGGATCGCCGGAAAGCCGGCAACGTCGAAGATCGCCTTCTCCGGGTACATGGCGGTGATCTGGCCGCCCGGTTCGGGTAGCGAGTCCAGGACGGCGGTGGACAGGCCGCGCACGCCGGCGTAGTAGGCGCCGAACAGGCCCACCGGCCCGGCTCCCACGATCAATACATCGACTGAGGTGTCCAGCGCGTCGGGGCTCACGCCAAAAACCTATTCGACCGTGACCGACTTGGCGAGGTTACGCGGCTTGTCGACGTCGTTGCCGCGCAACTGGGCAATTTCAGCGGCCAGGATCTGGAGCGGCACGGTAGTGACCATGGGTGAGAGCAGAGTGGGTGCCGCCGGCACCTCGATCAGGTGTGCGGCGTGCTTGGCCGCCTGCTCGTCCCCCTGCTCGGCGATCACGATGGTCCGCGCACCGCGGGCGGAGATCTCGGCAATGTTGGACAGCATCTTCTGGTGCAGCAGGCCGCGGTTGGTAGGCGACGGCATCACGATGACGACCGGCAGGTCCTGCTCGATCAGCGCGATCGGGCCGTGCTTGAGCTCGCCGGCCGGGAAGCCCTCGGCATGCATGTAGGCCAGCTCCTTGAGCTTGAGCGCGCCTTCCAGCGCCACCGGGTAACCGACGTGCCGGCCGAGGAACAAGATCGCCTTGGCGGCACAGATTTCCTTGGCGATCGTGCGCACCTGCTCAGCGGTGTCCAGCGCTTGCGCGATCAGCTCCGGCATCGCCTCCAGTGCGCTGTACTCGGCCGCGATCTCGTCGCCGTACTTGGTGCCGCGAGCCTGCGCCAACGCCAGCCCGACGATCAGCACCGCCGCCACCTGGGCGGTGAAGCACTTGGTGGACGCCACCCCGATCTCCGGGCCGGCATGGGTATAGAGCACCGCATCGGATTCGCGCGGGATCTGGGCGCCGTTGGTGTTGCAGATGGCCAGCACGGTGGCGCGCTGTTCCTTGGCGTGCCGGACCGCCTCCAGGGTGTCGGCGGTTTCGCCGGACTGGCTGATCGCTACCACCAGGGTCTGCCGGTCCAGCACCGGGTCGCGGTAGCGGAACTCCGAGGCCATTTCGACCTCGACCGGGATCCGGGTCCAGTGCTCGATGGCTTGCTTGGCCAGCAGTCCGGCGTGGTAGGCGGTGCCGCAGGCGACCACGAACACCTTGTCCACCTCGCGTAGCACCGAGGCATCCAGCCGGAGTTCGTCCAGCTCGACTCGGCCGTCCAGGAAGTGCCCACGCAGGGTGTTGGCCACCGCGGTCGGTTGCTCGTCGATCTCCTTGAGCATGAAGTACTCGTAGCCGGCCTTCTCGGCGGCCGCGAGGTCCCAGTCGATCCGGAACTGCCGACCCTCGACCGGGTTGCCGGCGAAGTCGACAATCCGGTAGCCGGACTGGAAAATCTCGACCAGCTGGTCCTGGCCGAGCTCGACGGCATCCTTGGTGTAGCAGATGAAAGCGGCAACGTCCGAGCCGAGGAAGTTCTCGCCGTCGCCGACCCCGAGCACCAGCGGGGAGTTGCGACGGGCCCCGACCACCGTCTCCGGGTGGTCGCGATCGAGCAGGACGAGGGTGAAGGCGCCCTGCAGCCGGTTGCAGACCAGCCGGGTCGCCTCGGCCAGGTTGTCGGCGCCGCCGGCCAGTTCGGCGGCCACCAGGTGCGCCACCGTCTCGGTGTCGGTGTCGGAGCTGAACACCACCCCGGCCTGTTCCAGCTCGGTACGCAGCTCGTGGAAGTTCTCGATGATGCCGTTGTGCACCACGGCAACCCGTCCGGCGGCGTCAGTGTGCGGGTGCGCGTTGCGGTCGTTGGGTGCGCCGTGAGTGGCCCACCTGGTGTGGCCGATTCCGGTGTGCCCGGTGAGGTCGAGTTGGGCCAGCTCGGCATCCAGGTTCTCGATCCGGCCGGCCTTCTTGGCGCTGCGCAACGCACCGTCGTCGGAGATTACGGCTACTCCGGACGAGTCGTACCCGCGGTATTCCAGCTTGCGCAGGCCCTGCATGACGACCTCGAGCGCCGGACGAGGCCCCACATAGCCAACGATGCCGCACATGGCTCTCAGCCTACGGGAGCCGGCGTCACCGCCGGGGCAGTTCAGTTAAGTTTCCGTAAGGATTGACTCCGGCTCAGCCGGTCGGAGTCGGCGTCGGCGTCGGTGAGCTGCTCGGCTGGTTGCTGGTGGCATCGCTCGGTGCGGTGCTGGCCGGGGCGGAGCTGGCGGATACCGTCACGGTCACCGTCGGAGTGGCGCTGGACGAGCTGCTGGTGCTTCGGACCGCGGTGCTGCTGGCCGGCGGGGTCGGCTTGCTGCTGGTGTGACCGCCGTCCAGGCTGGTGCCCGAGCCCTGCTTGCCGGACACGGTGGCCGCCAGCGGCTGACCGGAGGCGAGCTCGAATCCGGTCGTCGCGGCCAGCACCAGCAGGAACAGCCCACCAGCGGCCAGCGCCAACCGGCGGGCGTTGAATGCGGTGCGGAGTCCGGCCAGCCGGGATTCGGCCCGCTTGTCCGATGCCACCGTTCTGGTTGGGTCTACCGCGAACCGCTGCGCCACCGCGACGTCCAGGCCGTGCCGGACCCGGCTGTGCGTTTGCTTTATCGAATATGAGTAAATCGCGCTGCTGACGACGCTGATGACGCTGCCCAGTCCGGCGCCGATGACGGTGCCGGCGACGCCGAAGTAGGACGCGGCGACGGTGGCGCTGACGGCAGCCAGGCCACTGGCGACGACCTGGGTGGCCGACAATGTCAGCCGTTCCGGCTTGGCGGGCTGGGCAGGTGGGGATGCGGTGGGCTCAGTCATCTCTTGCTCGAACGGGTCACGGCGGGCCGACGTTCCGGCTCGGCTCGGACTGTTGGCCAGCTAACAGCCGGCTCAGCTGGCGCGGACCACCTCGGCGACCCGGTTCGCGATCACGTCGGCATGATCCTGGCTGGCCGCCTCGACCATCACTCGAACCAGCTGCTCGGTGCCGGACGGGCGCAGCAGGATCCGCCCACCCTCGCCGAGCTCGGCCGCGGCCGCCGCCACCGCGGCCTGGACGTCGGCCGAGGCCACCACCCGATCGCGATCGGCTACCTGCACGTTGACCATGACCTGCGGCAGCCGCACCACCGCGGCGGCCAGTTCGGCCAGCGACGATCCGGACGACGCGACGCACGACATCAGCCGCAACGCGGTGAGCAGGCCGTCGCCGGTGGTCGCCGCGTCGGTGAAGATGACGTGGCCGGACTGTTCGCCGCCCAGGCTGAGCCCACGTTCGGTCAGTTCCTCCAGCACGTACCGGTCACCCACGGCGGTGGTGACCACCTTGATGCCGGCGGCGCTCATCGCGTGGTGGAAGCCCAGGTTGCTCATCACGGTCACCACGACGGTGTCCTCGGCCAGCCGGGATCGCTGCTTCAGGTCGCGGGCGCAGATCGCCAAGATCTGGTCGCCGTCTACGACCTGCCCGGTGGCATCGACGGCTAGGCAGCGGTCGGCGTCCCCGTCCAGCGCGATGCCGAGGTCGGCGCCGTGCTGCACCACCAATCGGCTGAGCGGTTCGATGTGGGTGGACCCCACCCCCTCGTTGATGTTCTCGCCGTCCGGCTCGCCGGCGAACACCACCACTTCGGCACCGGCCCGGCGGAACAGCGGGCCGGCGATGGCCGAGGCCGCGCCGTGCGCGCAGTCCACCACCATCCGCAGCCCGGTCAGCGGGGTGGGAGCAGCGGCGAGCAGATGCTCGACATATTCGGCGGCACCATCGCAGACCACGGTGACCCGGCCGATGGCGGCACCGGTCGGTCGCGGCCGGGTCCAGCCGGACTCGATCTCGGCCTCGATCTCCGCCTCGATGTCGTCGGGCAGCTTCTGGCCGCCCCGGGCGAACAGCTTGATGCCGTTGTCCGGCATCGGGTTGTGGCTGGCCGACAGCACCACGCCGACGTCGGCGCCATAGCGCTGGGTCAGGTAGGCCACCGCGGGGGTCGGCAGCACGCCGACCAGCTGCACATCGGCGCCGGCCGAAGTCAGCCCGGCGACGACCGCTGCTTCCAGCATCTCGCTGGACACCCGCGGATCCCGGCCGACCACGGCCACCGGACGACCGGAACCACCGTAAGTGCCGTGCGAGGCGAGCACCCGGGCGGCGGCACTGGCGACGGCCAGTGCCAGCTCCGGGGTCAACTCGGCATTCGCGCGACCGCGAACGCCGTCCGTACCGAAGTACCGGGCCACGTACGCGCCGGTCAGCGCTTGGAGTACTGAGGCGCCTTGCGAGCCTTCTTGAGTCCGTACTTCTTACGCTCCTTCACCCGCGCGTCGCGGGTCAGGAAGCCGGCCTTCTTCAGCGCCGGACGGTCGTCGGCCTCGACGCTGATCAGCGCGCGGGCGATCGCCAGCCGCAGCGCGCCGGCCTGGCCGGTGATGCCGCCGCCGGACAGGCTGGCGATGACGTCGAACTGACCGTCCTTGTCCAGCGTGACGAACGGCTCGCGGATCAACTGCTGGTGCACCTTGTTCGGGAAGTAGTCCTCGATGGTGCGGCCGTTGAGCTTGAAGTTGCCGGAGCCGGGCACGAGCCGGACTCGGACGATGGCCTCCTTGCGGCGGCCTACCACGGGAACGGGGCTAGTCAACGCGAA
>DATFHF010000068.1:0-32310 GCA_035248685.1 Jatrophihabitans sp.
TCGCCCCAGCCGGCTGGGCATTCTGCCAAGGTCAACTGCTGGCTATCTCCGAAAACGACGCCCTGTTCAACCTGATCGGCACTACCTATGGCGGCGACGGGCAGGAGACCTTCGCCCTGCCGAACCTGGCCAGCCGGATCCCCTACCACATAGGCCCCGGCTACTCACTCGGCCAATCAGGCGGCGTCGAGCAGGTGACCCTGAACCTTCAGCAGATACCGGGGCACAACCACCTGGCGGCGGCCAACACTCCGAACGCCAACCAGCCCTCTCCGGGCAACAATGTCTGGGGTGCCAGCACGCTCAACGCCTACACCGTGGCCAACCCCCCGAACGTCACCATGAGCCCGCAGGCGCTATTGCCGGCCGGCGGCAGCCAGCCGCACGACAACATGCCGCCGTTCCTGTGCGTGAACTTCATCCTTTCCCTCTACGGCGTCTACCCGTCCCCGACCTGACCAGCCCGTCCTCATCCTCGGGAGCCATTCATGAGCGAGCCGTTCATCGGCGAGATCAAGGTGATCTCGTTCAACTTTCCACCCAAGGGCTGGGCGTTCTGCAACGGGCAGTTGTTGCCGATCAACCAGAACCAGGCACTGTTCTCGATCCTGGGCACCACCTATGGCGGGAATGGCCAGACCAACTTCGCGCTACCCAACTTCCAGGCCCGGATGCCAGTCGCCGCGGGCAACAACTTCAACCTCGGGCAGCAAGGCGGCGAGGTCGCCCATACGTTGACCCTCAGCGAGATGGCGGCGCATAACCATCCGGGGCAGGGCAATGCGACTCAGACCGGATTCAGCCCAAGCGGCACTGTGTGGGCGCCGGCCGACGGAGCGCTGCAGTACTTCCCCTCGCCGAACACCACCATGAACCCCAGTGCGATCGGCCCTGCCGGTGGCAGCCAGCCGCACAACAACGAGGCGCCGTACCTGGTGCTCGGCTTCATCATCGCCCTGCAGGGCATCTTCCCGTCGCAAAACTAACCGCCAGCAGGAGCCTTCGATGACTGACCCGTTCGTTGCTGAAATCCGGATGTTCGGCGGCGGCTTCGCGCCGAAGGGCTGGGCGATCTGCGCCGGCCAACTGATGCCCATCTCGCAGAACACCGCACTGTTCTCACTGCTCGGCACCACCTACGGCGGTGACGGCAAGTCCACCTTCGCCTTACCCAACCTGCTGGGCTGCGCCCCGATGCAGCAGGGTCAGGGGCCGGGGCTGTCCCTCCGCGACCTCGGTGAGACCGCTGGCGAAGAAGCGGTCACCTTGCTGACCTCGGAACTTCCTACGCACAACCACACGGTCAACGCCTACGACTCCGGTGGCGAAGTAACCACGCCGAACAACGCATTCTGGGCAACCGCGATGGTCGGTCGGGTCGGTACCAACATGTACTCCAGCAACGCGCCGAATCAGGTGATGAGCCCGCTGAGTACCACCCTCAGCGGTGGCAGCCTGCCGCACAACAACATGCCGCCCTACCTGTGCGTTACCTTCATCATCGCGCTGCAGGGCATCTTCCCGCCGCGAAGCTAGCAGCCCAGGAACTTCGTGAGAGGCGGCCGGTAAATCGTTCGTTCGGCAGACGGCTTCGCTTCGAAGTGGTATTCCTAGGTACCGGTCGCGATGCGGGCGCACGATTCGGACTTTCCTTTGAAATATCAGGCAATTTTCAATTTCATGCCCGTCCCAGGCGGGGCTACCTGACCCTGTCGCTACCACCACCCACCGCCTCGAGGAAGAAGTGCGATGAGTACTCCGTACATCGGCGAGATCCGCATCTTCGCGGGCAACTTCGCCCCGGTCGGCTGGCTGCTCTGTCAGGGCCAGCTCCTCCCCATCTCCCAGTACGACGTCCTGTTCAACCTGATCGGCACCACCTATGGCGGGGACGGGCAGAACACGTTCGCGCTGCCGAACCTGGCTTCCCGGGTCCCGTATCACCAGGGCTCCGGCTACACGCTCGGCCAGATGGGTGGCGTGGAAACGGTCACGGTGACCCAACAGCAGCTGCCGATACATAACCACCTGGCGGCTGCCAACACCCCGAACGCCAACCAGCCGATTCCGACCAGCAACGTATGGGGGGCCAGCACGCTCAATGCCTACACCAAGGCCAATCCGGCGAACACCACGATGAACCCGCAGGCGCTGTTGCCGTCCGGTGGCAGCCAGCCGCACGACAACATGGTGCCGTTCCTGTGCCTGAACTTCATCATCGCCACCGAGGGCATCTACCCGTCCCCGAGCTGACCAGCCGTCCTAACTTTCGGAGCCATTCATGAGCGAGCCATTCATTGCCGAGATCAAGGTGATCTCGTTCAACTTTCCACCCAAGGGCTGGGCGTTCTGTAACGGGCAGTTGCTGCAGATCAACCAGAACCAGGCACTGTTCTCGATCCTGGGCACCACGTACGGCGGCGACGGCCGGACCACCTTCGCCCTGCCCAACTTCCAAGCCCGGCTGCCGCTCCACCAAGGCAACGGCTTCACCCTCGGTGAGCGGGGCGGCGAGGTCGCGCACACGCTGACCATCAACGAGATGCCGGCACACAACCACCCGGGGCAAGGCAACGGGACCCAGAACGGAGTCAGCCCGAACAACACCGTGTGGGCGCCGGCCGACGGAACGCTGCAGTACTTCCCGACGCCGAACACCACCATGAACCAAAACGCGATCAGCAACACCGGTGGCAGCCAGCCGCACAACAACGAGTCGCCGTACCTGGTGCTGAACTTCATCATTGCCCTGCAGGGCATCTTCCCGTCGCAAAACTAACCGCCAGCAGGAGCCTTCGATGACTGATCCTTTCCTCGCCGAAATCCGGATGTTCGGCGGCGGCTTCGCGCCAAGAGGCTGGGCGCTGTGCAACGGCCAGCTCATGTCCATCTCGCAGAACACCGCACTGTTCTCACTCCTCGGCACCACCTACGGGGGTGACGGCCGAACCACCTTCGGCCTGCCCAACCTGCAGGGCACCGCGCCGATGCAGCAGGGCCAGGGCGGCGGGTTGTCCGCCCGCTGGCTCGGCGAAACCGGCGGCGAGCCGTATGTCACCTTGCTGCAATCAGAGATGGCGCAGCACAACCACACCGTCAACGCCTACGACGGCGGCGGTGAGGTGACCACCCCGGACGGCGCGCTATGGGCCAGCGCCATGGTCGGCCGGGTCGGCACCAACATGTACTCCAGCAACGCGCCGAACCAGATCATGAACCCGATGAGCACCACCATCACCGGTGGCAGTCAACCGCACAACAACATGCCGCCGTACCTGACCGTCACGTTCATCATTGCGCTGCAAGGGATATTCCCGCAGCGGCCGTAGCCGCTGGTAAGGACAAAGCAGCCCCCGGCCGATTCGGCCGGGGGCTGCTTCGTCAGCTGGGTCAGGCCAGCCGGAGCCGCAGTGACTCCAACTCGTCCCGCAGGGCGGACGGCACCTTCTCACCGATCCGGTCGAACCACTCCTCGATGCTGGGCAACTCGGCTCGCCACTGCTCGACGTCGACCGCCAGCGCGGTGGTGAGATCATCCTCCGACATACCCAGCCCGTCGGTGTCCAATGCCTGGATGGTGGGCACCAGGCCGATCGGGGTGTCCATGGCCGCCGCCCGGCCTTCGATGCGCTCGACCGCCCACTTGAGCACCCGGCTGTTCTCGCCGAAGCCCGGCCAGACGAACCCACCGGCCTCGTTACGGCGGAACCAGTTCACGTAGAAGATCTTCGGCAGCTTCACCGCGTCGGCCTGCTTGCCGATCTCCACCCAGTGCGCGAAGTAGTCGCCGGCGTGGTAGCCCAGGAACGGCAGCATCGCCATCGGGTCGCGCCGCACCATGCCGACCTTGCCGGCCGCCGCGGCAGTCGTCTCCGACGACATGGTGGCGCCCATGAACACGCCGTGCTGCCAGTCCCGGGCCTCGGTAACCAGCGGCACGGTGTCACTGCGCCGGCCGCCGAAGATGATGGCGTCCACCGGCACGCCGGCCGGGTCGTCCCACTCCGGCGCGACCACCGGGCACTGCTCCAGCGGGGTGCAGAACCGCGAGTTCGGATGAGCGGCCTTCTCCGCACTGTCCGGCGTCCAGTCCCGACCCTTCCAGTCGGTCAGGTGCGCCGGCGGTTCGGCGGTCATGCCCTCCCACCAGACGTCCCCGTCGTCGGTGAGGGCGACATTGGTGAAGATCGCGTTGCCCTTCTCGATCATCCGCATGGCGTTCGGGTTGGTCTTCCAACCGGTTCCGGGGGCGACGCCGAACAGGCCGAACTCCGGGTTGACCGCGTACAGCCGGCCGTCCGCGCCGAACCGCATCCAGGCGATGTCGTCGCCGATCATCTCCGCCTTCCAACCGGGCAGGCTCGGCTCGAGCATCGCCAGGTTGGTCTTGCCGCAGGCGGACGGGAAGGCCGCGGCCAGGTAGTAGGACTTCTGCTCGGGGCTGGTCAGCTTCAGGATCAGCATGTGCTCGGCCAGCCAGCCCTCGTCCCTGGCCTGCGCCGAGGCGATCCGCAGCGAGTGGCACTTCTTACCGAGCAGCGCGTTGCCGCCGTAGCCCGAGCCGTATGACCAGATGGCCCGGTCCTCGGGGAAGTGCACGATGTACTTGGTGTCGTTGCACGGCCAGGCCACGTCCGACTGGCCTGGCTCGAGCGGGGCGCCTACCGAATGCAGGCCGGTCACGTAACCGCGCTCGGTGCCGTCGTCGGTGAACCGGGCCAGCGCGGCCGCGCCCATCCGGGTCATGATCCGCATCGAAACCACCACGTAGGCCGAGTCGGTGATCTCCACGCCCAACTGCGGCTGGTCGGCCGACAGCGGACCCATGCAGTAGGGGATGACGTACATCGTGCGGCCGCGCATCGAACCCCGGAAGCGCTCGGTGAGCAGCGCCTTCATGTCCTCCGGGTCCATCCAGTTATTGGTCGGACCGCAATCGGCGGCGTCCCGAGAGCAGATGAAGGTGCGGTCCTCGACCCGCGCGACGTCGGACGGGTCGGAGGCGCAGTAGAACGAGTTCGGCTTCTTCGCCGGGTTGAGCCGGCGCAGGGTGCCGGCCTCGACCAGTTCGTCGGTCAGCCGGGTCCACTCCTCGGCGGATCCGTCGCACCAGACCACCCGGTCAGGCCGGGTCAGCTCCGCAATCTCGCGCACCCAGCGCAACAGTCCGCGGTGGCTGGTGGGCGCGGCATCGAGTCCTGAAATCGTGGTGGTCATCGCAGAAAACTCCTTGTCAGTCGACGGTGACTGGCGAAAGCCCGAGCAGCGGCCGATGGTTTGGCCGCACAGTCCCAGGGGGATGATGGGACAGTAGCTCTCGGTAGCGCTTACAAGCAGCTCGATCCGCTGCGGCACCCGTCACAGCCCCCGGAAAACGGGGGGTTCCAGCCGAAATTTCAGCCGGCTGAGCTGTCCGTTTCCGGCTCGGCATGGCGCAGGTCACACCAAGATCATGATGCCTGACTGACCGTCGACATGTTGAAGTCGGACACCCGGATCGGCGGCATCGCCGCCCGGGTGAACTCGTCGCTGAACTCCCGGGGCAGCGTCGGGCAGGTCGCTCCGATTTCGGTGATCCGGCCCAGCAGGTCGACCGGGGACTCGTTGAACCGAAAGTTGTTGACCACGCCGCGCACCTCGCCCCGTTCGATCAGGTAGACCCCGTCCCGGGTCAGGCCGGTGACCAGCAAGGTTTGCGGGTCCACCTGCCGGATGTACCACAGGCAGGTCAGCAGCAGGCCGCGCTCGGTGCCGGCAATCATCTGATCCAGGCTCGGCAACTCAGCGCCGTCCGGGCCGTCGGCGGTCATGATCAGGTTGTCCGGCATCGGCACGAACGCGGTCCCGGTGCGGGCAGCCCAGTTGCGGTTGCGATGCAGGTTGGCCAGCTTGCCCCGGCTGATCCAGTCGACGGCGGGCACCTCGGCGCCGCTGTCGAAGACCGACTGCTCGCTGCCCGGCGACGCGATCACGAACGGCGCGCATTGCAGGCCCGGTTCGCTCGGGTCCGATCGCAGGGTCAGTGGCAGTGCGGCCAGCGACTCACCCAGCCGGGTGCCGCCGCCGGCGGCCGAGTAGACGCTGCGGCCCTCCTCGGCGTCCCGGGCGGATGCCTCGGAGTACGGAATCAGCATCAGGTCGGCGACCGCGGACGGCGGCAACAGCGTCTCGTACCGACCGGCGGGCAGTTCGATCTTGGTCCGCGACCAGCCCAGCCGGCGATCCAGGTCGGCCGTCAACGCCGGCAGGTCGATATCCCGAAAGTCCCTGGTCTGGCAGCCGATCCAGGCCGAGCTGCCCAGGTCGGCGGTCTTGCCGTTTAGCTCGAACCGGCCGGTCGGCTGGTCGAACCGGCGGCGCAGCCCGGTCGAGGAGGCCAGGTAGTTGCTGGTCAGCACGTGCTCGGCAAAGCCGTACAGCAGCTGCCCGGCGGCCGCCGCCGAGCCGAACGCGGCACCGAGCGCTGGGGCGAGATCGGTGAACACCTCGATGCCGGTACCGGCGGGCGGGCAATCCCAGCCCGGATCGGTGCCGCCGGCGGATACCAGCGGCGCGGCGTCGTCGGCCGGCGCCGCGGCGTGGGCCGCGGCTTCGCTGGCAGCCACCAGGGCGGCCAGCGCGCCGGCCGGGTCATCGGCGGTGACCGGGCCGGAAGCCGCACCGGAGCTGACCCCGGCCGGACCGTCCACCATCGAGATCACGGTCAGCTTGCGGGAGCGCATTTGGCCATTGGTGGTCAGGCTGTTCGCGGCCCAGCGCAGGTTGGCCTCGGTACGCTCCTCGCCCACCACTACGCAGCCGTCCGCCGCGGACAGCGCCAGCGCTTGCTCCATCCAGTTCTGGATCCGGCTGCCGCCCGGTCCGGTGTCAACCGCCATCAGTGGCCCGCCTCGCTGACCGTGTTCAGCACATTCACTCCGCGGAACAGCGCCGCCGGACAGCCATGCGACACCGGTGCGGCTTGCCCCGGCTGGCCCTTGCCACAGTTGGCGGTGCCGGCCAACAGGTAGCTGGCCGGGCCGCCGACCGCGGCCATCGAACCCCAGAAGTCGGTGGTGGTCGCCTGGTAGGCCAGGTCACGCAGCTGGCCGTCCAGCCGGCCGCCGGTGATCTTGTAGAACCGCTGGCCGGTGAACTGGAAGTTGTAGCGCTGCATGTCGATCGACCAGGAGTTGTCGCCGACCACGTAGATGCCGTGCTCCACACCGGCGATCAGATCTTGCGTCGAGCCGCCGGCCGGGTCCGGCCGCAAGCTGACATTCGCCATCCGCTGCAACGGGATGTGGCCCGGGGAGTCGGCGTACGCACAGCCGTTGGACCGGCCGAAGCCGAAGCCCAGCGCCATCTGCCGGTTGAGCTGATAGCCGACCAGCACGCCGTCGCGGATCAGGTCGAACTCGGTGGTCGCCACACCCTCGTCGTCGTAGCCGATGGTGGCCAGGCCGTGTGGCTGGATCCGGTCGCCGGTGACGTTCATCAAGTCGCTGCCGTAACGCAGCGTCCCCAACTTGTCCGGGGTGGCGAATGAGGTGCCGGCGTAGGCGGCCTCGTAGCCCAGCGCCCGGTCCAGTTCGGTGGCGTGCCCGATCGACTCGTGGATGGTCAACCACAGGTTGGTCGGGTCGATCACCAGGTCGTACCGGCCCGGCTGGACCGACGGTGCCTTGGCGTGCTCGGCCAGCAGTTCTGGCAGTTCGGCGATCTCCTCGTCGAAGTTCCAGCCGGTGCCGGTCAGGTACTCCCAGCCGCGACCGGCCGGTGGCGCCAGCGTCCGCATGGACGAGAAGCTGCCGCCGGCCACATCCACCCGCACGGCGGTGAACTCCGGGTGCACCCAGATTCGCTGCTGTGCGGTGCGGGTTCCGGCGCTGTCGGCGTAGTACTTGTTTTCCAGCACCTGGAGCAGCTCGGCGTCGACGTGATCAATCCCGTCCGCGCCGAGCAACCGCTCGGACAGCTCCAGCAGCCGGCCGGTGCGTTCTTCGGCCGGGACGTCGAACGGGTTGGTCTGGTAAGCCGAAACCCAGCTGGCCCCGGGGTGCACCGGCTCGTCGGCCAACCGGACCGGATCGGAGCTGAGCACCCGGCTCAGCCGGGCGGTTGCCACTGCCTGCTCGGCCAGCATTGCCGCGGCCTCCGGCGTCCGGTCGATGCCGCTGGCGAAGCCCCAGGCGCCGTCATGCACCACCCGCACCGACAGCCCGAAGACCTGGTCGTCGGCACTGGATTCGAGCCGACCGTCACGCAGCGTGGTGGTCGCCGTCCGGATCCGTTCGAGGCGAAAGTCGGCGTGCTCGGCACCTAGCGAGTCGGCCCGGTCCAGCGCCGCGTCGGCGAGATAATCGGCTGGCAGCGCAAGAAAGTCCTCATCCAGGGTTGGCATAACGGCCGATGATAGAGGGCCGGCGGCGGAACCGACTTTGCCAGGACGCAGCGGCGGCGAAGGTTTAGGCTGTCGCCTGATACGAAGGGCCGGGGTGAGCCAGCTGAACCGGATTCTGATTGCCGGAGACGGCACTTTGTTGGTCGCCGACCAGACCCTCAGCGCTCCGCTGCCCGTCGCCGAGGTGCTGGCTTGCGACCACCCGCTCCGGATCGTCGCCGAGGCGGTGCTGGCCGGTGAGCAGGTCGAGTTGGACGCTCCGGTTCGAATCCGCCGGGCCCGGGCCCCGCGCGGGCAGCTGTCGGCGATCGAGCTCACCATGATCGAATCGGGTGTCGAGCCGGCCCGTCCGTTGTCGCTGGGCGGTTGGGTATACCCGGCCGAGCCCGGAACGCCGAGCTGGTGCCCGGACCTGGCCGTCGTCGGAGGCCCGCATCCGGACGGCTCGGCGACCTCGCTGCTGCTGCCGGACGTCCCGGTGTTCCTGTCCGGCATCCGGGAGCTGTTCCGCGCCGGCCGTTCGCTGCGGGATCTGCGCCTGGTGGATCGGGACACCGAAGCGATCCGGACGGTCCGGCTCTACGGTTGGCTGCCCGATCCCGAACCGGGGACGCCACCGATCGGGGTGACCGTCGACATCACCGAGCTCACCGGCGTCGCGGAGGAATCCGGCCGGTTCTTCGAGGCGCTGATCTCGGTAGCGCCGGACACCGTAATGGTGTTGGACGTGGTCCGCCGGGAACTGCTGTGGACCAACCGCCGGCTGGCCAGCCAGCTCGGCTACCCGGCCGGGCGGCTCAGCCGGTTCAGCGACATCCGGCGAGCGATGCACTGGGCCGACCGCGAACGGCTGGACGAGCTGATCGATCAGGTCGGCGCGGACCTGACGGTGCGACAGCAGCGGTTCCGGATCCAGGACGGGGCCGGCCGCTGGCGCTGGATGCAGCTGTGGCTGACCCCGTGGTTGAGCGGCCCCGGCGCTGATGAACAGGCCGACACCGTCGAGCAGATCGTCTGCACCTTGCGGGACGTCGACGAGGCGGTACGGGCCGAGCAACGCCTGCAGTGGGAAGCCCGGCACGACCCGCTGACCGGCCTGGCCAACCGTCGAGTGATTACCGAGACATTGGAGAAGGTGTCCGACGACCTCGATGACGAGCGGCGCTACGTGTACTTCCTGGACTTGGACGACTTCAAGAAGGTCAACGACGCGCTCGGCCACTCGGCCGGTGACGACCTGCTGCGCCACCTGGCGACTCGGATCACCGTCCTGGTCGACCCGGTGGACGTGGTGGGCCGGTTCGGTGGTGACGAGCTGATCGTGGTCTCCTCGATGGAGCCGGAACGGCTGGCCCCCCGGCTGCTGGCGGCGGTGCACGGCCGAACCATGCTGGCCGGCGCGGAATTCACCGTCTCGTGCAGCATCGGGGTGGCGACGGTCGGCGCGGCCGAGGTGGCCGGGGACGTGATCCGGCGCGCCAACGACGCGATGTACCGGGCCAAGCGGGGCGGCCGCAACCGCTATGAGGTGGCCGGCCCGCTCGACACCGGCCCGGCCCGGCAGCGGGTCGAGTTGGAGGCGGGACTGCGTCGCGCGGTCACCGAGTCCAGCCCGGAGCTGGACCTGGCCTTCCAGCCGATCGTGGACCGGGAGCTGACGCCGGTAGCCGCCGAGGCGTTGCTGCGCTGGCGGCACCCAAGCCAGGGCCTGCTGCTGCCGGCCGAGTTCCTGGCGATCGCCGACTCGGCGGGGCTGATGTCGGAGCTGGGCACCCTGATCATCCAGCGGTCGGTCACCGCGGCGGCGGCCTGGGCCGCGGCCGGGCATCCGCTGCAGGTCAGCGTCAACGTCGGCGGCCGGCAACTGGGCAACGGCAAGCTGGAGCAGATGCTGATCCCGTTGTTGGAACAGACCAACATCCCGCCCGAGCTGCTGTGCCTGGAAGTCACCGAGTCGGTGCTGGTGGACGCCGACTCACCGGAGCTGGCCGAGCTGGTCAGGCTGCGTGAGCTGGGCCTACAAATCGCGCTGGACGATTTCGGCACCGGCTACTCCCCGCTCACCTACCTCAAGCGGCTGCCGGCCACCATGCTCAAGCTCGACAAGTCCTTCGTGGCCGGGCTAGGCCTGCCGGTACCCGACCCGATCGACGTGGCGATCGCCCGCAGCGTGCTGCAACTGGCCGAGCAGATCGGGCTCCAGGTGGTGGCCGAGGGCGTGGAGACCGAGTCCCAGATGCGGTTGCTGTGCGATCTGGGCTACGAGTACTTCCAGGGATTCTGGGCCTATCCGCCGATGCCGGCTGATCAGCTCGGGGCGCTGTTGGCCAGACCGGACGCGGTCATCACCTAGATGGCGTAATTTCGCCTGTGTGCGCACCCGTACCACGTCCCAGTCCCGATGACCGAAATCCAGCCGGAACTGAGATTGCGGGAGCCGGCGAACCTGGTCTGCCGCCGAGCCATCTGGTATTGGACGACCCGCGCGCTGGCCTGCTGGCTGGTGGTGCTGGCCGTGGAAATCCTGATCTACACCCAGATCGGCGGTTCGCGTACTCCGATCACGGTGGTGCTCGCGGTGAGCGCGCTGGCCGGCCTGGCGCATGTGCTGGTGATGCCGCAGTGGCGCTACCGGGTGCACCGCTGGGAGTCCACCGCCAACGCTGTGTACACCCGCTCCGGCTGGTTCAACCAGTCGCGCCGGATCGCGCCGCTGTCCCGGATCCAGACGGTGGATACCGAGCGTGGGCCGCTGGAGCAGCTGTTTCGACTGGCCAACGTCACCGTGACCACGGCCTCGGCGGCCGGCCCGCTGCGTATTCACGGCCTGGCGCCGGCGGTCGCTGACCGGCTGGTCGCCGAGCTCACCCTGAGCACTTCGGCCACCCCGGGGGACGCCACGTGAGCACGGGTTGGGGAGGCGACCCCAGCAGCACCGCTACCGGCTGGCCGCCCGGCCGGCTGCCGGTAGGTCCGATGCCGATGGGTCCGATGCCGCCGCCGGATTCGGTGGCAGCCGATGCGCAGTGGCGCCGGCTCAGCCCGCGGATGTTGCTGATCCATCCGATCAGGGAGCTCGGGCGGGCGATCCCGGCCCTGATCGGCGTCGTGTTCGCCAGCTCCTCCAGCGGGCATGCCTGGTGGTCGGCTGCCGCGCTCGTCCTGATCGTCGGGCTGAGCATGCTGCACTGGTTCACCACCCGTTTCCAGATCACCCCGGAACAGGTGCAGCTGCGCACCGGCCTGCTGCGCCGGCGGACCATGACGGTGCCGGCCGACCGGGTCCGGACGGTGGACGTCACCGCCCGGGCCTTGCACCGGGTGCTGGGGCTGGCCCGGGTGACCATCGGCACCGGCATCTCCGACCGCAAGCGGGAGGGGCTGGTGTTGGACGGGTTGTCGACCGCGGCCGCCAGCCGGTTACGCGCCGAGCTGTTGCACCGTGCCGGTCAGCTTGCCGCGCCGTCGGCTCCCGTTCCCACAGCCGACAGTCCGGACGAGCTGATCGTGACCCTGGATCCGAGCTGGCTCCGCTACGCCCCGTTCACCCTGTCCGGCGTGGTCACCGCGCTGGCCATCCTCGGTTTCGCCTGGCGAATCCTCGACCAGGCGCAGGTGGACGCCGATCGAGTGTCTGCCGTCCGATCATTCACCGGTCACCTTCGGGCTCACCCGATCTGGTTGGATGTGCTCGAGAGTGTCGTCGTTCTGCTATTCGCAGTGGTGGTGCTCTCGGTGCTCGGCTACCTGCTGGCGTTCTGGAACTTGCGGCTGTCCCGGCATGCCGGCGGCAGCCTGCACGTCAGCCGCGGCCTGATCACCACCCGGGCTACCAGCATCGAGGAGCGCCGGCTGCACGGGGTCGAACTCAGCGAGCTGCTGCCGCTGCGGCTGGTCGGTGGCGCCCGGTTGCTGGCGGTCGCCACCGGGCTTCGGGTCGGTCGCGGGGCCGAGCGCGGCGGCACGCTGCTACTGCCGGCTTGCCCACGCCCGGTAGCCAGCCGGGTCGCCAGCACGGTGCTGGCAGATCCCGCCCACTCGATCGAGTTTGTACTGCGGACGCATGGCAAAGGCGCCCGTCGGCGGCGGCTGATCCGGGCCGTGCTACCGGCGGCGCTGGCTAGCCTGTTGCTGGTCGGCTTGTGGGCCGCCAACCTACTGCCCGGGTGGCTGGCCGCGCTGTCGCTGCTGCTGCCACTGGTGGCCGTTCCGCTGGCGTCGGATCGTTACCGCAGCCTGGGGCATGGCTACACCGGCCGCTACCTACACACCGGCTATGGCTCGCTGGTCCGCCGCCGGGTGGTGCTGCGGGCCGAGGGCATCATCGGCTGGAATTTGCGGCAGTCGTTCTTCCAACGCCGGGCCGGCCTAGCCACCTTGACCGCGACCACCGCCGCCGGCCGGCAGTCTTACCCGATCAGCGACCTGGATACCGGCGCGGCGCTGGCCCTGGCCGATCAGGTGCTGCCCGGCCTGCTTACCGAATTCCTGCTGTCCAGGTAGCACCCAGCGGGTTGCGAGTTGGTCATCAACTCACCCTATGCCGAGCGCCGTTTCCAGAGCTGCCAGCTCGTCGTCGAGGTAGCCGAGCAGGTGCTGGAGGTGCGGCACCGTGCGCCGGCAGCCGGTCAGGCCGAAGGCGATCTCGTCGGCGTAACTGGTGCAGGTGATGTTGAGCGCCTGACCGTGGTACGGGATCGACAGGGGGTACAGCCCGTCCATCCGCGCGCCGTTGAGGTAGAGCGGGCTGCGCGGGCCGGGCACGTTGGAGATGATGATGTTGAACGGCGGCCGGAACAGCTCGGAATACCCGGGCAGTGACTGCAACAGCAGTGGGCTCATGCCTAGGCCGGTCATCGCGACGATTTGCAGCGGCGTCATGCCCGAGAGCGCTTGCTTGCCGGCCAGCATCGAGTCGCGGACGAGCCGGAGCCGCTCGGCCGGATCCGGCTGGTCGGTGGCCAGGTTGCACATCACCGCGCCGACGGCGTTGCCGCTCTCCCGGTGCCGGTCCTTGGCCCGCAACGCCACCGGGACCATGGCGATCAATGGGGCCTCGGGCAGCGCGTCCAGGGCGAGCAGGTAGCGCCGCAACGCGCCCGAGCAGACGGCGAGCACGGCATCGTTGACGGTGCCCGAGACCGCGCGGGAGGCGGCCCGGAACCGTTGCAGCGGCCAGGACTGCGCGGCGAACCGGCGGGCTCCGGCGATCGGCACGTTGAACATGGACCGGGGCGCGGCGAAGGACACCGAGCCGCCTTCGTCCTTGAGCCCGCGGCTGACCGCCCGAGCCAGGGCCCGGGGCAGTCCGGCCGCCTCGGCAGCGAGATCCAGCGCCGAGCGCAGAGCCTCCAGCGGGACGTCGAGCGGGCCGCCGCCGGGCGGCTCCGGCGCCGATCCGGCTGCCATCGGTGTCCGGTTGGCCCACGGCGCCGGCGAATCCCGCACGTCGGGGTCCTTGGTGAGGATGCTTTGCAGCAGCCGCTGTGCCGAGACGCCGTCGACCAAGGCGTGGTGGATCTTGAAGTAGATGGCGAACCGGCCGTCGTTCAGGCCCTCGATCAGGTGCAGTTCCCACAGCGGCCGTTTGCGATCCAGCAACGTGCCGTGCAGCCGGGAGCACAGCGCCAACAGCTCCAGCACCCGGCCGGGCCTGGGCAGCGCGTTGTGCCGAACGTGGTGCTCCAGGTCGAACTGCTCATCCGGTTCCCAACCCCACTGGCCGGCGGTGGTGATCGAACGCCGGGCCCGCTTGCGGAATAGCGGTGCGACGTCCTGTTCGGCGATCAGTTTGCTGAACATCTGGTGGACGTCGCCGAAGTCGTCCGGCGGTTGAAAGAGCTGCAGGCCGCCCACGTGCATCGGGGTCTGCCGGGTCTCGGCGGTGAGGAACACCGAATCGGTGGGCGTCATCGGCAGCAACATTCCCGAATCCTGTCATCGACCGGGCCGCCGACGCCAACCCTTGGCTGCCCTTCATCGGCGTCTGATCCGGTGGTTCTGCCATGCTTGCCGTGACATGTTGGACACAACCGTGGCATCATATGCACATGGATGCCACGCTAATACTCGGCAAGCAGGGTCGCCTAGTGATTCCCGCCGAAGTCCGGAACGCACTCGGTCTAGCTCCCGGTGATCGGCTGCATCTGCACTTGTCCGGTCCGCGGTTGGTGCTCGAACGCCAGCAGGATGCCGTGGCCGAGTTACGCCAACTTGGCGCGGGGCTACCCAGGGGACGGTCTCTGGTCGATGAGCTGTTGGCCGAACGGCGTCTGGCCGCTACTACCGAATGACGGTTCTGGACGCATCGGCGATCCTGGCCCTGGTGCAGGACGAGCCGGGCGCGGAGCTGGTAGCCGCGAGCCTTGATTCCGGGATTCTGGGTGCGGCGAACCTCGCCGAAGTCATCGGCAAGTTGGTCGATGTTGATATCGAGGTCGTTCGGGTGCGAGAACTCCTAGCGGCCGCCGGTGTAACAATCGCGCCGGTTCTGGAGCAGGACGCCGAGTTGGCCGGCGCGTTGCGCTCGCTGCCTGGCGGTCGCTCACTATCGCTCGGCGATCGCTGTTGCCTGGCACTCACCGTACGCAGCGACCCGCCCGAGGTGCTGACGGCAGATCGCGCCTGGACGAAGCTAGAGCTACCGATCCGGGTTCGACTGCTCAGATAAAGCAGATCCCGCCATCGCTGAACGGCGCTTGAGGTCGGCCGTCCAGCGCTGGCCGCTGCCGAACGTATGCTGGCAGTATGGTCGATACCATTCCGGCGCCGGGCAAAGCTCCGCAGCGGGGCGCGTTCGCCTGGGTCGGTGCGTTTACCGGTTTCTATCCGGCACAGTCCGAGGAATTCAGCCACCTCGACCCGGTCACCCGGTTCCTCTACGCCGCGCGCAGCGTGATCCTGGTGATCTCGGCGCAGGCGGCGACGATCGCGGGCCTGCTCGCAGCCACCGACCGGCGGTTCCGGGCGTTGCCGTTTGTCCTGGTGTTGCTGGGATATCTGGTACTGCATGCGATCAGCAACCTGTCCAACGACTACTTCGGTTACCGGCGCGGACACGACACCGCCGACTCGCCGAGGCGGCGGTATACGTTGCATCCGATCGCCAGCGGCGCGGTTACGCCGCGATTGCTGGCGACCGGATTGGCAATCCTGGCCGTGCTGGCGTTGGCGATCGCGGCCTATTTCGTGGCATTGCGCGGCTGGCCGGCGGTGGTGCTGACCGTCGTGGGTGCGCTGCTGCTCTACACCTATGACGCAGCGCCGCGCGCGCTGAAGGAACTCGGGCTCGGTGAGGTAGCCGCGTTCGTGGTGTGGGGACCGCTGATGATCGGCGGTGGCTACTACGTCATCACCGGACGGATGTCCGGGGCTGCCTACCTGGCCTCCATTCCATACGGGCTGGGCGTGGCCTCGATCCTGATCGGCAAGCACATCGACCAGCGGGCCTTCGACATCGGCCAGCAACAACGCACGTTGCCGGTGCTGCTCGGCCAGCGTGGGGCGCGGGCGCTGAACAAGCTTGCGGTATTGGGGATGTACGTGTTCAGCCTGGTGGCGGTGCTGTTCGGCGCGCTCAGCCCGTTCGCACTGCTGGTGCTACTCGCGGCACCGCGAGCTCGTCGGGCCTGGCTGATCATGTCACAGCCGGCACCGGCGAGCGCGCCGCCCGGATACCTCGGCTGGCCGCTCTGGTACCACCGAGTCTGCCTGGTGCACAACCGGTTGTTCGGCTGGCTGTTCATCGCCGGCATCGCGATCGGAGCGTTCGTTCCGTCGCTGCGGGTCGGCTGAAAGTGGGCAGGCGTACGCCGTCGTTCACCGTCGATGAGATCAACGAGTTGCATGCTGACGTGCGCCGGTGCGCCGAGGTGGCCGGGCTGACCTACATCACCGGCGAGGAGCCGGGCATGACCCGGTCCCGGCGCGGCAAGGGGTTCAGCTACCGCGATCCGCGCAACCGGCCGCTGACCGACACCGAGGTCAAGTCCCGCATTCTCGAACTGGCCATCCCGCCGGCTTGGCGCAAGGTTTGGATCTGCCCAGAGCCGGAGGGGCACATCTTGGCGACCGGCGAGGACGATCGGGGCCGCAAGCAGTACATCTATCACCCGCGCTGGCGGGCGATCCGCGACATGTTGAATTTCTACCGGCTGATCCTGTTCGCCAACCACCTGTCCGATATCCGGTCATACACCAGCGAGCAGTTGCGGCGCCGGACGCTGGACCGGGATCGGGTGATTGCCGCCATGATCCGGATCCTGGATGAGAGCTACATCCGGATCGGCAACGAGGCCTACGCCGAGGAGAACGACAGCTACGGCCTGAGCACGCTGACCCGCCGGCACGTTGCCTTACACCGAGACGAGATCTCGTTCAGCTTTCCGGCCAAGTCCGGCAAAGCCTGGGACGTCAGCATGACCGATCGCGGCGTGGCGCGAGTGGTGGCGGCGTTGCTGGAGCAGCGGAGCCGGCGGCTGTTCACCGTGGACGGTAAGCCGGTTGGTTCGGCCGAGGTCAATCATGTGCTGTTCGAGGTGACCGGCGAGCACATCACGGCCAAGGATTTTCGCACCTGGGGCGGCACGCTGGCCGCGTTCGGCTACCTGGAGGATCGGCTGAACGCCGAACGGGCTAGGGAGAAAGTGGCGGTCGCGGCGGTGGACGAGGCGGCCGAGACGCTGGGCAACACCCGCACGGTGGCCCGGGCGCACTATGTTCATCCGCACGTGTTGGAGACCTACACCGAGCGCACCTTCGGCGATTATCTGGCTCGGTCGAAGCCCCGGCGGCTGGCCGGCCTGGAGCCGGACGAGCAACGGCTAGCCGGATTTCTGACCGAGCTGTTCGATGCCGAGTTCTCGCTGCTCAGCACGCGCAACTAAGGTAATCGCGCGGTGGAACCCCGGGGCTAGTCAGTGCCACTCAAGGTTATGCATCGCACATCCTCTCATGTCCAGAACTGCGTGGACTCACCTGGAGAAGCCTTCTAGCGACCGCGTCGAGCTATCTCGCATGACATACGGTTGCCGGCGTCTGTTACCTGAGGATCCATAGTCCATCAGTGCCATTCGTAGTTGCGCATGACATCACCCCTCGACGAAAGGCATGGCCATACAGCGCGAGCGCTGCCGACCCCGTCCGACCTGTCGGATCAGCCGTATGCAATGTAGCGAATGTTCGAGTTCGATCTGATTGGTACATAACAGCCAGTGTCGGTTACATATGCCGGACTAATTCCACCCTTGTAGTAGGGTCAGTTCCATCCAAAGTTACGCATCGTGCATCGCCCTCCTCTGGAGAAGTCGTATCCACGCAAGTGCTTCTTTAGCGTCGTTAAGTGCTTGAGCCGGCATGCAACTTGCGTGGTTCAGGGCTGGTACTCAGTTCCATTCGTAGCTTCGCATTAGACATCACCCCAGGTTTCCGAGCAGCGGACGGCCCCGGCCATCTATGGCAGGCCAATTGGGGGGCGGCATGGCACATCGGCTGCGCCATGCCGCCGTCACTACGAAATCGTTGCATGACAATACGCAGTTGACTATGTACTGTCTGTCATCTGACAGTTGCATCATTGGGTCAGTTCCATCCGTAGTTGCGCATCACACATCACCTCCTGTTCCTGGACCGCGTCGGACCTACGGAGAGGGCCTGGGTTGGGTATTAGAGCCGTGAAGGCATGGCCAGTATGGCGGGAGCGGCGCCGAGTCCTAGCAATCGTCGCCTTGATCGAAATACTTGCATTCGCAGCCCCGGTAGCCACCTGGTCGCCGATATCGATGGTGGATCTAGACCTGGCATTGCTGCTGGTGTCATTGAGCGTGACCTACTCCCTGTTTGTAATCGCCTGGGAGAAAGCACGGCGGCTTCTACTGTTCGAGCGTGCTCCAGCAATGACACCGGACGTACTCGCGATCTGGTGCTTTGCATCTGCGATCCTGCTGCCGCCAACGCTAGCCGCCGCTGTAACAGGAGTCTCGACGATCGCAGACTGGCCGTCGTACAACCCGACTGGGACTCGACCGCTGTACCGCTATATCTACAGCACAGTGGCCGCCTCGGTGCTCGCGGCGACCGCAGCAAGCTGGATCTTCCGGTACCACCATCTAGCCTTGGTTGGCGCACTTCCCGCCGCAGCCGCAGTGTGGCTCGCCATCGGTGCCGGCGCGACCACAGTTGCGATGTGCGCATCCGGTCAGTTTGACGCTGCCAAGGTCATGCTGCACCCCCAAACCCATCGGCTGGAAGTCACGACGATGGTTGTAGCCATTGGGGAGTACGCAGTCCACACTGTCTTTGGCTCGTCCCTGATCTGGCTTTCGCTACCGGCCGCGGTCGTAATCCAGCGGTATTTCACCACGGCCGAGTTGCGTGCCCGCCAACCGGATGCCCGGCTGATGGACGGTGAGGCCTGGAGCATCATCGCCGATGTGATCGTCGAGGCGTCCGAGACGGTGAGCGTGCTGCGCATCGACGCGGCTGATCGGCAGACCGCCCGTACCGTCGCCATGCTGCAAGGCGGTTGCGATGCCATTGGCGCGTACGACGACGGCGGGTTGGCCGTCCTGCTGCTGGATTGTCCGCCGGCCCAGGGTGATGCGCTGGCCCGTCGGCTTCGGACCGCGATGAAGCTGCACAAGGTGGAGTGCAACATCGCGTCGGCTTCCAAGCCACGCGACGGTCAGATCGCGGACGATCTGCTGGCGGTGTGCGAGGCGGAGCTGGTGGTGGCCAGAGAGGCTTCGAAGCGGGCAGTCAATAACGCCTGATCTAGATCTACCAACAACCGTAAGTCAAATCAGCGGGATGACGTCCTGGATGGACGGCAGCACCCGGCTGGGCCGAAACGGGTAGCGCTCGATCTCGTGCGGCCGGGTGGAGCCGCTGAGCACCAGGATCGTCTCCAGGCCGGCCTCGATGCCAGCCACCACGTCGGTATCCATCCGGTCGCCGATCATGGCGGTCTTCTCGGAGTGCGCCTCGATCCGATTCAGCGCGCTGCGAAACATCATCGGGTTCGGCTTGCCGACGAAGTACGGCTCCTTGCCGGTTGCCCGGGTGATCAGGGCGGCCACCGATCCGGTGGCCGGCAGCGGCCCCTCGGCGGACGGACCGGTCACGTCCGGATTGGTGGCGATGAACCGAGCCCCGTTGACGATCAGCCGGATGGCGGTGGTGATCGCCTCGAACGAATAGGTCCGAGTCTCACCGAGCACCACGAAATCCGGGTCGGTGTCGGTGAGCGTGTAGCCGACCTCGTGCAGCGCCGTGGTCAGGCCGGCCTCACCGATCACGTACGCGGATCCGCCAGGAAGCTGGTCGGCCAGGAATACCGCGGTGGCCAGCGCCGAGGTCCAGATGGCCTGTTCCGGAACCACCAAGCCAGCCCGCACCAGCCGGGCGGCCAGGTCGCGCGGGGTGTAGATCGAATTGTTGGTCAGCACCAGGAACGGCCGCTGCTTGTCGGCCAGGCACTTCAGGAACTCCGCCGCTCCGGGCAGCGCCTGGTCCTCGTGCACCAGCACCCCGTCCATGTCGGTGAGCCAGCACTCGATCGGTGCTCGCACGGTCATCGCACCCCCCTCCGCCGGACAGTCTAGGGAGGGGTGCTTCGACAATCGCTTAGTGCGTGGCCTCCGCCCGGACGAAGGTGGAGCCGTTGGGTGTGCCCCGTCCGGTGATGTTGTCGTAGCCGTAGCGGATGCGCTGGGTGTCGCCGGCTTGGAAGGTGCCGAGGTAGCCGGCGCTGACGCTGGCGTAGTGGATCGGCGTGCGTGGCGCCACGTCCCGGTAGGCGTTGCTGTGCATCGAGTACAGCAGCGGGTTGGCAAACCCGATCGGGAACCGACGGTGCTGGCTGGCGACCGCTTGAATGCCGGCGATCAGCGGGCAGGCCAGGCTGGTGCCACCGATGCTGCTGATCTCGAACGCGCCTTCGACCGTCTCACCGATGTAGAAGCCGGTGTACGGGTCACCAACCGCGGCGATGTCCGGCACCACCCGCATCCGAGTGCGCCCGCCATTTCTGGCCAGCGAACTCGGCACCGTCCCCCGTTGGTACCAGGGCTCGGCGAACAGCGTGCTGGTACCGCCGCCTGCGCCGAAGATGAAATCACCAGGCAGCGCGTCGGAATAGCGGGCCTTGGCGCCGGTGTAGTCAACAAAATCGAGCGAGGTTTCCCAGCCGACCTCGGCCACCCGCTGGTTGTTCGCGTTCATCAGCAGGCTGGTGCCGCCGACCGCGGTCACGTCGGGGTCGGAGGCCGAGTAGTCCGGCTGCGGGGTGAGCCCGTTGATGACCTCATCGCCGCTGTCGCCGGAGGAGAAGTACATGCCGATGCCCTCGGCGGCGGCTTGGATGAAGATCGAGTGCTCCAGCGCCACCTCGTCGGCCGGCACCTGCTCGCCCTGGTTGCCGTAGGAGTTGCTGACGATGTCGGCGACGTGGTTTTGCACCACGTAGTTCAACGCATCGTCGATGCCCGCGTCACAGTTCCGGGCACCGATGTAGTGGATATTGGCCCCGGGCGCCATGCCGTGCAGCGCCTCGACATCGAGGGTCTCCTCGCTGTTCCAGTTGGCGCCACCACCGCATTCGTCGAGCAGATCGAACGGCTGGAACGTGGTCTCGGTGTACTGGCCCGGCTGGAACGCCGGCTCACCGAACGTCCCGGCGTAGTCGTTGGCATCGGACAGCATGGTGGGCGAGGCGTAGGCGTCGACGATCGCGACGCCCACACCCTGACCGTCGGTACCGTTGGTCACCAACGATCGGGTGCCGTAGGCGGTGCGCAGAGTGGCCGGGGAGTATCCGCAGATGTAGGTGTTGAACTTGGTTCGGCCATAGGCCCTGGGCAGCGTCTGCTGGTACTCGCCCCAGTAGTCGGAACAGAAGGTGTCCGGCGGCGGAGTGGCGGATGGCGTGGCCGTCCGGGCAGCCGGACGGACGGTGGCCGCCGCGACCCGTCGGGTCTGCGGACTGCGCTGGATGAGCTTGTCGGCCAGGCCACTGACGGTGGTGACGTCGGCGGCGATGCTGCTCGGGATGCTGACCGCGGCCGACGGGGCGCGCAGCGTAGCGCCGTTGACCGAGTAGGTGCGCAGGATGGTGCCGAAGGCCTTGTTCAACTGGGCGACAGTGCCGGTGGCGTTCACCCAGAGGTTGCCTGAGGCGACGCCGGTGACCTGGATCCCGGCGCCGGCCAGGAACGCCTTCACTCGGTTGACGGTGGCCGGGCTCGGCGCATAGCGGGCCTGGAAGGTGGCCGGGGACAGGTACTTGCCATAACTGCGGCTGGCCGGGTTGCTGACCTGATCGACGAACCGCTGGGCCGCGTTGCCGCCACGCAACCGGAGCCCGATCCGGATCGGAATGCGCTGCGTGCCGGCCGGTGTCCCGCTCACCCGGGCCGAGCTGGCCCAGGCCGGGCTGGCGCTGGCAACGGTTGCCCGCGCGACCGGCGACGCTGCCGAGGTGCCTTGCAGGAACGGTAATAGCAGTGTTCCGACGCCCAGTACCACCAGCCCACGCCTGGCATTCCGATGACCCATCCGTGCTCCTCACCCGGGTGCCCGCTGAGGGCAAAGTAAAAGGCGACTGAGCGGGCTTACCAGACCTGACATGGCGGGTCAACGAAGGCTTAACAGCGTGGCGGCCCCTTTCAGCCCTTTGGCGGCAAGCAGAGGTTACGGAGAGCTACCGCATAGTCTCACTGGGTGGTTGTTCTTGCCCGTCCTAACGCCAGTCACACGTTGGACACCAGGGCAGCCAGCGGTGTCGGTCACTTTCCGTACACATGGATTCGAAACCGAACCGTGACCATGGCCGACAGCGACAAATGCCGCGGGCGGTCCGTTTCCCTGGCGAGGTGTAGGAAGGAAGGACAGCCACAACCGCTCGGAGGTCTCATGCAATACCGATTGCTCGGCCGAAGCGGCACGGTGGTGTCGAACCTGGCCTTGGGCACCATGACGTTCGGCACTGAGACGGACGAAGCCGGCTCGCATGCCCAGCTGGTCCGGTTCCTCGACGCCGGCGGCAACCTGGTCGACACCGCGGACGTGTACAGCGGGGGCGTCAGCGAGGAGATCATCGGCAATTGGTTCGCCGGCAATGCCGGCCACCGCAGCCGGGTTGTACTGGCCACCAAGGGCCGGTTCCCCAAGGGGGACGGGGTGAACGACCTGGGTTTGTCCCGGCGGCATCTGCGGATCGCACTGGACGCGTCGTTGCGCCGGCTGCGTACCGACTGGATCGACCTGTACCAGGTGCACGCACATGACCCGCTGACCCCGATCGACGAGACACTGCGGTTCCTCGACGATGCGGTGACCGCCGGCAAGATCAACTACATCGGCTTGTCGAACTTCAGCGGCTGGCAGTTACAGCAGGCGGTGGATATCGCCGAGCGGTACGGCTGGAGCCGACCGATCACCCTTCAGCCGCAGTACAACCTGCTGGCGCGTGAGATCGAGTGGGAAATCGTGCCGGCCAGCCTGGCCAACGGACTGGGGTTGCTGCCGTGGTCACCGCTGGGCGGAGGCTGGTTAACCGGCAAATACCGCAAGGACGAGCAGCCGTCCGGCGCGACCCGGCTCGGCGAGAATCCTGACCGTGGGGTGGAGGCGTACGACGGCCGGTCCAGCCGGGAACGCACCTGGGACGTGGTGGAGGCGGTGCGCACGGTCGCCGACCAGGCCGGGGCCAGCATGGCGCAGGTAGCCCTGTCCTGGTTGTCCGATCGGCCGGCGGTCACCTCGGTCATCCTCGGTGCGCGCACCATCGAGCAGCTGGAGGACAACCTGCTCAGCGCGGACCTGCATCTGAGCGACGAACACACCAAGCTGTTGGACGCCGCGAGCGACCCGGCACCGGCCGATTATCCGTATGGCGAGGCCGGCGTGGACCAGCGCTCGCGGAGGCTGGCCGGCGGTCGCTAGTCCGGCTGCCCGGGTTGGGTGGGCTGGCCAGGCGCGTTACCGGCCGGCGGAGCTTGCAGCAGCGCGAGCAGGGCGGTGCCGTCCGGCACGCCGAGGCCTGTGCAGGCGTCCCAGCCGGCTCGAGCCTGGTATGCCCCGATGTCGCCGACCGTGATGTCCCGGAAGCCGGGAGCCACCGCGCCGGCTGGGGTCGAGCCGTACAGGGCGGGTTGGATCAGGCCGAATCGTCGGCCGGTGGCCTGCGCCAGCCGTGCGATCAGGGCCGCCCAGAGCGGAGCCACCGCACTGGTACCGCCCATGGTGGTGTCCTGGCCGCCCACCCGAACCCGGTAACCGGTGTGCGGATCGGCTACTGCGGCGACGTCCGGCACGCCTCGCCCGGCTTTACCTCTTTTCTTAGGGACGTTAACGTTGGCCTGCCACGGGGGCAACGGGAAGACGTCACTGACTCCGCCGCCGCTAGCGCCCTTGTCGTTGTTCCACACCGTCTCGGAGTTGATGAGGCCGGTGGCGGGGTCGGCGGACAGGGTGGTGCCGCCGCAGGACAGCGCGTGCGGGCTGGAGGCCGGGAAGTCCGCATGCGGTCGGCCGTCGGTGGCCTGTTCGCTACTGCCGTGGTCACCGGCGGCGGCGGTCGCGGTGATACCGAGGACGCAGGCGTCGACCAGCGCCGCGTCGAGGGCCTTGTGGGCCTGCTCCGTCCACTTGTCCTCGTTGGAGCACCAGCTGATGCTGATGGCGATCGGAGTCGGACTGGCCTGGACCGCCTGGCTGATCGCGTTCACCAAACCCGCGTCGGTGTTGGGTGCGAAGTAGACAACGATGTCCGCCTTGGGGGCGAGCGCGCCGACGACGTCGATGTCGAGCAACGCCTCGCGGTCAAAGCCCTTCGGGTCCTGGCCGCCGCCGTTGCTCGCGCCGTCCACACTTACCGAGGTGATGTTTGGCGTGGCCAGGCCCAGGCCGCTGAAGTAGCTGTCCAGGTCGGCTTGGGCGTAGCCACCGCCCAGCTCGATGATCGCGATGGTTTGGCCGGTGCCGTCGGTGCCGGCCGGGAAGCGATAGATCGAGCCGATATCAGGGACGCGGTAGCCCTCCTGCTTGGTTTCGGCCGCCGCCATCCGGAATTGCGGTCGCGATTGTGGGCGGTCGTCCAGCCCGAGCACCGCGACCACAATGCCGTCCAGCGCGGCGGGCACGCTCAGCTGGCCGACCCGGTGCCGATGCTCGGCCTCCTGGCCGGACGGAGCCTTGCTGGCGACCTCGGTGAGCGTCACACCGAATATCCGGCTCAGCACGGCAGCGGTGCCGGTAACGAGCACCCGCCGGCTGGCCGCATCGACGCTGGTGACGTGGGCGCCGAGGCCGGTCAGGGTTTGGGTGACCACGTCCAAGTCCGACGTGGAGGCGCCGTATCGATTGGCGAAGTCCTCCGGCGAGATGGGATTGCTGAGCAGATCTTGGGGCACCGGGGCTTGCCGGCGCAGGACGAGCGTCACGGTGATCTCAGTGTCAGGCGGGACCGCTCCGTACGAAGTGAGCCCTGGAGCAGGCGCTCGTTCGCTACCGGGCAGCGGTCGCAGATCGAGCGGGTCGGGGCCGGCAGGATCGGTCATGGCCCAGGTTCTACTCCTGTTACGCCTTAATTCCAGCCCGTTATACCGACCGGCCCCGACTGGAGGCCAGCTGAGCAGGCTGCGAGAATCGGACGCGACCGGTGGGTGCCCTTGGGCTAGCCGGCCGGGAGGGTTCGCATAGCGGCCGAGTGCAAGCGCCTTGAAAGCGCTCGACAGGAGACTGTCCGTGGGTTCAAATCCCACACCCTCCGCCAGTGGGAATAGCGGGAACTCCCGCTAATCAAAGCGGAGCTGCTGTGCCGATACGAGAACTCGGGCCGAGCCGGATTTCCAGAACGGCACAGGCCTGCTCGTCCGTGATCGCGAGCAGCCGTGACAGACCCAGACGCGCTTCCGCCTCGTCTGAGGCCGCACCAATCAAGTCGCAAACGGCTTCGCGTTGGTGGAGCGCAGCAATCAGCGCATCTAGCATGCCCAGGCGACACAGGCCTTGTACTCGATGGTCGACGTTGTTCATTAATGTCACGACGCCGAGAAGTACCCGGGTTCACAGGGTCGAGTGCCGGCGTCATAGAGGACGTTCGATGAAGAAACCTGCCAGGACGTGGAGCTCTTGCCCGTGTGGACAGTGTCGCCGTAGGTGGCCGAGCCGTGCTGAATGGTGACGTTCAGAACTCCGCTGGGACAGTAGTAGCGCATCGTGCCGCTGCCATATCCGTACAGGACGACAAACTCGCCCGATGGACTGAGACCCGTCCTCATACACGTCCGCCCATGCGGGCGGTTTGCGGAGTTGCTGTTGTCGCGCGCGGTGCTCAGGACGAGCGGAGACTGCGCACTTTTTTTCGCTGGGCTTCTTCTGCCGCGAGCTGCTCTTCCAGCTCCAAAATCCAGTCCCACACCTTGCTCTTCTCCCGGACGTAAAAATTGCGACCGCGCTCAAACACGCGAGTAACAAGACCTGCTGCCACTAGATCACGCAGTGGCGCTTGGAAAGCGCTTTGGGCAATCTCGAGCTGAAAGGTCAAGTCCGTTGGGTTTACCCGCCCGTCGACCGAGTGCGCTATAGCAATCATCACGGCGAGCCGATGTGCCTGGCCAAAGAGTTGCTTCGAACGCTCTTCCATCAGTTCCGAACGAGGGCTCATCAACACCTTCTGGCGATGCTACGTAATCCGCGTAACATGGAACACGGACTAGATTATGCGGTCCATGGTACGCGTAGGCCTAGCGGCTGTCCAGGGCTACCTACACGGTTGTAATTTAGGAGGGCTGGTGACCAATCGCCATCCAGTCACACGGTTGCCCACACGTTCACCACCGCCGGACCACCTGCGGCGAGAGGCGTTGCGCACATCATTTCTTCGTGGTTTGGCCACAGACGTTCTCAGTGGGGAAGCTGAGAGCTCTGCGACGTACATGGCATCGTTGTCTCCGTCCGATCGGCGTCGAGCCAGCGAACGTCGGGAGGAACGCGCGGAGGCAGTCCATCGTCTCGTGCGACACATCCTATTTTGGCTCGACCTGATAATTGCCGTCTTTGCGATGGCGATGATCGTAGGGGTCGGTGCGCTTTTGGCCCGGTCTGTCTTCCTGCGATGGGATGCGACCGAGGTGGTGCTGCTAGTCAAAATCGGATGCCCAGCATTTGTAGGGGCGGCCGTCTGGGGTCTCCGGCTCTGGCTTCGTCGTCGGCGTCGCTAGTGAGGACGACATGCCCTCAGGCTGGTCCCTCAGCGTGGTGCTCGGTATCAGTCCTAACCCTCTGCTTCTTTGTCAGCCCGGCCCACGAGGCCGATACCGTTGCTGACAGATCCGTCGTCAGGAGGTTTCGCATGCCGCAGGTTGTCGACTTCGAGCAGGTGTCCACAGCGGGATTGGACTCGTCCCCGTTCGCGCAGGCGCTCGCCGGGCTGCGGGCCAACGAGGCGCGCTACTACAAGAACAAGTTCGATCACACCTTCACCGTCACACCGGCGAGCGAAGCGAGCGAGACGATCGATTGGGTGACCCGCATCCTCAAGGAGGAACGCGACATCGAGATTTCGGCCCGTCCGCTCGAGGCGACCTCCTTCGAGGTTGACGGGACGATGATGGCCTACGTGTTCTACGAGTCCGGCCTGTCGGTCAACGTGATGTACGGCTTGGCGGAGGGTACGAAGCGTGCGGTCGGATTCAAACTGTCGGAGGGGATGGAGATTCCCGAGGAGCTCGCGTCGCGCTTCAAGTTCGCGCGGCAGAAGTCGAAGCTGGCCGGCACGATCCGGGGCTCCTTCTTCGTCATCAAGGGCGAGTACTGAGGCAGTCGGACGTCTGGCTGTCTGCAACGCGTCGGGGGCGACGGAACAACAACTGGAGGTCACAAGCGACTTTGCATGCCAGACTGAGCGACATGAGGAGCGAGTCGTGACAGCGCTAATCCAGCCGCCAGGGCGCCTGCTCTCGGTCGCGGATTACGCCGCGCTAGGTGAGGACGACCGCAATCGCTGGGAGCTTCAGGAGGGCAACCTGCTCCTGTCGCCGAGCCCCTCGCCTCGGCACATGATCGCGGTCGCCCGGCTGCACGCCATGATCGAGAGCCGACTGCCATCAGGCCTGCAGGCGGTGCCGGATATCGACCTCGACCTCCAACTCGCGCCAGCCGACCAGCCCGGGACCTCTCGCCGCCCCGATCTGGTCGTCGTCAATGAGGCCGAGCTACGCCGGGTCGAAACCGAAGGAGGTCTGCTTCGCGCGGCGGCCGCCGTGCTCGTAGTGGAGATCGTGTCGCCGGGCTCGCGCCGAACCGACAATCTGGTCAAGCGAGGCGAGTACGCAGACGCTGGGATCTCGTCCTACTGGATCATCGACGTCGAGACCCCGATCTCACTGGTCGCCTGTCACCTTGCTGGCACTTTCGGCTATCAGGACGGCGGATCGGTTACCGGCGTCTTCGAGTCGGTCGAGCCCTTTCCGGTGCGCATCGATCTCGACGCACTCGGCTGAGTGTTCAGGAGGCCGTGGCCAGCCACGGTTCAGGGATAGCAGCTGAGATGATCCACCCCATGAGCACAACCCACGGCGTGCACGATTACGTCGACGATCCCCGCAACGCAGAGATCCTGATCAGCGTCAACGGCGACCTGGTACCTCGCAACCGGGCAGTCGTCAGCGTGTTCGACGCCGGCTTCATTCTGGGCGACGGCGTGTGGGAGGGGCTGCGGGTCACCGATGGGCACCCGGCGTTCCTCGAGCAGCACTTGGATCGGCTCTGGGAGGGCGCCGCCGCGATCGCGCTCGACATCGGGCTCACCCGCGAACAGCTGACCGAGCAGCTCTACCGCACGCTGGCCGCGAACGGCATGACCGGCGACGGCGTACACGTCCGGCTAATGGTCACCCGCGGACCCAAGTCCACGCCGTATCAGGATCCGCGGATGTCCGCCGGCCCGGCCACCGTAGTAATCATCGCCGAACACAAGGAACCTTCGACCAGCGACCGGGGCATCTCACTGTTCACCGTGCACGTCCGGCGCGCCAACCCGGACACCCTAGACCCGAAGCTCAATGCGCACAGCAAGCTGAACGACATCACCGCCTGCATCCAGGCCTACACCGCCGGCGCGGACGAGGCGCTGATGCTCGATCCGCACGGCTTCGTGGCCACCTGCAACTCCACCCACTTCTTCGTTGTGCGCAAAGGTGAAGTGTGGACGTCCACTGGCGACTACTGCCTGGGCGGGATAACCCGGTCCAACGTGCTTCGACTCTGCCGGGAGAACGGCATCACGGCACGAGAGCGAAACTTCAGCCTCACCGAGGTCTACAGTGCCGACGAGGCGTTCGTGACCGGCACCTTCGCCGGCCTGGTACATGTACACACCGTCGACGGCCGCCGGATCGGTACCGGCGAGCAAGGCCCCGTCGTACAAAGGCTAAAAGGGCTCTACCGCGATCTGGTGCGCAGTGACATCGCGCGGCGGACGGCATGACTGCCGGCGTCCGATTGGCCGTCTGGTCCGGTCCCCGCAACATCTCCACCGCACTGATGCGGTCCTGGGAGAACCGTCCCGACTGCCGGGTGGTGGACGAGCCGCTCTACGCCTACTACCTCAACGAGACCGGGGTGGACCACCCAGGCCGGGACGAGGTGATCGCGGCCGGTGAGACGTCCTGGCAGGCGGTGGTGACGGAACTGACCGCTCCGGTCGACGGAATCTACTACCAGAAGCACATGACCCACCACCTGCTACCGCAGCTTCCGCGGGACTGGATCGGCGAGCTGACCAACGTACTGCTGATCCGCGATCCGGCGGAAGTGGTCGCCTCCTATGTCCGCTCGCGCGCCGACGTGGTGGCCGAAGACATCGGGCTCGTGCAACAAGCCGAGCTGTACGAACAGCTCGAGGGTATGCCGCCGGTGATCGACGCGGCTGACTTCCTCCGCGATCCGGAAGCGTACCTGCGCTGGTTGTGCCGGTACATCGATGTCGAGTTCACCGAGGCGATGCTGAGTTGGCCTGCCGGATCACGGGAATCCGACGGCGTGTGGGCGCCGTACTGGTACGACGCGGTGCTCGCCTCCACCGGCTTCGCGCCCTACCGACCGCGCCAGGTCGAGTTAGAGGGGTCTGCGTTGGAAGCGGCCGAGCGCAGCCGGCCCTACTACGAACAGCTGCATGCGGTACGGGTGGTGCTCTGATCACCCACGCGCATCAAGGCTACGGATAGCTGACCACGGTGACCGGGACGTCCGGGTTGGCGATGGTCGAGGGGCCGCCGGTGTCGTTGACCACGTTGAGGATGCCGCCCTTGCCGTGGCTGGCATCCAGGAAAACGGTCAGCAAATCGTGTAGCTGAACGCCCGACGTGGGCATCTCGTAAGCATGGGACGCATAGATGTCGACGCCCTGGTTGAAGAAGCTGTACGTCCCCATGCCGTAGCCGGTGAAGCGTTGGCCGTTCACCTTCACGGCGGCGTAGCCGAGCGTGCTGGGCGACGACATCCAGGCGGCCTGACTGGGCACGTCGTACGGCATCTCGCTCTGGAAGAAGACATCAGTGCCGTCGTCGCCGTTCCAGATCACCTGGAACTTCTGGTAATGCTCGACGAACAATCCGGTGGCCGCGACGTCGTTGCCGTTGACGATCAGCCCGGTATCCGCGGTGTTCTGCGTCCAGCCGACGCCGGTGCCGTGGTCGGCCCGCCATGCCCAGATGTCGTCAAGCACCACCTGATCGCTGTTCACCTCCAGGCTGACGGTTGCCTTGCCCAGGTGCGGTCCGCCGACCCGGAAGAACACGTCCTGTAGGCCGGTCGGATCGGCCGGGTCACTCCAGCCGTTGTGCTCGCCCGCAGCACCATCGGCCGCATGCTGGCTGCCGATCCGCAGCAGCGCGGGCGAGTTCAGGCTGCCGGCGTCGATGATCAGCCCGGCGATGTCGACGCCCGGTACGTCCGCGACGCTGATCGCTACATTCCCATTGGTGGGCGTCAGGGTGGCGAAGCCCAGACCCAACACCACGGTGTCGGCGCGCTTGATGCTGATCGTCCGGTCGAGGTCGTATTCGCCAGGCGTCAACAGCAGATTCCGGCCTCGGGCAAGCTCGCTGTTGATCGTCTGGGTCGAGTCCGCCGGCGTGGCGACGAAGAAGTCCGACAGCGGGATGGAGCGCCCCTGGCTTCCGGCCGACCAGCTAATGCCGGTCGAATTCCGCTGCGCCGCCGGCACGAACACCTGATAGTTACCGCTGCCGTCGAGGTACAGGAACGGCTTCTCCCGGCTGACCGGAGTGCTAGGCAGGGTCGTATACGGTCCACCGCAACTAGCCTGCGCCGGGAAGCACTGTGCCGGTGCGCCGGTGACGCCGGCGAACACCTGGTTCCATACGCCGTTCGTCCACCCGTCCAGGACGCTGTTGCGGACGAAGAACTGCTGCTGCGAACCGTTGATCACGGTGCTGCCGTCGAACCTCGAATCGGCGATGAAGCCGCCGTTGGCGAACGACGGCCCGGTGCAGTAATCCATCAGCGTGGTGAGCCCGTTGATATGCACCCGCCGCATCGGTGCAGCCTGCGACACCGCCCAGAATTCTCCGGTGTAGCAACCGAAATCTGGGTTGGTCACGTTGATCGTCAGGTTTGACAGCGACCGCCAGAAGTTGTTCAGTGCGACGCAGCCGCCGCTATCGCATTGGTTGCGGACGTCCACCGAGCCGTTGATTATCACGTCGTCGGGCGAGGCGCCGAGGCCGGCGACCTCGGTGTAGTAGCCCACCTGGAAGTTCAGCGGATCAGCCGCCGTGCCGTAGCTGCCCGGCTTGAACAGCAACGCATAGCGCTGCGTCCCGAACTGGTTGGCAAGCTGTTGGGCGGCGACCGCATCGACGGTCTGCTGGATCTGACTAGTCGGCATCGACGGGTCGAAAACGTAAACTCCTGCGCCGAGATCCGGCTGATGGGGCGGCGAGGCCAGCGCGGCGGGGACAACCGGCGTCCCGGCTTCCGCTGGCGTCGCGCCGACCAGGACCGTACCAGCACCCACCAGGGTCAGGACGGCCGCTGCCCGAGCGAGCAATCTGCAATGTGACCAAAACCGGCTCGAGACCCGAATCATGATCAAAGCCTCCCTCGGCATCCCAGCCGTTGGCAAGGTCCAATCTGCCGGACTGCTCAATAACCCCGGGGACGGGCCGATAGCGCGGGCGATGGGCTGCCCACCGCCGCGGTGACGAAGGCCAAGTTGGTGGCGTCGGCGATCCATACCGCCATCCGCGACCCGGTGTAGGCCAGCGGAGCCGGCGAGCGCTTGGCCACGCCGAAGTAGCTGCGGCTGCGATCGATGTCCCAGGCGTGGTACAGGAAGCACAGCATCGGCGTGTCGGCCCGCAGGTTGTAGCCGCCTGCCTCGGCCGCTTCGGCACTGGCCTGCATGATCGCCGCGATGTAGCTGATCGAACCGACGATGTCGCTCAGCACCGCGAACCGGGCGGCCTCGCTGGGTTGCGATGGCAGGTAGCCCAGCGCCTCGGTCTGCTCGGCGGCGGTGGTGCCGGTGTAGGCGGAGCCGTGCACCTTTCCCGGTCCGGACCACTGTCGAAACGCCGTGCTGGCCGCGACGTTAACCAACGCTTCCCAGGCGATAGCCGCCGCGATCGCGCGTCGGTCCACGCCGTGCCTGGTCTCAGCGGCGCTGATCACCCCGCTGTAGCGGCTCAGCCAGGCGCCGACCCGGGCCTGTGGGGTTGGTCCGGCCGGCGCATCGGTCAGCTCCCAGGACAATCCGCCACCACCGGTGGTTCGGGTTCCGGCTGCCGGCGCCCCGGTGCCCGGTGCCGGGATCGCTGGCAGTGCTGTCTGGGGTGCCCCACCACCGGGGAAACCTCGCACGTAGCGGCTATAGCTGGCCTGGATCGCCTGCCGGGTGATAA
>DATFHF010000069.1:0-41788 GCA_035248685.1 Jatrophihabitans sp.
GGATCCGGCTGGCCAGGTTCGGCAGGGCGAAGGTCTCCTGCCCGTCGCCGCCATAGGTAGTGCCGATCAGGTTGAACAGGGCGTCGTTTTCGGAGATAGCCAGCAGTTGACCTTGGCAGAATGCCCAGCCGGCTGGGGCGAAGTTGCCCGCAAACATGCGGATCTCGCCGATGTACGGAGTACCCATGGCGCGCTTCTTCCTTGAGCGTGGATGGTACGGCAGGGTCAGGTAGACCCACCTTGCACGGGCAGTGAGTTGAAAATTGCCTGATATTCCAGGGGAAAGTCCGAATCATTCGGCCGTAATCCGACCGGCACCAGGAATAACAGCTCCGGACCGAAGCCGTCTGCCGAAAGCTCGTAGAGCCCCTGTACCTGGGGAGCTCGGCGTCCGGCTTTGAAAGCCAGCGAGAAGGTATTCGGCCCGCCGGCTGTGCACTCGGTGAGCACCAGCGGAACCTGGTTGCCGTCCGGCAGGTGCATTACGAAGTCATTGCCCACCCGCTCGGCGAAGTCGGCGTAGCCCGGACCGAGCGGCATGCTCATTGGCCTCCCTTGGCCGACCAGCGCAGTTGCAGGTACCCCGTAATGCCTGATACATCGCCGGGCTCGGCACCGTCTGCGACGAAGCCGTGACGGTGATAGAGCCGCAGCGCGTCCTGGTTGGCATGCCAGACGCTCAGCCGCAGCGGCACGCCGTCCCGTTCGGCGTCGGCGCACAGCCGCGCGAGCACGATACTGCCGAGGCCGTGTCTGCGCCACTGGTACCGGATCGCAATATCCAGCAAATGGTGTTCCGCGGACCCCCTCGCCAGATAGCAGCGGCCCACCGGCTCCGGCTGGCTGTCCGCGTCGAGCTCCAGGATCCAGTCGACGGCGTCCGGCGCGCTGGTTCGGTACTGGCTCAGCTGGCTATCGAACTGCATACGTATCAGCGGAGTCCGTACCGCCTCCGGTAACAGAGCGAAATCAGGCCGAGACTCTGCGAACAGGGCGAGGAGAAAATCGTTGTCGGATACCGCAGCTGGACGCTGGGACAACCGGTCAGCAAGCTGTATGCTCTGCGGCCAAGCCAGGTCTTGGCTGGCGGTTCCACCTACCCCTTGGGCGTTTTGCACAGAGAACGTCCGATCCTCCCCCGAGACAGCACTTGAGGCGTAACAATGCACGCAAGAAGTGTTGGTGTATCTGACATTGGCAGATACAGTTTGCACGCTAGTTCACCTCCACCAAACGCGCTAGCCGGGAGGCGCGCCGGGGCGAACCTCGAGAACTGAATCCACAGAGACCCGGCACACGGCACTGGGTTATGCAGAAGGACGAGAGCTAATGAGTGGTATTGGTTCAGCGGAGCAGCAAGGTCGCGCCGCCGCGGGGGGTCGTCACATGCGTATTCGGTCGGTCTTCGGTAGGGGTGGCCTGGTGGTCGCCCTGATGGCGCTCGGCCAGTTCGTGCTGTGGCCGAGCGCGGCCTCAGCGGCCACCATCAACGTCACATCGACTGCCGACGTGGCCACCAACTTCGGTGCCTGTGGTAACTCCGCCCAGACCGTGCCCACCGGGACCAGCCTGCGCGAGGCGATCTGCGCCGCGAACAACGCGGGCGCAGCGTCCACCACGATCAACGTGGCGGCCGGCACCTACCTGGTGACCAACGGCGAGCTGGCGATGGGCAAGGTGGCCGGCTCCAACATCACCCTGACCGGTGCAGGCTCGGCGAGCACCATCATCGACGGCAACCACAACAGCCGGGTGTTCGACCTCGACCCGTCCGTCGTCGGTGGAGTGACCTCCAGTATCTCCGGGGTCACCATCCAGAACGGCCGGGACGGCACGTTCGGCGGCGCCGGCCTGATCGCCGGCGGCGGCCACAACGCGCAGGACACCCTGACCGTCTCCAACTCGGTGTTCAGCAACAACCAGGCCAACTTCGCCGCGCCGGCCACGAGCAACAAGCCGGGCGGTGGCATGTCGTTCCAGGGCGGCAGCCTGAACCTGACCAACGTCACCTTCAGCGGAAACCAGTCCTTCTCCAGCGCCGGTGGCGGCTTGTGGTACCAGACGTTCGAGGCCGGCGGGACGTTGACCATCAACGGCGCCACCTTCTCGGGCAACTCCACCGCGAACTCCGGCGCCTCCGGCACGTCCGGCGGCGCGCTGGCGTTGTCGGCAGGCGCCGGTGGCGCTACTTACAACGTCAGCGACAGCACCTTCACCGGCAACACCTCGAGCTCCAGCGGCACCGGTGAGACGGCGGCCGGCGGGGCGATCTTCCAGACCACCGGCAACCTGACCCTGACCGGTTCCACCTTCACCAGCAACTCGGTCAGCGGCGCCGGCGCGACCGGCGGCCCGATCATCTACACCGCCGGCAACTCGACCATGCACTACAACCGCTTCCTCGGTAACACCGGCACCGGCGGCGTGATGACCAACAGCGGCACCGGCGTCGCGAACGTCACCGAGAACTGGTGGGGCTGCAACACCGGCCCGGGCGGCGCCGGCTGTGAGACCGTCTCCGGCACCGGCATCACCTCCGCGCCGCGCCTCGTGCTCACCGCCACCGCCAGCCCGGCACACGTGGTCCACCCGAGCACCACCTCGACCATCACGGCCTCGCTGCTCACCGACTCCTCCGGAGGCGCGGTCTCCGCGGCCAACCTGGCCCCGGCCTTCGCCGGACTGCCGATCAGCTTCGCCGACCCGCCGGGTGACGCGACCGTGGGCGGCTCGCCGGGTGCGCACAGCGTGAACCTGGCCGCCGGCGTGGCCAGCATCGGCTACCAAGCCGGCACCGTCCTCGGCCCGGACAACGTCCTGGCCACGCTGGACAACGGCACCGCCACCGCCATCCTCGAGGTGGACGAGCCGCCGACCATCAGCAGCGCCAACATCGCGCACTTCAAGACCGGCGTCGCCGGCAGCTTCACCATCACCACCACCGGCTACCCGCCGGCAGCCATCACCGAGACCGGCAGCCTGCCGTCCGGGCTGACCTTCCACGACAACGGTGACGGCTCGGCCACCATCTCCGGCACTCCGGGTGCGGGCACCGGCGGCAACTACACGCTGAACCTGACCGCGGCCAACGGCTACCTGCCGAACGCCACCCAGACGCTGACCGTGAACGTGGTCCAGCCGCCGGCCTTCACCAGCGGAGCTACGGCGACCTTCGTGATCGGCTCCGCGGGCAGCTTCGGCGTGACCACCTCGGGCTTCCCGACGGTCGCCACCATCACCGAGTCCGGCACCCTGCCGGCCGGCATCACCTTCACCGACAACGGCAACGGCACCGCGACCATCGCGGGCACCCCGACCGGCAACGGCAACACCTACCCGGTGACGCTGACCGCGACCAACGGGGTGACACCGAACGCCACCCAGAACCTGACCATCCAGGTCAACCAGCCGCCGTCGATCACGCTGAACCCGGTGGACCAGACGGTGCAGCCGGGCACCTCGGTGAGCTTCACCGCGGCGGCCTCGGGCGTGCCGACGCCGACCGTGCAGTGGCAGCGGTCCACCGACGGCGGGGTCAGCTTCACCAACATCGCCGGCGCGACCTCGACCACCTACACCTTCACCGCGGCGCTCAGTGACAACGGCAACCAGTACCGGGCGGTGTTCAGCAACGGGATCGGCTCGCCGGCCACCACCACCGCCGCGACGCTGAACGTAGGCATCGCGCCGGCGTTCACCAGCGCCGACCACACCAGCTTCGTGGTGGGCTCGGCCGGCTTGTTCAACATCACCACCAGTGGTGTGCCGGCTGCGACGCTGAGCCGGACCGGGGCGCAGTTCCCGGCCTGGTTGACGTTGACCGACAACGGTGACGGCACCGGCACGTTGACCGGCACCCCGCCGGCCGGCAGCGCGGGCACCTATCAGTTCACGTTGAAGGCGGCCAACGGGTTCACCCCGTCCGCGTCGCAGAACTTCACCCTGTTCGTGGACGACTCGCCGGTGATCACCAGCGCCGACCACACCACGTTCACCGCCGGCGCGGCGGGCAGCTTCGCGGTGACCACCACCGCCGGCTTCCCGACCACCACCGCGATCAGCGAGACCGGTTCGCTGCCGTCGGGCGTGACCTTCGTCGATAACGGTGACGGCACCGCCACTCTGGCCGGGACCCCGGCCGCGGGCACCGGTGGGACGTACAACATCACCATCACCGCGACCGCGGTCGGTGGGCTGGCCGCGCCGGCCACCCAGAGCTTCACGCTGACCGTGCAGGCCCCGCCGATCATCACCAGCGCCAACCACGCCACCTTCTCCGAAGGCTCGGCCGGTTCGTTCACGGTGACCACCACCGCGGGCAACCCGGCGACGACCACGATCACCAGCACCGGCAACCTGCCGACGGGCGTGAGCTTCACCGACAACGGTGACGGCACCGCGACCATCGCCGGCACCCCGAGCCTGGGTAGCCAGGGCATCTACACGATCACCATCACCGCCAGCAACGGGGTCACACCGGATGCGACGCAGAGCTTCACGCTGACGGTGAACGCGCCGCCGGCGATCACCAGCGTCGACCACGCCACCTTCACGGTGAACGCGGCCGCCGCCTTCACGGTGACCACCACCGGCACGCCGACGCCGTCGCTGTCGGAGACCGGCAGCCTGCCGCCGGGCATGACCTTCACCGATAACGGTGACGGCACCGCCACCTTGGGTGGCACGCCGACCAGTGGCGGCAGCTTCAGCTTCACCATCACCGCCAGCAATGGCGTGCTGCCGAACGCGACGCAGAGCTTCACCGCCACGGTGAACGCGTCGCCATCGATCACCAGTGCCGACCACACCACCTTCGCGGTGGGCTCGGCCGGCACGTTCACGGTGACCACCACTCCGGGGGTTCCGGCAACCACCACCATCACCGAGAGCGGCAGCCTGCCGTCCGGGGTGAGCTTCACCGACAACGGTGACGGCACCGCCACCCTGGCCGGTACGCCGGCCGCGGGTACCGGTGGCAGCTACCCGCTGACGTTCACTGCCAGCAACGGTGTACTGCCGAACTCGATGCAGACGTTCACGCTGACCGTGACCGAGCTGCCGGCGATCACCAGCGCCGACCACACCACCTTCCAGGTGGGCTCGGCCGGCACCTTCACCGTGACCACCACGGCCGGTTTCCCGGCCGCGACCACGGTGACCGAGGTGGGCGCCTTGCCGTCCGGGGTTACCTTCACCGACAACGGTGACGGCTCGGCTACGTTGGCCGGTACGCCGGCGGCCGGCACCGGCGGGTCGTACCCGTTGACGATCACCGCCACCAACACGGCGGGTCACGTCGATCAGGCGTTCACCCTGACGGTGACGGCCTCGGCGTTGATCACCAGCGCCGACCACACCACCTTCGCGGTGGGCTCGGCCGGCACCTTCACGGTGACCACCGCGCCGTCGGCGACCACCATCACCGAGACCGGCGCGCTGCCGTCCGGCGTGAGCTTCACCGACAACGGTGACGGCACGGCGACGCTGGCCGGCACCCCGGCGGCCGGCAGCGGTGGCAGCTACTCGATCACCATCACGGCCAGCAACGGCATCCCGCCGAACGCGACGCAGGCCTTCACGCTGACCGTGACCGAGCTGCCGGCGATCACCAGTGCCAACCACACCACCTTCGCGGTGGGTAGTGCCGGCACGTTCACGGTGACCACGCACGCCGGGTTCCCGACGGCGACCACGCTGACCGAGGTGGGTTCGCTTCCGTCCGGCGTCACCTTCACCGACAACGGTGACGGCACGGCAACGCTGGCGGGCACGCCGGCCGCAGGCACCGGCGGGTCCTACCCGCTGACGCTGACCGCGACCAACACGGCCGGGCACACCGACCAGGCATTCACCCTGACGGTGACGGACTCGCCGGTGATCACCAGTGCCGACCACACCACCTTCGCGGTGGGCTCGGCCGGCACCTTCACGGTGACCACCACGCCGGGCGTTCCGGCGGCGACCACCCTCACCGAGACCGGAGCGCTGCCGTCCGGCGTCACCTTCCACGACAACGGCAACGGCACCGCCACCCTGGCCGGCACCCCGGCCGCGGGCACCGGCGGTAGCTATTCGCTGACGATCACGGCCAGCAACGGGGTCCCGCCGAACTCGACGCAGGCGTTCACGCTGACCGTGACCGAGGTGCCGGGGATCACCAGTGCCAACCACACCACCTTCATCGTGGGTTCGGCCGGCACGTTCACGGTGACCACGCACGCCGGGTTCCCGACGGCGACCACGCTGACCGAGACGGGCACCCTGCCGTCCGGCGTGACGTTCACCGATAACGGTGACGGCACGGCGACGTTGGCCGGCACGCCGGCCGCGGGCACCGGCGGGACGTACTCGCTGACGTTCACCGCGACCAACACGGTCGGACACACCAGCCAGGCGTTCACGCTGACGGTGGGTGCCTCGCCGACCATCACCAGCGCGGATCACACCACGTTCACGGTGAACCACGCCGGTACGTTCACGGTGACCACCACGGGTGGTTTCCCGACGCCGCCGGCGCTCAGCAAGACCGGTTCACTGCCGGCTGGCGTGACGTTCCACGACAACGGCAACGGCACCGCGACGCTGTCCGGCACGCCGACCGTGGGCGGCACCTTCGTCATCACCATCACCGCGAACAACGGTGTGGCACCGGTGACCACCCAGACGTTCACGCTCACCGTGAATGGGCCACCGGTCTTTACCAGCGGCAACACGTTCACCTTCGTCAACAGCAAGTGCGGCACGTACCTGATCACCACGACGTCCGCCGGATCGCCGGGAACAACCCACATCACCGAGAGCGGCGCGCTGCCGGCTGGTGTGACGTTCCACGACAACGGTGATGGCACCGCGACGCTGTCCGGTTGCGTGAACGGCATCACCAGCAAGCGGTCGTTCTCGGTGACCTTCACCGCGACCAACTCGGTGGGTCACGTCACCCAGTCGGCCACGGTGCTCGTCGTGCCGCCGGGCGCGGTGTCGCTACCGAAGAACCTGCCGTCCAGCAATGGGACGCTGGGCGGCGTGCCGGCCAGCACCACCCGCGGCCAGGTCCTGCACCTGAGCGGTGACGGATTCGCGCCGGGTGCCCCGATCACCATCGGGTACTACCCGGGTCCGGTGACCTTGACGAACAACACCTTCAAGGTCTTTGCATCGTCGACCGGCAGCTTCACCGCGGATATCACGGTGACCGTGACGGGCAACCTCACGTACGTGGCGGCCGGCACCGGCAGCAATGGCAACTCGCGGTTCCTGGAGGCCGCCACCCACTCGGTGATGGCCGCGGCCGTCTCCGGCGGTGGCAGCCTGCAGACCTCCAGTGGTGGTGACCAGCTGGCCTTCACCGGGACGTCGGACCTGCGGTCCGTCGCCCGGTACAGCCTGGCTGCGGTGCTGGCCGGACTGGTGCTGATGATGGTGAGTCGGCGTCGGCGCGAAGAGCACTGAGCCCGACCTGCCCGGCGCGTTAACCAGCGCGCCGGGCAGGTAGCTCGTTAGCTCGGTGAATCCGCGCCGAACGAATCGGCCGGCACCAGGAACACCGTCTCGAAAACGAGTCGGCGGGTCTGCCAGAGCATGCCGGTCGCCTGTTCCAGCACCGCACTGAGCTGAAGCCAGCCCAGCAGGTCTGACCGGACCAGGATCTGCGCGTCCGGCACCAGCAAGGCCAGCCGGTCGGTGCCCGGCCACCGGTCGGATAGATCCCGCAACGAGTCGTTCAGCGCGTCCAGGTTCGTCCCGGCCGTGCTGGGCAATCGCAGCGCGTCGGCGATCGGCTGGTTGCCGGCACCGGCCGCCCGGGCCAACGTGAAACCGGCCGCCGACAGCACCTCGACCAGCGTCGGCTCGGCGTCCGCGGCCGCCAGGTGCACCGCCTGCCCGCGCAACCAGGGCGCCAGCTCGGCCAGCGAGGTCCAAGCCGGTCGCCGGTCGGTCACCGCTTCCGCCGGTCGCAGATCAGGTGCGCCACCAGCGCGGTCCAGCCGGTCTGGTGCGACGCTCCCAGGCCGGCCCCGGTGTCGCCGTGGAAGTACTCGCTGAAGCTCGGATGCGCCTGCCAGAGCGGGCCGGTGCCGACCCCGACCGGATCCCCTGGCCGGCGCCCGCCGGCTGGGCCGGGACGGAACAGCGCGATCAGCCGATCGGCCAGCTGATCGGCGACCACGGTGAGCGGTTGCAACTGCCCGGAACCGGTCGGCAGCTCGACCAGCAGGTCGGAGCCGCGGCCCGCGCAGTAGGTCTGCAACGCCTCGGTGAGCAGGACGTTCACCGGGAACCAGATCGGGCCCCGCCAGTTGGAGTTGCCGCCGAACAGTGCGCTATCCGACTCCCCGGGCTGGTAGCTGATACTCACCGTCCGTCCGGCCACCTCAGTGCTGAACGGCACCCGGTAGGCCGCCGACAACGAGCGGATCCCGTACGGAGCAAGGAACTCATCCGGATCCAGCAGCCGGTGCAGCACCCGCCGGTACCGGTCGGAGTCCAGCAAGGCCAGCGTCAGGTGGGCGCCATCCTGGCCGTGTGAGCTAATCAGGCTGGCGGTCAGGTCGGGCCGGTGCCGGGTCAACCACTCCAGCCGGGCGGTGAAGTCCGGCAGCCCGGTCCGGACCCAGTCCGGCGCCAAGGCAACCGACAGCAGCGGCAACAGGCCAACCATCGAGCGGACCGGCAGCTGCTGGTAGCTGCCGTCGGGCAGGGTCAGCACGTCATAGCAGAAACCGTCCTGCTCGTTCCACACGGCGACGTTCATGCTGCCGAACGTGGTCATCGCCTGTGCGATGGCGAGGAAGTGCTCCAGGAACTTGGTGGCCAGCTCGTCCCAGGCCGGGTCGACCCGGGCCAACTCGAGCGCGATCTGAAGCATCGACAGGCAGTAGAAGGCCATCCAGCTGGTCGCGTCCGACTCTTCCAGCCGGTAGCCGGGCGGCAGCGGCGCGGAGCGGTCGAACAGGCCGACGTTGTCCATGCCCAGGAAGCCGCCCTCGAACAGGTTGGAACCGTCGGCGTCCTTGCGGTTGACCCACCAGGAGAAGTTCAGCAGCAACTTGCTGAACACCCGGATCAGGAACTCGCGATCCTGCCGTCCCTCGATGCAGTACACCTGCCAGGCCGCCCAGGCGTGCACCGGCGGGTTGACATCGCCGAATGACCATTCATAGGCAGGCAATTGGCCGTTGGGATGCATCGCCCACTCGCGGCACAGCAACACCAGCTGCTGCTTGGCGAAGGCCGGGTCGATGTGGGCCAGCGTGACGCAGTGGAAGGCCAGGTCCCAGGCGGCGAACCACGGGTACTCCCACTCGTCCGGCATCGAGATGACGTCGGCCAGCGCCAGCGACCGCCAGCCCACGTTACGCGCATCGGGCCGGCGCCGGCTGTCCGGCGGCGCCGGTTGGGCCGGGTCGCCGTCCAACCATTCCTCGACGGAATAACGGTAAAGCTGCTTCCCCCAGAGCAGGCCGGCGAAGGCCCGGCGAGCGATGAGCCGATCCACCGGGTCGGTGTCCGGCGGGATCACCGTCTGGTAGAACTGCTCGGCCTCGGCGGCCCGGTCGGCAAACACCGCGTCGAAGGCCACTCCGAACGGCCGCTCGGGCGATTCCAGGCCGGTCAACCGGAGTTCCACGGTGACCGTTTGCTTCGATCCGACCGCGCCGAACTCGTACCAGAAGGCGGCCTTGGTGCCCACGCCGGCCGGGTTGACCGCGTCCTGGTCACCATGCACGACCCGCCGGCCCACCCCGTCCTTGCAGTACGCCGTGCGGTTGGCCGACGTCCCGAACAGCCGGACCTGATCGCTCTCGTTGTCGCAGAACAGCATCGACGGCGTGCCGTCGGCCAACAACACGTACCGGCCGAGGTAGCCGTGGCTGGCTTCGACGCCCGATAATCTGCCGTGGCTGTGCTCCGGGAGGACGAGCCGAAGCTCCGGCTTGCGATCGTCGCGTCCCCAAGCCCAGGTGTTGCGGAACCAGAGCTGGGGCAGCAGGTGCAGCGGCGCCGGATCCGGGCCGTGGTTGGTGGCGGTGATCCGGATGCAGATGTCGTCTGGGGCGGCCTTGGCGTAGCTGACCAGCACGTCGAAGAACCGGTCGTCGGCCAGCACCCCGGTGTCGATCAGCTCGTACTCCGGCTGGCTGCGGTCCCGGTGCCGGTTCTGCTCACGCAGTTCGGTATACGGATACGCCGCCTGCGGGTACCGATACAGCCACTGGCCGTAGGAATGGGTGGGCGTGGCGTCGATCGCCCACCAGTACTCCTTGACGTCCTCACCGTGGTTGCCCTCCGGGTTGGTCAGGCCGAACAGTCGCTCCTTGAGCCGGCAGTCCTGCCCGTTCCACAGCGCCACCGAGAAGTTCAGGAAGCCGTACCGGTCACAGATGCCGCCCAGACCGTCCTCGCCCCAGCGGTAGGCCCGGGCCTCGGCCTGCTCGAACGGGAAGTAGCCCCAAGCGTCACCGTCGGCGGAGTAGTCCTCGCGCACGGTGCCCCACTGCCGGCCGGACAGGTACGGGCCCCAGAGCCGCCACGGATCGGAGGGATCCGGCGATTCGGCCAGCCGGGCCCGCTCGGCTCCGCCTCGAACGGCCGGACGCGGGCCGGGGTCCGGCGGCGCGGCATGGCGGGGCGTCACTGTGCCAGTCTGCCCTGGCACACTCGCCGGCGCATCGCGCGAGGTCGGACCCCCACCCGGGCTGGTTTCGCGAGTGGGCAGTTTCGCCGCCAGTGGGCGGCTAGAACTGCCCACTCGACACGCAACTGCCCACTCGCGAAGTAGCCCGAAATTCGGTTGCGACGCCGACTAGCGTTGATCAATCGTGAGTAGCGATCCGCTGATAGCCGAACGTGACCACCTGAGGCAGTCGCTGATCTGCCTGGACCGAATGCGGGAATCCGCCGAACGGATCGCCGACTACGGCGTGGACGAATTGGCCAGCCAAGCACTGGGCAAACTGCGTGCCGATCGGCTGGAACAGCTGTCCCGGGATGCCACCGCCCCGCCGTTCTTCGGCCGCACCGACCGGGACCCGGACGGTGCGCACCCGGCCGGCGAGGTGTTCCACATCGGCCGCCGGCACATCCGCGACGACCGCGGCGACCCGATGGTGATCGACTGGCGGGCGCCGATCGCCCGGCCGTTCTACCGGGCCACCAGCACCGACCGGCAGGGCGTCCGGCTGCGCCGGCGGTTCGGCTTCGCCGCCGGGCAGCTGACCTCCTACGAGGACGAGCACCTGGATGCCGGCGAGGAGCTGGGGCTGAAGTCCGACCTGCTGCGGGAAGAGATCGAGCGGCCCCGGGTCGGCCCGATGCGCGACATCGTGGCGACCATTCAGCCTGACCAGGACGAACTGGTGCGGGCCGATCTGGATGTCTCGCTATGCATCCAGGGCGCACCGGGCACCGGCAAGACCGCGGTCGGCCTGCACCGCGCCGCCTACCTGCTCTACAGCTATCCCGAGCGGCTGCGGCGTTCCGGCGTGCTGGTGGTCGGGCCGAACTCCGCCTTCCTGCGTTACATCGCGCAGGTATTGCCGGCGCTCGGCGAGAACGGCATTCAGCAGGCCACCGTGCAGGAGCTGGTCTCCGAGCTGCCGCCCCGGCGCGACGAGCCGGTCGAGCTGGCGGTGCTCAAGGGCGACGCCCGGCTGGCCGACGTGTTGCGCCGGGCGGTGCACGCGCACATTGCCAAGCCGGTGGCCGACGTCGTCCCGATCATCGGCAACCGGCGGCACCGGATCCCGGTCGAGCGCGCCCGCCGGTATGTCGACGATGCCCGCCGGGCGATGGCTGCCGGGGAGCTGCGCTGGCAGAGCGGCCGGGAGCGGCTGAAACAACTGCTGGCCCAGGACGTCCGGCGCCAGCGCGAGGATGCCGGCGGGGCGCCGACGGACGCCGAGACCGCGCGGGTGGCCCGATCCGCTGAGGTGCGGGAGTTCCTCGATCAGGTGTGGCCGGTGCTGGACCCGCGAGCCGTGCTGATCCGGCTCTACACCGACGCCGACTTCGCCCGTCGGTGTGCGGGTCGGCAGCTGAGCGCCGAGGAACTGTCCGCGTTGAGCTGGCCGGCAGCACCGCGCACCCCGAAGCAGGCCAGGTTCTCCGCCGCCGACCTGGTGCTGCTGGACGAGCTCACCGGGCTGATCACCGGCAACGACATCTTCGTGCACGTGGTGGTGGACGAGGCGCAAGACCTGTCGGCGATGCAGTGCCGGGCGGTGGCCCGGCGCTGCCCACTCGGCTCGGTGACCGTGCTCGGCGACCTTGCCCAGGCCACCACGCCGTGGGCACCGGGCGGCTGGCCGAGCACACTGCACCACCTCGGCCAGCCAGCGGCCCGGGTGGCGCCGCTGACGGTGGGCTATCGGGTGCCCGGGGAGGTGCTCACGGTGGCCAACCGGCTGCTGCCACACATCGCCCCGGACGTGCCACCGGCCACTTCGGTTCGGACCGGCGACGACGCCCTGACGCTGTCCGGCGACCTGGTCGAGGCGGTAGCGGCTTGCCTACGCGCCGAGGGTTCGATCGCGGTGATCGCCGCGGACGCCGACGCGGCCGGCGTGCTCGAACGGCTGGCCCGGGCCGGCATCGAGGCCGGCCGGCTGGTGGATGAGCTGTCGCAGCGGGTGACCGTGGTGCCGGCGAGCGCGTCCAAGGGACTGGAGTTCGACTCGGTGGTGCTGTACGAACCGGCCGAGATCGTGGCGGCGGAGGCCAGCCACCAGGACGGCCTGCGCCGGTTGTACGTGGCCTGGACCCGGGCGGTGTCTCGGCTGGCGGTGGTGCACCGGCAGCCGCTGCCGGCCGAGCTCGCGCTAACCCCGGTGCACTAGCCGCCGGTTATGTAGCTCTCCAGCTGGCCGCGGGTCCGCTCCAGCTCGTGCAGCCGCGCGGCCACCACGTCCCCGATGGTGACGATGCCGACCAGCTTGCCGTCGGACAGCACCGGCAGGTGTCGAATCCGGCGGTCAGTCATCTGGGCGGCGATGTCGTCCACCAGGTCCTGCGGGCTGCTGCTGACCAGCTCGGTGCTCATCAGGTCGGCCACCGTCTGTTCGAGCACGGCCGGGCCGACCTCGGCCAGCTGGCGGACCACGTCGCGTTCGGAGACGATGCCCACTACCTGATCGCCATCGACGACCACCAGCGCGCCGATGTTGTGTTCGGAAAGCATGCCGACCAACTCGGTGACCGTCGAGCCGGCACCGGTGGTGACCACCGACGACCCCTTGCGACGCAGAATTTCCGAGATCAACATCTGGCCTCCCGAGAGTGCTGGCTCATTCCCGCGTAGCAGTGACCGTAGTCACAAGTGCGCGCGATCGAAAGCGGGTTGCTGCCTTTCTGGCCAGCCCGGACGAATCGGGTGGTTTCCGACCGACAGGACGCCTCCCACTGCGAGATTGCCCGATTCGACGGGTGGACGGTCAAGAAAGCGCCACGTCGGATGAGAGTTGCCGGCGGGGCGTGTCACTATGTGAAAACGGCCTGCCGCACGCTCACCACCCCCGATCGCGCCGGTACGGCCCAGGCGACGACGACAGTGGTGGCTGAAGACCAGCGCCGGAGCGGCGATCCCGCGGGCGGCGCTCGAGAGCGAGGAGCGTAGATGTCGCTGCACGGACACGTGCCCCCGGAGCCGGATCTGGTTCAGCTCCTGACGCCGGAGGGCACCCGGGTAGAGCATCCGGACTTTCCACTGACGATCACCGACGACGAGATCAAGTCGCTGTACCGCGACCTGGCCCTGGTCCGGCGCTTCGACAGCGAGGCAACCGCATTGCAGCGCCAGGGCGAGCTCGGACTGTGGGCGTCCTGCCTCGGTCAGGAGGCGGCCCAGGTGGGTGCCGGCCGGGCATTGCGGCCGCAGGACATGGCCTTTCCTACCTACCGCGAGCACGGCGTGGCTTGGTGCCGCGACGTCGATCCGGTCACCCTGCTGGGCATGTTCCGCGGGGTCAGCCTGGGCGGCTGGAACCCGAACCAGAACAACTTCAACCTCTACACCATCGTGCTCGGCGCGCAGACGCTGCACGCGGTCGGCTACGCGATGGGAGTCGCCCGCGACGGCGCGGTGGGCACCGGCGAGTACGACCGCGACACCGCCGTGATGGCGTTCTTCGGCGACGGCGCGTCCAGCCAGGGCGATGTCAACGAGGCATTCATCTGGGCCGCCGCGGCCAACCTGCCGGTGGTGTTCTACTGCCAGAACAACCAGTGGGCGATCTCGGAGGCGGTGGACCGGCAGAGCCGGGTGCCGCTGTTCCATCGGGCGGCCGGCTTCGGCTTCCCGGGTGTCCGGATCGACGGCAACGACGTGCTGGCCTGCCTGGCGGTGACCCGGGTCGCCCTCGACGAGGCCAGATCCGGCCAGGGCCCGACCCTGATCGAGGCTTACACCTACCGGATGGGCGCGCACACCACCTCCGACGATCCGACCAGGTATCGGCTGTCGGACGAGTTGGAGACCTGGCGGCTGCGCGATCCGGTCGAACGGGTGCGCGCCTACCTGGTCCGCGAGGCTGGCGTCGAACAGGACTTCTTCGACGAGGTGGACGCGGAATCGGAGGAGTTGGCGGTGCGGATCCGGGAGGCCTGCCGACAGCTGGCCGACCCGAGCCCGCTCTCGCCGTTCGACCAGGTGTACGTCGAGATGACCGACGAGCTGGCCGAGCAGCGGGCTGGCTACGCCGCCTATGTGGACTCCTTCGAGGACGCCGAGCATGCGGTGGCGGCCCGATGAGCGAGCATCGCAGCGAGGAACGAGCGAGGAGCGGAGCGAATCCCGGCGATGAGCGCTCGCGCGAAGAGCAGGTGATCCGATGAGCACGCTGAGCATGGCGGCCGCGCTGAACGCGGCCCTGCGCAACCGGATGGAGAACGACCCGAAGGTACTGGTGATGGGCCTGGACGTCGGCAAGCTCGGCGGCGTCTTCCGGATCACCGACGGCTTGCAGAAGGACTTCGGCGAGGAGCGGGTGATCGACGCACCGCTGGGCGAGTCCGGCATCCTCGGTGCGGCGGTGGGGCTGGCGATTCGCGGTTACCGGCCGGTGTGCGAGATCCAGTTCGACGGCTTCGTCTACCCGGCCTTCGACCAGATCGTCTGCCAGGTGGCCAAGTTCCACAACCGCTCGCTCGGTCAGGTGAAGATGCCGATCACCGTGCGGATCCCGTACGGCGGGGGCATCGGCGCCGTCGAGCACCATTCCGAGTCGCCGGAGGCCTACTTCGCACACACCGCCGGCTTGAAGGTGGTGACCTGCTCCAACCCCGCCGACGCCTACTGGATGCTGCGCCAGGCCATCGACTGTGATGACCCGGTGGTCTTCTTCGAACCCAAGCGTCGGTACTGGGCCAAGGGCGAGGTCGAGCTGACCGGCTCGGCGCCGTCCGCGCTGCACCAGGCGCAGGTGATCCGTCCGGGCACGCACGCCACCGTGGTCGCGTACGGGCCGATGGTGGCCACCGCACTGGATGCGGCCCGGGCTGCCACCGCCGACGGGCACGAGCTCGAGGTCATCGACCTGCGTTCGCTGTCGCCGATCGACACCGAGACCGTGCTGAATTCGGTGCGCAAGACAGGACGGCTGGTGGTAGTGCACGAGGCCTCGGTGACCCTGGGCATGGGCGCCGAGATCGCCGCCCGGGTGCAGGAGAAAGCGTTCTACTCCTTGGAGGCACCGGTGCTGCGGGTGGGTGGCTTCGACACCCCGTACCCGCCGAGCCGAATCGAGGAGGAATGGTTGCCCGACGTCGACCGGATACTCGACGCCGTCGACCGCACGCTAGCTTTCTAGCAGCGTCGAACTGACTTTCAGGAGATCAGAGCAGTGGCAGAACTGAAGCAATTCAAGCTTCCGGACGTGGGCGAGGGACTGACCGAGGCCGACATCCTGAGGTGGGAGGTCAAGGTCGGCGACGCGGTGGTCGTCAACCAGGTGCTGGTCGAGGTCGAAACCGCCAAGGCCGCGGTCGAGCTGCCCTCGCCGTATGCCGGGACCGTGCACGAGATCCATTTCGACGAGGGCGTCACGGTGAATGTCGGCCAGCCGATCGTCACGCTCAAGGTGGGCGACGGCGAGCTGGCTGGGCCTGCCGGGTCGGCCGAGCCGGGACCGCTGGCCGGTACCGGCGGTGGTGTGGTCGGCGGTGCCAGCGAGGATCTGATCCCCACCCCGCCGGCCGACGGGGGCCAACCGCCGGCCGATGACGACCTGCCACCCACGGAGGCCGACCAGGAGCTGCAGACCGCCCAGCGGCAGTCGGTGCTGGTTGGCTACGGGGTGTCCGGCGAGCGGGCCCGCCGCCGCAAGCGCGCCCAGCCGTCGGACGCCGTGCCGGCGCCGAGCGCGAACCCGGCCTTTGAGGTCACGCCCGGCGCCGGCGCGACCACCCCACAAGTTGACCGCTCGGTGCTGGCCAAGCCGCCCGTTCGCAAGCTGGCCAAGTCGTTGGGCGTCGACCTGGCCGCGGTGGTGGCTACCGGTCCGAACGGGACCATCTCCCGGGACGACGTCCAGCAAGCGGCCTCCTCGTCGGCGCCGGTCCGTTCCGCCGGCCGGCAGGACGAGACCCGGCTCCCGATCCGGGGCGTTCGCAAGCACACCGCCGCGGCGATGGTCAGCTCGGCGTTCACCGCGCCGCACGTGACCGAGTTCGTCACGGTCGACGTCACCGAGATGATGGAGTTGCGCAAGCGGGTCGGCGCGCGCCGGGAGTTCGCCGGCGTAAAGGTGTCGCCACTGTTGTTCGTGGCCCGAGCAGTGCTGTGGGCCGCGGCCCGGACGCCGATCATCAACTCCACCTGGGACGAGGCCGCCGGCGAGATTGTGGTCAAGCACTACGTCAACCTCGGCATCGCCGCCGCCACCGAGCGCGGGCTGATCGTCCCCAACATCAAGGGTGCGGAGTCGCTGTCGCTGCTGGAACTGGCCCAAGCCATCGGCGACCTGACCGACACCGCCCGGGCCGGCCGAACCGCACCGGCTGACATGGCCGGCGGCACCTTCACCATCACCAACGTTGGGGTGTTCGGGGTGGACACCGGCACGCCGATCCTGAACCCGGGCGAGGCTGCGATCCTGGCCTTCGGCGCGGTACGCCGGCAGCCGTGGGTGGTCGGCACCGGGGCGGACGAGCGGATCGAGCCGCGCTGGGTGACCCAGTTGGCGGTGTCGTTCGACCATCGGTCGGTGGACGGCCAGCAGGGTTCGGAGTTCCTGGCCGACGTGGCGGCCGTGCTGCACGACCCCGGGCTGGCCCTGCTCTAGCCCGACTAGGCCAAAGCCGCCTCGATGGCCGCGGTCACCCTCGGGTCCTCCGGGTCGGTGCGTGGGTCGAAGCGGGCGGCCACCTGACCGTCGGCGCCGATCAGGAACTTCTCGAAGTTCCACCGAATGTCGCCGGTGTAGCCAGCGGCGTCCGGGACCTCGACCAGCTCGGCGTAGAGCGGGTGCCGGTATGCGCCGTTGACGTCCACCTTCTCGGTCAGCGGAAAGCTGATGCCGTAGCTAGCGGAGCAGAACTCGGCGATCTCCTCGCTGGTGCCGGGCTCCTGACCGCCGAACTGGTTGCACGGCACGCCGAGCACGGTGAAGTTGCGGCCGGTGTAGCGCTGCTGGAGCCGTTCCAGGCCGGCGTACTGCGGGGTGAGCCCGCACCGGGAGGCCACATTCACCACCAAGGTGATGGTGCCGGGCCGGGGTGCCAGGTTGGTTTCGGCCGGTTCGGTGCCCGGTAACGGGGCGATGCTGACCTCGGCGAGTGACATGGCTCGACACTAACCGGCACAAAGGCCGCACTGGTACCGGGCCCACGCGTTGGAATACCCGCCACAGGGGACACGTTAACTGATACGAGTCGCTAAGGTGACTTTGTAAGGTGGATAGGCTATAGTAGTTAACGGATCGAGGCGCAAGTGCAGTAAAGAGTGAACGAAGCTGGACGTTCGACCGTTCACTCGGCCCCGATGGAGCAGACAGGGACGTCACTCGACATCAACGGCTAACCACAGGAGAAAGATCATGAGCAGCTTCAGGCAGAAGATCCGCGCCCACCGGGAGTACCGCCAGTTCGAGCGGGCACTGCGGGTGGCCTCGCCGGCCATGCGCACCGAGCTGATGGCGCTGTCGGCGCACCAGAACTACAACAAGTAAGCCGCAGCGCTAAAGCGCGCGATCACACCGAAACCAAGGCACCGGCCGCCACGGAATCTCGTGGCGGCCGGTGTCGTTGTCTAGCGTCGTGACAGTGCAGCAGGGCGTCAGGGTCAGAGCTCCCGAGTTTCCGGCCGGCAGCTGGTTCAACACCGTCGAGCCACTCAGCCTGAAGGGTCTGCGCGGCAAGCTGGTGCTGCTCGATTTTTGGACGTTCTGCTGCGCCAACTGCCTGCATGTCATCGACGAGCTGCGTCAGCTGGAGGCCGGTTACCCGGACGAACTGGTGATCATCGGCGTCCACTCGCCGAAGTTCGACCACGAGAAGTCCGATCGCGCCGTCGAAGCCGCCGCCGCGAGGTACGGCGTCGAGCATCCGGTGTTCAACGATCCGGAGCTGACCCTGTGGCGGCAGTACGCGGTGCGCGCCTGGCCGACGCTGGTGCTCATCGACCCGGACGGCTATCTGGTGGCCCAGGCCGCCGGCGAGGGCCAGATCAGCGGGCTGCGGCTGATCATCGATGACATGATCGACCGGTACGCCGATCGGTTGCGCCGCGGCGACCATCCGTACCGGCCGCCGCCGGTCGAGCCCGGTGAGTTGCGGTTCCCGGCCAAGGCGATCCGAACTCCCACCGGCCTGCTGATCGCCGATGCCGGACATCACCAGATCGTGCAGACCGCACCGGACGGCGAGACCGTACTGCGCCGGATCGGCAGCGGTAAGCGTGGCTCGGCCGCCGATGAGTTCGCCGAACCGAACGGGCTGGCCCTGGTACCGGACGAGCTGGTCGCCGACCTCGGCTTCGACTTGCTGGTCGCCGACACCGGTAACCACCTGCTGCGCGGGGTGCGGCTGGCCGACGGAACCGTGCCGTGCACTCTCGAGCTGGCTCAGCGTCTCGCCGGCACGTCCACCGTGACCGGCCCGGTGCCGGACGTGCTGTCTCCGTGGGACGTTGCCTGGTGGCCGGCGATCGGGCAGTTCGTGGTCGCGGCAGCCGGCGTACACCTGCTGCTCGGCTGGGACCCGCGCTCGGACGTGGTGTCAATCCTGGCCGGCACCACCGTGGAAGGCCTGCGAGACGGGCGGGCCACCGACGGTTGGCTGGCGCAGCCGTCCGGGCTGGCGGTCGACGGTGACCGGCTCTGGTTCGTCGACTCCGAGACCTCCGCGCTGCGTTACCTGACCGCGGGCGGCGAACTGCACACCGTGATCGGCGAGGGGCTGTTCGACTTCGGGCATGTCGACGGTCCGGCGGGTTCGGCGCGGCTACAGCACCCGCTGGGCCTTGCGCTGTTGGACGACGGTTCGATCGCGATCGCCGACACTTACAACTCCAGCATCCGCCGCTACGACCCAGCGACCGGGGAGGTCGCCACGCTGGCTGATGACCTCGCCGAGCCGTCCGGCTTGGTGGTGGTCGACGGTGAGCTGGTGGTCGTGGAATCCGCCGCGCACCGGTTGATGGTTGCCGCCGGTCAGCTGCGCCAGGTGCTGGGCGAGCCACTGCGCACCGGCCGTCCGGTCACCGAGCTCGCCGCCGGGCCGATCCTGCTTACCGTGGTGTTCACCGCCCCGCCGGGTCGCAAGCTGGACGAGCGGTACGGGCCGGCCAGTCAGCTCACGGTGAGCGCCAGCCCGGCGTCGCTGCTGGCAGCCGGCGCCGGCGCCGGCACCGAGCTGACCCGAACCTTGGAGATCACCGGGCAGCCGGGCACCGAGGGGATTTTGCAGCTCACCGCGCAGGCGGCCTCGTGCGACGACGACCTGGCCAACGAGCATCCCGCCTGCCACCTGGCCCGACAGGACTGGGGCGTGCCGATTCGGATCGCCGATGACGGCGATCATGAGTTGACGTTGATGCTGCTCGGCTGAGCTGTTCGCGTTCGGCTGGCGTTTCAGTCGAGCAGCGTGCTTCGCAGCCGCTCGGTGTCCCGGTCGGTCCAGCCATGTTCGGCCAACCAGGCCAGCACTCCGCCGTGATCGGCGTCGATGGCCGCCAGCACACCCAGCATCTTGTCGGCGTCGGCCGGCGGCACCTGGTCCTGCTCGTCCCCGGCTAGGTCGTAGAGCTGGTTGCTGGCCAGCTGCTCGATGATGGCGGCAATCTGCGACTGGGTCACTGCGTAGTCGGCGGCGATCACTTCCGGCGGCACCCCGACCACCGACAGCGCCAGCGCGACTACCATGCCGGTGCGGTCCTTGCCGGCCGCGCAGTGCACCACGGTGGCTCCGTCCGGCTCGGCGATCGCGCGCAACGCGGCCACGATGGAATCCGGCCTTCGCTCCAGGTAACGCAGGTAGGAGGCCACCTGCGGATCCCGGCCTTCCGGGAACTGTTCGCCGACCCACGGCGCCACCGGATCCGGGGCGTCGGCGTTGGCTGCTGCTTCCGCTTCGGCCTCGCTCTTGCCGTCCGGGTACAGCGACAGGTGATGGAAGCTCACGCCGGCTCGTCCGTACAGCAGACCCGGCTCGGAGTTACGGACTTCCACGTCGGTGCGCAGATCCAGCACTCGGCGTACCTGAAGTTCGTTCAGCAGCTGGGCCACATCGGCTTCGGTGATGAAGCTCAGGTTCGCCGACCGGATCAGCACCCCGGGCCGGATCCGGCGGCCGTCGGCGGTCGGCAGGCCACCCACGTCCCGGATATTGACCACGCCCTCCAACTCGATCCAGTTCGGGGCGTACGAGGTCATGGACCAACCCTACGGGCTGTGGACAACTTCCAGCTCGCAGTGTGACGCAGTGCAAGACTTCCGGTTTTGACCTGGCTTGCGCGGCGGCCCGGCAAGCTCGATCTAGCCAGATTGCGAGCACAGCTTGCCTGAATACCGCGAGCCGAGTGACCACCGCGACAAGGACATCCGGAAGGCACTGGAGGCAGTCTTCGCCTCAGCCGACCCTGGCGAGTGGTACATCATCAAAGGTGGGCACTGGGGCACCCTCCACTGCTCTGGCCTATGCGGTTGCACCCACCCCATCCCGGGCACGCCGAAGAATCCTTCCGGAGTCGCGCGACGGCTATTGCGTGAAGCCAGAAGGCATCCACGTCCCGACGATCATCCACGCAATCGGCTACCCCGTGGAAAGGCGTAGCCCGGAGCGCGCAGGGTTGGACAGTCCGGCCTTGCTCAGAGTATGTTGACAGTTGTCAACATACCTAAGGAGGGTCATTGATGGCGGCCGTCGAGGTTCGGTTCCGGGTTGACAACTTTTCCGTGGATAACCTAGAGCAGGTCGCCCTTCTGTTCGAAAACTTTGACGCGACAGCCTCGCGTATCTGCGAGTCCACGGTGGTGACCCTGGGAGTCGAGCTTCCGGCGGGCGCGGCTGCGCTCGATAAACTCCGGCATGAGATCGCTCAGGTGGAAAGCATCGTGGGGCTGCGTGCGATCGAGATTGACCTGGACCTAGTGGACGAGGGCGAGATAGCCCAGCGATTGGGCAAGTCACGCCAAGCCATCAACATGCTGGTCAAAGGAGAACGTGGGCGCGGGGACTTTCCACTTCCCTATGCATTGCCCGGGGGCAGGCGGATATGGACTTGGGCCGAGATCGCCCGCTGGATCCGACAACACAAGCAACAGTGGGACGACGCTACCGAGCCGAACCACCTGCTACGCGAGCAACAGCGCGAGCTGTCGGCCTGGTTGACCTTGCGCACAACAGCGACCCAGCCAGCAGGCTAGGAACTCCGGCTCCCTAGAACACGTCCTCGGCGATGTCCATGACGGCATTGTCGGTGGCTTCGACCACCTTGCGGCGAGACACCAGCTCCGGCAGTACGGTGGCGGCGAAGAACCGGGCGACAGCCAGCTTGCCTTCGTAGAAGGCCTTATCCGAAGTTGAAAGGCCGCTGGCAGTGGAGTCATCCAGCTTGGTCAGTACCACCTGAGCCTGCCGCAGCAGCAACCAGCCGATGGCCAGGTCACCGCAGGACATCAGCAGTCGGGTGGTGTTCAGGCCCACCTTGTAGACATTGCGGACGTCCTCCTGGGCCGAGGTGAGCTGGCCGATCATGGCCGCCACCATCTGACCGACCTCGGCCAGTGCCCTGCTCACCGCCTCGCGTTCGAGCTTCAGCCGGCCCTCCTCGGCGATCGAGTCCAGGAAGGTCTGGATCTCGGCGGATAGCGCGCCGAGCGCCGCCCCCTTGTCGCGCACGATCTTGCGGAAGAAGAAGTCCTGGCCCTGGATCGCGGTGGTGCCCTCGTACAGCGAGTCGATCTTGTTGTCCCGGATGTACTGCTCCACTGGGTAGTCCTGCAAGAAGCCGGAGCCCCCGAAGACCTGCAAGGCCTGGCCGAGCTGTTCATAGGAGCGCTCGGAGCCGACTCCCTTCACGATCGGCAGCAGCAGGTCGTTCAGCCGCTCGTCGAGGGACGGGTCGCCTCCGGCGAACTCCGCGATCTGGATCCGGTCCTGGACGCTGGCGGTGTACAACGCCACCGCACGCAGCCCCTCCGCGTAAGCCTTCTGGGTCATCAGCTGCCGCCGGACGTCCGGGTGGTGGATGATCGTCACCCGCGGCGCGGTCTTGTCGGCGGCTCGGGTGAGATCGGCCGACTGCACCCGGGTCTTGGCGTAGTCCAGTGCGGCCAGGTAGCCGGCCGACAGCTCGGAGTACGCCTTGGTGCCGACCATCATCCGGGCGTGCTCGATGACCTTGAACATCTGCGCGATGCCGTCGTGCACCTCGCCCAGCAGCCAGCCCTTGGCTGGAATGGTCTCCCCGAAGCGAACCTCGCAGGTGGTGGAGACCTTCAAGCCCATCTTGTGCTCGACGTTGGTGACGAAGGCGCCGTTGCGCTCGCCGAGTTCACCGGTCTGCCAGTCGAAGTCGAACTTCGGCACCAGGAACAGCGACAGTCCCTTGGTCCCGGGGCCGGCACCCTCCGGACGAGCCAGTACGTAGTGCAGGATGTTTTCGGCCATGTCGTGCTCGGCCGAGGTGATGAAGCGCTTGACGCCCTCGATGTGCCAGGAGCCGTCCGGCTGCTTGATCGCCTTGGTCCGGCCGGCGCCGACATCGGAGCCGGCATCTGGTTCGGTCAGCACCATGGTGGCGCCCCAGCGCCGGTCGATGATCAGCTCAGCGATGCGGCGCTGTTCCGGGGTGCCCAATGCGTAAATGATGTTGGCGAAGGCCGGTCCGCAGTTGAACATCCAGATCGCCGGATTGGCGCCGAGCACCAGTTCGGCCATCGACCAGACCAGGGTCCGCGGCGCCTGGGTGCCGCCCAAGCCGGGGGCCGTTTCCAGCCGCCACCACTCGGCGTCCTGCCAGGCCTGGTAGGACTTCTTGAACGCCTCCGGCATGGCGACCGAATTGGTGGCCGGGTCGAACACCGGTGGGTTGCGGTCGGAGTCCACGTAAGACGCGGCCAGCGGGCCCTCCGCGAGCTTGCGAATCTCAGCCAGGATTCCGCGGACGGTGTCCGGATCGAGCTCGGAGAACGGGCCGGAGCCCAACAGCTCGCCGGTGCCGAGCACCTCGAACAGGTTGAACTCGATGTCACGCAGGTTGCTCTTGTAATGGCCCATAGCGGCGGATCTCCTTGTTACTGGTGAGTAGGTCAAGGATATTACCGGCCAGTAGCCTCTTGCAAGGGAAAGCGCGAACCTGGGCAAGATTGGACGTTCGGGACGGTTAAGGCAGCACTGGGCCGCACAAAGCGTCCATCGGTGGTTTAGAGGATGACGCGCAGCCGGATGGTCTCGGGCATCGCCCGGATCTGATCGACGATGGCCTGGGTCGTCCCGCTGATGCTGTCGGTCACCAGGTAGCCGACGTCGCCCCGGGTGCCGAGCAGCTGCGCTTCGACGTTCACCTGGTGCTCGGCCAGAATGCCGTTCACCCGGGCCAGCACGCCCGGCACATTGCGGTGCAGGTGCACCAGCCGCAGGGTATTGCTCCGCCGCGGCAGCCCCAGCGCCGGCACGTTGACCGCCAGCGCGGTCGAGCCCTCCGACACGAAGTCGATGAACTTGTGCGCGACGAACTGACCGATGTCCTGCTGGGCCTCCTCGGTCGAACCGCCGATATGCGGGGTCAGGATGACGTTGGGCAACCCGCGCAGTTCGGAGACGAACTCGTCGCCGCGGCCACGGGGCTCGACCGGGAACACATCCACCGCGGCGCCGGCGAGGTGGCCGCGCTCGATGTGCCGACGCAGCGCGGCGTAGTCGACCACGAAGCCGCGGGACAGGTTCAGGAACAGGCTGCCCGGCCGCATCGCGGCGAACTCCGCGTCGCCGAAGATGTTCTTGTTTTCCGGCCGGCCGTCCACGTGCAGGGTGACGATGTCGCTGTCGTGCAGCAGATCCTTGAGGCTATTGCTGCGCTGCGCATTGCCGAGCGCCAACCGGTCGGCGGTGTCGTAGAACAGCACCCGCATGCCCAGGTTCTCGGCCAGCACCGACAGTTGGGTACCGATATTGCCGTAGCCGACGATGCCGAGGGTGCGCCCGCGCACCTCGTGCGCACCGGCAGCTGACTTGTCCCAGATGCCCTGGTGCATCGAAGCGTTCTTTTCGACCAACCGGCGGGTGAGCGCGATCAGCTCGGCGATGGCCATCTCGACCACGCTGCGGGTGTTGGAGAACGGCGCGTTGAACACGCTGACCCCGCGGGCGGTCGCCGCGGCCAGGTCGATCTGGTTGGTACCGATGCAGAACGCGCCCACCGCCAGCAACTGCGGCGCGGCGGCCAGCGCCCGCTCGGTGACCTGGGTCTTGGACCGCACGCCCAGCAGGTGCACGCCGGCGACCGCCTCGACCAGCTCGTCCTCGTCCAACGCCCGGTCGATCGAGACCACCTCATAGTTGGCCGCCTGCAACAGCTCGGCCGCGTCCGGGTGGATCTGCTCGAGCAGCAGGACGCGCATGGGGCTGGCGTGCACGGGAACCTCACTGAAGCGGTGGTGGCAAACGATCGGCGAGCGGCGCTGCCCACCCCGGCGAAGTCTAGTTCGCTTACCCTAGACGGGCTGGGGGACCCGGCAGCACCGGCCGGACGAGAGGGGATCGTCCTCGATATGACCGAACCACGCTGGCTGACTGCCGCCGAGCAGCAGGCCTGGCGCAGTTTTATCGACGGTTGCCGGGCGCTGTTCGACGTCCTGGATCGCGAGCTTCAGGTGGACAGCAACCTCTCGCACGCCTACTACGAGGTGCTGGTGCCGCTGTCTGAGGAGCCTGGTCACGCGCTGCGGATGAGCGAGTTGGCCGACCGGGCCAGGTCGTCCCGCAGTCGGCTGTCGCACGCGGTGTCCCGGCTGGAGGAGCGCGGCCTGGTACGCCGACTGGACTGCCCGACCGATAAGCGCGGCCAATTGGCGGTCTTGACCGAGGACGGCCTGGCGGTGGTTCGAGCCGCGGCGCCGGGCCATGTGGCGGCGGTGCGCCGCTACCTGATCGACCGGCTCAGCGCGGAGCAACTGGCCGCGCTCGGCGAGGTCGGTGAGGTGATGCTGACCAGTACCGCCGAGGCCGACCTGCCGCCGCGTCCCAACTGAGGCTTGGTTCCCGGGGCGATCTTCATACGATTCGGTCGTCATGGCGGGCCAGAAGTTATGAAGATCGCCGCGCCGAGCCGGGACTGAACGCCAGCCCGCTGCGACACGCTCTCGCTATATCCGGATATCTGCTGTCTTCGCTAGAGACCGGGATACGGTCTGATCGTGGATCCGGTTCGCAATCCGTATGCACCGGGCGCGGGGCAGCGGCCGCCGGAGTTGGCCGGTCGGGACGCCGAGCTGACCGCCTTCGACGTGCTGCTGGAACGGGTGGTGCGGGGCCGCGCCGAGCGGTCGGTGATGCTGACCGGGCTGCGCGGGGTGGGCAAGACCGTCCTGCTCAATGCGCTGCGTTCGGCCGCGGTGCGGGCCGACTGGGGGACCGGCAAGCTGGAGGCGCGGCCGGACCAACCGCTGCGCCGTCCGCTGGCGGCCGCGTTGCACGTGGCTATTCGGGAACTCGGCGGCGGGCCGGCCGGCGCCCATGAGCAGGTGCTCGGCGTGCTCAAGTCGTTCGCCCAGAAGGGTCCGCCCGATGCCCGGTTACGCGACCGGTGGCAGCCGGGCATCGAGGTCGCCGCGGTACCCGGCCGAGCCGACTCCGGGGACATCGAGATCGACCTGGTCGAGCTGTTTGCCGACGCCGCCGGCCTGGCCGCCGACCTCGGACGTGGCATCGCACTGTTCATCGACGAACTTCAGGACGTCGGCCCGACCGACATCTCGGCGCTCTGCGCGGCCTGCCACGAGCTCAGCCAGCAGGGCCTGCCGCTAATCGTGGTCGGCGCCGGGCTACCGCACCTGCCGGTGCTGCTGTCGGCCAGCAAGTCTTATAGCGAGCGGCTGTTCCGGTACGCCCGGATCGATCGGCTGGACCGGGTCGCTGCCGACCAGGCCCTGCAGGCGCCGGCCAAGGACGAGCAGGCCGAGTTCACCCCCGCGGCGCTCGATCGGATGTATGCGCTGACCGCCGGCTACCCGTACTTCGTGCAGGCCTACGGCAAGGCGGTGTGGGACGTGGCCCCGCGCTCACCTATCACTGAGGCCGACGTGGCGGTCGCCGCTCCGGAGGCGGCGGCCGAGCTGGCGCTGGGCTTCTTCGGATCCAGGCTGGAGCGGGCCACCCCGGCCGAGCGCGAGTACCTGCACGGCATCGCCACCGTGGCCGAACAGTGCGCGGCCGAACCCGGCCCGAGCGAGGGTGAGCTGGAGTCGGTGCCGACCGCCGCGGTCGCCGATCTGCTGGGACGGAAAGCCCAATCGCTGTCCCCGGCGCGGGACGCGCTGCTGAAGAAGGGGCTGATCTACTCCGGCGAGCGGGGCCGGATCGCGTTCACCGTCCCGCACTTCGGTCGCTACCTGCGGGCGCAGCTCGGACCGTAAGGGAGTTGCACCGTGGCCGAACCACCACCCCCGTACCCGCCGTACGGCCCGCCGCCGGGGTATGGGCCGCCCGGGTATGGGCCACCGCCCGGTTACGGGCAGCAGCCCGGCTACGGGCAACCGCCGCAAGACGGCGTTCCACCGCCCTACGGCGGGCTGCCGCCGTACTACCAGCAGCTGGCGCCCAAGCCAGGCTGCATCCCGCTGCGGCCGCTGGGGCTCGGCGACATCCTGAGTGGTGCGTTCGCCGCGATCACCCGCAACGCGCGGGTAGTGCTGCCGCTGTCGGCGACGGTGGCCGGGCTGCGCGCCATTATCGGTTTGATTATCCAACTATCGAACCGATCGCCCGAGCCGCTGGTGGACGACACCGACCCGAATAACCCGCAGTTCCACTGGCACCGGATCGACAACCTGCTCGGCGGCAGCCTGGTCGGCGCCCTGGTCAGCACGATCTTGGTAGCGGTACTTACCGGCATGCTGATCGTGGTGGTCACCGAAGACGTGGTGGGCCGACGAGCTGACTTCGAACTGGTTTGGCGCAAGGCTCGATCCCGGATCTGGCGGATAATCGGCCTGTCACTGCTGATCGGAGCCGTCCAGTTCATCGGGCTGCTGTTCTGCCTGGCTCCGGGCATCTGGTTGTGGGGCATCTGGGCGGTGGCGGTGCCGGCCTTGATGGTCGAAAACTATGGCATCAGTGGCGCGCTGGGCCGATCCAGGCAACTGGTAGCCGGGATGTTCTGGCGGGTGTGGGGTATCCGCGCGCTGGGCTATCTGATCGCGGGCGCCATCTCGGCCGGCGTCAGCGTGCTGTTCGGGCTGATCGCCTTGGCGATCTCCGGGGGTCCTTACCCGGGCTTCGGCCTGGCCGGCGCCGAGTCGCTGCCCACCGGCAGCATCCTGGTATTGGCCGTCGGAACGGCGGTCGCCGCGCTGATTACCACCCCGCTACAAGCCGCGATCGACTCGCTGCTCTACATCGACCAGCGAATGCGCAAGGAGAATCTGGCGGTCGACCTGCAAGCTGCCGCAGCGCAGGCCCGACGCGGCTAGCTCGAACGATCGATAACTATCGGCGAATATCGGGCCATCCCTAGACTGCCGTAGAGTGCCCTAGCGCCGTCAGATATCGGGTCGGTACGGAGTTGATCACGGCCGGATTGCAGTTGTCACCGGCGCTGCCACGATGCGGATCCACGGCGTAGACCTAAATGGTGGCGTTCGCAACCGTTTCCAGGCGCGCCGCTCGGATCGGCCGGCGGCGCGGCTCGGTGGCTGTCGCCGATCAGCTGATCGCCGACGAACGCTCGGCCCGACCGCGCCGGCTGGCCAGCAACCGATTCTTCGATGCGATCGTGCTCATCTCGATCCTGATGTTCCTGGTGCTGGCCCTCGGCGTGGCAATGTTGGCCCTGCAGGCCACCGGGCTGTCCTGGCCGTAGCGAGGCTGCCGCGACACGGTAGCTTCAGGCAATGACCAGCAGCCAGATACGGATCGGCGTTCAACTCCAGCCGCAGCATGCCAGCTATGCCGCGCTGCGCGACGCGGTAGCCGAGGCCGAGCAGATCGGTGTGGACATCGTCTTCAACTGGGACCACTTCTACCCGCTGTACGGCGATCCGGACGGCGCGCACTTCGAGTGCTGGACCATGCTCGGTGCTTGGGCACAGCAGACCAGCCGGGTCGAGATCGGCGCGCTGGTGACCTGCAACAGCTACCGCAACCCGGAGCTGCTGGCCGACATGGCCCGCACGGTCGATCACATCAGCGACGGCCGGCTGATCCTCGGCATCGGCTCCGGCTGGTTCGAGAAGGACTACCAGCAGTACGGCTACCACTTCGGGACGGCCGGTTCCCGGCTGAACGACCTGGCCGCGGCACTGCCCCGGATCACCGATCGCTGGTCCAAGCTGAACCCGGCGCCGACCCGCAGAATCCCGGTGCTGATCGGTGGCGGCGGTGAGCGCAAGACGCTGCGACTGGTGGCCGAATACGCCGACATCTGGCACAGCTTCTCCGACCTGGAGACGTTCCGACACAAGTGCGGGGTGCTGGACAACTGGTGCCGGGAACTCGGCCGCGACCCGGGCGAGATCGAGCGCTCGGTCGGGGTGAGCGGCAAGCCGGCCGAACTCGGCCCGCAGCTGCTGGCCGCCGGCGCCCGGCTGTTCACCATCGGCCTAGGCGGTCCGTCCTATGACCTTTCGGCCGTCCGGGATTGGGTGAACTGGCGCGACAGCCAGCGCTAAGACGTGTGGTCGCGGTCGAATGTCTTCCAATCGTCGGGTGACGACAATTCGAACTGGTGACCTGGCTTCCTCGGGTCCGCAGATGCTGCCTGGGTAGCATTGCTTACCAATTGCTGCACGTGCTCGAAGGACCAACCGGACGCCTCAGCAGCCGTAAACAAGGCGGTAAGTTCCTCACGGTTGAGCGCGCTGCGAGTCGCTGCTTCGCGCTGTCGATCCCGCCACGCCATGAAGGCAGCCTGAACAGCAAGACCTACCGTCCCGGCAGCTACCGCTCCGGTCGACACGGCAACCCACGTCGTGCTCATCCTCAGGGCTTCTCCTTGTAGGTGACAAGCATAGCCACACCTCCCATGACGGTGGCTATGCCAAGTGTCGCCAGTGCTAGCACCGCGACGAGGTGCTGATCAGCATTGCTCGTGGCGGGGCCTGCCTTGTCTGCGCTGAGGGCATAGACGCCGACTGCGCCCAGCATGCCAATCAGGAGCCACGGCGCCATCCAATGACGCTGATCTGTGGTCGCTTGTCTGAGGGCAGGTGCCAGTAGACCCACAGAACTCAGGGCTGGACGACCGCTCCCGAAGGCTTGTTGTAAGGAAGGCATGTGGTGCAGTTGGTTGAACCAGACTTCCAGCCATCCCAGACCCAGCGGCAGCAGACCCAGCCCCAGAGACCAGCCTAACCAGGCCGCCAGCGTCGATTTACGGCTCACGAAGGCGATCTTTGCAGGACGTGCGGTCGATGTGAACCGGCGTTTCTGAAGATCGCAAGGCGGCGTATGGGAAGGTGAGCGGGTGACGAACCTTCCAGAGTGGGAATCCCGCGGATCCGTGCCGCTGTCCGACGACCTGTCGATACTGGAGTCCGCGCTGCACAGCGGACGCACCGAGGCTGCCGAGCGTGGCTACACGGCGCAGCCGGCGGTGGTGGAACCGAGGACGCGATGTGGTTACCCGACGACTCGGCGGAGGAGGGTGGCCGGCTGCTGACCGCGGACGAGGCGGTCGCGGCCGGCATCGATTTTCGTCCCGACCGGCGGCGGTACCGAATGGTGTGGCTGGCTGAACAGGTCTGACGGCTCGAAATGGCCGGACGCGAGAGTTTGAGCGGGTGACGGGAATCGAACCCGCGCAATCTGCTTGGGAAGCAGAGACTCTGCCATTGAGCTACACCCGCGTGCCGCCGCAGCGGTCGAGGCACATCCTAGCCGAGCGCCGATCAGCTAGCAGCGGCCGAAGTCAGAGCCGCCCGGCCCGCACGGTGAAGTTGCGATGCCACAGGTCGGCCAGGCTCAGCTCACCGCGCAGCGCGACCTCGCTGTCGCCGGCCCGGTTCCAGGCCCACCGGTACAGGTCCGAGGCCGGGGCGAACACGCTCAGATCCGGGCGGTCCGCCGGATCCCGATGGGTGACCGCACCGGACGAGCCAAGCCGCACCGTCCAGGACACGTTGGCGTCCAGCGGGGTCAGCACGATGGTCCACGACCGGTCCAGCCCGTCGGCAGAAAACCGATCGGCCATGTGCAGCAGCAATTCGTCCAGCCCGTCGACGGCCAGCTCCGGCTCGAAGTCCGCCACTCCGTAGCCGGCGGCCAACTCCACGTCGACCCGGTGGATCGCGGTCTCATGCGCCTGCCGCCTCGCCCAGAAGTGCCGAGCCGACGGTGCCGGCCACAGCGTGGGCACGGTCAGGCTGTCCGGCGCTCGCCGCAACACCTCGACCAACTCGGCCAGGCCGGCCCGGTAAATCGCCTCCAGTTCGGTCGGCTCCGGCCGGAAGTCCCGCACGGCAGCGTCCGGCTCGGCGGCTCCACGCAGGATCGCGGTGACCCGCCGGTGCACTCTGGCGGTATGGGTCACCGCCGCCGCCACCGTCCAGCCCGGGCAACTGGGAACGGCGGCCGCCGAATCGGCCCGGGCAGCCGCGCGGGCCAGCAACTGACCCTGGTGCTCCAGCTCGTCGATCAGCTGGCCGACGTGCATCCGGGCCCGGTCCGGTCAGCCGGCCAGCTGGTACATCCAGCCGTGCACATCCGGAGCGGCACCGGTCTGCACATCCAGCATCGCCTGCCGCAGCCGCATGGTCACCGGGCCGGGACGGCCGTCGCCGACCGTCCATTCCGCCTGCGCGCCCTTCACCTCACCAACCGGGGTGATCACCGCAGCCGTGCCGCAGGCGAACACCTCGGTGATCTCACCGGAGGCATTACCGATCCGCCAATCCTCGGTGCTGATCATGCCCTCCTCGGCGCCGTAGCCCAGGTCGGTGGCCAGCGTGAGCAGCGAGTCGCGGGTGACGCCGGGTAGCAGCGTCCCGGTCAACTTCGGGGTGACGATCCGGGCATGCTCACCGCTGCCGTAGACGAAGCAGAGGTTCATCGCACCCATCTCTTCGACGTAGCTGTGGCTGGCCGCATCCAACCAGACCACCTGGTCGCAACCCCGCTCGGCCGCCTCGGCCTGCGCAGCTAGCGAACCGGCGTAGTTGCCGGCGCACTTCGCCTCACCGGTGCCGCCCGGCGCGGCGCGGATGTAGTCGGTGGACAGCCACACGCTGACCGGCTGGACGCCGCGCGGGAAGTACGGGCCGGCCGGCGAGGCGATCAGGTAGTAGGAGTAGGCATCGGCCGGTCGTACCCCCAGCCCGACCTCGGAGGCGATCATGAACGGCCGCAGGTAGAGCGAGGCGTCCGGAGTGGTCGGCACCCAGCCCCGATCGACCTCCACCAACGCCCGCAGCGACTCCAGGAACAGCTCGGCGGGCAGTGCGGGCATTGCCATCCGAGCGGCGGACCGGGCGAATCGGGCGGCGTTCATCTCCGGCCGGAAGGCGGCCACTGTGCCATCGGTCTGCTGGTAGGCCTTGAGGCCCTCGAAGACCAGCTGGCCGTAGTGCAGCGAACTGGTTGCGGGATTCATCGGGATGGGGCCGTACGGCTGCACCGAGCCAGCGTCCCAGCCGTTCTCGCGGGTCCAATCGACCCTCACCAGATGGTCGGTGAAGTAGCGGCCGAAGCCGGGGTCGGCCAGGATCGCGGCCCGGTCGGCGTCAGAGACGGGGTGAGTGTTCCGCTGCACTATCATCGCCATGGACCCATGGTAGAGACCTGGTAAGCCGGTTGTCCCTGGCCGGTGGGTGAGAAGTGGTTGGGCCTACGCTGACCGCGTGACCAGCGCGCGGACCACCGGCACGCTGCCCGAGCAGGTCGAGGTGTTCATCGTCGGTGCCGGCTTCGCCGGGCTCGGCGCGGCCATCAAGCTGGCCGAGTCGGGCGAGCAGGACTTTCTGTGCATCGACCGTGGTGCCGAGGTCGGTGGCACCTGGCGGGACAACAGCTACCCAGGCGCGACCTGCAACGTGCCGTCCCAGCTGTACTCGTTCTCCTTCGCGCTGAACCCGGACTGGTCCCGGTCGTTCTCGCCGCAGCCGGAGATTCAGCAGTACCTGCGCCGGGTCGCCGCCGAGTCCGGGGTGCTCGACCGGTTCCGATTCGGCGTCACCTTCGAGTCCGCCAGCTGGGATGCTGCGAGCGCCCGGTGGCGGATCGAGACCTCGGCCGGCCCGACCATCGCCCGGCTGCTGGTGTCGGCGGCCGGCTCGCTGTCGGAGCCGAACCTGCCGGCGATCGACGGCATCGAACGGTTCGCCGGGGAGCTGTTCCACTCCGCGTGCTGGGACCATCAGGCGGAACTGGCCGGCCGGCGGGTGGCGGTGATCGGCACCGGCGCCTCGGCGATCCAGATCGTGCCCGCGATCGCCGACCAAGTCGACCGGCTGGATGTCTACCAGCGCACGCCGCCGTGGGTGCTGCCGCGTCGGGAACGCGCCTACCACCGCTGGGAGCGATGGGCATTGCGCCGGCTGCCGTTGCTGCAACGGCTGGCCCGCAGCCTGGTCTACCTGGCACGCGAGGCCACCGTCGGCATGTTCATCGCCTACCCGCGGATCGGCCGGCTGGTCAGCCGAGGCGCGATCGCCAACATCCGGCGGTCGATTACCGACCCAGGGCTGCGAGCCAAGCTGCTGCCGGACTACGCGCTGGGCTGCAAGCGAGTGCTGCTGTCCAACGACTGGTACCCGACGCTGGCCCGGCCGAACGTCGAGCTGATCACCGAGCCGATCGCCCGGATCACCGAGCACGGCATCGTCACCGCAGACGGCCGCGAGCGGCCCGCCGACGTGCTGGTGGTGGCGACCGGGTTCCGGCCGACCGAGCCGCCGATCGCCGACCGGATCCGCAACGGCGCCGGCCGGACGCTGGCCGAGGCCTGGACGGTGAACGGCCTTCAGGCATACAAGGGCAGCACGGTCAGCGGCTTTCCCAACCTGTTCCTGCTGATCGGCCCGAACACCGCGCTCGGCCACTCGTCCATGGTCTTCATCGCCGAGTCGCAGATCAGCTACCTCATCGACGCGCATCGGACGATGAAGCGGCAGCGGCTGGCCACCGTCGAACCGCTGCCGGAGATCCAGCGGGCCTGGAACGCTGACCTCCAGCGGCGGATGACCCGCACCGTCTGGAACACCGGCTGTCGAAGCTGGTACCTGGACCGGCACGGCCGCAACGTCACCCTGTGGCCGCGCACCAGCTACGCCTTCCGCCGGCTTACCGCACGATTCGACCTGGCCGCCTACCGCAGCACGCCGCTGCCGGCCGTCCCGGGCTGAGCCTTCCGGTGCATCGGTACGTGCGGGATGCCGTCTTCGACGAACTCGGCGCCGGATCGGGCGAAGCCGAACCGCTGGTACCAGCCTTCCAGGTAGGACTGGGCATCGAGTACCACCGCGCGGCCGGCAATCTGGTCGAGGGCGAAGGCCAGCATCCGGCCGGCTATCCCGGACGAGCGAGCCGACGCCGCGGTGGCCACCCGGCCGATCCGGGCCGGCCCGTCCTCGGTTTCGGTTTCGGTGAGGATTCGCAGCGTGCCGACGATCTGGTCGCCGGCGGACGCCCAAACCCAGCGGGTGGTCGGATCCAAGTCGCGACCGTCCAACTCGGGGTACGGGCAGGCCTGCTCCACCACGAAAACATCCACCCGCAGCCGCAGGATCTCGTAGAACGTCACCGGATCCAGGTCGGTGGGCCGGGCCACCCGCAGTTCGAGCCGGTCGCCGCCCTGCTCCATCCCAACTCCGATCGCCCTAACACAACGCTGACATTTCCTTGCCTGACGGCTTACCTGCGCCGGTCAGAGTGGTTCCGGTAAAGCAGGAAACTATGACTATGCACCTGAGGGAGCGTCAACCATGTTGAAGAAGATCGTCCTCGCCGGCTCGGCCGCGGCGGTCGTACTGGGCGCCGGCACCGCGGCGCTCGCCACATCCGGCTCCAGCACCCCGTCCGCGCCAGGTAGCAGCCCGGCGGCGAGCTCCGCCAAAGCCGGTGTGTTCGGCAAGGCCGGTGCGCTCGCCGCCCGTGCTCAACTGCGCCGTGCCCTGCACGCCACCTGGGTGACCCGCAACGCCAAGGACTCGTCCGGCTTCGTTACCCACGACGCGATCCGGGGCCAGGTGACGGCGGTATCGGCCACCTCGATCACGGTCAAGGCCGCCGACAACGTCAGCGAGACGTACGTGGTGACCGACTCGACCAAGGTTCGGACTCGGGCCGACGGCGAGGGCAAGCCCGGTTCGATCGGTGAGGTCAAGAGCGGTGACAAGGTGATCGTGGTCGGTACCGGATCCGGCACGCTGACCGCGACCCACGTGCTGGACGGCGGTCAGTAGTAGCTCAAGCCGGCCGGTAGGTCAGCCGGCCGGCAGCCGGATGGTGAAGCGGGCCCCACCCTCGGGTGCGTGGCCCGCTTCGACCATCCCACCCAACCGCCGGGTCAGGCCGGCGACGATGGCCAGGCCCAGTCCGGTGCCGACCTGGCGCACACCGCGGTACCGCTCGTAGAGCACCGATCGTTCGAAGGCGACCGCCAGATCCTGCTCATTCAGGCCCGGGCCGCCGTCCCGCACCTCGAGGACGCCGACCGGCTGGCCGGTGGGCAGGTATTCACCGCGCGCGGACAGCACAATCGGCTGGCCGCTCGGCGTCACCCGCAATGCGTTTTCCAGCAGGCCGTCCAGGATCTGTCGAAGCCGAGCCGGATCGGTGTGCAGCACCACCGGCCGGCCCGGCGCCTCGACGGCGAACCGAACGCCGGCGCCGGCACACCGATCCGACCAGACTCGGCCGGCGGTCGCCACCAGTTCCACGATGTCGACCGGGCCGTTTTCGATCCGGAACTCCTGCGCGTCCAGCCTGGCCAGGTCCAGCAGGTCGGCGACCAACCGGTTCAGCCGATGCGACTCGGTGAGCATGATCGAGCCGACCTCGCCGGCCTGCTCCGCCGGCACCACGCCGTCGGCGAGTGACTCGGCGTAGGCCGAGATGGCGGTGAGCGGCGTGCGCAGTTCGTGCGAGACCGAAAGCAGGAACTCCCGCTGCCGTGCCTCGGAGTGCGATAGCGCCGCCGCCAGCGTGTTCACCGCGCTGGCCACCTCGACCACCTCGGACGGTCCTTCCGGCCGGACGGCCACGTCACGGTGGCCGGCGGCCAGCGCATGGGCCGCCTCGGCGGTGCGGCGCAGCGGCCGGGAGATCCGGACCGCGACCAGCAACCCGAGCGCGATCGCGATCAGCACCGCCGTCAGCAGCGCCCACAGGATGCGGCGGACGGCCTGGTCGGCCGCCGCGGTGGCATCCGCCCGTCGTTGCACCAGGGCGATGCCGCCGCTGGTGGTGGGCCGAACCTCCAGCAGCACCAGCTGGCCGGCGATCCGGCGCTGCGCCGACACCGACCGCCCGGCCAGTGCGGCGGCCACGTCCTGCTGGTTCAGCGCCGCCCGGAGCAACGGGCTGCCGGTGCTGACCGCGCCGGCCGGGCTGATCAACGCCGACTGGATCTTCAATGTTTGCAACAACCTGCGTGCCCTGGCCTGGGTGCTGCTGTCGGCGGTGGTTTGGGCGACGTCGGCCAGTCGACTGAGCGTGTTACGCGCGCCGCTGTTGCTCGACCGGTCGACCAGGTTCACCGCCAGCACGCCGGCCAGCGCCGCGGTGATGACGGCCACCGCCACCGCCAGCAACGAGATGCGCTGGGCCAGGCTCAGCCGGCTCACGGGTGGCCGGACGGTTGTCGCGGCGGTTCTTCGGCGGCGTAGCCGACCCCGCGCACCGTCCGGATCGGACTGCTCGGGCCGAGCTTGCCGCGCACCTGGGCCACGTGCACGTCGACGGTCCGGGCACCGCCGATGGCCGCGTAGCCCCACACCTCGCTGAGCAACTGCTCTCGGCTGAACACTCGGCCGGGACGGCGCATCAAACAGGCCAGCAGGTCGAACTCGGTGGCGGTCAGCGACACCTCCCGGTCGTCGGCATAGACCCGTCGCTGAGCCGGCTCCAACCTGACCGCGCCGACCCGTAGCGTCCCACCGGCTTCGGTCATGCCGCGCGATCGGCGCAGTACGGCCGACACCCGGGCCACCAGCTCGCGCGGCGAGAACGGCTTGGTGATGTAGTCGTCGGCGCCCAGTTCCAGCCCGACGATCCGGTCTACCTCGTCGTCGCGGGCGGTTAGGAACAGCACCGGTGTCCAGTCCTGGTCGGAGCGCAGCCGCCGGCATACCTCGACCCCGTCGGTGCCGGGCAGCCCGATGTCCAGCACCACCGCCGCCGGCCGATGAGTACGGATCGCGGCCAGGCCGGCGGCGCCGTCCCGTTCCAGGTGCACGCCGAAGCCGGCCTTGGCCAGATTGAGCCGGATCACCTCGGCGATCGCCGTCTCGTCCTCGACGACGACGATCAGTCCGCGGGCGGGCGCGTCGGTCGGCACAGCCGAACTGTACTGAGCCGCCGGCGCCGAACCGGTCACCGAACTGTCAGGATCCGGTACGGGTCTTGCGGCGTGGTCAGGTCCGTTCCAGCACCACGACCGGGATCTGCCGCTGGGTCTTGGCCTGGTACTCGTCGTAGGGCGGCCAGATCTTGGTCATCTTGGCCCACAGCTCCGGCTTCTCCTCGGCCGAGGCGGTCCGGGCCCGCGCGCTGAACTTGTCCGCGCCGACCTGGACCTGCACCTCCGGGTCAGCATCGAGGTTCAAGTACCAGGCCGGGTGCTTGTCCGCTCCGCCCTGCGAGGCAACCAGTAGATACGCCCCGTCGTGCTCGCCGTAGATCAGCGCGGTGCGCCGCAGCTCGCCGGACTTGCGACCCTTGGTGGTCAACAACAGGGTCGGCACGCCGTGCCACAGGTGGCCCTGCTCGCCGTCGGAGGAGACATAGCTCTTGATGTGGTCGGCTACCCAGCCCTCCGGGCTGTCGTGAACTTCGGTCATGCCGTTCACGGTAGCCAGCAGGCCGGACGCCGGCATTTCGCTTGACCCTGACGTGGCGTAAGGCGGCAGGCTGATGGCCGTGAACAACATCGGCTCGGACGAACTGCCGGTCGGCGAGGTCAGTCGGCTGACCGGCATCACCGTGCGGACGCTGCACCATTACCACCAGGTCGGGTTGCTAGTGCCGGCCGGCCGTTCCACGTCCGGATATCGCTTGTATGGCAAGGCGGATCTGGATCGGCTGCGCCGGATCCTGGGATACCGAGAGCTGGGCTTCGGCCTGGACGAGATCGCCGGGCTGCTGGCCCAGGATGTCGACCTGTCCGCCCAGCTGCGCCGACAGCGCCGACTGGTCGACCAACGGCTCGAGCGGTTGCGCCGGATCGCGGCCGCCCTGGATCGGGAATTGGAGGCATACCGGATGGAGATTCGACTTACTCCCGAGGAGCAATTGGAGATCTTCGGCGAGGGCTACCGGGAGGACTACGCCGCCGAGGCGGAGCAGCGCTGGGGTGACACCGACGCCTACCGGCAATCCCGGCGGCGGGCGGCCGGTTACGGCAAGGACGAGTGGCTTCAGATCAAGGCCGAGTCGGCCGCGAACGAGCAGGACTTCGCGAGGCTGCTCCGAGACGGCGCGGCACCCGATTCGTTCGCCGCGATGGCAGCCGCCGAGGCGCACCGGCAGCACATCATCCGCTGGTTCAACGACGTTCCGCTGGCCATGCATCGCGGGCTGGCCGAGTTGTACCTGTCCGATGAGCGGTTCGCCGCGCACTACAACCGGATCGCGCCGGGGCTGGCCGAATTCGTCAGCGCGGCCATCGTCGCCAACGCCGAGCGGCGGGCCGGCTGAGCCGTCCCTGCCGCTGGCTGGCCTTTGGCCGACGGGTATGTGTCCGGCGATTTTGTGGGTTATGACCCCCGCTGGGCGGGACACATAGCCACCGGCGGCGGTGGCGCAGCGCGGGACAGCCGACCGGATACGGTGGCCCGGTGACGAGCATCGGCGCGCTGGCTGCGGTCGCTGCCGCCGGGCTCGCCGCCGGCACCATCAACACCGTGGTCGGGTCCGGCACCCTGATCACCTTTCCGGTGCTGCTGTCCCTCGGGGTGCCGCCGGTGACCGCGAACGTCAGCAACACCATCGGGCTGGTGCCCGGCGGATTCAGCGGTGCGTACGGCTACCGCCGCGAGTTAGCCGGTCAGCGTCACCGGATCACCCGATATGGCAGCGCATCGTTCCTCGGCGCACTGCTCGGCGCCAGCCTGCTGCTGGTGCTGCCGGCCGGCGTGTTCAGGGCGGTGGTGCCGGCGCTGATCCTGATCGCGATGGTGCTGGTACTGATCCAGCCCCGACTGTCCCGCCGGTTCATCCGGGCCGATCAGCCGCCGGCCGGCCGGCGCCCGGCGCTGCTGTGGCTGCTGGTCTTCGCCGCTGGCGTGTACGGCGGCTATTTCGGTGCCGCCCAAGGGGTATTGCTGATCGCGATGCTCGGTGCGCTCTTGGACAGCGACCTGCAGCGGGTCAACGCGCTGAAAAACGTGCTGTCGATGATTGTGAACCTGGTGGCCGGCGTGCTCTTCGCCATCGTTGCGCACCCCAACTGGACCTACGCCCTGCTGATCGCGGTGTTCTCGGCCATCGGTGGTCAGTTGGGTGCGGCGGCCGGTCGGCGGCTGCCGCCGGCCGCGCTACGCGGGGTGATCGTGGTGGTCGGCCTAGCCGCGCTGGTCAAGTTCGTGTTCTTCAGCTGACCAGCTCTCTCCGCCTCAGAGCCGCCCCGATATCCTTTCCCGGGCTGACGCCGGCCAGTCGGCGCGGACGAGGTTGTGGAGGCAGCAGTAGCAATGGGCCAGGTACGCGTCGATTTGAACATCTCCCTGGACGGCTACGCGACTACCACCGACCAAACCCCGGAGAACCCGTTCGGCAACGACTGGGGCCGCCTGGTCGCGGCATACACCGGCACCCGGACCTTCCGCGAGCGAGTGCTCGGCCAGTCCGGCACCGGCACCATAGGTCTTGACGACGACTACGCCGCGGCGTACTTCGAAGGCGTCGGCGCCGAGATCATGGGTGCGGGCATGTTCGGACTGCACCTGCACCCCGGTGATCCGGACTGGCAGGGCTGGTGGGGACCGAACCCGCCCTTCGGCTGCCCGGTCTTCGTGCTCACCCATGAACAGCGGCCGACCCTAGAGATGGAGGGTGGCACCACCTTCTACTTCGTCCAGACCCCGCTTGAACAGACCCTGGCCCGCGCGAAGGAAGCCGCGGGCGATCTCGACGTCCGCATCGGCGGCGGTGCCTCGGTGGTGCGGGATTACCTGGCCGCCGGCGTCGTCGACCGACTTCACGTCGGGATCGCACCGATCCTGCTCGGCCGCGGCGCGCGGCTGTGGGAGGACCTCCGCGAGCTGGAGCAGGGCTACCAGGTCACCAGCGAGGTCGCCCCGAGCGGAACCATCCACGTGACCTTCGCCCGCTGAACCAGAACCATCGTCCCTTTGGTAATTGTGCGGCCCGAACAGGCGGCTTCACGCCGGAAAACCGCCTGCTCAGGCCGCACAATGCCGAAAGGGGCTACAGCCGGGACGCGACGTCGATGGCGACCGAGTCCTTGGCCGGGACGGTCACCGTGGCCATGCCGTGCTTGTCTACCGTCACGGTCGGGCCGGAGCAGTGTTCGTGCGAGACGTTGCCGTGGATGATGTCGCAGTACGTGCCCTTGGACAGCCCGGTGGCGAAGGTGTGGGTCTGCGCCGCGGTCTCGTTGTTGATGCTGATCCAGGCCCGGTTACCCCGGCTGAACGAGATCAGGTTGACGCCGTCGTCGTACCAGTTGGTTACCGGCGCCTTGCCGGCCGTGTTGTGCCACCCGACCAGGTTGGCCACTCCCATGATCCGATCGGTGCACTCCCAACCGGCGCCGCAGGTGGTGTCGGTGACGAAGCCGTCCGAGGTGGCCGGTGGCGAATCGTCCCCGGTGACGAAGTCGAAGCCGGCGTAGACCTCCGGCGTGCCGTAACCGTAGGCGACCATGAATTCGGTCGCCAGCGTGTTGATGGCGCCGTCCTTGTAGTTCAGCGTCGAGCCGTTGCGTTCGGTGTCATGGTTCTCCACAAAGGCCAGCGAGGACGAGCTGGGCAGCAGGCCGCTGCCTTCACCGAGGCCCTTCAGGTCACCGATGTTGCCGCCGGCCGGGTTTGTGTAGCTCTTGAAGGCCGATTCCAGCTGACCGGCGAAGTCGAAGCCCAGCACGTTGCCGATGCTGGTGAAAGCCTGCGGCGAGATCCTCCCCGGGCTGCCGGTGCCCACCTCGAGCGCGAGGTACGGCCGCTCGCCGTCCACCGTGCGGTGCAGCCTTTCGAAGATCTCGTCCAGGTCGGTCTGGCCGATGTGCTTGGCCGCGTCCACCCGGAAGCCGGAGACTCCGTAGCTCAGCAGCTTGTTCAGGTAACCGGCGAGCTTGCCCTGCACGTAGTCGGTCTCGGTGCGCAGGTCAGATAGCGAGACGAGTTCGCACTTGAATACCTGGGTGTAGTTGTTGAAGTCGTCGATGTTGCCGTCCGCGCTGGGGCACTGCCCGGTCGGGCCGTGGAAGTTGGTCGGCCCGTACAGGCCGGTGTAGTCGTACTTGGTGTAGTGCACGCCGCCGTAGGAGACGTTGCCCTGACCGGTCATGTGGTTGATCACCGCGTCCACGATCACCTTGACCCCGGCGTCGCGGCAGGTCTGCACCATGGACTTGAACTGTGCCTCGTTACCCATCCGGCTGGTGAGGTTGTAGTCGACCGGCTGGTAAACCTCCCACCACGGGTGCAGCACCGGCGTGCTGTCGGTAGCGGTCCGCGACAGCGAGTCCTGCGGCGGTGCGACCTGGACCGCGGCATATCCCCTCGGGCCGAGCACCTGGGTGCATTCCTTGGCCACCGACGGCCAGTTCCACTCGAACAGGTTGGCCACCACGTTGCCCTGGATCGCGTGTGGATGACCACCTAGCCGAGCGCTGGCCGAGACCGAGCCGGAGGCGATGACGGACAGTGCGCCGAGGCCGGCCAATGCCAGCCCGACGCTGATGATCCGGCGCCGGGGCGCCCGTCCCGGACGGCCGCGGGCAGGTAGGAATGACTGGGCA